>NZ_JAQVKP010000002.1:142108-182610 GCF_028694605.1 Sulfurimonas sp. | reverse complement strand
CATAAAAAAGCACCTTGTATTGGTCTGTTGTCGTAAACAAATTATACTTTAAAGTGCCTATTTATGGGCTTTATTTATGCTTTTGAATGTAGGAAATTTAGGATTTTCTATGTGCGAAAGTTGAGTACTATTATAAAAAACTTTATAGCCTCAAATAAAGATTTAGTAAAAAGATGTTTTGTAGATTTAGAATTTAATACTATAGATGATATTTTAAGAATACCCGGAAAGATAGAATATTTTCATGCAAATATATCAAAAGTAGCTACTACATTGGGCGAATGTGAAAAATTTGATTTTTTATATAATGAATTTCAAAAATTTGAAAATAAATATAATAAAAGAATCGATGATACAAATACTACAATTAAAAATATAGAATCTTTAAAGATAAAATTAGAACAGTATGAAAAAAGTTTATTAAAAAACAAAGAAGTTTTAGAGGACAATGTTTCTTTATACTATAAAAACTATAAAGATGGATTTTTAACATATTTTAAAAACAAATATCATGCTAAAAATGCAAAATTATTTGCATTATCATTAGAATATATTTGGCAAATAATATTAAAAAATAAAAAAGAAATTATTAAAAGCCTTGAAGAGTGGGAATACTCTATGAAAATATTTAAATCAGACGATAGAAAATCAGAATTTTTAAAAAATTTGGAATATCACAAGAAAAACATATCCTTAGTATATCCTGTAATGACAACCACATTGGCTTCATCTTTAGGATTGTTCTTTTCTCCAAAGCCTGATATTTATGATTATTTAGTAGTTGATGAGGCAGGAATGATACCGCCACATTTATTATTTCCGTTAATTACAAGAAGTAAAAGAGCAGTAGTTGTAGGAGATCCTAAGCAGCTTGAACCGATTATTTCAATAAGTGATACTCAAAAAGAGGAGTATAAAGAAAAAACTTGGGATTATATAGAAGAAGATAAAGAAAAACAGTTTATAGAATATCAAAAATTTTCGCCAACTATGAGCACTGCATATCATAGAGCTGCAAAATGTCAAAGTGTTGAGTTTGATGATATAGGAGACAGTATAGTTCTTGATGAGCATAGAAGATGCTTGAAAGATATAGCAGATATTTTTATTGATGTAGCAAACTATGATAAATTACATGTAAAAACACAATGGGGAAAAGATGATAAGTTGCAAGAAAGTTATGATAATTTTGGAGGGAAAAGCTTATATTGCTCACATGTAGAAATAGAAGCAATGAATGATAATGTAAATTTTGAAGAGATTGATCGTATTGAAGAGATTTTAGAAAAAATCAGATTAGCAGGATTCGATTTAGAAAAGGATGTAGGAATAATAACTCCATATAGAAATCAAGCGTCCAAACTAATAACCAGATATAAAAAAACTATCAATCATACACGAAGACTTGAAAAGATAGGAACCGTACATAAATTTCAAGGAGCAGAATTTCCTATTGTAATATTCTCTGCTACAGTAGGTAAAAATGACAGTATTAACTTTATAAATAGCAGGCCAAATATGTTAAATGTTGCTGTTTCAAGGGCGAAGTATATTTTTATAGTTGTTGGAAATATTGATGCACTAAAAAAAGGTATTTATTCAGGAAAAATGATAGCACATGCCTTGGCGAGCGGCTCAATTATAGATTAGATTTAGTGATAATAATAAAATTATGAATAAATGAAAAAAGGATTGTAAAGATGAAGAGATATTTAAAGGTTTTGTTAGCTTTGTTTTTAAATATGAACCTTATGGCGGATAATGTGGATGATGGTTTGCAAGCATATAAGAATAAAGATTATACTAAAGCAGAGAAATTATGGGAGCAGGCATGCGATGATGGAAATACTAAAGGATGCTTTCATCTTAGTAATCTTGGGATTTTGTATAAAAATGGAGAAGGTGTAGAACAAGACTACAACAAGGCAAAAAATCTATGGGAGAAGGCTTGTGAAAATCAAGATTATGGCGGAGGCGGTGGATGTTATAATCTTGGGCGTATGTATGATATGGGAGACGGCGTGGAACAAGATTTTAAAAAAGCGGTTCAATATTATAAAAAAGCATGTGAAAGAGAAAACTCAACAGGTTGCCATAAATACGAAGCTATGATTTTAATTTTAAATAAAAAACTTGAACAATATGCTGATGATATAGCTAATAAAAAAAGATAAAACAAAAATTTCCCGTGGGAA
Organism: Sulfurimonas sp.; assembly: GCF_028694605.1. GTDB lineage: Bacteria > Campylobacterota > Campylobacteria > Campylobacterales > Sulfurimonadaceae > Sulfurimonas. Next base: position 180,415 of record NZ_JAQVKP010000002.1, on the reverse strand, counting down.
ATTAAATAGACTCTTTTATCTTTTTAATGCTCTCTATCAAATCAATAAGTTTACTTGGGTCCATTTCATAATGCCTGCATATACCACTAAAGAGAAAGTTTTCATAAGCTTCCTGATTATGCTTTTTAGCATAAGATAACTTCTGCTGTGTAGTTCCTGCTAGTTCATAAAAAGAAGCCGCATTTATATCTAACCTATCTAAAACATCTTTTAATTCAATCATGTTTATATCCCATAAAACTTTTTATTTTGTTATTTTATTCATATTTTACTTAAATATTTGTTTAATTACTTGACATTAACTCATTATTTTGTTATAATTATACTATAAAACAAATATAAAGGTTAAAAGATGAAAAAATACTTAGTAGCTCTCTTTGAAGAGAAAAACATAAGTCTTGAAACTTCAATCGAAGCACAAGGAGAAAGCGGAACTAACTTTATGACACTTCAAATTGTTGTTGATGCTATTGTAATTGCTCCAAAGCATGAGCAGAGAAAAATCAAAGATATCTTAGTTCAAATTGATTTTAAAAACGGTGATGTTTTACACTTCATGAAACATCTTGCAAATGCTCTAGCTATATAGGCTAGAGATATTCATTCCAGGGATAAAAAAATGAAACTCACAAACGCAATTAAAAAACTCTCAAAACACGGCAAGGTAAAGCAAGACGGTAACCTCTTTTGGGCAGAGATAAACAGACATGTAGTTGAATTTATGGTGAATGGCAGAATGGATGATGATTCCAAAGATATCACTTGTATCAGATGCAGAGGTGTAAATGATAACGATGATCTTATGACTGACTATTGGGGCGGTGTATGGTGTGACAATTTAACACAAGCAATTAAAGTGGCTACGGCTGCTTGATGCTTTTTTTATGAATAATATTTAAAATATGGAGCTACATTATGAGACAAACTTTTGAAATCGATGGAGTTTTGGTAAATCCAAAGTTAAGAAAATATTTTGACAGTACACCAAATGACAAGAGAAGCCAAAAAGAAATAAATGAGTTTTGGCGCAAGCCATATATCATCATAGAAGAGTTAGAGCAAGAAACATGGGAAGAACATTACCATAGACTGAAAACCACGCCCTGCTCATTTACTGATGAACAAATCGGAACAAAAGAGCAGTACTTAAAAAGATTAGAAGCAGAAAAAAGCAACTGGTTAGAGGCATGGCACTCCGGTTTTAGATATAACTTAAGATGCCTTGACGGCGGAGCGTGGGATAGAAGCACAAATCACGGATTTTATGCAACTTTGGAAGAAGCCGTAACAGCAGCAAAACAAAAAAAGGGCATAAATAAATTCATAAAGGTCTCTCTAAAAGAAATGACTGGTTCCCTAGGAGGTGCTAAATGGAGTTGAATGAAAAAATCAAACTAGCTACAGATGACGAGACATTAAACAAGTACGGACTTCTAGTCAGTCATAGCTTTTTGAATGATGATGCAAAAAAGAGCTACTTTGATGCAATTGAAGAAAGAAGAAAGCAGCTTTTTTTAATTGGAGATAGCCTTGTTGAGATAGATATGGAAGGCTATAATACAAGCAAGAGTGACGAACGTATCAGCAGCGGATACAGATCAAGCGCATATTGAAGGAGAGAGGTGAAATGTGGGTATTAAAAACAAAAAGCGGTAAGAAAATCTATTTTGAGAAAATTAAAAATTTGCAATTGGTTCTAACTGCTATGCGCAAGTTCGGTGATGATGGCTTCATATATAAAATAAAAACATCTCCTATTCAAAATACAATCATAGCCGCCTCTATCATGGGAAATTTACTCTCTTTTTATGACCATAGAGTGAAATTCGAGAGAACAAAATCAGTCGAACTATTGCGCTCACGGGTTAGAAAGTTTTTGGCAATAAAAAGCAGAACTAATAAAAACGAGTATTTAAAGGCACTATCTTATTCTAATTTTGCTTGGCAAAAAATGATTGACGTTTTTGTAAAAAATAAAACTCCCATCGAGCTTGCTACCGCTGTCATGCGTGTGTATGGTTTGTACTCAGAGCAACTAAACAAATATGCAAACATAAATGAAAAACAGATGGATGCATTTGCTTTAGGCATGATAGGTGAAATCACACTGGAGATAGAACAAAGCAGCTATGTCGTAGTAGATTTTCTTCTTGATGAATTGAGCAAATTCACTGGAGTAAAACGTAAAAAATTACGACCTGTTGCTCAAAATTATGAAAAAAAGGCGGCATAAAATGGCTACAATACAAAAATTTGCATTTTTACCAAAAATTGTTTGGACAATGAAAACAAGAGATTATCATTATGGGATTATATGGCTTTGTTGGTATTGGGACGAGGGTAAGCAAAATAATACAACATCATATTATAGGCTTACTGATGATAATGAAGAACCAATGAAGTCTCATCGATATCTTAGAACTCATACAAATAGATGGTGAAAAATAAAAAACGGCACCGAACAAATTTTGCTCCCTGTCAATGGATAAAGCAAATATTTTATAAACAAAAGGAAAAAATATGCCAAAATTCAATATATTACTTGCAAAAAAATATGGAAACCAATCCGACGAGGCATCTATAGTCGGATGTGGATTAGATAGATTAAAATCAGAATATGGAATTATATTTGATGATGAAGATGATGTTGAAAAGATTATTTGGATTTACAACAAATATAAAGAACAATTTAAAAAAATTGTAACCATCGATACTAAGCGCGATTTAATAAAATTGATTTGTTTTAAAGACTGGAATACAGTAGAAGAAAATGGTATTAAAATTTCAAAAGAGGATAAAGAATTTTTGAATTTTAAAAAGATTATGAATAATGTTTGACAAAAAAATAAAACAGGAGTCAAACGCAAATGGCAGAAAATAAAATCGAAGAGTTACGGCTTAAAGCGAAAGAAGTTTTGCAAAAAGCAAAAGAACAATCAAAGAAACTTATCGAAGAAGCAGAGCAGCTTGAAGCTCAAAGCAAAATAAAAATAGCCGATAAAGCTATAGAATTTTATGAAGAAAAAATCTCTCAAGATGATTTAAAAAATTTCATAAAAGAGAATTACATTTCATAAAAATAGATTTTATATTTAGCAGTTTGGATATAAAAATAAACTGCTAAATATCTGCATGCAGCTACATCTTACTTTCAACTTTACCAAATAAATTATTCAGCTCTTTTCTTTTTTTGCATCACTACAGATATGTGGTTTTTGAAATCAATTTTTCATTTTGTGTTGCTTTTTTTTTGCTCATCGTTGTGTTGCAGTAGCTATTTTTTTGTTGGTTGAGATTGGAAATATGATTGTTGCTGAAGTGTTAGATTTTTTTCAAAAAAATATATTTTTTTGAAAGCAAGTTAAAACGGTATGTTTTTTGTGTTATTTTTTCTGTTAATAATCTTTTGATTTTCTCTTTTTAATGGGGTTTGACTACTGTTATGGTAGCTGTTTTTTTATATGTTATTTTTTTTAAGGGGTGTTTTTTAAAAAACAATAATTTGTACTTTCTTTCGTATCTAACAATTTTCAATGCTGTTAGATAGCTGTTAGATAGCTGTTAAATTCACATAATTATGAATAAGAGCAAATTAACATAAAGAGGATGGAAGATGAAAGTATTTTCAATAACCGTGGATAATAGCCTATACGAGATGATTACAAAAGACAGTATCGCTCACAATATATCTAAGTCAGAAGCCGTGAGAATAAAGCTGGGAGAGGCATACCATGCTTCTGCTAAACAAGAAGAAAAAGTCGTTAAGAGATTTGATGGTTTTGAAAGAAAACTTATTGAAACAATTGAAGAAAAATTTTTAAAAATTGAAACACAAAATGTTAGAAGCTTGAGTTACATACTTAGTAATCATCATCTTATAAAATATATTTTTGGTGAATTGATTTTTGCCGACTTGGAACCAGAAAAAATATCTGGAGAAATAAGAAGGATAGTATCGCTTTCAAAAAGTGCGGCACTGAAAACACATCCCGTTGATTCGCTAAACTCAAAAGAAAATATTACAAGTAATATTTTTCCTGAACATTTGAGTTAAGGATTTCGCAGTGGATTCTAAAGAATTACTCCTTTACTTGGAGAGAGAAAAATTAAAAAAAGAGGCTATTGAAAATAGCGAGAAACCTATAAAAAGTGGCTCTTCATCTTCAAAACAATCAAATCAAAGTGGTGGAGTAAGTTTTGATACCGATGATATAAATGTCGGAAGTGATGATGGCAAAAGTTCTTCATCATCTACCCAGATATCTAGCACTGCACTACCGATAACATCAGATAGCAGCGGTGTAAAATCTGAAGCAGCTTCATTTAAAAATGTTCCCGAAGTCAAAGCAAGTGATAGTAGCGCAAGCGTAGCTCCGATTAAAATAGTTGATGATGGTGTCGCTAAGACATCTTCATCTTCAAGTGGAAAGATTAGCAGTGGAAGTAGTGCCGTTACAGTCATTAAAAATTTTGCAATTGTAAAGTTTACAGGTGCTGATAATTTTGGAAAATCTGCTTATACCGTAGGTAAAAAAGCTGGAGAAAGAGCAGCAAAAGCTATTGATTATTTTGCAAGAGAAGGTGCTCAAAATGATGCAGCAAGTTTAAAAAGAGCAGAAGAACATATTGAGTATATGGGAAGAGATAGTGCAAAGGAAGCTAGTTTAGGTGATGAGTTTAAAAGTGGAATTCTCTATGATAAGAATGGTTTTGAATTATCAATTGCTCAAGCAAAATCATTTTTTGGAGATGATATAACAGGTGAGAGAAGAGTTGTGTTTTCTCCAAATCCAAATTTAAAAATGAGCGATAGTGAATTTCAAAAAATAATAAATAAAACATTGTCTGACTTTGGAGAAAAATATAATAAAAATTATGATTTTATTTATGCAGTTCATAGAAACACAGATAATCCACATGCACACATTTTGATGAAAACGAATGATGTTGATGGTGAAGGTATTAAAATGTTTAAAGATGAACTCTTTGAACTAAAGATGAGATTCTATGAAAATACTCAAGCCGTTGCCGAAGCAAAACAAAACATGTTTACATTTTTTTATAAAGATGAAACACATTTCTCTTTAGCTATGCAAATTGGAAGATTTACTGGAGATGTTCCCGGTGCAGAATTTGCAAAGCAAAATATTTATTTGGCTGAAAAAATTGCAAAAAAATACAATCTTGAATTTGATGAAAAAGCAATGCAAAAAGACACCGATAAGGTTAAACAGTTTTTTGAGGCAAATAAAGATAAATACAATGAGTTTACGACTAATGCTAAAAATAGATATGCAGATACATTCACAAAATTTTCAAATGATGCCAATGCTCTTGCTGTAAAATATAATCTTGGTGAAGTCCCAAAAGATATAGAAGGTTTTGGCGAGTTTTTAAAACAACATGATAAATTATTTTTGGCAGATAAAATAGCTATCGACAAAGGACTCTTACTAACAGACAAAGATGCCAAAAATCTTTCACTCAATCTTGAAAAAGATGAAAATGGAAAACTAACAAAAAAAGGCATGGAAAATTTTGTAAAAAGCACAGAGTGGTTTGATAAAAATGCGGGGAGTGTAAGAGAGTGGAACAGTGAAAATAAAGATAGGATGTCAAAAGAGACATATAGTAGATTAGAAAATTTAAACACAAGAGTAGATATACCTTTTGCTATGCCAAAAGACAGGATGGGTGCAATTAAGCTAACTCATCATTACAAACTAGACAAAACGGCTTTTGCAAACGACACAAGGAAAGCTCTTGTTGATGTTGTAGAAGCTCGAATCAAGTACTTTCAAAAAGCAGCTAAGTCACATGAGATATCCAAAGAAGATAAAAAAACAAATATAGAGCGGTTGGACGGCTTGAGAGGTAAGATAAAAGCTTATGATGATATCACGGAGTCCTCTTTAAAAAAATACGGTATTGATACAAGCTTTTTTTCAAAAGATGAAAAAATAGTAGAGATGGACGGTATCAAATTGGAATATGGGGAGAATGGGCAAAAGTTTGATGCACTTTTAACAAAAGCGATCCAAAGCCCTGAGTTTACTCCAGAACAAAAAGATAAGATAGAAAGAATCAGCCATGTTGCCGACAAACAGCAACAAGTATCTGTAAGTGCTTTAGAAAATGCAGGATTTAAAAGAGAAGAACTGCAAAAAGAGTTTAGTATCCAAAAGATAGAAACAAAACAGCAAATTATAAATTTTAAAAGAACCGATGAGTTTAAAGAACTAAGCAATACAAGTTTAAAAGATTGGAAGCAGGTAAATTCAAATAACTATATGCTGCCAAAACAAAAAGAACATGAGAATACTTTAACCAAAGAAGAGGCAGAAGCTCCAGCAATATCTGACGAAATACAGCAAAAATCTAGCTATATTAATAATTTTAGGCTATCTCAAGCCGAAATTGATTCTCTAAGGACTATGACAAAAGAGACACTTATACATTCAGACCCTTCAAATGTATTAAATTCTCTAGGCATTGATTTTACAACAAAACAGGGTGGCAGCAACTATAGTTTTAGACTTAGAGCAGATGACAGAACCCCAAGTGCTTCAATGTATTTAGATAGAAGCGGTGTGTGGAAGTTTAAAGATTTCGGAAGCGGAGAAAGCGGTACTATTGAAAATGTGGTTATGGTTGCAACAGGCATGAACTATAAAGATGCACTCAACTATTCTCTTGATGCAAGCGGGTTAAAAAATTATCTTGCAGAAGCTATCGAATCAAACCAAAGTATGGCAAAAATCCAATTAACTACTGAACATTTATCAAGATTAGAAGAGATAAAAAATATCAACATTGCAAAAGCTCAAGAGAATAATGTAAATTCAAAAGTTTTGAGTTATAGGGAGATTACTCCAGATGATACAAAAGCAATAGAGTTCTTGTCAAACAGGGGAATAGATTCTATCCCTAAAAACATGTATATCATAGAGGGGCAAATAAGCGGTGTAGGAGCTAATGGAAAAGAGTATAGCTATACAAATATGGGCGTTGGTGTTCTTACGGGTGATATGAGTAAACCTATAGAGCTAGACAAAGTAGGTGCGGATATCCACTTTTTAAATCCTAAAGTTTTAAGAGATGGGGCAACCATGAAGACACAATCTTTTGGACTTAAAGATATGACTCTTATTCCAGGAGAAAATGATACAAAAGATTATGCAGTCTTTGAATCAAAAATGGATTATGCAGCGGCAGCATGTAAAATAGACTTAAATGAAACAAATGTCATTATCGCAAACGGTACGGGACAAGCTAACAAAATAGCAGATCTATTAAATGAGCAAGGTTTTGAGAAAGTTACATTTTTTAATCAAAACGATATGCCAGGAGAGAAGTTTGTATCTGATATCGTAGAAAAAGCAAATATAGAAAAATTTGATTTTGTAAAGTATGAAGCTGTCGGAGAGTACAAACAAGATATCAATGATCTCGTAAAAAATGGCGTTGATGTAGAGCAAAGGCTTATAAGCAATGCAACCGTTGAAGATTGGCAAAACTATATTTTAGAAAATAAAGAAGCGAAAATTGAAGATATACAAAGCTTGATAGAAAAAGGTGAGTTTAAACAAGCGGAGCAGCATTTAAAAGATAGCGGTTTAGATAAAGAGACTCAAGCAGAGTTAAGAGATGATATAGAATTTGCCAAAACCGTATCTATGATTAGCAAAGCTCAAGAAGATACTCCGGAGCAAGAATTTGAAACTCAGCAAAGTGAAGAAAACCAAAAAGTTAAAGATGCAGCTCTACAAGAAAAAGCATTGGAAGATATAAATCTTGAAAAAGAGCAGGTAAGAAGTTCGGGTATGGGAATGTAAAAACTATCGCTTACTTTTATCTATGAGATTGTTGTCAGCTGCAAACTCTCTAAAATCATCCACTATGCCACTAAAAAAATTTATTGTTTTTTGTGGTATGGAATTTTTATCATCTGATACAGCATTACTTGTATTAGCATCTTGGTAAACTATTTGTTCATCTAGTGCAAAAAGCGACAAACAAAGAAGCAATGCTGCTGTGCTGACTTTTTTCATCGTTTCTCTTTCTATTGCCCGACATAAGTCGGACATAAATTATTGGAACAATCCGCCTTTAGTTTCACCTTTTGCATCAGAAGTAATAAAGTTTTTTACAATACCGTTTTCTTCAAAAACTATGACTAATGATTTTGTAGTGTCGTTAGTGCCAGCAACAAACCAATTTGCAACAGGAACATAATTTACAAATTTAGCATCTTTTCTAGTGTGCAAGTATGTCCATTTCTCTAAAGAATTATTATCAAAATCTGTTTTATCAGGGTCGCCTAACAAAGTTTTAACATCCTGTTTTGTAGATTTACCTTTCACTATTTTAGTGTCAATTTCACTCTTCTCTATTGCTCCTAAAGTTTCGTTACCAGTTTTTACAGCACATCCACTGCCTAAAATTAAAGTTGCAACCAACATCGATGATGCAGTTATTTTTTTTAGCATTTTTATTACTCCAGTTTAAATTTATTTACTATTCATAAAAAATATGAATAAAAGCATTATACAAAAATACAAAGGAATAAGAGTGTGCCTGACAATTAAAGTCTTGAAATTAAATATTGGAGAAAATTTAGAAAATTATGAATAAGAGATAAATCAAAACAAAAAGGAGATTTAATCTGATGGAAAAAGAAGAGTTTATTAGCGAAAGGCAAGCATCTATATTATTGGATGTTGATCCATCATCTATGAAGATGTGGAGAGACAAAAAAATCATAAAAGAAGGGCTTTACATTGTTAAACGATACCCTGCAATGAAAAGAATATTTTATAGAAAAAATGAACTATTGGAATGGGCAAAGAGCTTTAGAGGAGAGATAGATGAAACACAAGAACATACATGATTTTAAAAATAGACCTATTCTATGAAATTACAGATAATTAAAAGAATGATTGCTGTGTGCAGTTTGATTGTTACAAATATCTTTGGAGATTGTAAGATTGATAATAACCTTATGCTGTCAATTCTGCTCAATGAAAGGCACTCTACTAAAAATCCAGGATATGAGTATCTTATCTCGTTCAATAATCCTGCAGAGGCAAAATCTGTAAAAGCATACTACAATGATTTCTTTTTAGATGAAAGAACTCTTGATTGCAAGCGTTTGGATAGTTGCGTAAACTTTTTAAACCATCTTGTTAAACAAGGTATTACAAATGTTGATCTGGGAGCGTATCAGCTAAATTATAAATACCAAAAACTGAACCATGAAGATTATTTTAGAATAGAGCCTAGCTATTTTAAAGCTTGTAGCTATGTGGAGCAGATGGTAAATGAAGTCGGATATTCATGGCGTGGAATAGCTGCTTATCACTCTAAAACAGAGAAGTACAACCAAATCTATAGAAAAAATCTGATTTCTACCTACAAAGCTATTGTGAGCAGGAATTAGTAAATCGTCATCTAAATTTCCCGTGGGAAAATTTAGAAAATTATGAATAATAGAAAAAATAGGAGTGAGAAGATGCTTGGACAGGCGGCACAGTTGACTGTTGTCAATAAGTTGATAAATGAAATAGAATCCTCAAGAGGCAGTGAAAATTTAAAGTTCTTAACTAGAGAGATAAGGCAGGTGTATAAACTAAAAAGAAAAATTGAAAAAAACAAGTTTAATGTGAACTACACTAAAGATGTAAAAAAAGTGGCAATCTCTATTAATTCTGAGTTGTCAAAATGACCAGTCTGATCATAAGTCCGTTAAGGCTAAGAAAAATACAACTGGCAATACTTGGTGTTGTCGGCAGCATGGTTTTTGTTGTCTCGCTGAGTGTTATGTTCAATATAGATCTTATCTTATTTAATTTTGATATACGAAACTATGAAACTTATGCTTATTTTAAAGATTTTCCGATACCGATTTTGGCTAAATGGTTATCTTTTCTTTATGATTGGGCATTGAGCGATTGGGTTCTCAATGCTCTGATTTGGGGTGGTGTTGTGGGTTTTATAGTGAGTGTTTTACTGATTGATAAACTTGTAATCGATAAGAGCACTAGTCTCATTCGAGGCAATAGAATTGAAGATGCAAAAAAATTGAGAAAGATGATTAAAGAAAAATCAAGGCTTTTTATAGGTAAAGAAAAAGTGCCGCTGCCATATACAAATGAAAATAGGAGCATTGGAATAATTGGGATGGCAGGTTCCGGAAAAACTCAAGGTATTTTTTCAGTGCTTGAGCAAGTTGTCCATTTTAAAGAAACTATGATTGTATATGATAGAAAACCTGATTTTTGGATAGCTTACTACAGGGCGGATAGAGATTTTTTATTTTATCCGGCTGATGCACGAAGCATTAAATGGAACTTCTTTTTAGATATACCTGATGATGAGCAAGAGATGCTTGATGAGGCAGATAAGATAGTTAAATCTTTTATACCCGATACACAGTCAAAAGAGAAGTTTTGGGACAATACAGCACGAATGATACTAAAAGGTATCATCATAAAAGTAAAAACAAGTCCGAAACCATCAACAAAGAAACTTATAGATTTTATAAGACAGTTTCAAACCAAAGAAGAGATATGGGCTAATTTGCAGGATGTAAACGATAAATACGGGTTGAGCATAAAGTCTCTACTGACAGAAGCTGCAGAAGCAACGGCGGGAAGTATCATGATGAATCTACAACCCTACTTTATAAAAATAATGCGACCTGAATTTTATTTTGAAGAGAGCGATTTTTCGATAACTAAGTTTATAAAATCAACTGCAAATAAAAATATAGACCAGAGATTGTTTTTAGTGCAAACAAAAAAAGAAGAGGGCAATTACGAGGGATATTTCAGAGTAATGCTTGACATGATGACTAGAACAATACTTAGTCTTGAAAACAATCCAAATAGAAGAATATGGATTTTTTTAGATGAGGCACAAACTCTTGGAAAGTTGAGTGAAGTTAATGATCAACTTGCTGAGGGACGAAGCAAAGGTGGTTGTGTTGTGCTAGCTACTCAAGATTTGGCAAGATTGGAAGAGCTTTACGGTGAACATCTTATGCGAAATATTTTTCAGCTCTTGGGTACAAAGCTAATGCTCCAATATGATGATCCAAAAGGACAAAAATTTATAAGCGAGTTCCTTGGAGAGCAAGAAGTTGAAGAAAAAAATAAGAACCGCATGATAAGCAGAGATGCTCAGAGAGATATAGAGCAAGTCAGCGAACGCAATACTACAAAAAAAGTGTTGCTAACAGGAGAGCTTGGGCTTTTGAAACCATTGTCTGCATATTTAAAAATGCCTGGTTTCCCTGTGACGGTTGTGCATTTTAAATTCTTTCAACCATCTCAAATAAACTTTTTTAAAAAAGCGGTAATAAATCAGATGTTTAATAGTTTGACTGTAAATACAAATGAAGAAACGGTTCCGGCTGCTAAAAAAATTCAAGCTAAAGAAACAACTCAAGAGAAAAAAACAAAAGGAAAAGCTCAAGTGGATAAAGGCGAAATTGAAACGAGATATGAAGATAAAAACGGAAATGAAATTACACAAGAGCAGTATAAGACACTTATGTTAGTCGGAGCTGAATCAACAACAAAAGGATACACAATATGAGAAAAATCAGTTTATTGTTTTTTATGGTAGCAGCAATCGCTTCAGATGTATTTGCTGCCGACCCGTCTATATATACATGGGGTTATGGTGAAATATTTTATAAAGTACTTCAGGGCGTAACGATTATTTCAAGAGAGAGCTATCTTATAACTTCAGCACTTGCAGTCGGTGGACTTTTGCTAATGATTAGAAATACTGCTGGTGGCGGTAGCAGCTCTGATATGGCAGTTGCGATGGGTAAGTACCTGTTTATCACGACTATAATAATCGGAATGTTCTCTACACAAACAAAACAGTATATCGTAGAGGATGAGATAACAGGGCAAGCGTTTCCTATTGATAATGTTCCGATAGGAATCGGCGAAACCTTCTCTTTGTTTACAAGCTTGGAAAAAAATTTAGCAAAAGCATTTGAGATCGCATTTGCAACACCTAATTCAATTTCTTATAGTAAAACAGGATTAGGCTTTACTATGTCTGCTCCTATTAACCTTGGCTCTTCTTATATGGTAGATGCTTATCTAGTAAGAACTTTTAATGAGTATATGGGAAATTGTGTATTTAGTGCCATAACTGCCAATGAAATGAGTGGTGATGTTTTGACCATGAGTACAAATTTAAAAAATGATTTGAGCGTAACAGGTTATCTTACGCCTTATTATAGTGCCGCAAATCCAAACGGGGTAGATATGCAATGTCAAGATGCATGGGCTGATTTAAAAGTTGCACTAGGCAGTAAGCTAGATGATATGGAGCAAATTGCCGCAAATAAAATGATGGTTGATCAAACAGTTTTTCAAAATGGAATGGCTGAAACTACAAGAATGATGTTTGGTGTTTCTCAAAATTCACAAGATTATTTATTTCAACAAACGCTTATAAATATGACAAATGACGGCTTAAAAGCGGTTGCACTCGCAACGGGTGGTGATGCTTCAGCTTTAGCGTATGCAAAGGCATTATCAGAGACAAATCAACAGCAGACTTGGGCAGTTACAGGAATACTTGCTCAACAGAATTTACCGTTAATGAAAGCAGTTATGACCACTCTTGTTTTGGGTATTTTTATATTACTTGTGTTGCTGTCTATAATCTATGGCGATTTAGGACATATCAAAATGGGGTTTACGCTACTGTTTGCAATGGTGCTATGGACACCATTGGCATTATTAATAAATGGAATGTTTAACATATCCATTGAAAGGATATTGCCGAATATAACCAATGGCGGTTTAACAATGGTAAATCTAAATGATGTATCTGAAAATTTAAAAAATTATCTCTCTTTTTTAGGGTATTTAGCTGCTTCAATACCTGTTTTTGCTTATGCTATAGCTAAAAAATCAGAGCACGGATTTGTAAGTTTGTTCGGTGGAGTCGGTGCAGCAAGTACAAGTGCAGCAGGAGGAGCAGCAAGTCAAACATCTAGTGGTAATATTAATGCAGGAAATAGTCGCTTAGGCTCTTTCAATGCAACGGATCAATACGGTACACATGATTATGCAGGGCAAAATGCTTGGAAAAAATCTTGGATAAATTCAGAAGGTGCAAGTAGAAGTTCCTATTTAAATAGCGATGGGCAAGGTTTGACAAAAACAGATGCAAGTGGAGCAGCAGATATTGCTGTAAATGGGCAAGGTGAAGTTGTAAAAGTCTCAAATAGCACAACAGGGGTCAGTATAGCAAACGGTATCTCTGATAATTATAATGCATCAAAACAAGAGACATCACAGCTTGGAGATGCATTTAGCTCTAGTTTTGCAAGAAATACTGCTAATACCATTAGTACAGGTGGACAAATTATTAATACTGGTACATTTACTGATAATAAAGGGGTGACTCATCAAACAGGAGATGCGCTCAATTCAGCTACAAATGAAAGTACTCAAAAAACATTAAGCGATATGAAATCTGGAGGAAAAGATTTAACATTTACAACTGAAAATGGAGCAAATTTAAGTGCCCATGCAGGATTTAGCCCAACGAAGTTATTAGAAGGTATAACAGGCTTCAAAGCAGGAGTTGACGGGTCTTTAACCTTTAGCGGTAAAACGGCAGATGGAGAGAGCTATTCAACAAAACTTTCTGCTTCAGAGGCAGATAGTTTCATGAAGTCATTCAGCACTAATCTCTCAGAGCAAATCCAAAAAACCGATGGACTCTCCTTTGCACTTGCTGACCAGGTGCAAAAGACTTCTGGTTACGGAGATAGTGATACTAAAACAATTGCTGACAATTATGCTAAATCATATAATCAAACTGAAGCATTATCTGAACAGTATTCAACCGCTCAAAAAAGAGATAAAAACTTCACCGAAGATGTATTGCCAAAAGTTTTCAATAAGTTTATAGATGAAGCAGTAATGAAAGACGGGACAAAACTATCTGATGTTAGAAAAACAGATCCAACAAGAGCTGCTGAACTTGCTGCTGCCATGATGAGAGATGATTTATATAAAGATGAAAAGATGAACGCTATTGACAGTGTTCTTGGAGTTAAACTAGATACAAGCAAAGCTCAAAAAGCAGGCTCTATAATATCGGCTCAAAGTGAAGAGATGAAGAAAACCAGTGAAGATTATTCAACAAAGGGTGATGCCTTAAAAGGTGATGTTATCCCTGTTGTTGAAAAAGCAAAAGAAAATACTGCTAACACACCCAGAAGTGAGGTAGAAATAGATAGTAAAAAACAAAATATCAAAGATAGCTATGACACACAATCAACCTCTTTAGAGGGAGATAGTAAAAAATCTATGCATGATTTTAAAGATAAACATCAACTAAACTCTGAAGATAAGATTGATGAGAAAACGCTTGAGGCTAAACAGAAAGTTGAAAAGGCTAAAGATACTACAGGAATAATAACCGCTGCAAAGCTTAATCCTTTAGGACAGAAAGTTCTTGATACAACGGATAGCATACTTGGTAAAAACGAGGATGAGCAAAGAGCAGATGAGACATACGCTAAAGCGGTGAAAAATGGGTTGATAGATAAAGGAATCTTCAGCGATAGTTTAGATACTAAAAAACTTGACCAGTTTTCGACTCAAGAGTTGAAAGATTTGCAGTTATGGGAAAAAAATAATGCTGGAGCAGGTTTAAGCAATACAGCAGAGAGACAATTAGAACAAGTTATTCAACATAGAGAAAAACAAGCTCAACCGATAGCACAGAGTGAAGTTGCTCAAGCTCCAATGCAGAATGATGATGCAAGAAGAGAAAAACAAGTTTTGCAGGATAAAGTTCAAAAAGCAGGCTCTATAATATCGGCTCAAAGTGAAGAGATGAAGAAAACCAGTGAAGATTATTCAACAAAGGGTGATGCCTTAAAAGGTGATGTTATCCCTGTTGTTGAAAAAGCAAAAGAAAATACTGCTAACACACCCAGAAGTGAGGTAGAAATAGATAGTAAAAAACAAAATATCAAAGATAGCTATGACACACAATCAACCTCTTTAGAGGGAGATAGTAAAAAATCTATGCATGATTTTAAAGATAAACATCAACTAAACTCTGAAGATAAGATTGATGAGAAAACGCTTGAGGCTAAACAGAAAGTTGAAAAGGCTAAAGATACTACAGGAATAATAACCGCTGCAAAGCTTAATCCTTTAGGACAGAAAGTTCTTGATACAACGGATAGCATACTTGGTAAAAACGAGGATGAGCAAAGAGCAGATGAGACATACGCTAAAGCGGTGAAAAATGGGTTGATAGATAAAGGAATCTTCAGCGATAGTTTAGATACTAAAAAACTTGACCAGTTTTCGACTCAAGAGTTGAAAGATTTGCAGTTATGGGAAAAAAATAATGCTGGAGCAGGTTTAAGCAATACAGCAGAGAGACAATTAGAACAAGTTATTCAACATAGAGAAAAACAAGCTCAACCGATAGCACAGAGTGAAGTTGCTCAAGCTCCAATGCAGAATGATGATGCAAGAAGAGAAAAACAAGTTTTGCAGGATAAAGTTCAAAAAGCAGAAAAAAGTGTCAAAACTATTTCTGAGGCAGTTGCAGAGATGAAAGAAAAAGAGTAGCTTTTAAAAAATCTCCAAAATTATGAATAAGAGATAAATTCAGATTTTGGAGAAAAAATGGAAGATATATTATTTATAATAGGCGTGGTAATAGGCTGGACTTCACTTATGCTGGGCTTGTCTTATATTTCAAACAAGATATTTAAAAAGAAAGATATAGATGATAGTGAACTTTCATCTGTAGAAATTGACAATACCTCTACAACAACTAAAAAAATCAATAATGATGATACAAACGATAGTTTAATCAATCCTGTAAGCGGCGGGCTTATGATGGGTGGCATGGGTGGTATTGATACTTTTGGCAACAGCTTTGGCAGTGATACTTGTGGTGGGTTCAATGACTAAAGTAATCATAATGTCGCTATTGTGTTCCAGTATGGCTTTCGCAAATTTTTACAAAAATAATTTAGAGGGATGGTTTGCATATAAGGATGCAAATTTAACTGAAAAATTAGAAGACAACAATACCAAAAAAGATACTGCAAAATTTCCCGCGGGAAAAAAACCTAAAAAAATAGTAGAGATACCAGAGGATCTTGAAGAGCTTAGTGCAAAAGAGTTTGAGGCACTAATCACTGAGGCAAAAGAGATATCTACTATGAACCCCACTAAAGATAATGTCCGAAAATTTATCATACTTCAAAACTTTGTGCAGCAAAAAGCGGATGCATTGACAAAAACTTGGGGAGAAGTGATGTTGGAAAATCCAGAGCTTGACATAAGCGTAAATATTGCTAAGACCTCTTTTGCAAAGAGTGCTATGGGTGAAGCCTCTAAAACTGAGAAGAAAACCTTTTTCTCAAAATTTTCCAAATATATGACTGTCGTTATGTTTTATGATAGCAACAAAAAAGAAGCTACATCAAAGCAAGATGATGTAATGAATTTTATAAGTTATGACTATTCGGAGATAAAACAACTCAAAATTGACATTAATAATAAAAAAGCGGATGAGCTTTTTGCGAGGTTGAAAATAAGTGATGAACGGTTGCCTGATATCTGGCTGATGATAGATTTTGATGGGAAACAAGCTTGGAAAAGAGTTGCAATAGGACTTAGCACTCAAGACAAAATTATGAATAAAGTTTATGAATATAGCAAAGAGATATTTAAAGAGGAGAAGAAAAAATGATAATAACAATAGCGCATACGAAAGGTGGAGTAGGTAAAAGTACCCTTGCATGGCATTTGGCACATAGCTTTAAAAATAAAGAAGTTAAGATTATAGACCTTGATTTTCAACAAACTCTCTATTTTGTAAATATTATAAGTGGGGATACGCTTAATGTTTTACAGCCGCTTAGTGTAGATGAGCTTATAAATGAACTAGATGCTGTTGCTCCAGATGAAATTTGCATCGTTGATGTCGGTGGTTTTGATAGCGATATCAACCGTGCAGCGATAGAACATTCTGACAGAATAGTTATTCCTATCAGCGAAAGTATTACCGAGGTTCTAGGATTTAGAACATTTGAAGGGATTTTAAAAGAGCTGAAAGTAGATGCTGAAATACATGTTGTCTTAAATAACATCCATCCCCTTACAAAAAACTTTGACATTATCAAAGAAGCAGTTAGTAAAAATAAAATGAAACTACTTAACACTGTAGTTCGTTCACGCAAAGTTTTTAAAACTACGATGGGAGATGGAAGTCATATTTTTAAAGTAGCAGATCATCTTCTAGCGAAACAAGAGATTTTAGGAGTAAGAGATGAACTTAGATAAAATCAATAAAGCGACTTCCGGTAAAACACGCACTACAGGTGTAAGTGCTTTTATGGAGCTGGAACTGACAAAAATTTTTCCAAATCCAAATCAACCTCGTAAAAATTTTCAAAACATAGAAGAGTTGGCGCAGAGCATACAAGCGCAAGGGCTTATTCAACCCATAGCAGTAGTTAAAAAAGAGGACGGCTATATGGTAGTAAGTGGGGAGCGCAGATATAGAGCTTGTCAATACTTAGAGTTAAAAAGCATAAAAGCACATGTGCTGCAAGCAGATGATGTGAAAGTGCAAGAACTATCTCTCATTGAAAATATTCAAAGGGAAGACCTGAGTGATTTTGAAAAAGCGAAGTTTATAGGGCAATTATGGGCAAGTGGTAAGTATGCACAAAAACAAGATTTGGCGGTTGCTATAGGTAAGAGTTCCAGTTATATTTCAAAAGTTTTTAGCTCTCTAAAGCTTGATAGTTCAATCTTGAATGAGATAGAAGAAAATAAAAATGACATTTCTTTGTCGGTACTTGAAGAGATAAGCAGAGTAAAAAATAAAGATACCCAAAGAGAGGTATATGAAAAATATATAGCTGGTGAGATAACGAGGGATGATATTAAGATTTTTAAAGCAGACAATATCAAAAAAGATACCAAAAAGACCTCTAAAAATAAAAAATATAAACATCCTGTCGTAGAGTACAAAACAATCACAAATATCGATGAGATAATTTCAGAGCTTAAGAAGGCTATCTCCTCTGGTGCAGAACTAGACGGCAATCGTGTAGTAGGCGGCGGAATGGACGGAACATATCTTGATAACTCTTATGAGGTTACTCTTTTTGAACTTTTAAAAGATTTCAAAGACGAGATTAAAGAGCTAAATAAAAAAGAAATATACATTATAAGCTATCAGAATAAAAAAACTTCTCATGGCGGTGGTGGACACAGAGTAAGAGCTTATAATGAAGACGAGGCGTTAGAGCTAGGAAGAGAGCATTATTCAGAATATGCAAAAGATAAAAATTATATCTTTGAAGCAAGAACTCTAAGAAAAAACAAGGAAGAAATTTCCCACGGGAAAGAAGAGAAAGATAAAAAATGTTTTGTAACATCATCAAGAGGGATAAACTTTCCAGAATGGAAAGATGGGTTTAGAAATGGGCTTATTTTCTCGACACCCCATCCATTGCATGTTTACGGTTTGGATGATAATAAAAACTACAAAATTACAATAGAGGAGATATAAGAACATGCTGAAAAATCTTATAGCATGCCTGTTAAATGCCTTTAAAAAAAGAAAATGGGGAGAAAATTCATGAAACCGTTTGTAATTTTATGCCTAATTTCACAACTTCTTTTTAGTGAAACTTTTACTTTTCAAGAGGGAAAAACTTATGATTTTGCGGAAAAAAATGCAATAGCAGATATTCAAGAACATATTAAAAAGAATGAGAAAAACATAGAGGCAAAAATAGCAAAAAAACAACTTGAACAAAAGAGTAAAGCTAGAGATTGGAAGCCTGAGCAAAGAAAACTTACGGCAGCTACAAAAAATAAAGTTTTTTACCCAGATATGACTTACACGGTGCCTGAAGATATTAAAGATGCTACGGGGCGGATTATGTATGCAAAAGGGTTTAAATTTAATCCTGCTGATTATGTACACATGCAGCAAGAAATTGTAATTATCGATGCAAGTAATAAAATAGAGCTTGAGTGGGCAAAAAAGAACAGCTATCTTGATAGTGCAAAATATATGGTTTTATTGGCGGGCGGCAATGCATTTGAGATTACGGAAGAGTTTAAAAAACCTGCTTACTATCTTACTAAAGAGGTTGCCGACAAATTTCAAATCCAAAAAACCCCATCGATTGTAAAACAAATTAAAAATAAAATCAAAGTGAGTGAAATATGTTTAAAAAATTGTCAATAATTTATTTTGTGTTTGTTGTAAATGCTTTTGCTGTTTGTGCGCCAACGGGGGCATTAACTCTTGATTTGATAGGTAAGATTGACTATAGCGCAATGTTTCCTCTTAGAATTGCTGGGGCAACTATTGTTCCTGGAAGAATGCCAGATAGTTCAAGCCACGTAGGCAGCCCTATTTGTGTGTGTACGGATCCATTTCCAAGAATAGGTATACCTATATCCTATTTTGAACCGTCTCGAATAATTGAAGTCGTTTCTGATTCGTGGTGCTTTCCTACTTTTGGTTTTGGAGCAGGTGTAGGAAGAATAGGAGGCGGTACATATGGAGATGGGCAAGATAGACAAAAAACTTTCTATCAGGCGCATTATTTAATATTTCCTATTTTTTCCTTACTTGAGTTATTAACAGATTTTGTATGCCTTCAAAGTACTGGGGCTGACTATGCATATGTTACAGAAGTAGATCCTCTTTGGAATAGCGATACTCTTAGTGCTTTTATGACACCTGAAGCTTTGTTGTTTGGGAATCCAATTGCCAACTTAGCTTGTGTAGCCGACTCTGCTGCTGCTACTCTTTTTAATCCGATAGACCCTCTCTTTTGGTGCAAGGGAACTTGGGGTAATGCTTATCCTCTAACAGGATGGACAAATACAAAAAATATGGTGGAAGATGCTGCAAGTGTAGCATCTTCAATGATCTATAAGCTACACAGGCAATTGATACTATGGGGTAGTTGGGGGCAAGCAGGATTATGCGGTTACTATCCAGCTCCTATCTGGAGAAAATCAGCATATCGCTTGCAGCTAGTTTCTCCAATACCGTCTTATGCAACAACGATTGGGACATCAGGACTAATTTGGACACCAGGGCACAATCCACCATTTATCGGAGATAACTTTGGATTTATGCTATTTAAAAAAAGGGATTGTTGTGTTTTATAAGGAGAAAATTATGCAAAAACTAATCTTATTGTCTGCTATTGCTTTTATGGACTTACAAGCAGAAGCTGATATAAATGAATCAAAAATATTTTTAGATAAATATAGTACAGGTATTGAAAAAGTAAAAAAAGAGAGCAATATCAACAATAGCGCAGATGTGAGTGCATTAAAATTATTTAAAGATATAAATATTTCTGATTCTATCAGAGCAGATGCAAAAAACATTTTTGAAAATAGGCTTGCAGATGAAAATGCTGAAAATACAGCTAAATCAGATGCTGAAGTTATTCATTCCGATAAGTTTAAAAAACAGTTTCGTGAGGCAAAAGACAATCTGCTTTATGACAAAAAATTAGGTTGGGGCGAACAAACGGTAATAGCAGAGCAATATGTAAAATCTCAACAGGAAAAAGGTGAGCAAAATTTTTACTTTAATTCAAAAGAGACAATCTATATTTTTATAAGTTCATCACTGCCTAAAGAGACGATTGAAAACTATCTTGAGAGTACAAAATATATTCAAGATAATGTAGTTTTTGTAATGCAAGGTGCTATAGGCGGTATGCAAAAGATAAAGCCTACTTTACAATGGATTAAAGAACTTATAGGAGAAAAATACGCCAATGCAAAAATCGTAATAGATCCAAGATTATCTGAACATTTCAATATAAAGCAAGTACCAGCAATTTTATATACACAAAAAGATTTTTTTGAGATGAAATCGCAAGAGGTACAATCTGAAAACGCTGATAAAGCAGATGCTGATACATATATTTTTTACGGTGATATGCCTATTGGCTATGTCATTAAAAAAATGAATGAAAAGAAACAAAACTCTTTTTTACAAAATATTCTAAAAAAATTGGAAACAAAATGAAAAAGATAGTTTTAACGATTATTCTCATTTCAAATTTGTTTGCGAGTACTCCGGTGCTTAATTTAAACGGCATCTACTTCTATGATATCAAAGAGGTTTTAAATTATTCAAATCCAAAAGACACAAGAAAAATTATATTGATTTTTTCTTCTAGCAGTTGCAGCCACTGTGTAACTTTCAAAAATAAACTTGTATCTTTGGATGCTAAAACCAAACAGCACTTAAGCTCAAAATATATATTTGCTTTAGTTGAAGATGATATTCAGATGCTTCAGATGTTCAAGGTTACATCTACCCCCACTACTTTCGTTATGACTCAAAATAAAAAGTTTGTTATCGCTCCAATGGTAGGCGAGCCAGAAGATATCAATGAATTTGTTAATTATTTGATAAAGATTTTGGAAATATAAAAACACTCACATTCTTAAAAACCTTTTTTTTCAACTTATTTATGAATAAGGGGAAACAGAGAAAAAGGTTGAACCATGAAAAAAATTGATACTGGTTAAAAACACACTTTTAACAAATGTTGCTGTTGTAGCGGATTTTAAATTTAAAAATATCAGTGGAGAAAAAAATGGATAAAAAGATTATATTTACTGCCGTATTGGTGATGGTTTTTTGTGGGGCAGCATTTGCTGGAACAACGGATACACTGGGAATGAGTGGGCTTTGGACGAAAGTTCAGGCAATTTTGACAGACCAATATCTGCAGCCGATACTTGTTGTAGGTATGTTGGCTATGGCTGTGTTTAGAGCCTATAAAGAACATCCGTTTCAAGGTGTTATGGTAGGTGCTTTAGCTCTAATTATTGGGCAATTGGACAGCATTGCTCAAGCGATTGCTGGTGCTATGATCTAATGAGCAACTATATAAAAATCTATCGTAGTACCAATAAGGATATTACGATAGGTAATTATACATTACATGATATAGCTATACCTATCGGTGGTATAGCCATTGCAAAAGTGTTTCAATTTGGTTTTACGGCTACTTTAATAACTATCGCTGTCGCAATTTATTTAATGATTCTTATCAAAGAGCTGAATGAAACTAAAGTGAAAGGTTATTACTGGGTGATGCTGTGGTGGTATGGCATCACAAGCCCAGATTATAAAACATTTCCAAAAAGCCATGAAAGAGAGTTTGTAAAATGACCAGAAAATTTTTTAAAAATGAGCACGATAAGTTAGTTGCAAAAGAAATTGCTAATAAGGCAGTTTCTATAATCTTGGCGGGAGCATTGGCTGTTTGTAGCTTTACAATTTATAAGCTTTACACTGAGCAAAAAGTTGTGGTTGTGCCAACAAATATAACGGAAGAGTTTTGGGTAACTTCAAGAAATGTAAGTGAAACATACTTAAAGCAGATGGGGCAATATGTAGCGACTGCACTTTTAAATGTCTCTCCAAATAGCGCAAAAGGACAGTTTGAGTTAATCCTTGATCTTGCAGCTCCTTCCTATTATCAAAATCTCAGGCAGGAATTAGTAAATCAGACTAGATACCTTGTTGAAAATGGGATAACAAGTGCTTTTTGGGCAAAAACATTCAAATATGAAAAAGACCATATTCTAGTTCAGGGGACAAAGCACAACATAATCGGAGATAAAGTTGTTGAAAAAAAAGAGGTGGTTTTAAAAATTTATTTTGAAGTTCAAAACGGAAGGTTTTATATTTCGACTTTTGAAATTAAATGATTTTTATGAATAAGAGTAAATAGAAAAAAGGCAAGAGATGAAAAAAATATTGTTTATATCCTTAATGGCATCTGCTCTTCTGATGGCAGATACTCCAAAAGCCGATGCAAATACATTTAAGTATGAAAATGAAACTCTAAGGATACGCATTAGCAAAAACAGTGTAAACAGAATTGTTTTACCTGCAGCCATTACAGGCAAAATATTTAGCCAAGAGAAAAACTTAAACATACAATCAAATGGACATGAAGCATATGTAAAAGTCATACCTTCCAAAAAGACAGAAACTATTGACAATAAAGTGACAGAAACGGAAATAGTTTATGCAGACAAAGAAGCCGAAGTGTTTTTTTTGACAGAAAACAAAACCTATGCAATAGTTTTTGTTCCAGATAAAATCGACACAAGAACCGTGTACATAACCGACAATACGGTAAAAAAAGAAGATATCGAAAAAGTTGAAAAAGCCTCAAACGAATATACTAAAAATATAAAAAATATTTTTAAATTGGCAATAGCAAATAAATTGAGCAATAGCTTTACTGAGATTGTTCAAAATGCAAGGCATGATGATTTTTTGTTTTTAAGTCAATTTGACGGTACAAATTACCAAGTACATAAATTTTTTGTCTTCAATAAAAGCGACAAAACAATCGAAAAAATCAATCAAATTGTTAAAAATAAGATAGTTGCCACTGCTGTATTTGAGCAAAACTATTTTATTTTGTGTGAACAGAACAAATAGGGAGCCATCATGGAAGAAGAAAATAACACCGAGATAATATCTCCGAATTTAGACGCACAAAAAGAGCAAAGAAATATAAAACTTATCGCAGGTGGCGCAGCGTTGGCTGTTCTTGTCGCTTGGAGAGTTTGGGTTGCAATTGGCTCAACTGAAGATAACACGGTGGTTGAAAAAGAAAAAATCAGAATATTTAAAAACGACGACATGGTGCAAACAAAATTTGTAGGCGAAATTGCTCCAGAGATAAGTGCACAAAAAAGTGAATTACAGCAGATGAAAAAACAACAAGCAGAGCAGCTTAAGCAGATTGATGAAATGAAGAAGATGATGGAGCAAATGGCAGAAAATACACCTGAATCAAAATCTAAAAAAGGTGTAGATTTTAAGTATTCTGACTCAAATCAAGAAGAAGATTCTTATCCTCTTCCTTTCCAAAGTTTCCAAAATACAAATCCTCAAGCAGCTGTCGTACAAAAACCTGTAGAGAAAATAATAAAGATTGAAAATATGCAAGACAGCATGGTTTTTGATATAAAAAAAAATGATGACAACATCACTGATGATAAAAAAATTTCCCGCGGGAAAAAAAATATAACTCTTGCTCCTGGAGTATTAATAAAAGCAAGACTTATAAGTGGGGTTAGAGCACCAACACTTACAAAAGCTGTACATGAACCGCAACCTGTATTTTTAAAAGTAACTGATTTGGCAATTCTTCCAAACAGAGGTAAATTAAATATTAAAGAGTGCATAGTTAAGGGAGAAGCAAAAGGAGATCTTGCGACTGAGACGGTTCATATCAGAACAAATTTTTTATCATGCACGACAAACGATGGCGAAGTTTTAGTCTCTAAACTTTCAGCAAGTGTATTTGGCACAAGTGGGACAAACGGCATTGGTGGAGTAGTTGTAAGTAAACAAGGCGCACTACTTGGCAGAAGTTTGATTGCTGGTTTTGTGGATGGCTTTGCAAAAAGTGGAAGTAGCCAATACCAAAGTGTTTTGACAACTACTACAGGAACTCTTACATCTAACGAAGGAATGAGCAGTGACGAAATGCTAAAGAGTGGAGCGTACGGAGGAATGTCAAAAGCTGGATCGGAAATGTCTAAATTTTATATGGATATGGTTAGGCAAATTGAACCTTCCATTGAGATTAAGCCAAATATAGATGTAGATATTATGGTTACAGATGTATCGACAATAGAATTTAAGAAAGAGGTGTGAGATGAAAATAGTTCTATTGATAATCACTATGTTAATTTTTAACGGTTGTTGGCTAATGCCATATAAAGAGAATTTTAGCTGTAACTCTGATTTAGATGCGGGTAGATGTGGGATGGTAAGAGACAATTACAATTTAGAGGCAGGGAAAGACAAATGAAAACAGAGAAAAAAATGGGATTTTTTACAGTAGTAATCTTACTAGTTGGGATTGCGTTTGCAGGATGTGCAGAAAACAAGCTTGAAGTACCAGAAGTACAAAATTTGGAAGTTAAAATTGTTGAAAAAAAAGTCGATAGCGAAAGTCCGCTTTTAACAAAACCTAAAATAGCCAAAATAAAAATTGAAAGCTATATTGATTCCGATGGTGATTATCATGAGGCATCAAGGCTTCATTTAAAAATTCAAGAGTCTGCGTTTGCCGAAGATAAAAAATATTTTTCCATAAACAAGGAGTAAATATATGTCTATGTTCAAAAAGATAGGAAAAAATATCAGAGATAGATTCATTGCTTCTAACGCATACGATGACAAAAAGCATTATACATTTTCTCACTTCTCTGATTATATTCGTCCCTCTATATATGACGAAAATGGTATCTGGGAAACAAACGACGGCGAGTATGCTTGGATATGTGAACTTGCTCCTAGAATAAGAATGGGCAGTGAAACAGCAGAGACTTTTGAGCAAGCTTTGTCAAAAATACCTGAAGGTTTTTATACACAAATAATTCTCTTTGGCTCTAAAAATATAGAACTGTATCTGCAAGAATACACAAAAGTGCATACGCAAAGAGATGAAGATATCGTTTTAAACGGTGTTTATAACTTTGTAAACTTTTTACGCCAAAAAACCGAAGAGCCTATAAATGCAAGATTTTCTACGCAAATTAAAAATAATAGAGTTTTTTTTGTCTTGAAAAATAGAGATTTTAGTAAGTTAAAAGCTATCAAAGAAGATGTTTTCAATATTTTAAATTCTAACCATTTTTACCCAACAAACTTAGAAGAAAATGAGCTAAAAGCAATATTTTTTGAAATGGTAAATCCAAATCATAGCATGCAGAATATTCAAGAATACAACGAGAGAAAATTCTTTAATAAACAGATTATGGCAAGTGACAATAAAATATCTGTTTACAAAGACAGTGTCGTAGTAGATGGAAAATACTTTAAAGCTCTGACTCCAATAAAATATCCAAAATATGCACATATAAGTGAGTTTGGCATGAAGCTTGGGGATTATATCTCCAAAGGTTCGGATAGCAATCAATTCGTAGATAATTATATGATTTGTCTTAATCTTACAAGAGTAAGTTCTACTGAATCTGCCTCTATAAAAAGAAATAAACAAATTGTTAAAGGTGGGGGAAATACAGGAAGTAAAGTCAAGAAAGAAAAAACAGAGATACAGGATATTATTGAAAATATTGAGGATAGAAAGCCTTTATTTAAGGTTGATTTGAATATCTGGGTCAGCGGTAAAACATATGAGCTGGCAAAAGCAAATACAGATAGAATCAAATCATATTGGCAGAAAAAAACTCAAAAGGGCGAGGAAGAGATAGGCGGTATCATCTTAGAAGATTTTACATTTGCGGTAATGCCATTGTTTATAGGCAGCTTACCGGCTGGAATCAACAAAGAGTATTTTCAGCTTATCTCTAAATCTAACGATGAAAACCATTTTGTACATGAAGTGTGTCAGTTTTTACCTTTGGAAGCAGACTATAGCGGTAACTATCCAAACCTAATATTTGTCAGTAAAAGAGGGCAAATGTGCGGTGTAGATATTTTTAATTCTAACTATTCAAAAAATGCTTTTATCGTTGCACAAGCCGGAGCAGGAAAATCTGTTTTGGCAAACTTTATTGCTTTCAATGAGTATTGCAGAAAAACGAGAGTTTTTATTATAGATATTGGGGAATCTTATAAAAAGATTTGTGAAGAGAATGGGGGTGAATATATATCCATTGACATGAATAAACCTATCTCTTTCAATCCTTTTCATGGGCTGCAGACAACATATAATGAGTATCTTCAAACTGCAGCCAAAGAAACGCTTGATGAAGTACTTGAACAGACAGAGTTTATGATCAACTTTGTTTACATGATAGGTGCAAATCTTTTTTCGGAACAAGCTCAGTCTGAAGAACGATATATCAAAGGTGTTTTACAAGATGTTATTGCACATTTGCTAGACAATAATAAAGATAAGATTCTTGAAATTCATGATATTCAAGAACATCTTTTGCAAAAGTGTGAGGATGTTAGGTTAAGAGATTTTGCTATTCATCTAAAGCCTTGGTGTAAAGGCGGAGCATATTATAAATTTGTAGCCGGTGCTAGAGATGTGGATATGACTAAACCTATGGTTGTGCTAGACCTCTCCAGCGTTGAGCAAAGAGCAGATATTAGAGATGCACTAATTTATATAATGGCTTCAAACATTGCTTCGTTTATCTATAACAATCATGATTTTAATATTCAGACACAAGTAATTATCGATGAGGCACATAAGTTTTTAGGTAAAAACGCGATTATGGATGCTTTCTTTGACCAAGCGTATAGAAGATTTAGAAAGCACAATGCTTCAATTATCGTTATCACTCAAAGTTTTGAAGATATCTACAATATGAAAACAGGCGGCTTATCTATTGCAGGACAAGCAATCATGGCAAACAGTCCTTATAAATTCTTTCTCAATCAAAACGATACTGCTATCAATGCTATCAAGCAATCAGGACTCTTTACGCTCTCAGAACTTGATATAGAGCTGCTAAAAAGCACAAAAAGCTTAAAAGGATACTACTCTGAAATATTTTACATCAATCCAGAGAATGAAATATCGGTCGTTAGACTTTTAATAGATAGATACTTTTACTATCTAAGCAGTTCCGATCCAAAAGACAAAGCAAAAATCAACGAAATTATGAATAAGCATCAGTTGTCAACAGGCAAAGCGATTCAATATATCGTAGATCAAGAAAAAATAGGAGCGTAAAATGAATTTGAAAAATAATTTAAAAGGGCTAATAGATGTAGTTTTTGTAGCTGTCACAATTGGCGGCGGTATTTATGCTTATGATGCATATAAAACTTCAAATCAAAAGGTTTATGTTGTAGATGCACAAAGAATCTACCAGCTAAAACAAGCAACACTGCAAGCTTCTTCTGCAACCGAAGATGATGTTATTAAACATTACGATAGTTTAGAAAAAATTATTATTTTTTCTAACGACTATATAAATACTGTCTCTCAAGAGAAAGAGACTCTTGTTTATCCAAAAACGCATATCTTAACCACAAAATCAAATAAAATCATAGATCTTACCGATGATTTAATCAATAGACTTAAACAGCAAAAACTATTGCCATGAATAAAAAAGTTCTCAATATATCAATTGTTGTGGTGTCTATGGTTGCAATATTTGTTGGGCTAAAAGCATCGGATATGAAATTTGTAATTCCTGAAAGCGAATCTGTAAATGGCTCGCTTTTTTTACTTCAAGATAAAGATGCTGCAAATGATTATGTTGTGTTTGAATATAACAAAATTGACTATAAAAATTATCATCGTGGCAAGCTGTTTATTAAAAAAATCGGTTGTGATAGTGGACAGCATTTATTGGTTCAGGATTACAAAGTAGTTTGTGACGGAAGAGCAATTGCAACCATATTCCAAAAAAACAATGAAGGACAGCTTATGCCAAATTATAGCTATGACGGAATTATTCCAAACAACCAATTCTTTGCTTTGGGTGAGCATCTTAAAAGTTTTGACAGTAGATACTTTGGGTTAGTGGATAAAAAGCAAATTTCAAAAAGTGCGAGGAGGATATTTTGAAAAAAATAGTTTTAAGTATTGTCGCAATTGGCATATTATCGGCAGATTGGATAAAAGATAATATGATTGATGTCGGCACAGATATGGGCTACTATCAAACTCAAACAAGAGGTATCTACACATTAGGTTCTCAAACCATACGTTATAGAGAGGTTGGCGGAACAATTACGCCTTTTCACATAGATCCTCCACGATTCAATGTTGGATGCGGCGGTATAGATATCGGCATGGGAGGGTTTAACTATCTTCAACCAGAGTTTATTATTGAAAAGCTAAAAGCAATAAGTGCTGCGGCTCCAGCATTTGTTTATCAAATGGCGATTTCCGCTCTATGCAAAGATTGTCAAAACATCATGAATGAGCTTGAGAAATTTGCAAATATGATAAATGGAATGAACTTTGATACTTGTGGTGCTATACAAGGCGCTGAAGGTGCGGGCAAGCTAGTCGGCGAAGCGATGAATCAGTCTGTCTTTAGTGGGCAATCAGATTCATGGATGTCCCAAAATTTAAAAACAGGAACAGAAGCTATTCAAGGATGGAACAGTAGTTTAAAAAATTATTTTGGTGGAAATGCACAAAAAGCAAATGATATGATGGAAATCTTAATTCTTGAGGGTAGCTTACTGCATCTTGTTTCAACAAAAGGGTTGCCTAATGTTTCTAAATTAGATCTTTTAGGTAATGATGCTGATGGAGATAAACTTATTTTATCAATTTTTAGAGCTGCAATAGGTGATGTTATCGGCGGTAAGGATACCGATGGAAAACCGACTGCGTATGCAGTACCAGGTGGAACAACAAATGATCTTTTTAAAACAATTTACGAAGGTGGAAAAATACCATATTCTAGTTATTCAACCGCAACGAAAAATCTCTCAAAATTTAATGAGCATGATATAACGAAGGGTGCGAAAGATATTATCAAAGAACATCTAACCGAGATTTACAATAAGATGAAAAATAGGCAAATATTAGATGATGATGATAAAAGATTTTTATCAACATTAAGTTTTCCTGTGTACAAATATTTAAACACCGCAGTATTAAGCAGAGCTGATAACGATTTTGATTTTATGACTAGCCAGATTGCTGCAGACCAGACAAAAGATTTAGTATTGTTTTTATCAAGATTGATTGCTAGAGGTATTTCTTCTTATATTGCTATTCATGGTAAAGACCTTTCACCTGAAAATGTTAAACATGCAAATGAAATGACCAAAAAAATAAATGAGCTAAACAAGCAAACAATGCAATATTATTCTGCTATTCAGGAAAATTTTACACAACATAAAAATATATTAGATCTTATCCGCAAAAGAGATCAAGACCTTAAGTCCCAAGCTGCAAATCAAGCCTTTATGGGTAAATAGCAATGTATAAATTATTATTTTTACTTACGCTAATTAGTAACATAAATGCTGGGGAATATTTAAACGAAGCAAAAAGTTTAAATAATCATTTTGGCAAAAATTTTCAAAACACAATCGTTGCTCCAGGAACGGGTGCTTCTAGTTTTAATACCGTTGATGGCAAGTCTACTTTTAAGGCAAATATGACTTGCGACGGCTCAACTCAAGCTATAGCAGATATCTCTTATACGGGCACTAGTGATATTTCCATATCTGTTAATGCTGATATAAATGGAGATGGTACAAAAGAAATGCATAGTACGCTTACAGGTATAAGCGGGATATGCGCAGACGGGGTTGTTAAGTGTGATGTAGGCACTTGGAATAACTGTAGCTATCATAGATATCAATACAATTCAAGCGGTATTTCTTTAGCTGCCTCCAATCGCTCCTCAAATTGCTACTGCATTAACAGCTCTTGTGGGAGCTTGGCGAGTTCTAGCAATGATAGAATTTTGAATGATATATCAGCAGGTATCTATAATATATTACAAGCAAATATGCCTCGTTTTGTGCTTACAAGAGTAAGTAATGACAACTCTATAGTTGAGATTTTTGGAGAAAATCAAGATACTTGCCGAAACTATCAAACAGGTAGCAGCAACTATGCATACAGTGAGACCGATAACTCAAGCATAATTAATCAAGGTAATACTACAATGTATAACGACCAAAATAATCCAAATACGGCAGCTGGAACTTTACTCAGAGCAACGGTAAATGAAAATAGTATTGATTTTACTGCCGATAAAAATGCCCTAAGAACAAAGGCAGATTCAATACCTGTAGCAACTGAATCCAATAAAATAGTTTCTGCTGCAGGCGAAACTTTCAATATGTCTAGGATAGAAGATTTAGAAGAACCTACATACTGTCAAATTCAAAGAATTGTTTCAAACGGACAAATCTATACTGACGGATCAACTTCTTATACATCCAATACGACAAATACTCAAGTTTTTGAATATGAGCTACGAGAATGTACCGGTGCAAATCGGGATATCTGCCCATTTGAAACAGGTGAGACTGTCAAATATGCTTGTGGAGAAGTAAATAAATCAAGCTTTAATGAGTCTGTTGCTAGTCTTAGTGTGCTTAACGAATTAGCAAAAGACATGACTTGCTCTACTAATTAAATCTTTTTCTCCAATGAACTTGTTTCATACACGCATTTTTAAAATCCTTAAAAAATTACGATAGGAGCAAGTATTGGAAAAGAACATAAAAAAAGCTAAAAAGTGTATCGAAACAAGAGACCTTTCAGGTGCATTGACGCATTTGCATTTAATTTATAGCGCGTTTCATAAAAGAAAAGAGGAAATATGTTTTAAGCGCAGAAGCTTAAGCTTCAAGCAGATTGCCAACTCTGATTGCCCTTACTACAATGAGTGGAGAGGCAAATTTTCACTGTTTCATCCAACTGCCTCAAAACTATTGGAGATAGTGGAAGATGAAAGTTATCGAAAAGAAAAAGAGTTTACCAATATGCTTGGTGAAGACTTGTTGAAAAAAACAATCACATTGCGTAACCATTGTGATATGTTTGCGAAATTACAGAAAACAACAGAGCAAAAAGCATACAAATAATTAACTACCGATAATAAAGAATAAAATCTAAAAATTCCAATTAACTTCAAAAAAACTACTTCCTTTTTTATGCATCTATATCTTTAAAATCATCAAAATTATGAATAAGAGTAAATAGAAAAAAAGGCAAGAGATGAAAAAAATATTGTTTATATCCTTAATGGCATCTGCTCTTCTGGCAGATATTTCAAAAGTCGATGCGCAAAAAGCATTAATCCAAAATGTTATTCCAAATTCTAAGTTTATAAAATATGAAAAAGCTGTGGAATTGGATGGATTTTATAGAGTTTATTTTGACAATGGGCAACTTCTTTATATCAATCCTTTAAACGAAACAATAGTTTTTGGAGAAGTGTGGAGTAAAGAGGGTAAAAGTTATACCACGCATTTTGTGCAAAAGTGGAAAGAAGAACTGGCGAAAAATGAACTGAAAAATATATCAATAGATAAATTGCTTAAGCCTGCAAAAAAAGCTATATTCAACAAAGGCACTCAAAATAACTATTCGTTTGTACTCTTCACAGACCCTGAATGTCCTTTCTGTAAAACAGTTGAAAAGTTTTTTAGCCAAAACAACACAACAGTTTACTACAACTTTACTCCTCTTCCATTTCATAAAAATGCAAAAGAGTGGAGTGAGATAGCATTATCTTCAAAAGACTTTAAACAAGCATTAAATGATATACATAGCGAAAATATCCCAACAGTAGAGTTGACTGATGCTGCAAAAAAACAACTAGAAGAAATGGAGATTCTTGCAAAAGAACTGAAAGTTGAGGGTACTCCAAAAATTTATGTAATTGATGAAAAAGAGCAAAAAATTGTTGATGTTGTCAATGGTGCAGATATTCCAAAACTAGAAAAATATATTAAATAAGGAGGGATGAGAAATGCTTAAAAAAATACTCTCAACTATGGTGCTTGCCACATCACTGGCTTTGGCAAGCGATACTTTCTTGCATCAATTTTTTAACGATAAAGTGTGCGATCAGGTTCTTGAAAACGACGGGTATTTTAAGACTTGTTATGACTATAAGGTAAAGGGTGCAAAATATGTTGCTTACACAATAGACGGCTCTTTAGCAAACAAAGGCAATATCGATGAACGCCCTCGTTTTTATCCAGACAAAAACATACCAAATCAATACAGCAGCGAACATTCCGACTATATCAGAAATCGCTATGGCATGGACAGAGGACATATGGCAGAAGATGCATCGTTCGATTATTCTCAAAGAAGCCTAAACGCAGTCTATGTCATGAGCAATATTATTCCTCAACACTCTACAGTAAATAGAGACAAAAAAGCTTGGGCAGGCGTAGAACGCTTTGGAAGAGCCATAGCGACAAAGATGGGTAAAGTTGATGTTCTCAATGGTGTAATCTATTCTAACAGTCCTAAGCGTATAGGACACAATCAAATTGCTGTACCAGATGCTTTTTGGAAGATGTATTACAATCAAGAACAGAAATATCAAAGATGTTTTTATTTTGAGAATAAGCCAGTTTTAAGCTTTTGCAAAATTCATGACATAAAAATCATAGCAGAGTATGTAGAAGATGAAAGTATTTACAATAAAGTTTGTGAGCTTGACATTGAGTTTTCGCAAGGATTTTATATTGGTAAACCATCAGAAAATTTATTAAGAGAGATTCTCAATTGAAAATAAATTTATTATTTATACAAGCAATATTCTTCAGTTCTCTTTTTGCCCTCGATTGCTCATCCACGAAAGATATTTTGGAGTACAACGGACACTATTATACTGTTACAACAGACAAGCTGACATTTGATGTTGCAAAACAGGTTGCTGAAAATAACGGTGGATATTTAGCCATTCCAAATACTACAACAGAGAATAACTTTATCAAAGGACTGATTGGAGGCAGTGCAGCTTGGATTGGTGTTTGGGACCCAAACTATTCATCAAGCTATTGCTACGAGGGTAGTGGTGTATGCAGCACTAATCCATCACGCTTCAAGACTGTTAAAAATGAAGCTCTGACCTATTCAAATTGGGATGCAGCTCAACCTGACAACTTTGTAAGAGACTATGATATTGTAGATAATATGGCTATGGTAGCACCTCTCGGAGAGCATTGGGGAATTATAAGTGGAAATAACGGCAAGTGGGCAGATTATGGTTCCCATGCTGATTCTTTTAACAATCCTGCTATGTTCATAGCGGTATTTGAGTATGACACAAAGCCTGAATGTTTTAAAGAAGATGACGCTATCTCTGCTGATGATTTTACGGCAAAAAAATGTAATACCAGCGTTTGGGATGAAACAGCGGATGTCTTAACTCCGGGGCAAACTTTTAACTGTATGGCTGACCAATACGGAACAAATTATTGCCCAGAAGCTTTAGCCCCCGCAGACACCTATTGGGATTATAACGATGGGTATAGCGTGGCGAATACGGGGACTGTGGTGGATTATGTGGGGAAGGTAGCAACTGTCACTCAAAATCCATTAACTTTTAAATTACAACAAACCAGTAGCTCTAATTCTAATTGGACTGATGTGTCATCATCAGGAAGTATTAGTGCCCGACCAGCAATGGCTAATGGTTACATTAAATTTAGATTTTATGATAATAAATTACAACAAACCAGTAGCTCTAATTCTAATTGGACTGATGTGTCATCATCAGGAAGTCTTAGTGTCCAACCAGCAATGGCTAATGGTTACCTTAAATTTAGATTTTATGATAATAAATTACAACAAACCAGTAGCTCTAATTCTAATTGGACTGATGTGTCATCATCAGGAAGTATTAGTGTCCAACCAGCAATGGCTAATGGTTACCTTAAATTTAGATTGGTTAGCGAAGGAGGCGGCACGACCACAACTTACACCTGCCCCCCAACCTACACCGACAACGGCACAAACTGTAAGAAAACAATAAGCTACACCTACTACAACTATCTATGCTCTACAGGAACGGTTATTGACGATGGCGGTAATTGTTTAAAAACAGATCCAAATCTTACGCTTGATAATACATCTACTTTGGATGATCCTTGTAACAGCTCTACACCTCCTCCAGACAACTGTAAAGCAGTTGCTTATACATGTAACTCTACCTTGAGAGAGCCTGCTTGGGTTGACAATCAATGGCAGTGTAGTCCATTCCCTTGTATTGGAGAGAGTGATGTTGAAAATTTAGATGCAAGTGTCGGAGCTTCTGATCCTGACAATGGCGGTTGGAATGAGAACGGAGGGTGTGATGGACAGATATACCTTTTTAGTGGTAAAGGCGAAAAATGCCGCTCATGGGATATGTTCTTTGGTTTGGTAGGCGGCGGATGTTGTGATAAAGACAAAGTATTTGCTGGGTTAATAGCATGCAAAGCTAATGAAAAGCTTCTTGCTGAAAAAAATAAAGCTGAACAGTGCCACTACGTCGGAGAGTTTTGCTCTAAGAAAATCAAACTAGGTTTTGTAAAAATATGCGTTCAAAAATCTAAAGGGCACTGCTGCTTTAATTCAAAACTTGGAAGAATACTTCAAGAACAAGGACGCGCTCAATTAAATATAGGCTGGGGAAGCGGCGAGAATCCTCAATGCAGAGGTTTTACTCCAGAAGAGTTTCAAAAGCTTGATTTTAGCAAGATGGATTTAAGTGAGGTTTTTGAAGATATAAAGCTTAATACTATCAACATGACAACTATTACTGACAATATAAAAAACAAAGTAAAAGATATTAACAGATGAGCAGAAAAAGGATTTAGATGCCAAAAAAAGATACAAGTTCTAAGCTAATACAAGAAATTTTATTAGCTCCTGATGTTAGTTATTGGCTTAAAAGAACGATTGAAGAGCTAGAAAAAAGAGATATCATTGATGTTTTGGACGATATAGAATTGCTTCATAAAATTTTTTCTTTGAAATTTGAAGAGATAAAAATTATGAATAAGAGTAAAATAAGGTAAAAGGCAAAAAGATGAGTAACCAAAAAGATTTTATACCTGTAGAAGAGGTATGTACGAGACTAAACAAAGAGTTGAGCGCAAATGTATTTACTCGTGGTAAATTTATGAGATTAGTAAAAAGAGGACTCATTAAATTTCATGATGTTAGAACACCGGGAACATCAATGATAAGATATGCCTTTAATTATGAAGAGGTAAAAGAGAGCTTGGAAAAATTAAAAAAAACCGATAACTCAGATAACTCCGAGAACCTTTAAAATAGGGCTTCTCTGGTTTTTATATATTATATTGGTAAGACCGATAACTCCGATAAGTAGTTAATAGTATGTTATAATTTTAAAAATAAAAAAAGGATTTATTATGGCTTATGTTATACGAGATGGAAAACTTGAAAAAGCTCAACCCATAACTAACCTTACTCCTGAGCAAAAAAAAGTATTAAGAGTTAGTACTGCAAAACAATCTTCTAAGTTAAGAGAACTTAAGGCTCAAAAAGAAGCAAGTTGAAAAATATTTCAATAAGCCCTTTATCTGCTCAAGAGCTAGAATCATTTTTTAAGAAGCTTGATTTTTCAAAAGATTCTGAGCATATCAAAAAATATATTAGTATTGTTAGAGAGACAGCTGCTTGCCAGCAAGTTATCATATATGAAGCTTATGATTTAAGCAAAGATGATATTTTTGGATTTTTTGCACTTAAAACTACTCATGATGATATCGATAATGTTCCAGGTGTCATCGTTGAGTTTTTGTATTTAAAAGTAGAGTATAGATCAAAAATAGAAGAGTTTTCAAATATAAAATATAGTTTTTTACTACTTGACCATATTATTAATATAGCGATAGATATTCAAAAATTAGTAGCTATTAATCATGTTTATTTAGTCCCTATAAGCGATAAAATGAGAGCAATATATAATGAGTACGGTTTTGTAAATATTCCTGGTTCTGGCAAAAATGAATATGAAGATTATATGGTTTTTAACCTTTTAGATGAAGATTCTACGCTGTTGTAAATTTGATTATAAAAAAAGTAGAAGTGTCGCTAAAAGTGTCGCTAAAAATTAAAGAAATAGTGCCAATTGGCGTTAATTACATATGACAAAATCCTCATAAATACGTGTTTATAAGATTTAATTTTTCCCTGCTAAGGATGCGTACGGGTAACCGTACCGAGGGTTCAAATCCCTCCCTATCCACCACAAAGCCCTATTTTAGGGACTTTTAAAGCCCTCTAAAAACTAAGTAAAAACCCTCTGTACCCTTAGAAGAAAAAATGGTTATACGCAAAAAATATTATATGTAACATCAAAAAATTGTTTAACAGCTGGAGCATATAAATATATTGAAGAGAATAATGATATATTGGAACATCAAATTATATCGATAATAGCATAGCAGCCAGAGGGGTGATTAATCCCTCTGTTTTGATTAATGTAGAGCGGGTGCGAACACCATCAACACTAAAAAAACTACTAATATGTTGAACTTCAAAAGATTCCTTTCCTTTGAATTCCCGCCCACCCCATCCTTGCCAAAAAAAAGGCAAAAAAAAAGGCTAAGACCGAAGCCCTAGCCCTTACTCAAAGTAGTCCGATAATCAGTCGGACAAGACATCTTTTGTTGTTCAAACGAAAGAAGTATATCATAGAAAAATAAATATCAATCTAAACTTTTATAAGCACCCTCACGAGTAGTTACATGTAAAACTAAAATCACAAGCTTATTTTCATATTTTTTATACACAACTCTATAAGAGCGGAGTTTTAAGCGGTAAAGTGTCTCTGTTTGACCTTTAAGCTTTTTTATCTTCCCAGAGTGCATAAGAGATTTCTCATATTCGGCATTAAAGTTTTGAGCGAACTGATATAAAGAATCACGAATGAATACTATATCAGATTTATGAATAGATTTAAAATCCTTTTTTGCCGTAATTGAAAAATCAATCTCGTACATCTAAGCCCAATTCTTTAAAAAATTCATCCATAGGAACAGTTTTAAGATTAGGGTCATTAAGCCTCTTCTCCGCTACTCTTATATCAAGATAATCAAAATACATCTCAAGAGCAGAAGCGATAATATGGCTCTTTTTTTCGTTTAATTCTTCAGCATAACGAGTTATATCATTGTTTATAGAAGTAGGTAATGTTATATTTAATCTAGTTGTATTCATTTGTCACTCCTTATTTATGTGTATGATTATACACAATTTTAAGTAAAAGTTTCACTAGCTAAACGTTCAAAAAACAGGGTTAAGTTAGAGTCTGACAATCATTTTGCAAGTGTACGATTGGATTATGACGGGGTTACTAAGCATTGGTTGCTTACGGCGTTTGAGAAAAATGGTGATAGGTATAAGTTTTTTAAAAGATTTTTAGATGAAACCGACAAGGAAGTAAAATTTTTATCGATTGTAGAAGATGAAAAGGGGGAGTTTATGTTTCACTAGCTAAGCGGTGTTGTGGTAAAGTGTCGCTATATTCGGATAAAGAGTACGCTACCATTATTAGGTTTCACTAGCTAAGCGGTGTTGTGGTAAAGTGTCGCAAAGGCGGGTTCGCTCCTAAAGTTTATACAAAAGGGTTTCACTAGCTAAGCGGTGTTGTGGTAAAGTGTCGCCGTTATAAATGTCTTCTTTAGCTTTTTGCTGGTAGTTTCACTAGCTAAGCGGTGTTGTGGTAAAGTGTCGCTCGTCGTCGCTGTATTCTGGCTCGTCCTCCTCCGGGTTTCACTAGCTAAGCGGTGTTG
>NZ_JAQVKP010000002.1:0-142008 GCF_028694605.1 Sulfurimonas sp. | reverse complement strand
TCGAGTATCTTCTGCCCGTTTCACTAGCTAAGCGGTGTTGTGGTAAAGTGTCGCATAGCTTTGAGTATCTCGGCAATCGCAGTTTTATCAGTTTCACTAGCTAAGCGGTGTTGTGGTAAAGTGTCGCCTAAGCCCCTGAACCAGCGTGAACGGCTCTCTATGTTTCACTAGCTAAGCGGTGTTGTGGTAAAGTGTCGCCTAGTAATGTTATAATTGACGGTGCAAAATCACAAAAGTTTCACTAGCTAAGCGGTGTTGTGGTAAAGTGTCGCGTAATAAGCCAAAACGATAATAACCCACGACCGATAGTTTCACTAGCTAAGCGGTGTTGTGGTAAAGTGTCGCTTAAAAGTAGTCGGGCGGCAAAAATGAGCTTTTTAAGTTTCACTAGCTAAGCGGTGTTGTGGTAAAGTGTCGCTTAAACACACACAAAACCATACTGAAGGAGTAAGTAGTTTCACTAGCTAAGCGGTGTTGTGGTAAAGTGTCGCACAGCTTTAGACTTCCCTGTGCTTACAGAAGTTCCGATGTTTCACTAGCTAAGCGGTGTTGTGGTAAAGTGTCGCATATAAATGCGATCTTTGGCGTAGCTGAGATAGAGTTTCACTAGCTAAGCGGTGTTGTGGTAAAGTGTCGCTTAAAAAGAGAAGCAAATTATAGAACTGCATTAAGATAGTTTCACTAGCTAAGCGGTGTTGTGGTAAAGTGTCGCACGCTGATACAGAGGAAGATGCGAAAGCGGGGAAGGTTTCACTAGCTAAGCGGTGTTGTGGTAAAGTGTCGCTGGATACCAAAATACACCGTTAAGTGTCATCACTTGTTTCACTAGCTAAGCGGTGTTGTGGTAAAGTGTCGCATTGTATTTGTACTTGTTCGCCTGTTGTTTGGTTGTTTCACTAGCTAAGCGGTGTTGTGGTAAAGTGTCGCAAAATACGGCAATCAGCCTGCAACGATAGTTGTGTTTCACTAGCTAAGCGGTGTTGTGGTAAAGTGTCGCTTTTTAAAGGAGATGTTATGAGAAAGTTTGAAGCGGTTTCACTAGCTAAGCGGTGTTGTGGTAAAGTGTCGCGGTCTTACCGATTCTCTGAATATGATGAATGGAGGTTTCACTAGCTAAGCGGTGTTGTGGTAAAGTGTCGCACTCTCGGCTTTGGTAGAGCGTTACGCGTACTAGGTTTCACTAGCTAAGCGGTGTTGTGGTAAAGTGTCGCCAGCAGGAGGAGTGGATTTATCTCAAATAGCGGGGTTTCACTAGCTAAGCGGTGTTGTGGTAAAGTGTCGCCAAAATTCAACAACAACGGCGAAATGGTTTTTAACGTTTCACTAGCTAAGCGGTGTTGTGGTAAAGTGTCGCATCTAAAACGGCAAATCTTCAAAGTCATCATCTATGTTTCACTAGCTAAGCGGTGTTGTGGTAAAGTGTCGCGCAGGCTACAATGTGCAAAGTGAAAATGGCGGGAGTTTCACTAGCTAAGCGGTGTTGTGGTAAAGTGTCGCGAAAGCATACTGGACACAACACCTACACCATTTAGGTTTCACTAGCTAAGCGGTGTTGTGGTAAAGTGTCGCGATAAGAAGCACGCCGATACTGACAACATAGCTAAGTTTCACTAGCTAAGCGGTGTTGTGGTAAAGTGTCGCCCACTATGTTTGTGATAATGATATTTTTGAAGTAATGTTTCACTAGCTAAGCGGTGTTGTGGTAAAGTGTCGCCGTCATATCTCTATCCTCTCAAAATTCCTTAGAGGTTTCACTAGCTAAGCGGTGTTGTGGTAAAGTGTCGCAATATAAATGCAATCTTTGGCGTAGCCGAGATGGAGTTTCACTAGCTAAGCGGTGTTGTGGTAAAGTGTCGCTAAATTTGTAGAAGCAATAAACAAAAACTCAATCACTGTTTCACTAGCTAAGCGGTGTTGTGGTAAAGTGTCGCCAATTTATAAGCGAAATGCTCGCAAAATTTATACAGTTTCACTAGCTAAGCGGTGTTGTGGTAAAGTGTCGCAAAATCATCAAACTGCTTTTTCGCTTCCGCTATAGTTTCACTAGCTAAGCGGTGTTGTGGTAAAGTGTCGCACTATGCCTTATCAAATGAACTCTTTACAGCTCTGTTTCACTAGCTAAGCGGTGTTGTGGTAAAGTGTCGCTAATCTTACCTTTTTAATAATTATAGCGTTTTGGGTTTCACTAGCTAAGCGGTGTTGTGGTAAAGTGTCGCTAGGCTTAGCTAGTTTACGCTTACTCCCCATATAGTTTCACTAGCTAAGCGGTGTTGTGGTAAAGTGTCGCTGATGTGAGAGCAATTCTTTTTAATCCGTCTTTAAGTTTCACTAGCTAAGCGGTGTTGTGGTAAAGTGTCGCCGTTAAACTTAGCCGGCGTTACTCTGTGTATTTCCTGTTTCACTAGCTAAGCGGTGTTGTGGTAAAGTGTCGCCCAAGCGTACGCGCTAACTTAGTTTTAGTTACGCCGTTTCACTAGCTAAGCGGTGTTGTGGTAAAGTGTCGCATATAATTTTTATATATAAGTTGTGAGGAGAGGTTTCACTAGCTAAGCGGTGTTGTGGTAAAGTGTCGCAGCTATGGCTACAGATATCGCCTCGGACTCGTTAGGTTTCACTAGCTAAGCGGTGTTGTGGTAAAGTGTCGCTAACATAGCGGCTTTTATAGCCCTGGTACTCATGGTGTTTCACTAGCTAAGCGGTGTTGTGGTAAAGTGTCGCTAACTGCGTCCTACTTCAGTCATGTGTATATTAAGTTTCACTAGCTAAGCGGTGTTGTGGTAAAGTGTCGCCAGCGTCTAACTCGCATAAGTCGCCGTCCACTACTTCGTTTCACTAGCTAAGCGGTGTTGTGGTAAAGTGTCGCGACAGTTCGACAAGTCGGACAACTTCACAGATGACGGTTTCACTAGCTAAGCGGTGTTGTGGTAAAGTGTCGCATAGAACGCTCGAGACACAGCAGAAATACTTTAGAGGTTTCACTAGCTAAGCGGTGTTGTGGTAAAGTGTCGCAGCCTTATTACATATCGCATTTAAGAGCTTTCTAGGGGATTTAGACATCTAAATTTTTCGAAAATAAAAACCTTGCAAAAAAAGGTATATATTTTTAGAAAAATTTGCTATACTTTGTTTGCGACACTTTACCACAATATCGTTTGATGCTATGAAATCATCGAAAAGATATATAGAACCGCCCACCGCATGGCAGTCACCGATTTACCGGCAGGGACGAATCTGCGGATTTTTTATTTAAAATCTATCATTACAATAATTTTCAAATTCACATTGCGTACATTTAGCCTCATCTGCACTACTGTAAGGCAATCTTCCAAGCTTTATCATCTCTATAATTTCATCAACTTTTTGTACTACTTCAAGTTTGCTTTCTTCATTTATTTTAATAGGCACTGTTTTGCCATTTTTTTCAAAAAGTATAAATCCCAAATCAAAAATCTTTCCAAATTTTTTTTCAGCCAATATACCATAAGCAATAAGCTGCATTTTTTGGGCATTTGTTGGTGAGTTTCCGTGAAGCTTTATTTCAACCGGATAAATATGTGTATCAGAAATTATCAATCCATCGCAAATACCATAAAAATCAAATTCATCATGTGACAAATTTACATTACTTTTAAACTCGGCACTTTCAAGCCCAAACCTAGCTAAAGTTCTTCGCTTAAAAAGTTCAGCCTGTTTTTTATGATGAGTTTCGCCCTCTTTTACCCAAATGGGGCTAATTTTTGGGATATTTAACACTTCTAAAAAATAAACTACTCTAGGGCAAAAAAGGTACTGACGGATAAGGTGAATTGGTAGTTTATATGTATTCAAACTCTTTTACCTCAAAATCTTGTTTTTCATAACCAAAACTATTTTTTAAAATCTCTTTAGCTAAATTTGCTTTTACAAAAAAAGCCTTGTCGTTATCGCTACAATATTTATCAAACAGATGCGAAATAATTGTTATTTCAGCACCTTTGAGGTGTCCCCAAAATACAGATTTTTGTATAGACACAAGACCCATATCTTTTAACTCATCAAATAGTTTTTTGCGGTTTTTGTTCTCTTCTATGTCATAGCTTATTAAAACTTCATAATATAGTGCCATTTTCTACCACTTAAAAATATAGCTTTTGTAATGATTTTGTTGCATAAAAGCACCTGTTAGTTTATAAACCTGTCTTTGCATTATTCCCTGCAAAGATAGATTCTTACCATTGTATAGATATTTTTTGTTCATGGTGTTGTTGATTTCTTCGATGATTTTTTTCTTGATAACAGTATCGAGACTTTTTTTATCTTTTAGATGAGATTTGAGCTTGATGATATTTCTATCTACTACCCAAGCACGGTACTCCTCTATGATATCAAGTACCAAAGATGGTTTCCCCGGGCGATTGGTATGCAAAACACCAGCAAATGGTTCAAGCCCTGCATTGATGACACTTTGCCACACAAAAGAGGTCAAAATAGCATAGCCATAATTTAAAGCACTGTTTACTATATCATCCGCTCCTCGTCCGATACGATTTGAAAAATTAAGATCATTAAGTAATTCTGAGCCAATAGCATCAAAATAGATACTTGCCACTCCACCCTCTTTACCCATAACTATACCAAGCCAATCTATACGATTTTTTAGCTCTATAGTTTTAAGGCTTTCAATTACATCTTTTATTTTTATGATAGCGATATCTAATTTTTGGCTTTGTTTGTCGGTATTTTTTTGGTATTTATAGAAGTATTGCAAAGTTGCTCTTTGATTTTTGAGTTTGCCTAGTATCAAAGCTCTTGCTATCTCTTTGGCATAATCACTCTCTATGGTAAGAAATTGAGCACGGCGAACATTTGCAACTGCATGAGATGCTGTACTACTTAAAGAAGTGTGTGCTACATTTTTAAAATCAAGAAAAAATATCTTGATACCTCTAAGCGAACAAGCCTCTATCAAATCACTTGAAAGCGAAATGCCGCCTTTTAGGATATTGATAGACCTAATGCGGCTAAGGGCAATCTCTTGCAGAAGCTGCCCGCTTTGGCTAATGGTAAGTCTGGCACTAGTTTTGCCTAAAAATGTGCCGTAGTCGTCTATGTAGATGTGTTTAGTCATTTAGCTTAATATCAACACCGCTGTCATAGTGTTTCATAATAGTTTTATTGTTGTTTGAAAACTCTATTTCCACTCCTTTAGTATTTGCCTTGATGATTTTAAACTTATCTCGAGGAGCAAAATTGCACCCTTCAAAAAGCTCATCAAATTTTTCTTTTATCACTCCAAAACTTTCATCAGTTGTAAATTTTAAATCACTTAGTTCAAGATAGTTAAAATCTTGATTGTTAATAATTTGCATAAATTTGTTGATAGCTAATACAGTTCTAACTAATGGACGATTTGTTGAAGCAGGAGCTACAAAGATTTTAATGCCATCAAGATTTACAGAATCTGTTATATCTCTAAAATTTGCCATATCGATATGCTCTTGAAGTTCCATCTTTTGTGGGTCTTTAAAGGAGATACTTTTACTTTTTACCAAAGTTGAAAGTGTGACATCTACCGCTGTATTTATTTTGCCATCTTTGATTCCAAAACCTGCCGACTTTGCACCATCAATCCCTACAAGTTGATAGATATTTTCCCCTTTATGATTTTTTCTTTTGATTCTAAATCCACCACTTGGAGCCTCAACCGTTGGGAGTGAAAAAACTTTTCTAGCTTTGTTTCGTATCGGTTTGTTTTGGATATTGAAGTAATTTTTACAAAATTCACTCAAAATATCTTCACCTACATTGTATTTGCCATCTTTTTCTTTGTACTCAATCCCTTTGTTTTCAAGATATTTTCTAAAAGCTTTATCAAAATTAACCCATTCTTGCTTGATAGGCAAAATCACTGTTTTATCATAAATTTTAGTTGATAGTTTTTTATCGTCTTTTAAAATTTTTGGAGCCTCTGAAACTGAAGTTTTTAGCAAGTTGTAGCTAAATTTGTTTAGGAGTTCTGCAAATTTTAGCTCTTCGCTTAATCCCTTTGAGATATTATGAAAGAGTGTGAGAGTTTTTTGTTTGTCTATTTCATATATATTTAGACCATTAGGTTTTTGGATTTTGTTTTTAAAATACGGTTTTACACTCTCAAAATCTTTTTGT
This sequence comes from Sulfurimonas sp., assembly GCF_028694605.1. Taxonomy (GTDB): domain Bacteria; phylum Campylobacterota; class Campylobacteria; order Campylobacterales; family Sulfurimonadaceae; genus Sulfurimonas. The sequence continues at coordinate 135,864 of NZ_JAQVKP010000002.1, read as the reverse complement.
TTTATCTCATTACAATTATCAAAATTTGGTTTTGTTCCTGCACTCACAAATCCTGTGTAGAACTTCTTCTCAAACTCGTAAATTGGTGCGAACCTCTCTTGATAGATACTATCTTTAAAAATCGTAGTTCCTCCAAGATTTGCTATCTTGTCTTTATCGATTTTGCCTTTTGACTTTGTTTTTATGTTGTTTATCTCTATCCATTGGATAACTTTTTGACTGTTCGGAAGCTCTTCTTTTCTTGCCACTTTTGGATACACGCTCAAGAATGCCATAATCGCATCTATGGTATGGCTTGATGGGGGTTGAGTATCTGGTTTTTGAAGAAGCGGATTTTCTTTTGCATAAGTATTTCTCAAATCATGAACATCGTTCGCATCAGCCAAAATAAACTCAAAATCAAACTCTTTGTTTGGAAGCATCGCTTTTAATTTTTCTTGGATTTTTTTTGCTAAATATTTTTGTGTACCGTTTACTCTTGAGCTTTGGTCGGTTCGCAGCCAACCGACTACTTTTTGATAAGCTTTATTGTTAGCATTTAAAAACAGGGCATACTTAAAAGCTTTTTGTTGTGGTTGGGTAAGAATAGTAAAAGTCTTATAGTTTTTGATAGTTGCTATTTGTTCTTCTATCCATTTTTGAGAAATATCTATTTTTAAATCTTGCAAAGTATAGTTTGTTTTTGCAAGTTTTGCTTGGTTACACTTTTGGTGTACAAAAAGCAAATTGCCCTCACTATTAAAAACCGTGTCATATTTTTTCAGTGTATAACTTCTTGGTAAAATATGGTCTATTTCGCCATCATCTCCTAAATTTTCGCCACAATATGGACATATTCCACTACTAAAAGCTTTTATCCTATCAGATTTATCATCTAAACTTTTTTTGTATTTTACTGTTGCATCTTCAAGAGATTTTTTTGCTTTAGCATTGGCATTTTTTATTTTAGCACTTCGTATAGATTCTTCATATTCAAAAGCATTTTGCTCTAATATGATTTTTAAATCTATCTTTTTATCATCAATCGCCTCTATCTCTTTGGCTTTAATTTTTGCTATTTCATAGCCTAATTTATCTATGTATCGTTCTATCTTGCCAGAAAAAGGTCTTTGTGTATCTGCCGGAAGTCGTTGGCAGTTTGCATTAGTAATAACTTCGCCGGTTTCTTGATTTATCTCTATATTTGTTGAAGCCCTGTATTGATTTTCAGCACTACACCATTTGCAAGTGCTATTAAATCCGCTTCTTTTTGTGTCGATGATGGTGTGAAGCTGTGCCATTGAAAAGTGATTGTTAAATCTTGCTCTGTATTTCTCTTCAATACCAAAAATTTCTCTGATTTTTTCTACCCACTCATTTAAAACTTTTAAATCAAGAAGTTTTTTATCATTTTGCTCATCTTTTGTAAACTCTTTTTTGTCCTCTTTGAAAAGCTCTTCGATGTATGATTTGAAAAGGTTTCCATGAGATTTTCTAAGTTCTTCTATGTTTTTACAGTAACTTGAGAGTTTTTTATTTCCAAATTTTGCATTCCAAAGCTCAGTTTCAAATTTTTCAAACTGCTCAGAAGATATTTTAACCCCTAAAATCCCAGCGACAAGATTGTGGATTTGGTTGTTTTTATAGGGTGGATTGTGGTCGCACTTTTTGAGCATATCATCTGATGAAGTCCAAATACCTGTTCTCACCTTTGAACGAATAAGTTCATAATACTCTTTTGCAACACTATGAAATTTTTCAGTATCACTTCCTAAAGTTTTTTGAAGTAATAATGATGGTTTTTCTGCTCTTAGTTCGTATTCATCAATTTGACTTGAAGTATCCAAAATACGGTGTAAAAGAGTGCTATCTGTACTATATCCTCTTACTGTTGAGTCTTCTAAATTCTCTTTTTGATTTTCACTTGCTAATTTCTCTGTAATATTTCTCCAATTTGGTAAATACTTGTTTAAATACTCTTCATTAAGCCTTAAAGTTTGGCACTTTACGGCTCCACGATTATTCATATCATCATATGGTGGAATTGTCATTATCGGATTTGTAGAGGTTAAAAATTCTATAATATTTTTAGCTTTTAACTCTTTTAAATTCTCTTTTTGTCTTACTTTATCTTCGTCATTTTTTGAATGCCAACTCTGTATAAACCTCCAAGTCACTTTGTGAAGTTGTTCAGGCTTCCAAATATCGCTATTTTTCATAGCAATATCGTTAAAATATCTTCTTAGCTCTTTTAGTTGATAGTTTGAAAGATTACCTATAAGATTTTGGATATCTTGTATTTGAAGATTATGAGTTCTAAAAAATTCTTGAATTTTTTCGTTTTGAACTATCTCAAGATTAAGCTCTGTAAAATATTTTGCTCGTGGAAGATTGCCTTGATTTTGTTGCTTATCGTGGTCATTTAAAATATCTTCTACGATTTTTAGTCCACTTTTTAACTCTTTTGATAGTTTCTCTTTTGATTTTTCTTCTTTAAAAAATTTAAATTCTCCAAAAAACTTTTTGAATTCATCTTCATTTGAAGCAAAATCAGTTAAAAACCTCTCGATACTATCTTGAGTAATTTGCCCAAACCTATCCTCTAAAACTTCTCTTAACTCATCGCTTTCTAGTTTTTCTCTTTTGTCATCATCAATTTCAAAACTAGCATAGGTATAACCCCGCTTATTAAAAAGCCCCAAAATCTCATCTGGTAAAAATTGCAAATCTAAACCATAATGTTTTTGCAAAATCAGTAAAAATAACCGCTTGACAAGTTTGTTTCTTAGATTATTCCGTTTTGTATGCCTTTTGCCTCTTCGCCCAACTTGCGATAACACAAAACTCTCATGATAGATGATAGTGCCTGATTGAAAATCCTCTATTTTTGAAACATCTTGCGATGTAAAACTAAAAAACCCAGTATTTTTACCGCCCAAATCTAAACTTAAAACAGATGTCATGCTATATAATCCATACTTTTTTAGTGCAGTATATCATAAACCGTGAAAAAAAGTATTTTTTGATGTTAGCTACAGCGCATAAACTATGCTCTGTAGGGGAAATTTTTACAGCTTACAAGACTGAACCGAAGCGATGATAGCTGCTACAACAGACGGATCTTCTAGTGTAGAAGTGTCTTGTGTTATCTCTTCGCCTTTTGCTATGGCTCTAAGGATTCTTCTCATAATCTTACCTGAGCGAGTTTTAGGAAGTCCGCTTACAAAAACAACATCATCACATAAAGCGATATTTCCTATCTCTTTTTGGATAACTTTGTTTATAGCTTTTACCTCTTCTACTTCGTCCGCTATACCGCTGTCTGATTTTAGAACGATATAAGCAAATATACCCTCGCCTTTAATCTCATGCGGTTTACCTACAACTGCGACTTCTGCAACATTTGGATGTTTTTTGATAGCTGCTTCAACTTCGGCAGTTCCCATTCTGTGACCTGAAACATTGATAACATCGTCTGTTCTACCTGTGATAGTTATATAGCCCTCTTCATCATAGAATGCACCGTCTCCCGTGAAATAAACAGGTTTGCCATCTTTTTTAACATCACCGAAGTACGATTTTACAAATCTATCGCTATCGCCCCAGATGTTTCTTATCATAGAAGGCCAAGGGCGAGTTACACACATAAACCCTTTCTCACCGACTTCGGATTTAACGCCGTTTTCATCAAGAATCTCTGCCATGATACCCGGTAGAGGAAATGTCGCACAAGCAGGTTTGATAGGTGTAGCCCCCGGTAGAGGAGAGACTATATGTCCGCCTGTTTCAGTTTGCCAGTAAGTATCAACGATTGCACATTTACTTCCGCCGATAGCCTCATAGTACCATTTCCACGCCGGTGGGTCGATTGGCTCACCTACCGTTCCAAGAACTTTTAAGCTAGATAAATCGTACTTAGCAGGTTCAGCTTCTCCTGTTTTATGAAGCACTCTTATAGCTGTTGGAGCGGTATAGAACTGATTTACTTTATACTCTTCTACCATTTTCCAAGGTCTTCCCGCATCCGGGTAAGTTGGAACACCCTCAAACATAATCGTAGTTGCACCCATCGCAAGAGGTCCGTACACTATGTAAGTATGCCCTGTGATCCAGCCCACATCGGCAGTACACCAGTAAGTGTCGTTCTCTTTTACATCAAATACCCACTCCATAGTCATCTGTGCCCAAAGTATATAACCTGCTTGGTTATGTTGAACACCTTTTGGTTTACCCGTACTTCCTGAAGTGTATAGTAAAAACAGTGGATCTTCTGCATCCATAACTTCCGGTTCACAAGTAACGCTTTGATGCTTGATAAGCTCGTTGTATGAGTAGTCACGCCCTGCAACCCATGTTACATCTTCGCCGTTTCTCTGAACAACCAAAACTTTTTTTACAGGAGTTTCGCCCTTTAGTGCCTCATCTACTACAGGTTTTAGCATATAAGGTTTATCTTTTCTAAATGCTCCATCAGCCGTGATAACTACTCTTGCCTCGGCATCGATGATTCTGTCTTTTAGTGCCTCAGCAGAGAAACCGCCAAATACGATAGAGTGGATAGCACCTATTCTAGCACAAGCAAGCATTGCATACGCAGCTTCAGGTATCATAGGCATATAGATAACAACTCTATCACCCTTTTGTACGCCAAACTCATTTTTAAGAAGATTTGCAAACTTGTTTACATTGTAGTAAAGTTCAAGATAAGTTATGATTTGCTTATCGCCTCTGTCACCCTCAAAAATGATAGCGGCTTTGTTTTTACGGCTCTTTAAGTGACGGTCGATACACTGAACTGAGACATTGAGCTTTCCACCCTCGAACCACTTTACAAACGGATAGTTGCTCTCATCAAGTACATTTGTAAACGGCACCATCCACTCTAGTTTTTCTTTTGCGTAACTTCCCCAAAAGCCCTCATAATCATTTGTTGCAAAATCTTGCAACTCTTGGTACTCACACATATTTTTTATTCTAGCATTTTTGCTAAACTCTTTGTTTGGTTTAAAAACTTCTCTATTCATTTCTTTTCTCCTATGGTTAATTTTAAATATATCATCGCCGTCATGATTGCGTCATTGACGGCATTATGCACTCCCATATTTGGGACACCGCACTTTTTCAAGATTGTATCAAACCGCAAATCAATATTTCCTTGCGGTATCAATGAAATCGTTTTATCAAAGTATATTTCAGAAACTTCAATCATCCTATTTGGCAATGTGATGCCTAGCATCTCTTTTGTGTATCTATTTATCATGTTTACATCAAACTCCAAATAGTACCCTACCAATGCTCTTGAACCTACAAAATGTAAAAACTCCTCAATCCCCTCCTTTGTTGTTTTGGCATTTTTCAAATCAACGGGGCGAATCCCGTGAATTTTGATACTCTCGCCGCTTATCTCTTTGGAGTTTTGCAAAAAAACCTCAAAAGTCTGCGATGAGAGTATCTTGTTATCTTTTATCTTTACCGCTCCAATGGAGAGTATCTCATCTTTGCTCACATCAAGCCCCGTTGTCTCTGTGTCGATAACAACGAACTCGCCGCTTGTGTCTGCATCAAACAAAAACGCAAACTTCTCATCTTTGAGCTTTTTGCGGTTCGCATTTGCCTTGAGTTTTGAGAAAAAACCAAACATCTTAGACAACCATGTTTAAGTGAAAATGAAAACTCATAAACTTTTTGAACTTGTTAATGATTTTAAAGCTGTCTTTTAGCAAGTCTCTTTGGTTTTTTTCCAGTGTTCTGGGGTTGATAAAGTTTGCTTCTTCTATGGTTTTTGCTTCAAGCATCGCTTTGAGGCGAATGGAGCTTAGCGTGTCAAAACTCTCTATAAGCTCCGTTGCAAATGTTTTGTCTATCACTCCGAGGTTGTTAAGCTCTTTGATGCGCTCCGTCGTGTTGGTCACTTTTATCTCATACTGAAGAGCAAGTGTTCTTACTCCATGCACAAGCGCAAAAATGCCCCCTTTTTTCAAATCAAGTCTATTGTTGTACTCTTTTTCAAGCACAAAACCCGAAAAGAGAGAGAGCGGTGTCTCAAAGTTAAGCACCGCTTTTGCTATGTGCGCCAAAACATCGTCTCTTGCATGAAATCTGCTATGAAGATATTCTGTCAGCTCACTTAGCAGTTCACAATCCCCCGCAACACACTTCGCATCCAAAAAGATACTTAGATTTTGCACGCTCTCATCGCTCATGTCGTAAGTCCACTTTTCGATAAGCTCCTTATACGAGACAACATCTCGTCGCCAGTACTCATTGCTTACCATGACATTGCCGTTGCATTTTGGAAAACCAAGCTCTAGCAAATAGCTGTTTAATCGCATCATGGGTTCACTAAAGAGTTCTCTATCGACACCGTTTTTGATGACAAGAGCATTGTCCTGATCGCTTCTGAGAGTCTGGTCTTCTCTGCCCTCGCTTCCCATAACGATAAGCGCACATTTGTCTCTTAACTCCTCACTCACGCACATCTCGAAAACTTTTTTATAGATTTTGAAGTTGAGCGTTGCGACAAGTTTTGTGATATAGCGGACTTTTACACCTTTTGCACGGAGTGTCACTATAAGGTTTCTAAAATCTTTATCAATCACTTTAAGGTCATCCAACGATGAGGCTTTGTCTATCTGCACGGCAACAAGATGCGAATGGCTCGCAAAATAACTAAGCAAATCCATCTGCTCCAGTACCCCTACTATCTTCTCATTATCAAGAACGACAACTCTTTTTATGCCGTTGTGCGTCATAAGCAGAAGCGCATTGAACAAAAAGTCGCCGATATCTACGGTGATGAGATTTTTGGATGCGATAGCGGAGATTTTTTTGCTTATGTCGTTGTCGCCCAAAAGCACTCTCTCTCTTAGGTTTGTATCTGTTACGATAGAGTAGCCGTCAGCCTCTTTTACGATGATAACTTTTGCTCTTAGTTCCTGCTGTTTGTGGAGTGCTTCAAGTATCGTAGTATCACCGCTTACAACGCACGCCGTATGTAAAAAGATATCGGAAATCTTTGAGATAAGAAACGGCGATAAATCGCTCTGCTGGTCATACTCTTTGAGCTGTTGATGACGAGTGATAAAATCTTGCAAAAAGTAGCTTTGAACTTTTTTGTCCTGCATAAGATCCAAAAAATCCTCTTTTTTTATCTCATAACAGATAAGGTCTTCATCCACGATAAATTTTGCTTTTGTATCTCCATAGATAAGCGCATCCGCATCAAAACTATCGCCAGCACCGTAAACATTGTGAATCTCATCATCTATATACTCCGTAACCGAACCTTTGATGATAATGTAAAAAGCGATAGAGGAGATGGACGGGGAGATAAGAAGCGTGCCGTTTGGATAGTAAGCGATATCAATTTTGCTCATGAGATGGTCCATAGTAGTCGCACTTAACATCTCAAACGGATGAATAGACTCAATAAGTTTTCTTTGATCTTGTATGCTCACAAGAAATATCCTTTTTATCTAATGTTATACACACAAACGAACTCGTCCGTTTGTGTGGCAGGGACTAAAGTCCCTACAACCCCCTAAAGCTACAAAAAGCAAGCTTTTTGAGATTAGGAACTACATAAGTGGGTTAATGACTTGCTGCACCCTCAGCACCGATACCAGTCTGCGCTCTGATAAACTGAGCGTCAAACAACTCTTGTTCATCTTGAGCAGCTTGCGACTTATCTGTAATAGAGAAGAACCAAGTTCCGACAAACGCAAGTGTTACAGAGAAGAGTGCCGGATACTTATAAGGGAAAATAGCCTCTGCATTTTTAAGGATATCAACCCATACGACAGGGCTTAAAATCACAAGGATTACTGCACTTGCAAGACCAAGCGCACCACCGATAACCGCACCGCGAGTTGTTAGTCTTCTCCAGTACATTGAGAGAACAAGAATCGGGAAGTTTGCAGATGCAGCGATAGCAAACGCAAGACCGACGACAAACGCAATATTTTGGTTCTCAAATGCGATACCCACGATGATAGCGATAATACCAAGAGCGATGGTAGCCATTTTAGAAACTCTCATCTCCATCATAGAGTCAACCTTGCCTTTTCTAAATACAGAAGCATAAAGGTCGTGACTGATTGCCGATGCACCTGCCAAAGTAAGACCTGAAACAACCGCTAAGATAGTAGCAAACGCAACCGCTGATATAAATCCTAAGAAGAAGTCACCACCCACTGCATGACTTAGGTGGATAGCCGCCATATTGTTTCCGCCAAGGATTGGGTATCCGCCACTTACAGCATGCTTAGCCGCATCCAAATATTCAGGTTTTTGAAATACCATAACGATAGCGCCAAAACCGATGATGAAAGTCAGGATATAAAAATACCCGATGAACCCTGTTGCATAGAAAACTGATTTACGAGCCTCTTTTGCATCATTTACCGTGAAAAATCTCATCAAGATGTGTGGAAGACCGGCTGTTCCAAACATTAGCGCAATCGCAAGCGAAATAGCCGAGATAGGGTCGCTTACAAGTCCGCCCGGACTCATGATAGCTACACTGCCCTTAAGCTCTGTTGCATGTTGGAAAAGTGAACCAAAACTAAAGTCATAATGCGCCATAACCGCAACCGCCATAAACGATGCACCAGAGAGTAGCAAGAACGCCTTGATGATTTGAACCCAAGTAGTTGCAAGCATACCGCCAAAAGCAACATAGAGAATCATAAGAACGCCGACAAGCACAACCGCCATCTCATAGGATAATCCAAAAAGAAGCTGAATGAGTTTGCCCGAACCTACCATCTGTGCGATAAGATACAAAATAACCGTTGCGATAGAACCAGAAGCAGCCAGCGTACGGATAGGAGTCTGCTGAAGTCTGTATGACGCAACATCGGCAAAAGTATATTTTCCTAAGTTTCTAAGAGGCTCTGCGATAAGAAAAAGGATAACCGGCCAACCGACTAAAAACCCGATTGAGTAGATAAGACCGTCATAACCTTTCATGTAAACAAGACCTGAGATTCCAAGGAATGAAGCAGCAGACATGTAGTCCCCCGCTATCGCCATACCGTTTTGAAAGCCCGTGATTCCTCCACCTGCAGTGTAGAAATCTTTTGCGCTCTTTGTCTTTTTTGCAGCCCAATAAGTGATACCAAGGGTTGCACCGACAAAGATTAAAAACATAACGATTGCAGACATGTTTAGTGCCTGTTTCTCAACTTGACCCGAGATAGCATCAGCAGCGAAAATCGCCCCTGTTCCAAGAAGTAAAAAGGTAAGAATTCTATGCATTAAATTTCCTTTATAGAGTTTTTGACGTTATTTGAGAGTTCATCAAACTCGCCGTTAGCTCTTTTTGTGTAGATTCCGGTAAGTATGATGGCAAAAATGATAATGCCTATACCTACGGGGATACCGATAGTAGTGACCGAACCGCCTGATAGAGGAGTTCCGAGCACTGCCGGGTCAAATGCGATTAGCAAAATAAATGTAAAATAGACCGCAAGCATCATGATGGAGAGCTTCACGGCAAAACTGCTTCTTGTAGAAACAAGTTTTTGATAGTCAGGATTTGACTTGATTTTTTCAACAGTCTCTTTGTTCATCTTTTACTCCTTAAAAGTTATAGTTAGCGATAAATCTGTACTCATCCCAACCTGTTGTTGCACCAGCTGCATTTACATTGAAATCTTCCGCATAGTTTGCACGGAGACGAAGTTCTAAGTTTTTAACGATTGCAGGCTTGTAGATAATATCAAAACCGCTCTCGCTTGCATCGTCAAATGTATAACCGTTATTTTCTGCCATGTCAAAGTCTGCATAGTAAAGAGTTGCTAAAACATTTGCACCCAAATCTTTAAAGTTATATGAAAGTGCTACTTTCGCCGCATCTGTTCCTGCTAAGAACATATGACGGGTAACCATACCCTGAGTAAATGCCGGCATACCGCCCCATGTAGAAGTGATTGCATTTTCTCTTGCGGCATCCGTTGCGCTATTTTTGCTTGTTTGAGAGTAAGCAAGAGAAGCCGTAAAGTTTTGAATCTTAGCATCAAACTTTGCAGCCCAGTAAGTGCTGTCGATTTTACCAAGAAGTTCATCGCCGATATCATTTTCTTTTATCATCTGGATAGAGAGAGAAGGCTTGATAGCATCTGTAACCAAGCAGTTCCAAGAAGCGTCAACTTGTCCATAAATAGTGTTCATAATGTCATGGGCATAGTAATCCCAAAGCTGTACTTTTAGGTTTTTGTTAAATGTATGTGTTGCAGAGAGTATGCTTACGCCATCCGTTGACTCATTTGCCGCATAAGTTCCCATATTTTTAAATTCGCCGACTTGATTTGAAGCATCCCATGAAGAGTAACCTGCCGTAGAACCTAAAATCCCGCCTGCACCGTAAGCACGACCGAACGTCCCTTGAGCAAACTTAGTTACATGTGCAGCCATAAGAGTAGTGTTGGCTATGTCTTTGTTTGTAAGAACATACGCTTCAAACAAGTTTGGCACCATTCTTGCATCATCGCTTCCAAGCATCGGGGTATCTAGTCTTTGGCGACCTGCTTTAAATGTCGTGTTTGCCATTTTATACTGGATATACGCCTCTCCAAGCATAGAGTAGTTATCGTTGTTTTCTCCAAGAAGAGTAGGATCTACCTCTGTATAGTCTGTTTTAGGACTGTCATTAAAAAAGCCGTTTGTCGTATAAAATGCAGCTCCAAAGCTAAGCCCTTTAAAATCAGCCGTCTCATACTTTAAATAACCGCCGATTGCATTGGCGTTCCTTGTATAGTCATTTAAAGCAGGATTGCTATAATCCATAGTTCTTGAGATACTAAACTCTCGTATCTGCCCGCTAGCCTTACCGCCGCTAAACATACCACTTAAATCATCAGCCCCATTCAAAGAAGCTGCTGCAACAAAACTCATTGCCACTGCGCTAAGCGCGATATACTTTTTCATCTTTTTCCCTTTTCTCTTTTTTAAACACCCTAATCCTAAAAGAGAAAAATAGCATGAACGTAGCATCTACACAAATTTACACAAAGAGCCTCTTTTATGAGAAAATATGTGTGAAAAGGTAACAGATGGATTTTGGGAAAACAGTTCTACGGTTTATCTACCATATACCCCATCCCCCGCACATTGATGATAAAATCCTCTTTGAGATTTTTTTTGAGGCGGTTAATCTCTGCTCGGATGGTGGCGTTGTCCACCATCTGGTCACTCCAGACATACTCTTGAAACTGCTCAAAATCGACGATGCGTCCGCGGTTTCTTGATAGAAGGTCGATGATTTGGGATTGGCGTTTGGTAAGGATTTGAGGTTCTTGGCTGAAAAGAAGCGTGGAGTGTTCTTGGTTGTAGCTGTAGTTTTTAGAGAGGCGGAGATGTACTCTTGGAGTCTCTTGAGCTATTTTAATTCTATCTACCCTCAAGGAGAGTTCTTTGAGATGAAACGGTTTTTTTAAGTAGTCATGACACCCCAAATCATAAGCACGGGAGATATCTTCTATGTCAACAAGTGCGCTGATATAGATAGCGTTTGTATGGATTTTGAGTTCATGAATCTTCTCTAAAAAAGAGAGCCCATCAAGCCCCGGAACTGTAATATCTAGGACAAGCAAATCATAAGAGCGCTCTTGTATGGCATGAAGCGCATCAAGTCCGTTAAAAAAACTCTCTACCTGATGTCCCTCTGATTCCAGATACTCACTGATAGATTCATTGAGCATTACTTCATCTTCTAACAGAAGTATCTTCATCACTCCCCCATCACTTGAAATCTGTAGCGAAATGTAGTAAGCAACGCATCAGAGGCAACACTCACACCGACTCCCTCTTCTTCACAAATGCTCTTAACAAGTCTTAGTCCCAGTCCAAAACCCTCTTTTGCTTTCTCTTCTCGGTAGTAGGCGTCAAAAACTCTATCTGTATCCTGAATCGTCTTTGATTTGGAGCTTACCACAAACTCCGCAAAAGTACCGACTTGCAGCAGTGTTACATCTACTTTTTCATTTGGAAGTGTGTATTTGATGGCATTTGTAAGTGTGTTGTCGATGATGCGCTGAAGTTTCGTTTCATTAAAATGGATATAAAGCTGCTCCTGCGGCGCATGGTAAAGTAGCTCCAAAAGCGAAAACACCGCCACATCACGGAAAAAATCAACCCTGCTGCTTATAAAATTGTTAAGATTAACAACAGTTCTTTTATACTCTATATGATCTTTTTTGACAAGGTAGCTCAAGTCATCATAGATACTAAAGATATTTTTCGTCGCCGCTTCGATTTTGGAGAGCTGCCTATCTTTTGGATGTTTCATAAGATAAAGTTCCATACTCGTAAGTATCACGCTCAATGGCGTATTTGTCTCATGGACTGTATAACGCAAAAACTCCTTTTGCGATTTGAGAAGCTCTTGTGAAAAAATCTTCTCTGCTTCAAGATTTTTATTTATCTCCAAAAGGGCTGCCGTCTTATTCTTCACTCTCTCTTCAAGTCCTAAATTAAGTTCTTTTAGGCTCTTTTTTTGCTCATTTATCTTTGCAACCATCTCATTGGCATATCCGGTCATCTCTCTAAAATCTTGAAAAAATATATTTTTAGAACTGATAGGTTCTTCCATATCCAGAGCATTTTTAAGCGCATCCAAAAATGTCTGGGTATCTCTTTGCAGCAGTTTGCTAAAAAGCGTATTGAGTCCCAAAAAGATGGCAAAGATGATAAAAGAGAGGGTAATAATAGCTAAAACCGTTTTGACGAGAAGCGATTTTAGTTTTTTTTGATTTTGTTTTAAAATCACATTGCTTGGGAGCTCGGAACTTTTTACAGCAGAACTCTGCTCAAGCGCTCTCTCATAATCTTTGTACATCTCTTCTACCAAAACACCCACAAAGACCATGGTGAAGAAAAAAACAACCAGTATCGTAAAGATGTCTGCCTGCTTGATGGTAATATTTTGAAAGAGTGACTTTATTTTCATGTTTGAGATTATATAATAATGCAATTTTTTTTAAAAGGTAAAAAATGTTTGGCAAAAAACTAAGACGATATGAACTCACAGACGCAGAGGTCAGCAAACTTCAATGGGCAAAAATAGCAACGAGCAAAGGCGACATCTGGTTAAAACTTCTTCCTGAGGAGGCTCCAAACACTGTAGCAAACTTCGCACACTTAGCAGAGTCAGGTTTTTACAACGGTCTTAATTTTCACCGTGTTATCCCGGGATTTATGGCACAAGGCGGCTGTCCATACGGCACAGGTACGGGCGGACCGGACTGGGCTATCCCATGCGAGACAAAAACAAATGTCACAAAACACAGAAGAGGCGTCATCTCTATGGCACACGCCGGACCAAATACGGGCGGAAGCCAGTTCTTCATCACTTTTGTTGCAACACCGCATCTTGATGGCGTTCACACTGTTTTTGGAGCGATTGAAAAAGATGACGCCGAGAGTTTTGCAACTCTTGATAGTATAAAAATGCAAGACGGTATCAACTCGATTGAGATTTTTGAAGCTCGTTCATAAAACCGCATACTAAATGCTAGTACATATCTGTTGCAGTGTTGATTCACACTTTTTTTTAGAAAAACTGCAACGCGACTACCCGCAGGAGAAGCTTATCGGCTTCTTCTATGACCCAAATATCCACCCCTATTCCGAATACCGACTGCGTCTGCTGGATGTAGAGCGCTCATGCAAAAAACTGGGCATTGAACTCCTTGAGGGAGCTTACGACTTTGAAGCATGGATGCAAGCAGTGCGTGGTTTGGAAAATGAACCGGAAAAAGGCAAAAGATGCGAGGTCTGTTTTGACAAACGCTTTGAAGTCACGGCACAAAAAGCGCTTGAGCTAGGCGAAAAGAGCTTTACCACCTCATTGCTGGTCAGCCCTCTCAAATCTCAAGAGCAGCTCAAAAAAAGCGGTGAATTATTTTTTCAAAAACACGGTATAGAGTTTATCTCTTTTGATTACCGCACAAACGGCGGAACAAGCGAGCAGAGCCGTGTAAGCAAAGAGGAGCAGCTATATCGCCAAGACTATTGCGGATGTATCTATGGACTTACCATTCAGCGAGAATCCCAAGAGCGGCTGATGGACGAGATGTTCTCGCCTATCTCCAACCAAACACTTCCCGCATCCATAGAAGAGCGCCTTGAGATGTATGAGCAGAGATGCGCACTTGAAGAGCAAAACAAGCCCTACAAAATCATCAAAGAGAAGTTTTTAAACTATCGTCAGTTTAACTTTAAAATTACCGTAAACAAAGAGGAAGTCATCCCGGCCTATGCTCTTTTTTACTCCACGCTTCCAAGAAAAAAAGCAGAGGGAAAGATAGAATTTTCACACAACAACATCCACTATTTCAACCGCGAAGAGATAAAATTTGTCACACTTGAGTTTTTTAACACAGCATGCAACACACACTACAAAAGTGTCAAAGAGCTTCTATTTAGCGTGCTATCCATAGAAAAAGAGCTCTTTTTTCGCAACATATTGACAAATACACCTTATGATTTAAGCCCTGTTATTATCGTCGATACCATCCCCTCATCAAAACTTTTTATAGAGCTTGACGCAAAAGTATATGAAGATGTGCAAGAAAAAATAATCCTTCTATAATCTTTTTTTAGCTAGAATAGCCAAAAATTTTATAAAGGCTTTCTTTCTATGATTATGGATGTTACTGAAATTCAAAAAATTATACCCCACCGCTACCCTTTTTTACTGCTTGACAGAGTTACCGAGATAAAAGAGAACGAATCTCTTATCGGATTTAAAAATGTTACTATCGGCGACAATGTTTTTCAAGGACATTTTCCGGGACACCCTATTTATCCGGGTGTTATGATACTAGAAGGCATGGCACAAGCAGGCGGCATCTTGGCATTTAAAAGCATGGGCAGCATGACTGAAGAAGAGGCAGCGAACAAAGTTGTTTACTTTATGAGTATAGACAGAGCAAAATTCCGTGCTCCGGTAAAGCCGGGCGACAGACTTGAGTACCGCATCAGTGTCATAAAAAACAAAGGTCAGATTTGGGTACTTGAGGGCAAAGCTTATGTCGATGATGTTTTGGTATCGGAAGCTGAACTCAAAGCCATGATAGTAGATAAATAATGAGCAAAATATCCCCATTAGCCATCATCGAAGATGGCGCAAATTTAGGCAGCGACGTTGAAATCGGAGCATACTGCTTTATCTCCAAAGATGCAACCATAGGCGATGGAACAAAGATAGAACAAAGCAGCTGTATCTACGGCAAAACAACCATCGGCAAAAACAACCATATCTTTTCACATGCAGTTATCGGTTCACAGCCGCAAGATTTAAAGTTTGCGGGAGAAGATGTAGAGCTTATCATCGGCGACAACAATAAAATCAGAGAGTTTACTCTCTTTAACCCTGGAACAAAAGGCGGCGGCGGCAAAACTATCATCGGTTCGCACAACCTTTTTATGGGATATGTCCATATCGGGCATGATGTTATCATCGGCAACCACTGCATCCTTGCAAATGCGGCAACACTTGCCGGACACGTCGAGATGGGCGACTATGCCGTTATCGGCGGTATGACGCCTATCCATCAGTTTGTACATATAGGCGAATATGCAATGATAGCCGGTGCTTCTGCACTTGCCCAAGATGTTCCGCCGTTTTGTATGGCAGAAGGCAACCGCGCAACGCTCAGAGGACTAAACCTCACGGGTCTAAGACGCAATATAGACAGAGAAGAAATTGACGAGATAAAACACGCATACAAAGAGCTTTTTGAGGCAGGAAAACCTTTAAAAGATGTCGCAAACGAGCTTCTTGAAAAAACAACGAACTACCATGTGCAATCTCTTTGCAACTTTGTTCTTAAAACAAAACGCGGTATTCCGTATGAAAGGAAACATCTATGATTTTTAGAACATGCAGCTTTTGTAATGCACATGAAAGCGACACCAATCCCCTTATAGCAGGAAACGGCGTCTATATCTGCAAAAATTGTGTCATCTCTGCTTATAAAATAATGTTTGGGGATGACAAACTCCACGCATCATCAAAAGAGAGTGATTTTGACGGAGCAGAGGGCGAGTTGATGACACCAAAAGAGCTGGATGCTTTTTTGGCAGACTACATCATCGGGCAGGAGAGAGCAAGAAAGCTTCTTAGCGTTGCAGTCTATAATCACTACAAAAGAATCTTTAAGACACATGACGTAAAAAATGATGATACGGAGATAGCAAAATCAAACGTCTTGCTTATCGGACCGACAGGAAGCGGCAAAACGCTTATGGCGCAAACAATCGCCAGAGTGCTCAATGTTCCTATCGCCATAGCAGATGCCACAAGCCTGACTGAAGCCGGCTATGTCGGCGAGGATGTAGAAAACATCTTGACAAAACTACTTCAAGCAGCAGACGGCGATGTACAAAAAGCTCAAAGAGGCATAGTTTTTATCGATGAGATAGACAAGATTTCTCGCATGAGCGAAAACCGCTCCATCACCCGTGATGTTTCAGGCGAAGGAGTACAACAAGCGCTTTTAAAGATTATTGAGGGTTCTGTTGTCAACATTCCGCCAAAAGGCGGACGCAAACATCCAAACCAAGAGTTCATAGCCATCGACACAACCGGTATTCTTTTTATCTGCGGCGGTGCATTTGACGGACTTGATGAGATACTCAAGAAAAAACAAGGCGAAAATGTTTTAGGTTTTGGGCAGGAAAAAAAGAGCAAAAAAGAGCAAAAAATGAGTTATGACACGGTAGAACCCGATGATTTGGTAAGCTTTGGTCTTATCCCTGAACTGGTCGGGCGACTTCCTATCATTGCTTCACTTAACGAAATCACGGAAGATGATATGGTACGCATCCTCACTGAACCTAAGAACTCTATTATTAAACAGTACAAAAAACTCTTCTCTATTGACAACGTAGAGCTTAATTTTGAAGATGAAGCACTCAGAGCCATAGCTGCGAAATCTCTCAAAAGAAAAACGGGCGCCCGCGGTCTTCGCGCAATTTTGGAAGAAAACATGATTGACATCATGTACGAACTTCCTGAATACAGCGGGTATGAAGTTTTAGTTACAAAAGCGGTAATTGACGGCGGAGAAGCTCCTATATATATAAAAAAACACTCCAAGCAGAGTGCATAAGGTAAGATAATGATATTTAACAAACTAATCGGTCTTTTTTCAAACGACTTATCCATAGACTTAGGAACGGCAAATACTATCGTCATAGCAAAAGGACGCGGCATCATCATTAATGAGCCATCGGTTGTTGCAGTAAAAACAGGCAAATTCGGACAGCAAAGAGTTTTGGCAGTAGGACACGAAGCCAAAGAGATGGTAGGTAAAACCCCGGGTAACATAAAAGCGATTCGCCCGATGCGTGATGGTGTCATAGCAGACTTTGACATGACAGAGAAGATGATACGAAAGTTCATCGAAAAAGCGCATGGAAGAAGCTATCTTATCAGTCCTAGAATCATCATCTGTGTTCCATACGGCTTAACGCAGGTTGAGCGAAAAGCAGTTCGCGAATCAGCTCTAAGCGCCGGAGCAAGAGAGGTCTATCTGATTGAAGAGCCTATGGCAGCGGCAATCGGAGCAGGAGTTGACATACGTGAGCCACAAGGAAACTTAGTTGTTGATATCGGCGGGGGCACGACTGAAATAGGAGTTGTCTCTTTGGGCGGACTTGTACTCTCCAAATCAATAAGAACGGCGGGAGATAAGATAGACCTTGCTATCGTTAACTATATCAGAAGAAAGTACAATCTTCTTATCGGGGAGCGTATCGCTGAGGAGATTAAAATAAACATAGGTACAGCGGTGCCACTTGAAGAAGAGCTGCATATGATTATTACGGGAAGAGACCAAGTCGAGGGACTCTTAAGCACCGTTGAATTGACTTCGGAAGATGCAAGAGAGGCAATGAAAGAGCCTCTTAAAGAGATTGCGGAAGCGCTTCGTGACGTACTGGAGCAGATGCCGCCGGATCTTGCCGGAGACATCGTAAACCACGGAATTATCCTTACAGGCGGCGGAGCGCTTATTCGAAAGCTTGACAAATATCTTGCGGATATTATTAAAATTCCTGTTTATGTCGCAGACGAACCGCTTCTTGCAGTTGCACGCGGTACGGGACGCGCACTTGAAGAGATAGATTTACTACAAGAACTTTTTGAAAATGAATAAGGGGCTTCTTAGCTTTTTTTTAATGATGATTGCACTCATTATGGGTGCACTCTACTACACAAATACTATACAATCCCCTTTTTTATCTCTGCTTAATGGCATAAAATCTCATTATCATACATCCATTGCATTTGTAGCACAACAAGTTGAGAGACATTTTTTTCAAGCAGCACATATTGCCGAACTTGAAGAGAAGCTCAAACTTTATGAAAACAATCATCTTGTCATATCTCAACTATCTTCTGAGCTAAACAACCTTTTTTTAGAGAACCACTCAAAGCTTCAAGCACTCCATGAAGTTGAGCTTGTAAGAACCATCTCTTATCAGGCTTTTGGCGATTACAATAGAGTGTGGATTGATATGGATGATTACAACGCTTCACGTATATACGGGCTTGTTTATAACAACTTTGTTGCGGGTATCGTCATTTCTCAAAACCAAAGACCTTTGGCTCTTTTAAACAGTGACGTCAAAAGTTCCTATGCCGTTTATGTAGGCGAAAACAAAGCTCCCGGTATCGTACACGGAAATAATTCAAACCATCTGATTGTAAAATTTATCCCTGCATGGTTTTTTATTCAAGAGGGAGACAGAGTTGTAACTTCCGGACTTGATGAGATATTTTTTGAAGGTTTGAATGTTGGAAAAGTTATCTCTGTTACAAAATCACAAGGGTATCAAACCGCGGTAGTTGAGCCTTTCTATAAAGCCAATAATCCAAACTACTTCCATATCATAAAAAAAGTACGCTAACTCATCAAAGATTAAGTGCTTTTTACCTATAATATACAAATTTTTTTATGTACAAATATTAAAGGTAAACAATGCCAAAACGCACCGACATTCACACTATCTTACTTATTGGTTCAGGTCCGATTATTATCGGTCAAGCTTGTGAATTTGACTACTCCGGTACGCAAGCCGTTAAAACTCTAAAAGAGTTGGGTTACCGCGTAGTTCTCATCAACTCAAACCCTGCTACTATCATGACAGACCCTGAGTTTGCAGACAGAACATACATTGAGCCTATCAGAGAAGATATCATCGCAAAAATAATCAAAGATGAAAAAGTCGATGCAGTTCTTCCTACAATGGGCGGACAAACAGCACTTAACGTCGCTACAAAAATGTATGAAAAAGGACTTCTTGAGGGAGTGGAGTTTTTAGGTGCATCTCCTGAAGCTATCCATAAAGGCGAAGACCGCTCAGCATTCAAAGAAGCGATGATTAAAATCGGGATGGATTTGCCGTTTTCGATGTATGCCTACAACATGGATGACGCACTAAAAGCTGCCGAGACAATCGGCTTTCCGATAATTATCCGTGCATCTTTCACTCTGGCAGGCGGAGGAAGCGGTGTTGCGTACAACATGGATGAGTTCAAAGAACTTGCAAAACGCGGTCTTGACGAATCTCCTGTTACCGAAATCCTTATAGAAGAGTCACTTTTGGGATGGAAAGAGTATGAGATGGAAGTTATCCGTGACAAAGCTGATAACTGCATCATCGTCTGCTCTATCGAAAACTTTGACCCGATGGGCGTTCACACTGGTGACTCTATCACGGTTGCTCCTGCGTTGACGCTTACAGACAAAGAGTACCAAAGAATGCGTAATGCTTCTTTTGATATCCTAAGAGAGATAGGCGTTGACACGGGCGGAAGCAATGTCCAGTTCTCCATCAACCCAAAAACAGGGCGTATGATAGTTATCGAGATGAATCCTCGTGTTTCTCGCTCATCGGCTCTGGCTTCCAAGGCAACAGGCTATCCTATCGCAAAAGTTGCAACTCTTTTGGCTGTCGGCTTTACGCTTGATGAAATCACAAACGACATTACGGGAACTCCTGCGTCATTTGAACCGGTAATTGACTACGTTGTCACAAAAATTCCTCGTTTTACATTTGAAAAATTCCCTGAAGCGCAAAACACACTCAGCACAAGCATGAAAAGTGTCGGCGAAGTAATGGCAATCGGGCGTACTTTTAAAGAGTCAATCCAAAAAGCGCTCTGTTCACTTGAGACAGGACTATGCGGATTTGATCCGATTGATGCTGATTTTGATTTTATCAAACACGAAATTCGCCGTCCAAATGCAGACAGAGTGCTTTATGTTGCAGAGGGCTTTAGACACGGTATGAGCGTAGAAGAGATGTTTGAGACATGCAACATCGACCCATGGTTTTTATACCAGATAGAAGAGATTATAAAGAGCGAGGGAGCAATCAACGAGAGCATCTTGGGCGATGCAGAATTTATGAGAAGCGTTAAGGTTGACGGTTTCTCTGACAAGAGAATTGCGCAGCTTATCACTCAAAACTCAGATAAAAAAGTAGTTGAAGAGGATGTTTACAGAGCCAAAAAAGCACTTAGCATAAACTTGGAGTATAACGAAGTCGATACATGTGCGGCAGAGTTTGAAGCACTTACGCCATACCTCTACTCTACGACAAACATTACGAAATTGCCAAATGTCAAAAACAGAGCAAGCGATAAGAAAAAAGTTCTTATTATCGGTGGCGGACCAAATAGAATCGGTCAAGGTATAGAGTTTGACTACTGTTGTGTTCATGCGGCTTTTGCTCTTAAAGAAATGGGCATAGAGACTATCATGTACAACTGTAACCCTGAAACAGTTTCAACGGACTACGATACTTCAGATGTTCTCTACTTTGAGCCGATTGATTTAGAGCATGTAAGAGAGGTGATTGAAAATGAAAACCCAGACGGCATCATTGTCCACTTTGGCGGTCAAACTCCGCTTAAACTAGCAAACCCTTTAACTCAAATAGGCGCAAAAATCGCAGGAACACCTTCTCATGTAATTGACCTGGCAGAAGATAGAGAGCAGTTTTCCAACTTCGTAAACAGCCATGGACTAAAACAGCCTGCAAACGGACTTGCTCGCACAAAAGAGGAGTCTTTTGTTATTGCAGAAAAACTAGGCTATCCGGTACTTGTGCGTCCATCATTTGTTCTTGGCGGTCGTGGGATGAGAATCGTTTATAGTGAGAACGAACTAAGACAGTATATTGACTTAGCCGTCTCCATCTCAAACAATGCACCTGTACTTATAGACAAATTTTTAGATCAAGCCATAGAGCTTGATGTTGATGCGATTTGCGACGGCAAAGATGTTTATATCGGCTCTGTTATGCAACATATCGAAGAGGCTGGAATCCACTCAGGCGATAGCGCATGTTCACTTCCTCCGGTAAACTTGTCAAAAGAGATGATTGACAAAGTAGAGCAGCAGACAAAAACAATCGCACTCGGTCTTGGAGTTCGAGGACTTATGAATGTTCAGTATGCAATTTATGAAAATGAAATTTATCTCATCGAAGTAAACCCAAGAGCAAGCCGTACCGTTCCGTTTGTAAGCAAAGCGACAGGTATGCCTTTGGCAAAAGTTGCAACGCGCGTTATGGTGGGAGAGACACTCAGGGATGCACTTGCTTACTATGACAAATACAACATTGTCGAAGAGCAAAATGGACTTTTAAAACCACGCCTAAAAGGGCATATCTCTGTTAAAGAAGCAGTTTTCCCATTCCATAAACTCTATGGCGCGGATTTGGTTCTGGGACCTGAGATGAAGTCAACCGGTGAAGTTATGGGTATAAGCTCAAACTTTGGCATCAGCTTTGCAAAAGCGCAGATTGCGGCAGGAAACAGAATCGTAACAGAGGGAACATGTTTCCTCTCGTTTGTAGATACGGACAAAAAGCATGCGCCTGAGATAGCGCGCGGTCTGCATAGACACGGTTTTAAACTTGTTGCAACCAAAGGTACCCAAGCAGTCATTGAAGAGGCAGGCATCCCGTGTGAAGTGGTGCTTAAAATCTCGGAAGGTCGCCCAAATATCGAAGACAGTATGAAAAACGATGCAATTGATATGGCAATTAATACATCTGACAACAATACATCCAAAAAAGATGCAGTAGTTATCCGTCAAGAAGTTTTAAAGAGAAATATCCCGTACTTTACAACATTAAGTGCAGCAAGAGCGCTTATCCTTGCTCTTGATGCAATGAAAAACGACTCATGGTCCTCCTCAAAAGCGCTGCAAGATTTTCTAGCATAGAGATGCCTGTAGTGCTCACACAAACCGACACTACGGTCGGTTTTTTGTCACAAGATGCACAAAAACTCTATGAAATTAAATCTCGCCCTCCTTCTAAGCCTTTTATCAAAGTTTATAAAGATTTCAAAAGTTTCAAAAACGATGGTAAAAGAGTTCCTAAAAAAAGAAAAAAACTGGTTCGCCGCTCTAAAAAAACTACTTTTATCTTAGGTGATTTTTCATTTCGAGTTGCCAAGCCACCTTTACATTCAGAGTTATTAAGAGCAACTCCATGGTTTTACTCTACTTCTGCCAATAAAAGCAGTGAAAACTTTGAGAGAGCATTTTGTGAATCAAAAGCTGATATAATTATTGAAGATATCAATGGGCTGAGGGAGAGCACTTCGTCAAGACTTATCAAGATAAATGCTAAAAAATGGAGAAGATTGCGATGAACAAGGCGATTCAAGCACTTTTAACAGGAATGCTAATTACATTTGTTTTAGATTTTTTTCTTTTTTTAGGGATTTTTCTTCACTATACAGAGCATTATGAAGTTGGAATTTACTACAATGTTCTTTTTGCAGATAACCAAAATTGGTATCTATACTTTATACTCTCAATACTTTTAGGGTACATATCTGTTTATGTAAAAAACTCTAAAGTCTCTATTATTCCTTTGTTGCTGCTTGCTTTGCTTACTTTATTGACACTCTTTAAAGATATCGGGTATATGGCAGGAGAGACAATACTTATGAAAAAAAACGCAACACTTAAAAGCGCAAAACATACCTACACCGGTGACATTATCTATGACGGGAGAGAGAAAATTACCTTTTATAGTTACAACCTAGAAAAAATAATTACATTACAAAAAAAGGATTTATTAAAATGAAACATATCTACTCTATTGCCAGCGGGGTAGCACTTGGGAGTGCCGGCATAGTAATGATGAGTGTTCTTGGCGGATGCGAATCAAGCCAACAGGAACAAAAACAGCAGCAAAACAAATTTTTGGTTATCGAACAGCTCTCGGACGGAAAATATGTTGTTGTTGAAGAGATGCCCACAGAGGGTCCAAGCAGGGCAATTATCCGAGAAACTGATGCAAACGGAAACAAAACAGAGCGTATTATGAGCGAAGCAGAGATGAAAGCACTTGCCGAACAAGAGTACAAAAAAGTACAAGACGGCACTT
This sequence comes from Sulfurimonas sp., assembly GCF_028694605.1. GTDB lineage: Bacteria > Campylobacterota > Campylobacteria > Campylobacterales > Sulfurimonadaceae > Sulfurimonas. The sequence goes on along the minus strand of NZ_JAQVKP010000002.1, from coordinate 112,461 downwards.
CTGAAACACTCAGCTCTTCTGAGGGAAGTGCGGGGATGGGACTTGCGGGAACTATCTTGGCAGTCGCCGCAGGCTCACTTTTAGGCAATATGATAGGCAATGCTTTGATGAACAACAAAAACTTTTCCCAAAGAGCTTCAACAGTCAACCAGAGCGCATATAACCGTCCTGCTTCGGGAGCGTCAAGTGCTGCATCATCAACCAAAAAAAGCTATTTTGGCGGCTCAAGCGCAACTTCTTCTTCATCTAGCAGTTCAACATACGGAGGTTAACAAATGGTTCAGCTACAGCATATAAAACCTCTCAAAAACGAGCAGCTTGAAGAGCTTGGATTTACTTGGCACACAGATAGCGATAACAACCGATATATAAGCGATTCATTGGTTCAAGTAACGCACGAAGAGGCAGAGGCTTACTATGAGGCGGCAAATGAAATTTACGACATGTATGTAGAAGCAGCCGGGTACGTTATAAAAAACAACCTCTTTTTTGAACTTGGCATCCCTTTCAATCTTATTGACGCCATCAAAAAAAGCTGGGAAAATGATGTTCACTGGCATATCTATGGCAGATTTGATTTTGCGGGCGGAATCGATGGAAAACCTATCAAACTTTTGGAGTTTAACGCCGACACGCCAACCTCTCTTTTTGAGACTGCCCTGCTTCAATGGGTGCTGCTCAAAGCCAACAACATGGACGAGAATGAACAGTTCAACAACGTATATGAAGCTATAAAAGAGAACTTTAAACGTCTTATAACACTCTTTGAAGACACAGAGCTTTTTGATGAGCATTATGAGGGATGGAAAATACTATTCTCATCTATCCATGGAAACGACGAAGAAGAAGCGACTACAAAACTTTTACGTCAGATGGCAACGGATGCAGGATTTAACACCGGTTTTGAGTATCTCGGAGATGTAAGGTTTGATGAAAATGGCATTTATGATAGAGGCGACAATGCTTACGAGTATTGGTTTAAACTATATCCGTGGGAAGATATAGCAACAGACGAGCCGGAACTTGCAACAACGCTTACAAATATCATGCAGAACCAAAATGCAATTATCCTAAACCCTGCCTATACGCTTCTGCTTCAATCAAAAGGGATGCTCAAGGTTCTTTATGACCTTTTCCCTGATTCGCCTTACCTGCTCAAGACATCATTTGAACCGCTTAAAGGGGTCAAACATGTTGCAAAACCTATGTTTGGCAGAGAGGGAGCAAATATTGCTATTTTTGGAAGCGATGGCGCACTTTTAGAAGAGCAAGAGGGAGTTTATGGCAACCATAAAAAGGTGTATCAAAAGTACGCAGAACTTCCAAGAGACAAAGATGGCGCAAAATATCAAGCCGGAGTTTTTTTTGCCTATGAAGCATGCGGGCTTGGTTTTAGAAAAGGCGGTGAGATTTTGAACAATATGAGCAAATTTGTAGGGCATGTTTTGGTATAAAACAGCCCTACGCTTTTTTTACTTACCCTCTTTTAGCTTTTGCTTGAGGATAATTTTTCCAGCTTCTACACCTGGTTGGTCGTAAGCGTTAATGTACATAAACTCTGCACATACGGATGTCAAAAGCTCATACTCATACATAAGCGATGCGATACTTCGCTCATTTACGCTATCTATGGTCATAACATCACACGGAATATCACCTAAATTTTGTATAGATTCTATTGTAGCGTCTGCTTGTTTGTTTATAAGTGCAGAGAACTCTATCTCATCTATATAATCCAACTCTTCAAGTCCCTGAAGTCCGATTTTTGGAATTTTCAAACTACTTGCAAAATCCTCTACCTTGATAACGGTAACAGTCTTATCGCGTCTGCCTTCAACGATGAGTTGTAAAAAAGAGTGCTGATCTATGGGTCCGATAATGCCAATAGGAGTAAGTCCCTGTCTTGTGGCATTGCGATCTACCTTGCCTAAGCTCTCACCCCAAAGCTGAATATACCATTTATTAAACCCTTCAAGTCTTGATGAGTAGGAAAAAACAACATTGATATTGAAACTATCTTTGCACTCTACAAAAAAACGGGCCTTTTTAAGCACCCTCTCATACGCCTCTTTTTGCTCAAAAAAAGAGTTATAGACTTTTTTTGCACCATCTAAAAGCTCATCAATATCTATACCTACAATCGCCAAAGGAAGCAGTCCTACTGCACTAAAAACAGAAAACCTTCCACCTACATTTTTTGGTATCTCAAAATTTCTAAGCCCGTTTGCAACGGCATATTGATTTAACTTTGAGTCACTCTCCGTTACAACCACCGTGTTATGCTCATCACACTTTACCAAAGAGTTTATGTATTTAAAAATCGAAACCGTCTCTATCGTTGTTCCGGATTTGGATATGATGATAAAAAGTGTATCTTGCAAATCTTCAACTCTTTTGAGTTTTGATTTTATATCTATAGGGTCTGTGGTTTCAAGGAAAAAAAGCTTCTTATCCAAATTTTTAGAGTGTTTTAAAAATTTATAAATAGCATAAGTTCCAAGTGTACTGCCACCAATCCCAATAACGACAATATTGTTTTGTTTTACTTTTGAAGCATACTCTTTAAAAGCAGAAGTATCTTGATGTACAAGATTGTAGTATCCTACCGACTCCCTCTGCGCTGCTATATGGTTAAAAACATCTTCATCTGAAATTGTCGGAATAAAGTTATGTTGATAGTGCATGACTACTCTTCGTTTTTGTTATAAAAAAAGTTTGTCGCTTGGACAAATCCATCCACACTTCCGCAGTCAAACCTTTTGCCCTTAAATTTGTAGGCGATTACTCTTCCTTGTTTTGCCTGCTCCAAAAGGGCATCCGTTATCTGTATCTCTCCGCCTTTTCCCGGTTTTGTCTCTCTTATGATGTCAAAAATATCGGGTGTGAGTATATATCTTCCTATAATTGCCAGATTTGAAGGCGCATCTTTAGGTTCCGGTTTTTCAACCATATTGGTTACTCTTATAACGCCCTGCTCCTCTTCAAAACCTGCAATAACGCCGTACTTATTTGTATCTTCCAAAGGTATCTCTTCAACAGCTACAATAGAACATCTATATTTATCAAAAAGTTTTACCATTTGAGTCAAAACAGATTCTCCGTCATTATCACACAAGTCATCCACCAAAACAACCGCAAACGGTTCATCTCCTATAAGCGTTTCCCCCGTTAGGATAGCATGACCAAGACCTTTCATCTCAACTTGTCTTGTGTAAGTAATAGTACAGTTCTTTACAATATCGCGTATCTCTTTCATAAGCAACTCTTTAGGAGTTCCGTTTATCTGATGCTCAAGCTCATACGACCTGTCAAAGTGGTCTTCGATGGCGCGTTTTCCGCGTCCCGTTACGATTGCCATGGTATTTATACCCGCTTCTCTAGCCTCTTCTACACCGTACTGTAATAGCGGTTTTGTAAGGATTGGAAGCATCTCTTTTGGAATTGCCTTTGTAGCAGGAAGAAATCTAGTTCCGTATCCGGCAGCCGGAAAAAGGCATTTTCTTATTTTTGTGTTGTTTTGTGGCATATACTCGCCTTTGTCATTAAATTTTTAATCTATATACTTTTGCTTGAGGGGTTAAAACAACCTCTTCAAATAGCATTTTATCATACTCTTCCAAAACTGCTAACTGAATATAGAGTGAATTGTAGGCTTTTTCGTCAAGAACTAAAAAAGTGTTGTAGTTAGACATGTAAACTATGCTCACTTCTCCTGCAGGATTTGCCATCTGCATACTTTTTGTCAGTTTCATATTTTTATCATATGCTGTTTGAACAAATCTCTTCACTGCTACTTTTTGAGTTCCGATACTAAGCATTGCAGCTTGCAAATCAAACACGACTCCCTGACCAAGATTGATACTGTTTCCCTCTTGTTTAAAAGACTTTGTCATATAGAAAAAAGAGCGCTTTTTCATCTCGCCGCTCATAAGGTCAATGTTGGAAAACATCTCTACTGTCGGATATATGTCCATCATTCTTATAGGGAGATAGAAATAGATATCTCTTGTTTTTTGTGGAAGTTCTATCTCTGTTTGAAGCGAAAGCAAAAAGTCGTTTGTATCGCTAAATCCATACTCTTTTGTCATCTGCTCTACGTTGGAGAAGATAGTTAAATTTTTATCTCTAACGCGCTCTTTGTTCTCTTTTACAAATGCAAAAGTTTTCTCTGTATATTCCACATCAAGCCTTGCCATTTTTGCAGCTACATCTTGAGGATTTGTCAATATAAAACTGACAGGAAAATTGACATCTCCGCTATGCTTACCGCCGTCTATAAGTGTTTTAACATCACTGTAGAATCTTAGCGGATAGCCGTAATCCCACCAAGCGACTACATAATCTTCTCTGTCCGCCTTGCCCTTTAACTGCTCCAAGATTTTTACCTCATCGGCATTAAAGACCGTAGGAACTTTGTAGTTTTGAATATGCACGATATTTGGGTAGATAGCTAAAATCGTAAGAAGAAGCGGTGCTAAAAATTTAAGTCTTGATGTTGGCATAAACTGAGCAGTTTGAGTTATAAGAAACGCAACTCCAAATGCCAATACAGGAACGGCATATATAGTAAATCTAAGTCCGCCTACATACGCCAAAAAGCCAAGACCGATAAGAGGAAGTCCAAAAAGCATCACTTTATGCTTGTATGCGAGATAGATATATCCGGCAACCGAGAGCACAAATGTAACGGTATGCCCACTTATACGATTTGCAAAGGTCTCAAAAGATATATGCCCAGCTTCTCTTACCGTCTGCATTACCGAGTAGAAGTGAAGTTTAAGCCCTTTTTCGCCTGCACTCACGGCATCTTTAAATACATAATTTTTCAACTGCGACCAGATAGGGTCAAATCCGCCCGATAGAAAAAACAGGGCAACAGAAAGAGCCAAAACATAGTAGATATACCTATCAAACTGCTTCTGTTTGAATATATAAAATACTCCAAGAACCAAAATTGCCCTTACATACCCATCAAGACCAACCATCGCAAACATCATAATGGCTAAAAGCTTGTAGTTGTAGAGGTTTTTTCTATCAAACACCAAAGCATAAAAAAGGATAAGTCCAAAAAATGCAAACTCTAAAGAGTAACTCTGAGGATACCACCAACGATACACCAAAATATCCAAGGCCGTAATAAGTAGGTATTTATCCTCATTGGTTCTAACTGCCCAGATAATCGACCAGAGCAAAAACATAGGAAGTACGATGTTAAGCATATCGGTATCATAGTAGCCTATCATCGTACGGTTGTAGTAGCTGTGCGTTATACTTGCCAAAAGTGCCGCTACAAAGCCCATCTCCAAGCTGTCAATGTTTTTTGCTATAAGGATAATGGGTATAACGATAAGCGAGCTAAGCACAGAGGGCATAAAGAGAATAACAGTCTCAAAAGAAAAAGGCAAGATATAAGCAAAAAATGCAGTCAGTTGCGAGGCGGCACTCTCAAGTGCAGAGAGGTCGTTTTCTTGATGTACACCGTTTAAGATATCTCTCGCACCCTCTGCAAAATAATAACCGTCATTTGTGTTTATCATAAACTGGGCATTGTGATAAAAAGGCTCATAGCCGCTAAACTGATAGAGCCAAACCATCCTCATCGCAACTGAAAACGCAAACGCGAGTACAATGTAAAGCAGTGTTGTTTTCGTCTCTTTTGTCCATGTACTCATAGGCATCCCCCATCTACTCCAATTCGTTATAAAGACTGTCTCTCTCAAATGGAACAAAGCCGCTGTTTTTTATGAGCGCTCTAAAATCCTCTAGTTTTATACCGTTTGCGCTTTTTGCGCCCGCCGCGGAGTTTATAGACTCTTTTTCTATCGTTCCGTCTAAATCGTTTGCACCGAATTCCTGAGCTACAAGAGCCAGACCAACAGTTGAAGTAACCCAGTAGGCTTTTAAGTTTGGAACATTATCCAAAACTATGCGGCTTATCGCCATAGTTTTTAAAATCTCGTTTGCTGTTATAGGGTCTTTGATATTTAAGTAGTTGTTCTCTTTTTGGTAAACAAGCGGGATAAAGCAGTTAAATCCGCCCGTCTTGTCTTGAAGCTCTCTTATGCGCATCATGTGGTCTATGCGCTCTGCTCGGCCCTCTACATGCCCAAACAACATAGTAACATTACTTTTTTTACCTCGCTCATGCCATTTTCTATGAATCTCAAGCCAGCCTTGTGACGATACTTTACCCTTACAGATATAGTCTCGCACCTCTTCATCAAAAATTTCAGCTCCACCACCCGGCATAGAGTCCACGCCGTACTCTACCATAAGATCTAGTATCTCATCATAACTTTTGCCGTAATGCCTTGCCAAAAAGTCTATCTCAGCGGCTGTCAGAGCTTTTACATGCAGATGCGGATATGCGGTTTTTATCTTTTTAAAAATCTCCAGATACCACTCTAAGCCCGTATTTGGGTTGTGCGCCGAGACGATATGCACCTCTTTTATATCCCTTTTTGCGGCATCTTTTACGATATCCATGATTTGTTCGTGCGTCATGGTGTATTGGTTGGGATTTTTTCTTGTTGCGCTGTAAGCACAAAATTTGCAGACATCCGCACAAACATTTGTCGGATTGATGTGGCGGTTAATGTTGTAGTATGTTTTTTTGCCGTGAAGTCTCTCTCTTATGCCTGATGCAAGCGAGCCGAGTTCAAACAAATCCATCTCGTAAAGAGAGAGTGCCTCATCAAAACTAACTCTCTCTCCTGCTTCTATCTTCCCTCTAAGGCTCATCACTATTTTAGAGCCTCAAAAATCTCAAGCGCATCAAGCTTTTCCCATGGATAGTCACTCTGCCCTACCTGCCCGCGAGCCGCTACATCTGCATACAAAAATGTCTCTTTGGACGGATGGTCAAGATTGAATTTGCGTGTTATCCAGTTTGGAGTAAGCGGAAATTTCTCCTGTACAAAAGCTGAGAGTTTATCATCATCCAAACCGTTTATCACTGTTCCGTAAGTATCAACCGCAACTGAAGTCGGGCGAGCAACCCCGATTGCATAAGAGATTTGAACCAGTGCTTTTTTGGCAAGTCCTGCTGCAACGATATGTTTTGCAATGTAGCGTGCCGCATAAAGCCCGCTTCTATCAACTTTCGTGTAGTCTTTAGAGCTTTGAGCACCGCCACCTATAGGTGCATAACCGCCAAAACTGTCAACGATGAGTTTTCTTCCGGTAAGTCCTGAATCATGCAGTGATGAGTGAGATACATATTTTCCAGTCGGGTTGATGTGAATGATACAGTCGTTTTTGTTGTAAAGTTCGCTTGGAAGCCCTGCATCGTCTATCAGTTCGCCGATAAGTTTTCGCACCGTAACTATATCCATGGTATTTACACACGGAGCTGAAACAACTATAGTGTGGATTTTTTGCGGTTGGCACTTCTCAAAGTTCTCTTTCTTGCCGTAGTCCATAGTAACTTGAGTCTTGATGTCAACGCCCAGTTTTGAGGGATTTGCTTTTGCAAAGTTATAAACTTTCTCCATCAAAACTCTTGCGTATGTAATGGCACTTGGCATGTAGTTTTTCGTCTCAATGTCGGCATAACCGAACATGATACCCTGATCGCCAGCACCCGTTTCTCCGTCTTCTTGGTCAACGCCTTGGTTGATGTCTGGAGACTGCGCATTTAAAAGCACTTGAAGTTCAACATCTTCAGGATGAAGGCACTCCTCTTTTGTAAAGTACGGATTGCCGTCGTAACCTATGTTTACAAGTGCATCATGAACAATTTTTTTATAATCTTCAGTCGTAACTCTTGTTTTTGAAGTTACCTCTCCGCCGATTACTATATGTTTTCCTGCAACAAAAACCTCTGATGCAACTCTTGACTTCGGGTCTCCGATAATTAGCTTATCGACTATGCTGTCTGCGATAATATCCGCACATTTATCGGGATGTCCCGGACTAACTACTTCACTCGTAAATAAATACATCTTTTTCCTTGAGTTATTATCAGCCCGCAAAAGTGCAGACTAGTTCAGAAAACGCATTTTGATTTTGGCCTTCAAAGACCAGGCGCTCTCCACATTGAAGCCGTGATATTATCATCAACTAACTTCAATTGTGCTTCATACGCTTTTGTAAATTTTATTTTTATCTCATCGTATATTTTTTTGTTTTGAGGATTTGGCTCATAGGCTCTCTTCCAAACCACAAGCTCTTTTGCAGCACTTTTCATATCTTTGTATATACCTGCTCCAACACCTGCCGCCATAGCCGCACCCAACGCCGTTGCTTCGGTTACTTTGGGGATTTTGACTCTGCATCCCGTCACATCTGCAACTATTTGAGACCAAAGTTTGCCTTTGCTCGCACCGCCTGCAAAGACAATTTCATCTATCTCTACACCCGTAAACTCTCTTATTTTATCGAGATTTATGCTTGACACTATCGCTGCATTTTCTTGCAGACTTCTAAACATTGACGCTCTATTACAAATCTCCGGATTTATATTAAGGTTTAAAAAACTCGGAGCTGCGTGATACCATTTTGCATACTTCATGCTGTCTGAAAAGATAGGTAAAATTCCGTATGAACCGACTGGAACTTTAGAGGCTTTTTCTTCCATAAGCGCATAAACATCAACTCCCTGCTCTTTTGCTTGAAGCTTCTCCATGTCGCAAAAAGCATCCCTAAACCATCTCATAACCAAACCGCTAAAAAATGTAATCCCCTCTGCTTGAGAAAGGTTTGGAATAACATGCGGATTTACTCTTATATTCATATCACTTGGTGGCGGCGTATTTTTGTCAATATTTACGACCTGCTGCCAAAAGGAGCCGCCCAAAATTGCAGCTTGAGAGGCATCTACGACGCCTAAACCCGCACATCCAAGCTGAACATCTCCGCCGCCCATGACCACTTTAGTGTTTATGGACAAACCGCTCTCTTTGGATGCCTTTGCACTAACGCTTCCCATTAAAGTTCCGACTTCTAAAACATTTGGAAAAATATCATCTTTTAAACTGACTTTTTCTGCCATTTCACTCGCCCAGTCACGGTTTTTCAAAGAGAATATCCCCGTTGTCCCGCCATTACTCGGATCCGTTGCAATCACTCCGCAAAGACGAGCCAAAATCCAATCCCCAATCATAGAGATTTTCGCAACTCTCTCATAAAGTTCTGCTCTATTGTTCTTTAACCATATAATGCGTGGAATTGCCCCAAGCGCAAAAGTTTGCCCAGACTCTTTGTAAAACTCCTCTTCGATTCCCTTGAAGTTCTCTTTTAGGTATCTCACCTCTTTATCTGCTCTGGCATCGACATTCGCCACCGCCCAAAGTTCTCTGCCGTCTCTGTCATAAAGAACAATTCCCTCACGCATACTGGTTGCACTAAGGGCGGCTATATCTTCGCCGCTTAAGTTTGCACTCTTTAAGGCTTCTCTTATGCACCCGCACACCAAAAGCCAATTTGCAGCAAAATCAAAACTCATAGAGTTAGCCACACCCTCTTCTTCTATGTGAGTCCATTCTTTTTGCGTAACGCTTATCTGATTGCCAAAAGTATCAAATATTACGGCTCTAACACTTCCGGTTCCCGCGTCTATCGCCATTAAGTAGTTCATCTTTTTTTCTTTCATAATCAAACTACCCAAGTATATTTAGCTCCTCGGTGTACTTATCTTCGCAATACTGCTCATAACTGCTTTTATAGATTTTATAGTGTTCTGAAGTTCTATGCCCCTCAAGTGCTGCTTCGTCTCTCCAAGTCTCAACTGCAAAGAACTTTTCTGGTCTATCTTTGCACTGAAAAATGTCATAAAAAATACATCCGTCCTCTGCTTTGCTTGGTGCTACCATCGCACTTAGAAGCTCCTTCATCTTCTCGACACCCTCTTTTTTTGCTATAAATGTTACTTTCTTTGTTATTGTCATCTCATATTTTCCTATGCTTAAATTTTAATCGTAGCGATTATAGCAAAAATGGGTAATTTGACTATAATGATAAAAAAATTAGGATATTTCTCTTGGATTTAACTCTGCAGATAGAAGATATTATCGAAAAAAACGGGAGTGATTTTGAGCTCTCCAAACTTTTCAAAGCCTATATCAAAGAGTACAAAAGCTCTTTAGGAGAGCTTTTTGAAAAAAGTCAGGGGAAGGATTTTTTAGTCCGTCACACAAAAGGGCTTGATTCTATCATCTCTTTGATGTATAAAACTGTCTTAAGACGTCTTTTTGGAAACTATATGCCTATGCGCAGCTCTGTTCCTATCGCTATTGTTGCGCTTGGGAGTTATGGGCGGGAGCAGTTGTGTGTTCATAGCGATATCGATCTGCTCATCGCTTATGAAGATGTAGAGGGGTTTCATACAAAGCTTATCATCGAAAAGTTTTTCTATCTTGCCCTTGATGCAGGGTTAAAGCTTGGACACAGAGTTCATGAAACAAAAGAGCTTTTTGCGTCAAGCCAAAACGATATCACCATCCGCACGGCACTTATGGAGGCGAGGTTTGTCACGGGCTCCACACTCACATGGCACAGTACAACAAAAGAGCTGGGCAAAATCCGCCTCTTTAACCAAAAAGAGTTTATCCTTGCCAAAATAGAAGAGGCGCAGGTACGGCGCAAAAAGTACCCAAATGTGATGCAGCCAAACATCAAAGAGAGTGCGGGCGGACTTCGTGATTCTAACCTTCTTTTTTGGATAGCGCAAACCATTTACGGGGTAAACTCGCTTAAGGATTTGACCGGAAAACTTTTTTTGGAAGAGGAGTACAGGGAGTACCGCATCGCACTGGAACTTCTCTTTCGTGTGCGCAGTGCACTGCACCTCATCACAAATAAGCAAGAAGACAGGCTTCTTTTGGAGCTTATCCCTGATGTTAGCCAAATGCTTGGATTTAAAAACCAACAAAAGATGGTAACAAAAGTCCTTGAAGCACAGTGGCGCATCAGCAACTTTACACAAATCTTTGTAAAAAAAATGGTGCGTCCCTATATCGTTGATATGTCGCTTGTGACAAAGTTCAAGAAAAACCGCTTAAGCAGAGGCATTTACACGCTAGAGGGGAGAGTTTATGCCTCATACAACCTTGAGATTCAACCGCTAAATACGCTTCTGGAGATTTTAGTTTCGCTTGAAGATATACCTTACCATTTCGATGCAGGTTTTTTACGCCAGTTTACCTATACAAAAATCTCTCATCCGCTCCAAGCAAAGAGCTATACACTCCTGAGAGAGCTATTTAAAAAGCAAAATATGTACAGCTTTTTAAAGCTCTTTTATGACGCAGGCATACTCCATCATCTCTTTGGTGCTTTTAAAAAAGTGCTTCACCTTCCACAGTTTGACGGCTACCACCACTACCCCGTTGACATCCACTCCATTAAGTGTATTGAGGCATTAGAGAACATCAAAGAGGCTTTTATCAAAAAGCTCTATGACGCGCTTAATGCTGATGAAAAACTCCTGCTCAAGATAGTCGTGCTCTTTCATGATACAGGCAAAGGAAGGGTTCAAGACCACAGCGAGGTCGGAGCAAAACTCATCGTCCCTTTTGTCAAAAAGATGAAGTTTAAAGAGGAGGAGATTCAAAGATGCGTCACACTCATCAAACAGCATGTTAGCATGAGTAACATCGCCTTTAAAGAGAATATCCACAACGAAAAAACGCTCTACAAATTTATGTCAACCATCGAAAATGCAACTAACCTAAAACTTCTCTACATACTCACTTATGCCGACATCAACGGCGTAGGAGAGGGAGTTTTCAACTCTTTCAACTCAAATCTTCTTTATGAACTCTACCTCAGTGCACTTGAAGCCGCTGAAGATTTTGGAAGAATCAACGAAGCGACCAAGAGAATCAACATAGAGAAAAAACTGCAAAAACTCCCCGAATTTCTCAAACTCCCAAAACTACTGCAAAGCAAACTTTTGCGGGTAGAGTCTAATCTTTTCTTTTTCAAACACACGCAGCTTGACAATATCAGAATCGCACAGATTGCAAAAGAGACACAAAGTTACAACTTCTCCATCAACACGGACAAATCACTAAGTATAGAGATTTATAGAAAAATCCCGCTTAACATAGGCTACCTTCTTGCAATGCTCAGCCATCTTGATGTCGCATCTATGGAAATTTTCACACTCTTTGACGGGGTCAAATACTTTAAAATCGAGTTTATAGAACATGTAGAAGCAGAAGAAGCCGGACATATAGAGAGTATCATTCATAACGCATTTGACATGAACCGCCATGTCAAACTCAAAGATGTTACCATCCACAAAGAGGAGATTAGCGTGGACTGTGAACACTCGCTCACTCTTGCAGAAGTAACCGTCAACACACATAACCAAAAAGGTCTTTTAGCGTATATAATGGAGTGCTTCGAGGAGCTGGGCATAAACATAGTCACAGCAAAAATACACAGTACCAAACATAAAGTAAGAGACAGTTTCTTAATCGAAAAACAAAACGATATATGCAATAATGTCGCAAAAATTTATAAGCTACTTACAAAAAAATTGGTATAAGATGAAGGAAATAATTTAGATGTGCGGAATTGTCGGTTACTTGGGTGAAAAAAACACAAAAGAGATTTTACTATCAGGGCTTAAAGAGTTAGAGTACCGCGGCTACGATTCGGCAGGTATAGCTGTTTTACAAAACGGCACTTTTCATAACTTTAAAGCAGTCGGAAAACTGATAAATCTTGAAGAAAAAACCAAAGATTTTGTAACAAGCGGCTTTGCCATGGGCATAGGTCACACAAGATGGGCAACTCACGGAAAACCTACAGAATTAAATGCACACCCGCATTTAGGTGAATTTTCCTATGTAGTGCATAACGGAATTATCGAAAACTATGCAGAGCTTAAAAAAGAGCTTCAAGCAGGCGGTACCGCTTTTTTAAGTCAAACAGACACGGAAGTTATCGTGCATCAGTTTGAAAAAAACCAAAAAACAGCAAAAAACTCTTTTGAGGCATTTGCAAAAACCATAAAAGAGCTTCATGGTGCGTATGCTATTTTACTGGTGACAAAGGGAGAAGCGGAGACTATTTTCTTTGCAAAGCACGGTTCGCCGCTGCTCATAGGTGTCAATGAAGCAAATGAGAAGTATTTTGCATCTTCAGACACTCCCCTTATCGGACACTGCACCAATGTTTCTTACCTAGAAGACGGGGATTACGGGTATGTAACACCGCAAGAGATTGCGCTTTTTGACAAAAACGGTATAAAAAAAGAGGCAAAGTTTGTTACTCTCTCTCAAAACAAGATTCTTGCCCAAAAAGAGGGATATCGCTTTTTTATGGAAAAAGAGATTTATGAGCAAGGCAGTGTAATTTCTGACACTTTAATGGGAAGAGTTACAGAAAATGAAATTCTTTTCGATGAGCTTGACGCATCACTTTTTGATGGTATAAGTGAGATAAAACTATGTGCATGCGGGACTTCTTACCACTCAGCTATGAGTGCATCTTATCTTTTTGAGAGATACTCTAAAATAAAAACTTCCATCGAAGTTGCAAGCGAGTTTCGCTACAGAGAGCCGATTATGACCAAAGATACGCTTTTTGTTGCCATATCACAAAGCGGCGAAACAGCAGATACACTTGAAACACTTAAGATGGCAAAAGCAGCGGGGCTTAAAACTTTAGTTATCTGCAATGTGGACAACTCCTCTATGGTGCGTCTTGCCGATGCTTCTATTCTCACTCGTGCGGGCATCGAAAAAGGGGTTGCATCTACAAAAGCCTTTGCAACACAAATAACCGTTTTTTGGATGCTCTCACTTTATGTAGCAAAAATCAAAGGCTCTTTAGCCCAAGAGCAGATAGCTTCTCACATTGCAACGCTTCGTGAAGTGCCGTCACATGTAAAAGTAAGCGATGAGATGCACGAGCGCATCAAAAGGCTCTCCAAAAGATACCTTCACGGACATGGTTTTTTCTTTATCGGCAGAGATATCTTCTACCCGCTCGCACTAGAGGGCGCTCTTAAACTCAAAGAGATTTCCTACCTTCATGCAGAGGGCTACCCTGCCGGAGAGATGAAACACGGTCCTATTGCTCTAGCCGATCCCGAGCTCTTTACTATCGCACTTCTTCCAAAACACCTGCACTACGAAAAAGCAAAAAGCAATGTCGAGGAGCTGAGTGCCAGAGACTCCACCATCTGTGCCATCAGCCAGATTCCATTTGACAAAGCGGATGATTTCATAGAGATTTCACCGTGCGACCACTATATGCTTGAGTTTTTCGAGATGATGGTAGCACTCCAGCTTCTCTCGCTTGAGATATCCATAAGATTAGGTAATGATGTAGATATGCCGAGAAACTTAGCAAAAAGCGTAACTGTCGAATAATTTTGAGACTGTTTAAAATTAAATTTATATTTTCTTCGCTACTATCTATAAAAATTTAAAATTGGTTTTGCGCAAAAAGCAAAACCAAGAGCAAGAGAGTCTCTATGACAACCAAATCACGCCTTCTACTTATCGTCACCTTTATGCTCCTTGGGCTTAGCGCAGCTACTATTATCAATGTTTCGCTTAACTTTAGAGACTACAGTATCAAAAGTGCAGTTGAAAAATCACAGATGGTAGCAAACATCGTAAAAGACGGTATTACCGCACATATGGTAAATGGGATTATGGACAAGAGAGCTTACTATCTTAATCAAATCTCCAGCAGCAATGATGTGGAATTTTTACGTTTAGTACGTGGCGAGAATGTTATCAAGCAATATGGAAAAGGGTTTGAACACGAGAGTTTGCGTGATGCCATCGATGAAGAGGTACTTAAAACCGGCAACAGTGTAGAAAAAATCACAGAAACCGCAAAAAGTACAAAACTAAGAGTAAGCATTCCTTACAAAGCAACAGAGGACAACACTATCGCAAGCTGTCTTAACTGCCATAATGTTCAAAAAGGTGAAGTTCTTGGCGTTATCAGCATGGAGTTTGATATAGGTGATATGCGTAGCAGCGGTGTTATGACAATTGCAAAGATTCTTGGTATCAATCTTCTCTTTATTGTTGTTGCACTTTTGCTTATTAACCACTTTGTAACTCCGTATATGAACCTATTCTCCAATCTACAAAGCGGTATTAAAAAAGCTTACAGCGGAGATTTTACTCATGAGTTTACATCTAAAGTAGGAGGCGATGCTAAAAATGTTGTGGAGCAGATAAACTCTCTGTTTAGAAAAATGCAAGAGACTTTTGGCGATATCAAGTACAACCTTGCTACTTTTATCCCTCAAGGGTGCGTCTCTTCTACCGATCCACTTCATGAAGCAAAAACCATTATCAACGAACTCTCCGATATATACAAGTTTAAAAAGACCATAGAGCTTGATGCTTCAAAAAGTGATGTTTATACAAGAATTATAGATATTTTAAAACTCAAATATCATGTCGGACATTTTGCTTTATATGAAGTCAACAATGTTAGCAGCGAGAGAAAACTTATCCACTCTACAGAAGAGAAAAATATCTGTTTTGAAAAAACAAATAAAGATGCCCTTTTGTGCAGAGCATACAGAACCAATAGCGTTACCATCTCTACAGAATTTCCAAATCTCTGTCAAGCATGTATCCTATCGGATATCAATTATGTTTGTATCCCTTTTCCTATCAACCATGACATCAGCCTCGTTCTCTCAATGACTTCAAACCAACGAGACGAAGTAGAGCTTATGAAGAAAAATATCTCAAGTATAAAGCACTATCTCGAAGCTGCAAAACCGGTGATAGAGAGTCAGATACTTATGGAAAAACTGCGAGACACTTCACTTCGTGATGGTATGACGGGTCTTTACAACAGAAGATTTTTAGAAGAGGTTATCGACAAAATCATGAGCCAAGCGACAAGAAAGAAGGATACTTACGCTGTTTTAATGCTTGATGTTGACTTCTTTAAAATGGTAAACGATACTTACGGTCACGATGTAGGAGACAGGGTTATTGTAGCATTGGCAAAAGTTTTAAAAAGCAGTATCCGCGAATCAGACCTTGCCATCCGATATGGAGGAGAAGAGTTTGTAGTTATGCTTCACAATGCAAATGACGAAGGAATGATGAGCATTGCGACAAAGATTCACTCAGAATTTGCAAAACTTGCTTTTGATGTGGGAAATGGCGAACCTTTAAGAAAAACAATAAGTATCGGTATAGCAAAATTCCCAACTGATGGAGACACTATTTGGAAATGTATCAAATATGCAGATACAGCGCTCTATGAGGCAAAAGAGACCGGAAGAAACAAGATAGTAGAGTTTAGAGCAGAGATGCATAAAAGCGGTGATGAGTTTTAGACTTCTTTTTCATAACTCGGCTTTCCGCTCGTGGTGAGCTTGTCGAACCATGCACAAAACACCCTTCGACAAGCTCAGGGCGAACGGTGCTATTGATTCTGCCGCACTCATCAAAAAAGGCGTGAATTGCGTTGCTATTTTGATTTTTAGTGCTTAGTACTGCAAGCACTTACACCCGGAGGCGTAGTCGGTTGCACGCCTTCATTGCTTGCTCCGCCTTGTGCATTTACAGCTTCTATAGTAGCCCAGATGGACTCAGCTGCCGCCATATAGCGTTTTGCACTCTGGCTAGTAGGAGCTACAAAAGTGATAGGTTTTCCTTCATCTCCGCCTGTTCTGATGCTAGGCTCGATTGGAATCTCAGCGATTATCTTTGTTTTAAACGCATCTGCCATTGGTTGGGATGTCCCTTTTCCAAAGATATCGTACTCCACACCGGTATCAGGTGCGATAAAACCGCTCATATTTTCAATAATTCCTGCGATTGGAATATTTAGTTTTTGAAACATATCAAGCGATCTTTTTGAGTCATCAAGAGATACGGCTTGAGGTGTAGTAACCGTCAAACCTGCAGTAACCGGTACGCTTTGAGCAAGTGTGAGCTGCGCATCACCCGTTCCCGGAGGCATATCGATAACTAAAACATCCAAATCACTCCACATGATATCTCTTAAAAACTGCTCGATTGCTTTCATAATCATAGCACCGCGCCAGATAAGTGACTGTCCCTCTTCCATAAGTGAACCCATCGACATCATCTCTAAACCATAAGCTTTGATAGGAAGCACTTTGTTGCCCACCACTTCAGGCTTGACATCTGCCACACCTAACATTCTTGGGATATTTGGTCCATAGATATCAGCATCCAAAAGTCCCACTTTTTTACCTTGCTGTGCCAGTGCGATAGCTATATTTACCGAGGTTGTTGACTTGCCTACACCGCCTTTTCCTGAACTTACCATCAAAAAGTTTTTGACTTGCGGTGCGATATTTTTGCTCTTTGGCTTTGGAGCTTCAGGCATCTTTGGAGCTTTGATATTAACGCTTACATTGTTTGCACCTGCAGCTTTTAGCTCTTTTGTTGCATCATCTGTGATTTGTTGTGCCACTTCAGGTGCGCTTGAAGTAATCTCAACATTAAAACTTACATCGTTTCCATTAATCTCTATACTGTTTACAAAACCAAACGTCACAATATCCTTGGTAAACCCCGGATAAAGAACTTTTGATAGTGCCGCATTTACAACTTCTTTTGTCATATCTATTTCTTTCCTTTATATAAATTTTATTTTTGTAACTCTATCATAATTAAATAAGACAAAAATTATCCTATATCAATTAATCTATTTTTTTTCAAAACTATAACTTTTTTACTCACACAGCCTCTTTGGCTTTTGCATCCTGTATGATTTTTTCTATCGCTTCAGGGTTATCCATAAGGTTTTGCGTTATCTTGTAAGAGCAAAACTTTGGTCCGCACATGGAGCAAAATTCCGCCTCTTTAAAGACATCTTGAGGCAGAGTCTCATCATGGTACTCTTGGGCTCTCTCACTGTCAAGTGCAAGCTCAAACTGTCTCTTCCAGTCAAAGCGGTATCTTGCATCGCTCATCTCATCATCGATATCTCTAGCACCTTTGCGCCCTCTTGCTATATCTGCGGCATGTGCGGCTATCTTGTAGGCGATAATCCCCTCACGAACATCATTTGCATTTGGCAGTCCCAAGTGTTCTTTTGGCGTAACATAGCAGAGCATGCTCGCTCCGTGCCATCCGCCCACAGCCGCACCGATAGCAGAACTGATATGGTCATACCCAGCCGCAATATCCGTTACAAGCGGTCCTAGGATGTAAAACGGCGCTTCATGGCAAAGCTCTCTTTGAAGCTTCATGTTTCGCTCAATCTGGTTAAGCGGCACATGCCCCGGACCCTCAATCATAACCTGAACATCTCTCTCCCATGCACGAAGCGTCAGCTCACCTAAAACTTTCAACTCACCAAGCTGTGCATCGTCACTTGCATCCGCCAAGCATCCCGGACGGAGCGAATCGCCAAGAGAGAGTGCGACATCATACTTCGCACAGATATCTAAAATAGCGTCATATGCGGTATAAAACGGATTTTCTCTATGGTAATGCATCATCCATGCCGCCATAAGGCTTCCGCCACGGCTTACTATCCCCATTTTTCGCTTTGCGATTTTTGGCATAGTCTCAAGCAAAAATCCTGCATGGATGGTAAAATAGCTCACCCCCTGCTTTGCCTGACGCTCCAAAACCTCAAGCATAACATCTATGCTCAAATCCTCTATTTTATTGCCGACATCATGAAGTATCTGGTAAATCGGTACAGTTCCGATAGGAATTTTTGAAGCCGCAATAACCGCTTTTCTTATCTCATCCAAATCCCCGCCGGTTGATAGATCCATTGCGGTATCTGCTTTATAGTGCTGTGATACCTGAATCTTCTCTATCTCGCCTTGAACATCGGATGCGATTGCAGAAGAGCCGATATTTGCGTTTATCTTACATTTTGAAGCTATCCCGATTGCCATAGGCTCAAGATTTGTATGGTTTACATTTGCAGGGATGATAAGTCTTCCTCGTGCGATTTCACTGCGAACAAGTTCAGGAGACAAATCTTCTATTTTTGCAACATACTCCATCTCCTCGGTGATAATGCCCTTTTTTGCATAATACATCTGCGTTCTGATAGGGTCATTTTGGCGTTTTTTTACCCATTCGCTTCTCATAATTACTCCAATACTGATTTTTCATTTTTCATTCTTTTGGAAATATAGTCAAATAAAGTTAATCTAAATTTAATCTATCTCTATTTTTATCACAAAAAAGCGTAGCTTCAAGATAAAAAAAAGCTTTTGCTATGTATAATTTCGTAACACTTAACTTAGGAGCACATTTGTCTCACTTGACGCTTATTTTACTTGCCGCCGGCAGTTCTTCTCGTTTTGGCACGGGTGTAAAAAAACAGTGGCTTAGAGTCGGAGAACTCCCGCTGTGGCAATACGTAGCAGATAAATTTGAAAGTACCGGCTACTTTGACAAAATTATCGTAACATCCTCTGCCGATGAGATAAAGTTTATGAAATATTGCACCGACTATACCATTATTGAGGGTGCGCAAACACGCCAAGGTTCGCTAAAAAACGCTCTTGCACATGTTGATACGGAGTATGTTTTGGTGAGCGATGTTGCACGTGCTTGTGTAAGTGAGGCTTTTTTACATACAATCCTCTCGTATATCGGTAAAAGCGACTGCATTGTTCCGTATCTTCCCATCAGCGACACGGTTGTCTATGGCACCACAACCATAAATCGTGAACTTGTCAAAAGAGTGCAAACACCTCAACTCTCACGCACCTCAGCACTTCATAAGGCTCTATCGCAAGAAGAAGAGTTTACTGACGAAAGCAGCGCCATCGTTGCAAGCGGCGGCACAAGAGAGTTTATTTTGGGAGAAGAGAGTGCACACAAGATAACCCACGCACAAGATCTTCAAAAAATTCCATGCCTTATTCCTCCATCGCAAGATATACTCAGTGGCGTAGGTTTTGATGTACACGCTTTTGACGAAAATGCACAGATGTATCTGGGTGGTGTAAAGATAGATGTGCCTTATGGTTTTCTCGCACATAGCGATGGCGATGTAGCTATTCATGCTCTTATAGACGCTCTTTTGGGTGCAGCAGGAATGGGCGATATCGGCATACTATTTCCAGATACCGACGTAGCATACAAAGGGATAAACTCAAAAGAGCTCTTGAGCATAGTTGTTAACAAACTGCGCCGTTTTGGTTATATCATTGTCAATGTTGACATTACTATTGCCGCACAACAGCCAAAGCTTGGCGACTATAAAATGGCTATGAGAAAAACGCTTGCTCCTCTGCTTAACATACACAGCCAAAAAGTAAACATCAAAGCAACAACAACTGAAAAACTAGGTTTTATCGGAAGAAGTGAAGGGGTCGGCGTGATTGCAAATGCAAATTTAAAATATTTTGATTGGACAAAAATTTGAAGATACTAATTATAGAAAACGAAGTTTATCTCGCACAGAGTATCGCTACAAAACTAAGCGAGTTAGGACATGTTTGTGAAATGTGCACATCAACAAGAGATGCCATCAAGAGCAATAACTATGATGTCGTTTTACTCTCGACAAATATCAACGGACAAGACTTCAACCCTGTCATAGAGACATTTAAGCGTTCTATTATCATCTTGATGGTCTCTTATATCAGCAACGACACTGTTTCCAAGCCACTTGCGGCAGGGGCAAAAGACTATATTCTTAAGCCGTTTATGATTGAAGAACTTATCAGAAAAATCAATCATTACCAAGATTATGAAAAACTAAAAAAGAGAAATGTGGCGTATGACAAATACCTCACACACAACTTTGCATCACTTATATCCGGACACAACTTTGAAAACGTAGAGCTTCCTCTTTTTATCTCCTCTGCATATCAAAAACACGCGGATTCTTTTGCATTTGAGTATGCAAAAAGAAAAAACCTGCCGCTTTATTTTATCACTCTTAGTGATGCAAGAGCCATGGATGAAATAGAGGCTATTACGGAAAATGCGCTTTTGTACATCATAGATTTGCAATTGCTAAAAAAGAACGAAAGAAAAGCACTCTATACTCTACTTGAAAATAAGAAAGCAATTTTATCAAGCACTGATAAAATTGATGATGACGATTACCCTCTTTTGGAGATAAAAAGTGAGAGCAATATCTTTGATCAAGGTGAGATTCTTCCGATTGAAGAGTATGTCAAGTTTATAGTTTTAAACTATCAACATAAATTTCCGGATACAGAACTATCAAAAAAACTGGGAATCAGCCGTAAAAGTTTATGGGAAAAGCGAAAGAAATATGACATCGTCAAGAAAAAATAAAACAATTCTTATTGACAAGGAAGCTGCTTCGGCGCTGGAACTTTTAAAAGATGGTTTACTCTCACCGGTTGTATCGCTTATGAATGAAGAGCAAAGCAAAGGCGTTCTTGAATCAGGGCTTTTTAATGGAAAGTCGTTTCCTTTTCCATTTATCTTAGCACCCTCAGGCAAAGTAAATTCTCAAGTTCTATCTTCTTTGGAGAGTGGTGAAGAGGTTACTATACTTTTCAACAACAAACCTTTTGCTACGCTTATTGTGGATGAAGTATTTCACATCGACCCAAGTCAAAGAATCAAGCAGATTTATGGTACTGATGACATTTCACATCCCGGCGTTTTGGCAACACTGAAGAGAATCGGTTCTTTAGCTGTATGTGGCGAATATACTCTTCTCAACAAGTCAAGCAATACAAACAAAAAAACTATAGATGAAGCAAAAAAACTTATTGATGCAAAACATACAACCGCACTTGTCATGGGAGCAAATCCTCTACATCGTGCACATGAAAAACTGATTCGTCAAACATTAGAAAATACTGATTTGCTTGTTATCTTTCTCCTAAAACCATATACAGAATCAAATCTATCTTATGAGATTAGAAAACAAGCTCTTGATTTTTTTATCAATAATTTCTTGACTAAAAACCACGTTATAGTTGTTCCTCTTGAAAACAGTTATATTTTTGCAGGGTACAATGAGATTATTATTGATGCGGTTGTTGCTAAAAATTACGGTTGCGACAAGCTTACCATTGGGCGCAATCATGCAGGACTGGGGATGTTTTACGACTGCAACTCCAACAAATCTATTGTTGACAAAGTAGTGGGAATAGATATAGAGATAACTGTCGCGAGCGAGTATGTCTACTGCGACAAATGCACGACGTTGGTCAGTAAAAACACGTGTCCTCATGGGCAGCACCATCAAATCTCCTACCACTCAAACTCTATTTTGGAGCTTTTAGAGCTTGGGATTTTGCCGCCTACTATCTTGATGCGCAAAGAGATTGCGGCAGTCATTCTCTCACAGCTCCATCCAAACAGATTTAAAAACCTTGAAAAACTCTACTATGATATACTTCCGACAGAGGGTCTTTTACAAGAGCATACCGAGAATGATTTTTATCTGGAGCTTATGAAACTTTACCAAACGTCATCGCTAACATAAGGAACAAAATGAACTGGTTTTTTATAACACTCGGTTACAGCGGTCTCTCACCAAAAGCTCCCGGAACGGTTGGTTCTTTGGTTGCACTCATACTCGGCATAGCGGTGCTTCTCTTTTTTGATGTACAAACGCTTTTTTTAGCAGCAGTGCTTTTTTCTGTTATAGGCATCCGCGAGATTAACAAATATGAGGCGCAAAGCGGCACACATGATGACAAACGCATTGTGATAGACGAACTTGCAGGAATGTGGTTTGCCCTGAGCGTTGCACCTGCGATGAGTATAAATATGGGTGAAATATCTGACTTGCAAAATGGTTTTTTGATCCAGAGCTTGCTCTCTTTCGCACTCTTTCGCTATTTTGACATCAAAAAACCCTCTATCATCGGAAGGCTTGACCGTGAGGCAAAAGGCGGTGTCGGGGTGATGGCGGATGATATAGTTGCCGGTTTTGCCGCAGGAATAGTAAGTGCTCTGCTTTGGCACGGATGGTTGCAACTCTCTAGCTTTATTTAAATTTCTGTGTTATAATTTTGCCTAGTTGGGACAAATAGAGAGCTGAGAACTCTCTATAAGCTTTTTAATACAATCTTTCTGCTAAAAGCAGAATGATTATAACAATTATGATTGCGAGTCGCATTGTTATATCCTTAAAAAAAGGCTGACCCTGTCCCACCTTCTCCTTCACAACACAATCAAACCAATCATAACCGCCAACTAGCAAGGCAATTATAACCAGATTTCCGCTGCTAAATAAACAGCGGGTCTTCAGACGGCTCTATCTCTTCAAAATCATCTATAATCTGTTCAAACATCTTCATAGTCTTTTTTGCTTTGAGGGTATAATCATCAAAAATAGGCTTCGAGTGTGGAAAAGACTCGCTTAGTTCTTGATATATCAAGATACGACCGTTGATATGTCTATTTATCTCATCAAATGCTTTTCTTAAGTACTCTTTAGAGTTTGTGTGTCTAAAAAGTGCTCTAATCATCTTAACACGCTCTTTGATTGGCAAAGACTCATCAATTGCCTCTGCAATTCTCTTGATATCCAGTCTTGAGAGATAAATACCACTTATAGCAGGAGCGAGCAGTTTTGCGCTCAATGCATCTACAAACTGCGGTACAGGCTCTTCATCTTCTTTATCACCGGCATCTCTGTCTCTTTGCGTCTCTTGCGGGTCTAGGGAGCAGTTCTCTTTGACAAGCGCTTCAAACTCCGATCTTAAATCTCTAAAATCTTCTCTATTCATTCTATTCTCCTAAACTTTAAAATTTCATATCGCTTTTATCATGCTCAAGGTGCTTTTGCATTTTTAAAAACTCAAAAACCTCTTGCGCCGTCTCTTCTAGTACATCATCAAAACCTTTGTAAGAAACACCAAGTTCACCTGCCCTTGTTCTAAGCACCGAAGGCTCTTTTTTGCCATTTATATCAAGATTGACAGCACTCAACGAACAGACCATATCCAAACTCTCAAAATCCGAAAAATCAATTACTGCGTCATAAGATGCAAGATTCACCTGCATTCCAGAAGCAATACGGTTGATATCCGCATTTTCTCTTTGCATCTGCACAACAAACTGCATTAAAGCTTCCAAATCATCATAAAAGTAGCTTATCTCAAATCCCTCTGCCGCCAAACAAAATGCTTTTGCATAGCCGTTAACTCCGAGAAGCGCTATTTTTTTTGCCCCTCTTTTTTTTAAAACATCAGCCAAAACAGATGCAAAGATAACATCTCCAAAGAGCTTTTGACCATCTCGCACCACAATATCGCATACTCCGGAGAGCTTCACTCTATCTGAAGCATCATCTAAAATTTCTATAATGCTTTTTGTGTATTCCCTTGCAAGAAGCGCTCCGTTTACATGTGATTTTTTCATATTGACAAGCGTATAATAAAAATCATCTTCCCGTATATTCATAGGAATCATCATCGCATTTTTATTGTTTGCCTTAAAGAGCTTGTTGAGTGTAGCAGAGAAACTGCTCTGCCCTGCACTCTCGCCTATAAATCCATAAAGCATCGTGTGATGCGATATCTCATTTGCATCATTCATCATGATAAGTCCTTATTCCCCAAAGTTCTCGCGCCTCTTCCTCTTCCGCTTTACATCTGTAGCAAAGTCTGTCGTTAGAGTTTGTACTAAAAATCATATTGCATTCATTGCATCGTCGCACTTTAAAAGTAATAAGATTTTGCACCTCAGGTTCAAAAAACTCTTTAATGCGATAGCTTGGAGAGAGTTTGATAGCGTCCGGCTCGCATACATCATGGCAGATATGGCACTTGATGCACAAAAACGGGTCAAAATCTATCTTGGAGTTTTTTATATCCGAACCAAGCGCTCCTGTCGGACAAACTCTATAACACATCTGACACGCCGTACACGTCTCGCTATCAAGAATCTTCATAGAAGTAAATGTAAGCTCATCTGATTCAACAACATGATAAACAGATGGTTTTTTTACCCTTTTTAGTGCCGTAAAAAAAAGTTTTCGTCGCTCGGTAATACGTTTTTGTCTCAAAAGTGCTATATCACTTTTTTGCAGCGTATGTTCTATAAGCTCATCCGTTGCCTTTTGAATCTCTTTTTCAAATGCATGTTTTGTTTTCAGAGCGCCCTTTAGGTTGGCTTTGGAAAAAAACTCCCTTCTTGATGTGCTTTTTTCTTGCTCTTCTTTTTCATACATGATATTTTCAAGCTTTATGCGTGCATCACTCTGCATAGCCTCAAGGATATAAGATGCCTCTTCATAGTTTTTTCTGATTTGTATCTCGCATTTATAGGCAATAGCACACCCACTACAATGCCCCATATCAAAAATCACCTCTTTTTTCAAAAGAGCCATAGCTATGATATGCTCAATATTGAGAGCAGCTATACACGGTACATTTTTTCGGCAAGAGACAATATTTTCTTCATCTTCTATAAAATTAAAGAAGAACTCCGTAGCGTTAAAATCATCTAAAAAGAGTGCTTCATTTGGGCAAACAGCATCACACGCTCCACACCCAACACATGCAGAAAAATTGATAGCAGGAAGCGGGTTGTTCCCAACAACAATAGCATTAGTCGGGCAGATAACCTCACACTTGTTGCACTCGCTCTCTTTTGAAAGAGAACGCACGCAACGGCTAGCTTTGAGCTGTATCATCTATTCGCCAAGCTCACTTGCAAGGTATTCATTATCACTCAACAAAAATTCTAGCGCCATCTCCGCCGCATCATAATAAAGAGGTGTTCTTGCCTCGTACTTTACATTTATAAGATACATAGGTGCCCAACGTAAAAGATGTTTGTTTAAAAACTCTTTTTGTATCTCTTGAAACGCCTTGCATGCATCTTTATCGTCTTCTTGCAAGGCTTTTAACTCAGCCTCTACAAGATGATGCATAAACTCAAGTTCTACACCGATATGATCAGAAGAAATTGCACGCGCTGCTTCATAATCAACAATAAAATTATATGCACTATACATATCTGTTACCGGATTTGCACCGCCGGTTTCAATTTTTTGATCTTCTCGTATATAAAAAGTTTCATAAGGAATCAGATGCAAAAGGGAAAGGTTTACAAAATCAGGGTTAAGATACTCATCTAAAAGCTCTCTGTTTTGCACTTGTAAAAATGGCTTCCACTCTCTGAGCGTTGGAAAAAAATCCAATATAATTGCATCATTTTTAATTGTTTGCAGCATCTCCTCATCTAATTCTTGGAGCAGTATTCGAGAGAGTAGTCCATAAATATTTGTTCTTGCTTTTGTATTTTGCATTTTTTATTTTTCTTTATAAGTAATTTTGATTTGTGATTCTATCTAAAAAGTATAAATATTATACCCCCTCGGCAATCATCGCATCAGCAACTCGTTTAAATCCTGCTATATTTGCACCATCGACAAAATTTCCCTCAACTCCGTATTCCAGAGCCGTCAAGGAAACTGTTTTACAAATCTGGTGCATTATCTCTTTAAGTTTTGCATCTACCTTCTCAAAACTCCACCGCTTCATGGAAGCATTTTGGCTCATCTCAAGTCCACTGACGGCAACGCCGCCTGCATTTGCGGCTTTTGCCGGAGCAAAAGAGATTTTTTGATTTAAAAAAAGTTCAATCGCTTGTGGTGTAGATGGCATATTTGCGCCCTCAGCTACACACATGCACCCATTGGCAATAAGATTTTTAGCATCCGCTTCATTCAACTCATTTTGTGTTGCACATGGAAATGCAGCATAACAAGGAGTACTCCAAACAGGATGCTCCTCTATCGGATACTCCGACACGCTAATATATTTTGCTCCGGTGCGTGTCTCTACATACTTCTCCAGCGAACCTCTTTGAACATTTTTAATCTCTTGAAGCAGCGCCAAATCTACCCCGTGCGGATCATAAATCATGCCGCCGGAATCACTACAAGTGACAGGTATTGCACCTACTTGATAGAGCTTTTCTATGGTATGAAGTGCTACATTGCCAGCACCGCTCACGGTACAAATTTTTCCTTGAAGAGACTCTCTCTTTTGCATTTCCAGCATAGCTTGAGTAAAGTAAACAACGCCATATCCTGTTGCCTCCGGTCTCATAAGAGAGCCGCCAAACACGAAAGGCTTTCCTGTTAAGACACCATCATACGTAGCGGTGATTTTTTTATATGCACCAAAAAGATAGCCTATCTCTCTGCAGCCCACCCCTATATCTCCCGCAGGAACATCGATTCTAGCGCCTATGTATTTGTGCAACTCCTGCATATAAGCAGTACAAAAACGCATAATCTCAAACTCGCTTCTTCCCTTTGGATTAAAATCACTTCCCCCTTTTGCACCGCCTATTGGAAGCCCAGTGAGCGCATTTTTAAAAATTTGCTCGAAACCTAAAAATTTTAAAACCCCCTCGTTTACGCTCGGATGAAAGCGAAGTCCCCCTTTATAAGGTCCTAGCGTATTGTTAAACTGTACACGGTAGCCGGTATTTACCTCTATCTCATTTTTATCGTTTATCCAGGCAACCTTAAACTTAATCACCCTATCCGGAACAACAAGTCTCTCTAAAATCGCGTATTTTTGGTATCGCGCATCAGACTCCAGAAGCGGGGCAATAGAGTAAACTATCTCCTCCATCGCCTGATAAAAAATAGCCTCATCCACTACTCTGTTTTGTTCAAATTTTTTTATCTCTTTTTCTGCTATGCCCATTTTTTCATCCTGCTTTGGTATAAAAGCTATCATTCTACATAATTTTGACATAAAACAAATTGATTGCTTTTTTGATATGCTAAAATTATGCCAAAAAGGATTTACCATAATTTACACACTTATACATACCATTCATATTTTTTCAGTCTTTATCTATGGCGGTTTTTTATTTGTTGACATCCTCTTTCTCTCAAAAATGCAGCAGACACTTACGAGTGAGGAGCACGCAAAAGCAAGAGAAGCTATCATGATGCATGTAAGAAAAGTTGTACCTTATGCGCTTATGGTAGCAGTTGCAAGCGGGCTTTATCTTTTTTCACAAGTTTTTGGCAAGATAGAAAACGGCTCACTCTCCTACTTTCAAACACTTCTTGCCATCAAAGCATTTTTTGGATTATGGCTGGGTCTAAGAGGCATCAACCAAAAACTTTTCAAAATCAATCCTTGGGTATTTAAGAGCCACTTTTTTCCATTTAGCCTTGTTGTTGTTATCATTCTTCTTTCGCAATTTATGTATTTATAAATTTAAAACTATAAGATAAATTCATAATATTATCGGGAAAATATGCTATTATTCAGCAAAACAATGGCTAAAGGGTTTTGAATGTTTCAAAAGTTAAGTATCTACAAGAAGATGAATTATTTCATCGCGATGGTAACAATTTCTGTCTTTTCTGCCGCAATATCTATTTTTTTAGCAATGGGGCATATTGATACCAAGTATGAGCATCTGCATAAAAACTCTATGATTGGCGGTTTAACTACGCTCACGATTGAAAAAAACCTTAATTACGTCAGCAGACTCTCAAGAGATATTATGCTTAACGGAAGCTATGATAAAAATGTGGCGAATCTTGAAAAAACAATCCATGATGTAGAGGACGGTTTTGTCACACTTGAAAAACTCATGGAAAAAGAGGGTTCTCTTGGCATGGTTCAAGAGGCAAAAAACTCTACAATGTTATTTTTAAACAACACTCTTGCCATGATGAAAAAGTTAACTCCCAAAGAAATTGAAGAAAATAAAACTCAAATTTATGCTAACTACTCCAAAGAACTCACTCCATACGCAAATGCTTCAAGAGACTCTTTTAAAAAGCTTGTCGATTTAAAATCAAAAGAGCTAGAAAATGACTCTTCTTCACTTGGCAAAGAGATAAATTTTTTCAAATATCTTGTACTTATTGCAGGTATTGCAGTAGGTATTGTTGTGCTTGTTTTGGCAACAGTTATCAGAAAATCGATAACTGCCGGTATCAACGATTTTACATCACTCATCAGCCGTGTATCTAGGGGTGATTTTTCACAACAAGCTGCAACAACCGATAAAAACACGGAACTTGGGATTATGGGTTATGAACTCTCACAGCTTATCGAGCATACAAAGAGTCTTATTCACGAAATCAACACAACTATTACGGATGCATCCAAAGGGATTTTCACGCATAATATCTCCTCAGAGGGAATGAGCGGCGAATTTATTGATGCGGTAGAGAGTGTACGAAAAAGCATAGATTTTATGAAAGCGCAAAATGCAAAAGCACAGCGTGATATTTTCAACTCAAAAATCAGCACAAGAAGCGTTAATGTTTCAGAGTCACTTTCGCTTATTATCTCTGATTTGAGTTCAAACATTAACGACCTAAAAACAATTACCTCTGCAACAAAAAGTGCCTCTGAGCTAGCTATAAATTCACGCAATGATATTTCAGATATCACAAGAGAGCTAAATGCACTCACAGAACAAGTCAGCAGCAACAACCATAGCATCTCAGAGATTGCAAATCAGGCAAATGAAATCACTTCTGTTATCCAGCTTATTACCGATATCGCAGATCAGACAAATCTTCTTGCACTTAACGCGGCTATCGAAGCTGCACGTGCAGGAGAGCATGGAAGAGGATTTGCGGTTGTTGCCGATGAAGTGCGTAAACTTGCGGAGAGAACTCATAAAGCAACAGGCGAAATCTCCGTCTCTATAAAATCGCTACAGCAAGACATGAATGAGATTCAAACAAGTTCAGAAAATATGAAAATAACGGTTGAAGATTCAACGCAGAAAATGAATGGATTCGAAGATACACTTATCGCTCTTAGCGATAACTCTTCAAAAATGGTTGACTACTCCTATGGGATGGAAAACAGTGTCTTTGTCGTACTTGCAAAACTTGAACATATCTTATACAAATCACGTGTTTACAACTCTATCATTTCGCTTAACAAAATGCTTGAACAGCAAAATACTCATGAGTGTTCGCTTGGTACGTGGCATGATGCTGAAGGAAAGAGAAGATTTTCCCAAACTGCATCATTTGGCAAACTAGCGGCTCCACATGAAACGGTACATAAAAACGCAAACTCAAATCTAGCGTATCTTGACCGTGATGCAGAGGTAACAACACTCAACAATGCTCAAAATATTATTGAAAATTTTGACAATATGGAAAAAGCTTCCGAAGAGCTTTTTGGACTTTTAGATAAGATGCTTCAAGAGTCAAAATAAATTACTACTCCCACTCTTCATAGATAGAGCGGGAGTGCTTCTCTTTTTTGTAGCGTCTTGCATTTTTTGTTTTTTCAAGCTGGTTTGAGAGATACAAAATATCCTCTTTTATCTCCCCTATCTCCTTGTCGCTCTCTTTATAAGAAATCATCTTTTGGACAAGTTTTTGCAACTCCTGCAAGTCGCCTTTGTATAGTGCTATCTCTTCAACTCTCTGAAGTATTTTTAAACCACTATCAATTTTTTTATCATACCCCTCTCTTGTAAGAGCCGCCGTGCTCGCAAGGTAAGAGGTGATACTCTTGTGAAATCTCTCTATAGCCCGTACATAACGAAGTCTCGCTGCATTGTCTATTGCTTTTTGTGATGCCACTCTCAAAACCTATTATTTATTTGTTGATATAATTATACACTGATTTGACACATAAATAGGAGCAAAGCCCCTATTTATGGCAGGGACACAAGTGTCCCTTGCAACCCCCTAAAGCTACCCGCATAAAGCGGGAGGATTATAAACTATGGAGAGATGGATTGAAAAAAACTATAGCGTTGCTTTTACTGCTCAGTGTTTCGCTTTTGGCGACTGTAATCAATGAAGAGGCTTCACAACAGCTTCTTGACTCAAAAATGGCTATAGTGGACATTAGAACACCTGCGGAATGGAAAGAAACAGGGCTTTTGCAAGGTTCCATTCCCATCATGCTTTTTGATGAAAAAGGTAATTACGACCTTCAAGACTTTCTCACTAAACTCAATCAAGCAGTCGATACTAAAAAACGTTTTGCCATTATCTGCCGCACAGGCAGCAGAACGAGGATTTTAGCAGCTTTTCTCTCGCAGAAATTGGGCTATGAAGTAGTCAACATTAAAAGCGGCATTGTTTATGCCAAACACCTAAAACTCCCTATTTTGCCATATTCTCAGAAGTAATATTCTTTATCTCGATTTTATTGACCAATGCGTAAAGCGTTGGAAGATAAAGAAGATTGAGCACTGTACCCCAGACAAGTCCAAATCCTATTGAGATTGCAATAGGCTGCAAAATAACCGCTTGACCGCTTGCGTAAAATATCAGCGTAAAAAGTCCCAAAAAGGTTGTTATAGATGTAATCATAATCGGACGAAGTCTCAATTTTGCTCTTTGCAAAAACTCCTCTAATTTATGCGTTCCATGAAGAAAATCAAGCATGATAATACCATCATTGATAACAACACCTGCTAAACCCAAAATCCCTATAATAGACGGCATTGAGAGATTAAGACCAAGCAGTTTATGCCCTAAAAGCGCTCCCAAAATAGAAAGAGGAATAACGCTCATTACCATCAAAACATACTTTACCTTTGGAAAAATAAGCAGTAATGTCAAAAAAATCAAAAAGAGCGCAAGCAACACCGCTTTTTGCATATCTGTTTTAAGTTGCTGATTTTTCTCTTTTTCCCCAAGAAGCGCCACATCTACACCTGAGGCCCTGACTTCATTGAGTGTAGGTTCAAGCATATCTAAAATCTCTTGTGAAGTAATCTTTCTTTTGTCTATATTTGCATAAACAGTTTTAATAATATTTCCATTTAATTTATCGATTTTTTCATAATCTCTTACCTGTGAAATCTCCGCAATATCAGATAGCTTTACATATCTTCCATCTTGCAAGGCTATGCTAAAATCTAAAAAAGTAGCGATACTGTCTTTTGTACTCTCCTCGGTTTTTATATCCATAACACCCAAATCGTTGAATGTAGTTGCCTGTTTTTTCTCTAAAAAGTAGGTGCTCAAAGTTTTAGCGACAGCTCCCTCGCTTAAGCCCAAACTCTCTCCATAAGAGTTTATTTTGATGACATACTCCATTTTTCCATATCTGATGTTATCGCTAAAATCCCGCACATTTTTTATTTTTGATAACTGCTCTTCTAGCTTTTTGATTCCATCTTGCAGTGCTGCATCATTGCTTCCTGAGAGATTTATCTGGATATCACTCTTAATAAGCCCTGATTTGTCTTCCATAACGCCTAAATCTTCCATATTGTATTTTGCCCTAAAAGGCTCAATTATCTCTTTGGCACGAGGAGAGAGTTCAAAAGTCTGTTTTTTGCGGATATTTTCAGGATTATTAAACGCAAAACTAAAATTAAGAGCAGGATTTATATACTTATCAACCCAATTTGTCTCCTCTCTGTCGTAAAGCTCCATAGTTATCATAAAAACGCCGTTATTTCTTTGCGTATCGCCGGAGAGACTGCGTCTGTATCCGACAACCGAAGAGATAGACTTAAGTGAAAACTCCTCAGCATGCTTCATCAGTTCAGCTTCTATCTCTTTTGAAACTTCATAACTGTTCTCAAGCGGCGTGTTGATATCGAGTTTACCGGAAATGTAGAGATAATTTCCGTCAAAATTTGGAAAAAACTGAAACTTCATTGATTTTGCCGTATAAACAGTTGCGATTGGAATCAAAAGAAGAAAGAGAAAAAGTGTTATTTTTTTGTATTGCAAAAAGTAAAGAACGGCTTTTTCATAAAGATTTTCAAAAGGCACCCAGCTTAGAGAGTTACTGCTTTTTCGTAAAAACTCCTGTGCATGCAAAGGGAGAAAAAGAAAACTCTCCAAAAGCGATCCAAGCAAGATGATAATAACAGTAATAGGAATAAGCATGATAAAAAGAGCAATTTCACCTTGAAGCATAAAAATAGGCAAAAATGCCACAACCGTAGTAACAGTCGCAAGAGTTACAGGCAGCATCATCTCCTTTACACCTGCAATTGCCGCATCATAATTACTCATCCCCTCATCAATATAACGCTGGATATTTTCACTAACAATAATAGCATCATCCACAACTATACCTATAACGATAAGCGCGCCGAGAAGCGAAACAATGTTGATGGAGTAACCCATATAGTAGATGCTTAAAAGACCTATGATAAAGGAAAAAGGAATACCCAGCGCCACAATTATTGCAATACGCACATTGATAAGAATCGCCATTGACACAAAAACCAAAATAAGCCCAAACATCAAGTTGGAGATAATAACATCAAGCCTCTGCTGAACCGGTTTTGAAGAGTCTTCATAAAAGTAAAAATCTACATCTTTATAGTTTTTCTCAATGGAGCGCACATACTCTTGCAGCTTTTTAGATAGAACTATAGCATCACCCTCAACCGCTTTGGAAACAACGAGAGAGATTGTTTTTTTGTTGTTAAAAGTGGCAAGGGTATCGGTTTGCGGATACTCTATCTTTACCGTTGCGATATCTCCAAGCCGTATATATTTTCCACCGACTTCTAAGATACTATCCTCATACTCTTTGGCATTCGCCTTACCGTTGGAAGTCGATACATAAGCAAACTTTCCCATCTGTTCAATATTGCCAACCGGAAAGATATAAGATAGATTTGCAATAGCTTTTTGCACATTTTCATGACCTAAACCATACGCCAAAATGGCTTGAGAATCAATTTTTATGGTGACCTCTTCATCTGAATCCCCACGAACCAATACCTCGCTAATCCCATCTACTTTAGCTATTTTTGTCTTGACATCCTGTGCTATAACCGTAAGCTCACCGATAGGCAGAGTAGCCGAAGAGACTGCAACTTTGATAAGAGAACGCGTCTTATCCAAAAGTCTTGCAACCGGCTCATTCATGTCTGATGGAAGATACTGACGTGTCAGAGCAATGGCATCTTTTACACGCCCCAGTGTTATCTCTCTATTGGTATTCTTATCAAGTGTGAGCAGTATTGCAAACGCTCCGGGGGTAATAGTCGTTTCCGTTTTTTTGATACCCGTTACGTTGCTAAGCTCATCCTCAATATCACGAACCGCCATCTTATCCATAACAGAAGCACTCGTACCGCCATAAGAGCCGATAACACTTATCTGGTCAAGCTGAGCATCCGGAAAAATCTCTTTAGGAATAGCGATATATGAGTTAATTCCCATAAAAATCAAGAAAAATAAAATAGCGTAATTAAGCCTGCTGTTTTTGATGAAATAGTCTATAAGCTTTATCAAAGCAGACTCTTAAAGAAGCGATTTGATAACGTTGCTTACACCTTGATGAAGGTTGTAGCTAGAAATCGGGAAATCAAGATACTCGTTTTCCAAATTGACTCTGTTTTTTGAGAGATAAGCACCCAAAATCGTCAAGTCAACAGAGGTATATTTTTTACACAGCGTCTCATCAAGTTTTGTTCGAAGCAAAACTCCTGCCTCGTTTGATTTTTGAATTGTAAAAGCAAGTGTTTTAAGACTAACAAAATCACTCCATGCAAAGAAAATCTCAGGCGTAAGAGTGCTAACCCTATCCCCTTGAGGATCAAAAAGCACTCCTTGGTCTCTTAATGGCACTAAAACACTTAAAATCGCTTCACTAAAAGGGACAACCTTCTCTCTCCAAAAAGGGGACTCGTTTCTTTTTTGCAACTCACTCCCTATAACTTCCAAAATCGCCTGCACCGCAGCACTTTTAAAAAGCTCATATATCTCTTGTTTCATCAATAAGCATCCGTTTTTTCGTCATTTTAATACAATTTTGCTTTATTGCCCATGACGAAGCTATACAACTTCAACAACTACATCAGCAACCTCGATTACATCCCCTCTTCGAATTTTTGCCCTTTTTCGTAACTCAACCTCGCCGTTTCTTTTCACATGCCCATCTGCAATGATAAGCTTAGCCTCCGCACCGCTGTCAACAAGCTCTAAGAGTTTAAAAAGCTTATACAGTTCAATATACTCCTCTTTGAGTTCAAATCTCATTGCCTATGCCTCTGTGTCTAGTACGGAAAAACCAAGATCGTAAATCGCCTTATCGACCATTTCCAATGCTTTTTTCATAGTCTCTTGTGAGATTTCAGGCAACTTGCCTCCCCACATCTCCTCAGCCTCTTTAAATCCCCTAAGCATTCCCTCACGTCCCGCACGAAGCATCTTTTCATCACCGCCTGCTCCGTTGATAACAAAATCAGCAATTCTTTGCGATGTTTGCGCAACACCAAAAAAACCATCCTCACTGACAAGCGCACTTGCTTCCTCTTGTGAAAGCTCTGCTATAGGCTTTCCATCATACCCTATATCTTGCAAAAATGTCTGAAACTCATCATACTCTTTTGCAAAAGCATCATCCTTTCTAAAAAGCGCACTTTGCACCGACGCCGACTTGAAAGCCATTTCATTTGCACTCTTTTGAATCTGCTCTTTTATCTCTTTGGCTTCATCTTTTGAAATCCTCTCCGTAAAGAGAGGTTTGATTTCCGCACCACCTTTTGTTTTGCCGACAAGAGCTGTATCTGATGTAACTTGCATAACAAATCCTTTGAGTTTAGTTACCATAATTATCGGCAGATTTGCCGTTTTTTTTAAACTTTTTATTTTTCTGTGCAAAATTTAAAATTTTCGTTATACTTCTGTTTGATGAAAGATTTTTGTGTGCGAGTTCATCTATAGTATATTCTGCTAGACAAACGACTCTCCCTTTATTTTGACTCCACTTTTTTAAAGAAGTGAATTTTTACCAAAGAGGTACTACACATGGCAGAATTGCTAGACGGATCAGTTAAATGGTTCAATGAAGAAAAAGGTTATGGTTTTATTCAACAAGAAAATGGTGGAAAAGATGTATTTGTACATTTTCGCCAAGTAAACAGAACAGGTCCGGGTCGTGTTTCTTTGACTGAAGGTCAAAGAGTAACTTTCGAACTCGGTGAGGGTCAAAAAGGTCCTCAAGCTGAGAACGTAACACCTCTTTAAGGTTTACCTTGCGGGTTTTTGCCCGCAAACTTCTGTATTCATTTATACTCGTTTCGCTCAAACACTCTTAAAAAAAACAAAACTTTTCTTAGAAAATCCATTTTTTTCGTAAAAACGATGCGCCTCTTCCCGTGCAAAACCTGACGATAAAACTATGTTTTGACACATTCCCATTTTTGCATAGTCGTGCAGATACTCAAGCATCATCTTCCCATAACCTTTGCCTCTAAGCGCTTCATCCGTTACCAAATCAAAAACAAAAAGATGTCTTTTGTCATAAAGATTCGTCTGTATCGCCACGCCTGCATATGTTACAAGTTTGTCTCGTTCTATAATCCCAAGCATCTTATACTGCATGCTTTGCATCTCATAAACCAAATCTTCAAATTCATCATAAGAGAGTGATGTTCGAAGTTGTGAAACCACCTCGTAAATCATAAAAAGTTCTTTTAAGCCAAGCTCTCTAATTTGCATTATCGCTACTCTCATTTTTACACATATCATACCATGCATTTGGTATAAGTTTGCAATAAGCCATTTTTTCATAAAATTCTCTTACTTTTTTGGGGTGTTAGCTCAGTTGGGAGAGCGCGACGCTGGCAGCGTCGAGGTCAGGGGTTCGAACCCCCTACACTCCACCACCACAAAAAGCCAATCTCTTGGCAACAGTAATCAGTTTTTAAACAACTCTTAGGTACAATCGCAAAAAATCACAGGCAGTTCCACTCTGTCAAAATAAGAGATAAATTATGGTAATAGTACAAAATCTAACAATGCGTTATGGAAGCAGAATCCTCTTCCAAGATATCAACCTCAAACTTGACCGTCACAAAAGATATGGTCTTATCGGCGCAAACGGCGCAGGAAAAACAACTTTTTTAAAAATTCTAAGCGGACAGATAAAAGAGTATGAAGGCGATGTTATTGTCGAAAACGGACTCAAAGTCGGTGTTTTGGGACAAAATCAGTATGCTTACGAAAATTACACAATTGCAGATGCTGTTTTATGCGGCAACAAAAGACTTTATGATGCGATTAAAGAAAAGGGAGAGATTTATGCAACAGGTGATTTTGAGGATGATGCAGTAAATGACCGTCTTGCAGAGCTGGAAGTTATCTGTGTTGAAGAGGATCCGACTTACGAGTACGATGTAAATATCGCCAAAGTTTTAGAAAATGTCGGGATACCTGCAAGCCAACACGGGGAACTTATGAGTACGCTTGACAGTGCCGACAAATTTAAGGTTTTGCTTGCTCAGGTTCTCTTTCCAAAGCCTGATGTTCTCTTTCTCGATGAGCCTACCAACAACCTAGACATTCAGACTATCAGCTGGCTGGAACATGAGTTGCAACGCCATGAGGGAACAATGGTCGTCATCTCGCACGATAGACACTTTCTAAACTCCGTTGTTACACATATCCTTGATGTTGACTATCAAAAAATCCGTGAATTTACGGGCAACTATGACGACTGGTACATCGCTGCAAATGTCATAGCAAAACAACAAGAGCTAAATAACGCTAAAAAAGAGAAAGAAAAAGAGCAGCTAGAGGCGTTTGTCCGCCGCTTTAGCGCAAACGCTTCAAAGGCAAAACAGGCAACTTCAAGACAAAAGCAACTTGACAAACTTGTTATCGACGACATCAAACCATCTTCAAGAAGAGATCCTAGTATCGTCTTTAAGGCAAAAAGAACTATGGGAGATGAGGCACTGGAAGTCAAAAATGTCAGCCACTCTTATGGTGACAACGCTGTTTTAAAAGATATCAACCTCAAATTTGAGCCGGATGAAAAAGTAGCACTTATCGGCTCTAACGGTGTTGGAAAAACAACTCTGCTTAAAATAATTATGGAAGAGATGAAGCCGACAAGCGGCGACATTCACTGGGGTGCAACGATTGAGAATAGCTACTTCCCGCAAGATACGGCAGATATCATCAAAGGGGATGGAACTCTTTATGACTGGCTTAGAGGGTTTGATCCAAAGAGAGATATCGCAGAGATTAGAAACTGTTTAGGGCGTATGCTCTTCTCCGGTGAGCAGCAAGAAAAGTCTGTTGTAAGTATTTCAGGCGGCGAGAAGCATAGAATGATGCTAAGTAAAATGATGCTTGAGGGCGGAAACTTTCTTGTACTTGACGAGCCGTCAAACCACCTTGACCTTGAAGCTATCGTAGCGCTGGGAGAAGCACTTTACAACTTCAAAGGCAATGTTATCTGTGTTTCACATGACCGTGAACTTTTAGATGCATTTGCAAACCGTGTTATCGAACTCAGAGCCGATGGTACGTATGTGGACTTCAAAGGCTCTTACGAAGAGTTTGCGGAAGCGAAAGAAAATGGACGCATATAGGGAGTTTTTAGGGCTGGGTATTGCAGGCAATTTTGCACTGCATTTGGCTCAGGCGGGAGAGTTGGAAGATTTTAAAGAGATTATCACCGCCGATGAAGCCGCTCCAAAAGGAATGTTCCCTTTTTATCTGCCAAAGCACGTACTAGGCGCAAAAGAGATACTAAGCACCTACCCTTTCTCAAGCTCTACCATTCAACTCCCTGACGACAAAGTCAATGTTCAAGCAGAACCGGAAGTTGCTCTTATCTGCGATTTTATCTATGAAAACAACACCCTTTTAAAGATTATTCCGACCCATTTTGGCGCATACAACGACTGCTCCATCAGAGTTGCAGGAGCAAGTAAAATCAGCGATAAGAAAAACTGGGGCAAAAATTCCAAAGGAGTTAGCCAAAACCTCCTTGAGATTGACAAGTTCAGCGATGGCGGTATTATGGACAGCTACTCTATCTGCTCATTTTTAAAAAGAGATGGCAACATCCATGCATACGGCGAAGATGTAGAACTTAAGGGATATAGCTATTTCTATGAAAAACTACTTGAGTGGATGGTGAAGCAGATAAATACACAAGAAGATTTTGGACCACTAGAACATTTGAGCAACTACATAGCTGCGTGTAACCACCCATCAAAAGCCATTATTAGTATAGGCGCAACAAGATATACCTTATATGGAGAACATACTTTTTTACAAGACGGCGACGAAGTTATCATTATGCTATACAACAACATAACAACAAACGCATCCTCTCTTCTTGAAATGGTTGAAGCAAACGCCCCTCTTTTGGAAGGGACAAGCCTTTTAAAACAAAAGGTGCGCTTATGAGCAGAGGCAAAAAGCTCGATATTTTTATCGATGCCGAGATAGAGGACGGGTGGGCAGAAGTTGCCTCTCCCAGAAAAACAGATGTGTCTAACGAGATTTTGGAGCCGCAAAAGCACTTTTTATTCTTTAAAAAAGAGAAAAGAAACGGAAAAACGGTTACTTTGGTAGGCGAATTTCATCTTACTCAAAACGATGCAGAGGCTACTTTAAAAATGCTCAAAAAGAGGCTTGGATGCGGCGGTACGCTCAAAGAGGGATGGATGGAATTTCAGGGCGAACTAAAAGATAAACTAAAACCTTTATTACTTGAAAACAACTTTCGCTTTAAACACGGACACTAAGCACTCTCTTCTATCTCATGCAAAGTTGCCGCACTTATATTTGTGGTTATGCTATATCTATTTCTCCCGCTCTCTTTTGCATCATATAGCATCTCATCGGCTCTTGCCATAAGAAGTTCTTCATCTAAAGCACTATCAGCTACACAGCTTGCCACACCGATTGAGATTGTTACATACTTCTCTATCTTAGAACCATCATGTGTGATTTCACACGCTCTAACAGCATCGCAAATAGCGTCTGCAACATTAGCACTGCTTATCTCCGATGTATCTATGAGCAAAACTCCAAACTCCTCTCCGCCAAGCCTAAAGACATAATCACTCGGACGTTTTAGAATATCTTGAAAAACTGATGCTACTTGCTTAAGAACCGCATCTCCTTTGATGTGCCCATACATATCGTTATACTGTTTAAAGTAGTCGATGTCTAACATCATAAAAGTGATGAACGTATGGTTTCTTTTTGCTCTTTTTATCTCCCGCTCATAAACAAGGTTAAAATATCTCCTATTGAACAAAGATGTTAAAGAATCGGTATAAGAGGCATTTTCCAGCTTTTTGTTTGCGATTTTCAATTTTTTTGCACTTGCTTCAAGAGCACTTTGATCAAGCTGAATACTTTTAAGCACATAGTATGAAACAACCATAACACCCAAAATAACCATAACCAAAAGAACTCCTAGCTTTAGTAAAAGGGATTCATAGATATTTAAAAAATTTTTTCGTTCATATTTTGCGATATCAATCTCATATTTGATAAGTTTTTTTATTACTTGATTGATATGGGTTACCTTTTTTTCAAGCTGTCCAAAGGAGAGATTTTTCATATCTTGCCCATCCTCAAAAGCCTTTAAGACAGCAAGAAAGTATTTATTCGTCTCTTGCAATTCAACTGCCGTATAGGCAACATACTCAAGCTCTTCATCTCTTTTAAAATGCGACTCGTAACTTTTCCACTCTTTGCCAATAAGCGTGATGGCAGACTCTATTTCTGATTTTAGCTCATCCGGCGCAACTTGCGCATCCTTTGCTCTATAGAGCGTACCGGCAAGATTGTCATGATATGTTTGAAGGATACTGTTTAGCTCTACAATAGGAACAAGTGAACCAAAATAGAGAGAATCAAGGTTTTTTTTCATAGCCCTCAGGTTGATTGTTCCCATAGCCCCTATAACCAAAAGACTAAGCGTAATAATCAAAAAAATAGAAAAAAGCTTGCTTCTTGATTTTAAAGTATCTATAAAATCCATCACTTCCCCAACATTGTTTTATAAACAAAGCAAACAGCATGCCAACAAAAGCTCTTTTATGCTAAAATTCAAAGACTACAAAACAGAGAAGAAGTATGAATGAAAAATTAAATCTTATTAAAAAGTTATCCTTTTTCAGCTCTCTTGATGAAGATAAACTTAATGCTGTTGACGCTATCTCAAAGATAAGCAACTACACAAAAAATTCTGTTTTGTACTACGAAAACGATCGTAACAATAAGATATTTTTTCTTATCTCCGGTCTTATAAAAGTTTATAAAATCGACAAATATGAGAATGAAATATTTCTCTACTACATCTACAAAGACACTATGATTTCTGAGCTTACTACAGTAAGCAGCGACACTATCCACTGTTTTTCAAATACAGAATTTATGGAAGAGAGTGTTGTTTTGGAGGTAGATTTTTTAAAGTTCAAGCAGGAATTTTTGTCCAAAAACATTCTCAACAATGAGTTTATCAACGAGATTCTCTCAAAAACACACCAGCTTCATTGTGTTGTCAACAGAGAGCTTGTATTTGACGCAACTGCAAAAGTTGCTTTTGCTCTTGCAAATGACCTAGAGATGTTTAACTCACACAAAAGGCATGAGGTCTCTTTTATGCTTCATATCCAACCTGAAACACTCTCAAGAGTCTTAAATAAACTTAAAAGAAGTTCTATCATAGATACGGAAAATACAAATATTATTATTTTAGACAAAGAGATGCTTTGTGACATCTACAAAGGGGCTTCCCATGCTTAAGTTCAACAAAATCAGTACAAAAATCAAATTTATCGGGGCACTTCTTATCCTACTAATCGCCTCTGTTATCGGTACGACTATCTATCTTAACCAGCAAAACATCAAAGACGCGCTTGTTATCAATATCGCCGGAAAGCAAAGAATGTTGACACAAAAAATTGCAAAAAATGTATTTTATCTCTATCACTACTCTTTGGATGATTTTAAAGAACTAGACACTGCTTGCGACACTTTTATCGATGGGTTAACTACTCTTAAATTTGGAAACACAATTAAAAAAATAGACCCTTTTCATACACATGAAATAGCTGCACAACTCTCTAAAGTAGATACCCTTTGGCATAAATTTTATGACGATGTGAAAAATTTCAAAAACCTTGAAATATCACAAACTCAAGACAAAGAGAGACTTGAACAAATCGTTTCATCGATACATACTCAAAATACGACACTCCTGCATAACGTTGATATTCTTGTCACACTTTATACAAACTACAGCGAAGAGAAGACAAACTTTATAAAAAACTTCCAATACAGCGCCGGCGTTGTACTCTTTTTACTCTTTTTATACTCAATGATACAACTAAAATCGATTGAAGCGCACGTGGACTCTTTTATGCAATACTCTAAAATGCTCGTGGACAATGAAGATATAGCAAATCTTGCTCCCATACAGCTTGAAGCTGAAAGCGAAAGCGAGATTGTGCAAGTAAGTGATACCATAAACTGCTTTATCAACAAAATCAACTCTGCTGTTGAGTGTTCCAACGAAGCACTGCTTCAATCACAAAAAGCTTCACTCAAACTTGAAGAACTCACGGATGAGTTTGACACCATTCTCGCAGAACTAAAAGATAATGCTTCGGCATCCAGACATTTGACAAACAGCGAAGACATGGTAATAGAGTCAACGGAAGTGCTTATCAACTCAACCAAAAAGCTCATAGACCTCAAAGAAGAGCTTGACAAACTTATTAAAAGCTGCCAAGACTTAAAATAGAGTTCTCCTGCAAGCTCTATTTTTTTAACTTATTATCTTTGTAAGTGTTACTTATATTTACATTTCTTATAATTTTAAACTATTCTTAAGTATAAAAACTACTCTTATGACTTAAATCAAAGAATTTGTTACTTTTACGTGCTATTATTTAGCTATGTTAATGGGCACCTTAACTTCATTGGGGCAAGGTTTATTAACTTACAATATTCGTGTTTCTAAAATTATTTAAGGAGAAAATATGTCACTTTCAAGAAGAGAATTTCTTAAAAGTTCAGCGGCAGCATCTGCAGCAGCAGCGATTGGTATGAGTGTACCGGCGGAGCTAGAAGCAGCAGCAGCAGAAGCTGAGGGCGACTGGAGATGGGACAAGGCAGCTTGTCGTTTCTGTGGTACAGGTTGTGGTATTATGATGGCAACAAAAAACGGTAAAATCGTTGCTGTTAAGGGAGACCCGGCTGCACCAGTAAATCGTGGTCTTAACTGTATTAAAGGTTACTTTAATGCTAAGATTATGTACGGTGCGGATAGACTTACGCAGCCACTGCTTAGAGTTGATGCAAATGGAAACTTTGACAAAAAAGGTAAATTTGCTCCGGTTTCATGGAAGAGAGCTTTTGATGAGATGGAAATCCACATCAAAAAAGCACTTAAAGCAAGCGGTCCTGAGGGTGTTGGCGTATTTGCTTCAGGGCAATACACAATCATGGAAGGCTACGCAGCTCAAAAATTGATGAAGGGCGGATTTAGATCAAATGCAATCGATCCAAATGCTCGCCACTGTATGGCATCTGCTGTTGTAGGTTTTTACCAAACATTCGGTGTGGATGAGCCTTCTGGTTGTTATGATGATATCGAACTCACAGACACTATCGTATCTTGGGGTTCAAACATGGCAGAGATGCACCCGATTTTATGGTCTCGTGTAACAGATAGAAAGTTATCAGACCCTGAGCGTGTAAAAATTGTCTCTATCCAGACATATACACACAGAACTTCAGATATCGCTGATATCGAAATCATCTTCTCTCCAAATACAGACTTGGCTCTTTGGAACTATATTGCAAGAGAAATCGTTTATAGAGATGATGCAGAGAAGATTATTGATTGGGACTTTGTCAAAAAACATATGATTTTCGCAGCTAGCCCGGTAAATATCGGTTATGGTATGAGAAAAGATGGTGAAAAGTCACTCAAAGAAGGTAAATATACGGCTCTTGAGATGGAAACCGTTTCAAAAGAGATGAGCAAAGCAGTGTCTGCTAAAGAAGCGCCGGCGCTGGCACCTTACGGGTACAAAGAGGGTGACATTATGAAAAACCAAGATGCACCTCTTGGCAACCTTGGTCACTGGGAAATCTCGTTTGAAGAGTACAAAAAAGCTTTAGCACCATACACACTTGACTATACTGCTAAAATTTCAAAAGGTGACCCTGATGAAGATATAGAAAAGTTCAAAGCAAAACTTCAAGCACTTGCAAACCTTTACATAGAAAAAGGTAGAAAAGTAGTATCTTTCTGGACAATGGGTATGAATCAGCATACACGTGGTACTTGGGTAAATACACTCTCTTACAATGTTCACTTCCTACTAAACAAACAAGCAAATCCGGGTGAGGGTGCATTCTCTCTAACAGGTCAGCCTTCAGCGTGTGGAACTGCTCGTGAAGTTGGTACATTTACACACAGACTACCTGCCGATATGATGGTAGCAAATCCTGCTGACAGAAAAATCACAGAGAACAAGTGGATGGTTCCGGAGGGAACAATCAACCCTGTCGGCGTACAGCACATTATGAAGATTCACCGTGATATCGAAGATGGTCTTATCAA
Organism: Sulfurimonas sp.; assembly: GCF_028694605.1. GTDB lineage: Bacteria > Campylobacterota > Campylobacteria > Campylobacterales > Sulfurimonadaceae > Sulfurimonas. The sequence continues at coordinate 68,273 of NZ_JAQVKP010000002.1, read as the reverse complement.
ATTTGCATGGGTAAACGTTTGTAACCCATACCAAGATACAGCTTCAGCTGAGCACTGGTTAAAAGCAGCACGTGAGATGGATAACTTCATCGTAACATCTGATGGTTACCCTGGTATCTCTGCAAAAGTTTCAGACCTTATCTTACCTTCGGCTATGATTTATGAGAAGTGGGGTGGTTACGGTAATGCTGAGAGACGAACTCAACTATGGAGACAACAAGTACTTCCTGTCGGAGATGCTATGAGTGATACGTGGCAGTGGGTTGAACTCTCTAAGAGATTTACGGTAAAAGATGTATGGGGTGAGTGGAAGCCAAGCGGTCCAAGAAAAGAGGCTCTTCCAAGCATGATTGAAAAAGCAAAAGCTATGGGTTACAAAGAAGACACAACAATGTTTGAGATTCTTTTTGCTAACGATATTGCAAAATCATACAAACTTGACCAAAACGACCCTATCCAAAAAGGATATGACAATACCGAAGCGTACGGAGACAGCAGAAAAGTTGTCGGAAGTGACGGTAAAGTATTTGAAGGCTATGGCTTCTTTATTCAAAAATATCTTTTTGAAGAGTATGCGGCATTTACACGTGGACACGGGCATGACCTTGCACCGTTTGACATGTATCATAAAGTTCGTGGTCTTAAGTGGCCGGTTGTTGACGGTAAAGAGACACAGTGGAGATTTAATGCCAAGTATGACCCTTATGCAGCAAAAGCTACTAAAGATAGCGGCAATTCGCATGCATTCTATGGAACACTTGCAAAAGCGTTGAAACAAGGTAACTTAACTGGAGTTACAGACAAAGACGGCAAACCGAAGCCACTGCCAAATAAAGCTAAAATATTTGCACGCCCATACATGGATCCTCCAGAAATGCCGGATGCAAAATACGATACTTGGTTATGTACAGGTCGTGTGCTTGAGCACTGGCACTCTGGAACTATGACTATGCGTGTTCCTGAACTTTACCGTGCGGTTCCTGAAGCTCTATGCTATATGCACCCAAAAGATGCTGATGCAAAAGGCGTTAAACAAGGTGAGCTTTGCTGGGTTGAATCTCGCCGTGGCAAGGTAAAAGCAAGGGTTGAGACTCGTGGTAGAAACAGACCTCCAAGAGGACTTGTATTTGTTCCATGGTTTGATGAAAAAGTATTTATCAACAAAGTTTGTCTTGATGCGACATGTCCAATGTCAAGACAGACAGACTTTAAAAAGTGTGCTGTAAAAATTTACAAAGCATAAGCTAACCAAAATTTAAAGGAGAGAGAACTCCGCTACGCGGTGTTCTCTGCAAAAGATGACAGCAAGAGAAGAGAGTGATAGAAGAAAATTTATTTTGAGAATGGCAAGAGGTGCGGGTATAGCTGCTCTTGGCGGTTTCGTGTGGAGTGCGTATGTTGATGAAGTAACAGCTTCTCAACTCCTTTTGCGCCCACCCGGAGCTATCAAAGAAGAAGATTTTCTAAAAACGTGTGTCAAGTGCGGGCTTTGTGTTGAAGCCTGCCCGTATGATACGCTATTGCTAGCAAAACCAGGCGATCACAAGCCTTTAGGGACACCTTATTTTATCCCTAGGGACATCCCTTGCTATATGTGTCCGGACATTCCTTGTGTTCCTGTGTGCCCAACAGGTGCACTTGATGAAGCGAGTGTCACAACAGACGGTAAGCTTGATATCAATATAGCTGAGATGGGTTTAGCAGTCATTGACAGGGAGACGTGTATCGCTTTTTGGGGTATCCAGTGTGATGCGTGTTATCGGGCATGTCCTATTTTGGGTCAGGCTATCTCTGTTGAGTACCACAAAAATGAGAGGACGGGAAAACATGCCTATCTCACTCCGGTTGTACATGCAGATGCATGTACGGGATGTGGTCTTTGCGAGAAAGCGTGTGTTACCGAAAAACCTGCTATTTTCATACTTCCAAAAGAAGTAGCAATGGGCAAGGCTGGTAACTACTATATCAAAGGCTGGGATAAAAAGGATGAGAAGAGACTTGAAAATGCCCAAGAAATTAAGTCCACGACAGAGATAAGCAAAGAGAGTGCTGTTGATTCTTTAAATAGCGATAAGGGTTTATACTAATGAAAACACTTTGGAATAAATATCGATATCTTTTTTTTAGAAGAACAACACAAGTAGGTCTGCTTTTTCTCTATTTTGGTGCAAATGCATGGGGATGGACTGCTTTGATGGGAAATCTTAGCTCCTCTTCGCTTTTTGGCATTATTCCACTGAGCGATCCTTATGCAGCACTTCAGATGCTTGCAGCAGGCGCTGTTTTAGCAGTGGATTTGGTTGTCGGAGCGCTTATTATTACCGTCTTCTACTTTGTAGTAGGCGGTCGTGCTTTTTGTAGCTGGGTCTGCCCTGTCAATCTCATTACGGATGCTGCTGCATTTTTGAGAAGAAAGATAAAAGTAGATGATTTTGCAAAAAAGCAACCTGCGACGCGTAACCTTCGTTACTGGGTCTTAGGTTTAAGTCTCATTATCTCATTTGCAATGGGAGTAACGGCTTTTGAGTTTGTATCGCCGATATCAATGCTTCACAGAGGCATTATATTTGGGATGGGTTTTGGATGGGCAGCAGTGCTCATTATCTTTAATTTCGATCTTTTGGTTCTAAAAAACGGTTGGTGTGGGCATATCTGCCCACTTGGTGGATTTTATTCACTTGTTGGTAAGTATAGTTTAGTAAGGGTACATCACACACAGGAGAACTGTACACTTTGTATGAAATGCAAGGTTGTTTGTCCTGAGCAACAGGTTCTGTACATGATAGGAAAAGAGACTATGCCGGTCCTCTCCGGAGAGTGTACAAATTGTGCAAGATGTATAGAAGTGTGTGATGATGATGCTCTAAATTTTTCAATCAGAGATCTCATAAAAAATAATAAATCGGGAGAATAAAATGAAAGCAATGGGGAAATTAACAATCGGTTTGGCAACCGCTGCACTCCTTATAGTAGGTTGTGCGACAGATGGTGTCAAAAGCGCACAAAAAGAGGTAGTAAAACCTTCAATCAGCGAAGAGTCTTTAGGTCTTAGAAAAACGACTCTTTACACTGAGAGCAACACGGTGGCTGATAAAACTGCCTATGGTACAGCTCAGGCAAGCACAAGTACAAGAATCAAAAGAGCGTTTCAAGATGCTCCTCCAATGATTCCACACGATACAAACGGAATGCTTCCAATCAAAACCGGTGATAACAGCTGTGTTGGATGTCACATGCCTGCAGTCGCTCCGGCAATGGGTGCAACTCCGATTCCTGTGTCACACTTTACAGATTTCAGACCAAGAGCTAAAATCGTAAACGGTATGGCGGTAGATACGGTAAACAACTACAAAAATGAGACTAAAATCGTCAAAAGCGATCATCTTCAAAATGCAAGATTTAACTGTTCACAATGCCATGCACCACAATCACAGGGAGCATTGGTTGTTGAAAATACTTTTGAACCGGTATTTACATCAAAAGACGGTGCTAACAGATCTGCGTGGGATGAGAGCAAATATACAAAATCTCTAAATACGGTTGGTGCGGCAAGTTTTGTTACTGAGGATGACTTAGCAAACAAAAATTCTAAAGCCGGTACACTAGGCGGCGCAAAACACTAATGGAGAGAAGAGAGCTCTTTAGCTCTCTTGCTTCTTTTCACAAAGAAGAGAAAAAGCAAGAAGAGTTTATCCGTCCTCCTTATTACAGTGATTTATCTCTTTTTCACAATGAGTGTAGCAAATGCTTAGGTAGTTGCGCCGCTGCTTGTGAAGAAGATATAATATTTATCGCAAGCGATAAAACTCCTTATCTTCTCTTTTTAAAAAATGGTTGTACGTACTGTGACAAGTGTGCGGAAGCATGTGCTTTTGGTGTGCTGAGTGTTGAAGCAAAACACCAAATTGCCGCAACCGTTACCATCAATAAAGAGAAGTGTTTGAGCTGGGATCACACAATGTGTTTTTCCTGCAAGGATCCTTGTCTTGAAAACGCGATTGACTTTAAAGCGATGTTTATGCCGCAAATAGACGACAAATGCACAGCTTGTGGCTTTTGCCTCAGTAGATGTCCAACAGATGCAATTGAAATAAAGGTGTTGTCATGAAACTTTTTTTAAGTTTGGTTTTTCTTTTTACTTCGCTTTTTGGCGCCTCTCTTAAAGAGCCGATTAGCAAGCTTGAGGCGAGCGGTCCAGTCGTAGATATTGTTTATAAGGATGGAAAAGTTTACAGCGCAACTGCCAACAGTAGCGTAGATATTTTTGATTTAGAAACAAAAAAACTGCTGCAAAAGATAGAAGTTCCAAAAATTGTTGATTTTGCCGGTGACTTGGTTCATTCGAAAGTATATTCGGTTGATGTGGTTGAAGATAAAATTCTTATTCTCTCACAGGATAAAAGTGGTTTTAGAAGGATTCATATTTACCAAAATGGCAAAACAGAGATACTTTTTGACAGTAGTAAGTCACTCGCTGTTGCAAAAGCGAAATTTTTAAGTAAAAATACAATTCTACTCGGACTTTTAAGTAATGAACTTATCTCCTATGACATAAACAAAAAAACATATAACTGGTCGATGCAGGTATCTGGAGCAAAGTTTTCCGATTTTGTTTTAAATGAGCAAAAAAACGAAGTTATAGTGGCAGATGAAAGCGGAGATCTTGGGATTTTTGACACAAAAAACGGCAAACGCATAAAAACTTTGGCTGATCAAAACCTTGACAATGTTTTTCAAGTTGACTATAAAAAAGGTGTTGTTGCTACTGCCGGACAAGACAGAAGAACAGTTATCTATGTTCCAAAGGTAAATTCTGCCTATTTTATAGTATCTGGGTTCCTAATCTATAGTGTAGGTCTATCTCCAAGTGGCAAAACTGCCGCTTTTGCTTCAGACGAACAAAATAATGTAACAGTTTTTGACACTATCACTAAAGCAACGATTGGGAAGTTTGGAGGCAACAAAATGACGCTGACAAAGATAGAGTTCATTGATGAAAATAGATTTTTGGTTGGGAGTGATGACAAAACCATTAATTTATATAGTATAAAATAAAATTTACAAAAAAAAGGATAAACAGATGAATATATCGAGTATTGTGGTAAAGACTGCTCCAAAATATATAGATGAAGTAGTACAAAGTCTTAAGGATTGTGAAGTTTGTGATTATCATATGCATGATGGTCAAGGAAGAATTATTATCACTATTGAGGGTGAAAATGTTGCGCAGGAGCTTGAAAAACTAAGAGTTATTGAAGCGATTCCCCATGTTGTTACTGCTGATATGCAGATGTCATATAGTGAAGATGAGCTTGATTCACACATGGAAGTTATAGCAAACGGCGATGCTGTTCCTAAAATGCTTAATGACGACAATATTGATTTAGCTGCCATCAAATACAACGGCGACTTAAAAACAAAAGATGATTTAGTAACATTTACTAAAAAATTCGACGCTACAAAGAGGTAGATTTTGGCGGCAGTATTTGAATCAACCATAAAAATGGCACAAGACAGCCGTGAAGATTGGTATATAGAGTTAAGAGACCTTTTTGAAAATAAAACTGAAATCTGTGCAGATTTGCAGGAGTATTCTAAAAAGATAGAGGAGTTAGGCAAAGCTTATGACGGAAATATTGAGGTAAGATGGACAAAAGATCTCAATGTTCCGCCTTATGTCATGGATGGCATCCGCTTTGAGATGTCAAAACTTCAACGTGAACTAGAAGATGAGATTGGCGAGCCGCTTATCAAAGGAAACTAAGAGATTTGGAAGCAAAAGCTATACAAACGCTAAGTTATCTTGAGCCAGCCGAGATTCAAAAACACCTTGGTGGTGTTTCTTATATTATCATGGCTGCACCGGCTCCAGAGCACTTTAAAGAGACACCCATTCATTTTACGCTTTTTTTAAACACACATGAGAATTTACCGCAAAAGATTCAAGAGGCTGTTTTTGAGAAATTTTTAGATGAACACGGTATCAGAAACCCCAAAGAAGTTATAAGCCGGATAATGCCTGTGGGATTTGGCAAGGGCGTACATGAAACGCATATGCCGCTTCTTCTTGTAAAACAAGAGGATATGCAAAATATCCCTCACACTCCTATGTTTGTAATGGACTTTTTGGCGGATTCCCAAAATTTTAGCGAAGCAAAAACAAACAGCCTTACCGGATGGAGCTATGTTTACGATAGCTAATTTTTAGACATCATCTCTATCTCTTCAATGCTCTTGGCAATGGAAGAAGAGAGATTTTCACATCCATCTTTTGTAACTAAGATATTATCCTCGATTCTAATTCCGATACCACGATACTTTTTTGGCACGCTTTTATCTTTTGCGTCGATATAAAGACCCGGTTCTATGGTCAAAACCATCCCTTTTTGCAGAGGTATCTCTTGATTTTTTGCATCTCTGTATGGTGCCTGGTCATGTACATCTATACCCATCCAATGCCCTATGCCGTGAGGATAATACTTTTTATGTTTCTGCTTTTTAATAAGCTCCTTGACATCACCGCTTAAAATCCCAAGCTCTACCATCCCCTTTGTCAAAAGCCTCTCTGCACTCTCTTGCAGATGGCTTCTTTTTACGAAAGGTTTTATCATGCGAATGATTTGAAGTTGCGTATCTAGCACTAGATTATAAAGCTCTCTTTGCGCCTCACTGAATCTTCCATTGACCGGGATGGTTCTTGTAATATCGCTAGCGTAATAATTATGCTCACATCCGGCATCAATAAGAATAAGCTCCCCCTCGACAAGTGCTTTGGAGTTTTCTATATAGTGAAGTGTATTTGCATTATTGCCACATGCAACTATGGATATGTAGGCATCACTGTAGGCAGCATTCATCTTAAACTCATGTTCAATCTCTGCTTGAAGATTATACTCATATATGCCACTCTTGCGCATATTCATAACTCTATGATGTGCTTTTGCCGTAATTGCTATAGACTCTCTTATAAGCTCTATCTCTGAAGCAGATTTGTAAAGTCTCATTTTTTGGATAAGCGGAAGGATATCATGCTCTGTTTGAAAAGATTTTGCAGTTTTTGCTATCTTTTTTACACAAATTTTTTTTACATTTTGCTCATAATAGAGATTTTTTCTTCTTCTTGCATACTTTTTAAAAATTTTTATAAAATCTTCACTTGCATAGACCTCATCTACCAAAAATCTCTTTTTTGCCTCTTTGACACCAAGTCGTTTTCCGTTCCAAAGCTCCATTATTTTTTCTTTTTTTTGCACAAAAAGAACTGTTCTGCTCTTTGTACTGCTTTTTATAAAAAGAAGTATCGCATTATCCTCTTTGAAGCCGGTAAGATAATAAAAATTGCTGTCTTGCCTGTATGGATGGTGTGTATCATGAGAACGTGTTGTTGTCTCAGCGCTAAAGATAACCGCCAAAGAGCTTTTTGCCAACTTTTTGAAAACTTTGTCCCTGCGGCTTTTGTACTCACTCTCTAAAATCATCTACAACTCTCCTCAAGCCATACTCTCTTATTTGCGACAATCTCTGCTAGAGCTTCTCTGTATGCTTCCACCCCACCGGAGGCATCAGCTGTTTTTGTTTTTACTTTTGAGCGAAATGTCTTAGTTGCAATAACCGTAGATGTTTTGGTGTCGATAAGTGTCAGTGAGATAAGAACATTTACATAAGAACTGTTCATATCAGGTGCATAAAACTGCATAAACTCCTCTATATTTGTCTCTAAAATCAAATCTGTTTTTACTCTGGAGCCAAAAGAGTGGACACTTCCAAAAAGCTCAAAATCTCTTACGCTTCCAAAGAGCTGTGATGTGATAAAACTATTTGGCGACTCCTGCCACTGCGACTGCGAGTAGGCAAAAACTTTCCCACCCGTCTCTGCATACTCCATCTGCAAAGAGAGAAGTGAAGCTGTGCTGAAAGCCTGTGCGACTTTGAGTGATTTTGCAGCGCACCCCTTTGCACTACTCTTTACCACATCCTCTTTTACACCCATCCTATACTCCGCCACAGTCGGCTTGAGTGTTGTACATCCCAAAAAAAGCAGCCCAACTGCTACATATAAAAAAATTCTCATTTACTTCTCCCCCGGTCCTTTTTTCATCTGCTCTTGCAAAAATAAAATATCAGAAGGGCTTCTTTCATATTTTTTAAGTGTCTCTTCTATTTTTATCATAAGGGTCTGCATCTCTAAAAGTGTATTGTTCATTGTAGGCAAGAGTTCGCTTGTCATCTCTTTAAAGTTAAAATCACCGCTTTTAACTGCATTGTTGATGGTATCCATAGCCCCACGGATACCGATATAGCTCTGCATAATAGATGCAAAAGAGCCTGCAATGCGATCTTCCCAGACAATACTGTTATCAATAAGCTTTGCGATACGCGGCATCATTGCATCAAGTTTTGCCGAAGAGTTCTCTAAGTTTTTTATAGTTTGCTTTAAACTCTCTGCTGTTTTATCATCCAACAAACTATTAAGTTTTGAAACGAAAAGCGCACTATTTTTCAAAAGAAGCGTTACCTCCTCTTGGTTTTTATCTCTTAGCAGTACATTGAAATTTTTCAGCGTCTCTGAGAGTTGCAGTGTGATATCGCCGAGACTGTTTTCAATTTTAATGAGCAGTGATGGGATAGTTTTTATCACAGGATAATCCTCGCCTTTTGTACGCTTAAGCTCTTCTGCGCTATCGTCGCTAAAGCTTAGGTTAATATAACTCAAGCCCGTAATGCCCTGCGATGTGAGCTGCGCTCTTGTTGATGATTTGATGGGCGTTGACTTGAGTATGCTTACAAGCACCATTACCTCTTGTGAATTTTTAGGATTTATGGAGAGTTGTGTTACTTTACCGACACTAATACCTCTGTACTTTACGGCTGCATCAAGATTTAGCCCCAAAACAGACTCTTCAAAGTAGATAGCGTATGTTCTCATCTCAATCTCTTTGGCAGGCTTTAAGAGCCAATATCCAAATCCAAGCATCAACGAGATTGCAAAAAGCATTAAAAAACCGATTAAACTATAGTTGACCCTATTATTCACACTTCACCTCTGTACACCGCTAAAAAAAGTTTTGATAAAATTATTTTCAACACTAAATATATTATCTAAATTCCCCTCATAGACCACTTTTTTATCATCTAAAACAGCTGCATAATCAAGCGTATCATAAATGGAGCGCAAATCATGCGAAACCATAACAATGGTTAGCCCAAGAAGGTCGCGCAGCTTCAAAATCAAAGCATCAAAATCCCGTGAAGAGATTGGGTCAAGCCCGCTTGTGGGTTCATCTAAAAAAAGAAGTTTTGGATCCATAGCAAGAGCACGTGCAAGAGCTGCTTTTTTCTTCATACCGCCGCTTATCTGGGATGGGTAGAGATGGGCATCTGAAGCTTTTAGTCCTACGATATTTATCTTAAATGCGACAATTTCACTAATCATTGCTTCAGATAAATCGGTATATTCCACCAAAGGAAGAGCTATGTTGTCCCGAATGCTTAACGAAGAAAAAAGTGCACCCATCTGAAATAGTACACCCCACTGCCTGCGAAGGCTCATTGCATCGTCATAGCTGATGTTTTTAAGACTCTTCCCAAGCACTTCAATCGTACCGCCATGAAACTCTTGAAGCATAACCATCTCTTTAAGAAGCGTTGTTTTGCCGCATCCGCTTGGACCTAAAAGTCCATAGATACTCCCTTTTGGAACGCTAAGGGAGATATTTTTATGAATCACCCTGTCGTCAAACTCTGTTTTTACCCCTTTGACTTTAATAATATTTTCCATTATATGCCCAAGTTTGTAAAAGCGATAGAAAAAACCGCATCACAGATAATGACTGCAAAGATAGACTCAACAACACTTTTTGTCGTGTTAAATCCTATGCTTTGCGTATCGTCTTTTACCAGAAGTCCTCTATAGATAGCAATAGCAGCAATCAAAAACGCAAAAAACGGTCCTTTAAATATCCCTACAAGAAAATGTCTCACTGCTATCACATTACTAAATCTATCCAAAAACATATCTACTGTAATGCCTAAATCAAGATTTGCCACAACCATACCGCCAATGATAGCCATTACATCTGAGACAAATATCATAATAGGCATCGTCAACATCAGCGCTGCAATCTTTGGAAGCACCAAAAATCGAAAAGGATCAAATCCCATAGTCTGCATCGCTTCTAGCTCCTGTGTTATCTTCATAGCGCCTATTTGGGCAGTAAACGCCGAACCGCTTCTACCTGCTATAACTATTGCCGTAATGAGCGGAGATAACTCGCGCAATACTGAGAGTCCAAGCATATCTACTATAAATATATTGGCTCCGTATTGTTTTAACTGAACAGATGACTGATACGCAATAACAACACCAATCAAAAAACTTGTAAGTGCGATAATACCAAATGCCTTTATAGCACTCTCGTTAATCTCAAAAGCCATCTCTTTGTAACGAATGCTTTTGAATGAGAAAAGATAGTGTAGTTTGTGCATAAAAAGCTCACCCATAAATGCCAAAAAAGAGAGAAAACTAAGATAATTTTTATAGCTGTTTTCACCTAATTTCTCAATGTAATTTCTTTTCTTCTTTTTTTGTACGGCAGATGTAGTTAATGACTGTTTTTGGACAAGCAAGAGCATTGCAAGTACATCTTGATGTTTGCAGTCTATTTCGAATTGCACTTTTTTTGTGTGGAGTTTTTTTTGAAGGTTGTTTAAAAAAAGGGCTCCTGCCGTATCTATAAACTCAAGTTCAGACAAATCAAGAATGATTTTTTTCTCTTTTGAAAAAAATGCACCCTCCACCTGTTTTTGGTAGAGAGTAAGATTGTAAAGAGTGAGCTCGCCTTTAAACTTTAAAGAGAGCGCATCCTTTGTGTCGATAAATCTAAAAGATGAATAGTTCATTAGAGATGTTAAAAATCCCTTTGCAGAAGCTTTTTAACCTTTAAAATAGTTATAATCTTATCCGCTTGTTTTCCAACGCCGTCAATTGCCGTATCATCACCGCTTGCCGTATCAGGGGCCGGTCCGATATTTGATTTTTTGATTCTTATCGCCATTGTCAGTCTATCGATAACAAATCCTGCTACATCATCTCCATCACGCATAACGATAAATCTTGTCTCTTCGTTATGCTTTTTAGGACTAAGCCCAAATTTCGTACGCAAATCAATCAGAGGAATAACAGCGCCACGCATATTAAAAACACCAATCACATACTTTGGCACTTGCGGTACTCTTGTCCATGGAAAAGGTTTGATAATCTCCTGAATCGAGAGAATAGGCACCGCATACTCCTCATCTCCGATAACAAAACCAACCAACTGTACAACATCATCCGTATGCGTTAAGTTTTCACTCTCTTTTTGGCTCTGTTTTTTTATAATCTGTTTTAATTTATCGCTCATTTTAAAAACTCCGATTTAAAATTAATATTTCTTTGAACCACGCTCATAAGGTAGTCAGCGGAGTATGGCTTTGTAATGTACTCTACCATACCGGACTCAACGCCACGCATACGATCAGATTTTCCGGTGCGTGACGTAACGGCTATGAGAGGCATATTTTTATATCGGTTATACTTTTTAATCTCTGTTGCCAAAGAGTACCCATCCATTCTCGGCATCTCTATATCGACCAGCATCGCATCAAAGTTATAATCACCCTGCTTTAAGATACTTAGTGCCTCTTGACCGTCACCTGCTTCAACAAGCGTGATTCCCAGTGGCTCTAGTGCTTTTCTCATGATAGTTCTATCGGTTTTAGAGTCATCTACTATCATAACTGTATAATCACTTGCTTTTGATTTTTCACGTGTTAAGAGCGCTACGTCTGATTTCGTATCTACAACCGCTGATGCTCTAACATGTTTTGCCATATCCATAATAGCTACAACATCAACAATAAGCGTTACGCCGCCATCCCCGCGAATAGTCGCTCCTGCAATGCCGTTGATGCCCTTGAGAAATTCGCCCAGAGACTTGATAACAATCTCCTCTTGCCCTACAAGTGTATCGACTATGAGACCGAGTTTGCTTGCACCCAAACCAAGAACAACAACATAAGCATACTCGCTTGAGTCCAAAATACGCTCCACTTCAAAAATATCTCCGATATGCACAAGCGACAAGACGTCCTCGCGTAGCCTCATAACAGAGCGTCCCTCTACTGTATAGACCTCATCCTTTGAGATACGTACCGTCTCTAAAACAGAAGCAAGAGGAATAGCGTAATGTTCCTCTTGAACACCTACAAGAAGTGCTTGAATAATCGCCAGTGTCAGAGGAATTTTGAGTTTCATAGAAGTACCGACACCTACTTCACTGTCGATGTCGATGATGCCGTTAACTTTTTCTATATTTGTTTTGACAACATCCATACCTACACCACGACCTGAAACGTTGGTTACAACAGCCGCTGTAGAGAAGCCCGGCTTAAAGATAAGACCAAACGCCTCTTTATCACTCATATTGTCTGCTTCTTTTTCGGTGATAAGCCCTTTTTCAAGAGACTTTCTCTTAAGCATATCCGTGTCAAGACCTTTCCCGTCATCATCTATCTGGATAACGATTTGGTTCCCCTCGTTATATGCTTTTAGCTTAATCGTACCTGTTTCGCTTTTACCCTGTTCTGCACGAATATGCGGCGCTTCAATACCATGGTCGCATGAATTGCGGATGATATGAACAAGCGGATCGCCAATCTCTTCAACGATAGATTTGTCAAGTTCGGTCTCTTCGCCCGATATCTCTAGTTCTATCTTTTTGTTGAGTTCACGACCAAGGTCACGAATCATTCTCGGAAACTTGTTGAACACTTTGCCAATCGGAAGCATTCTCGTCTTCATAACTGCGATTTGAAGGTCAGTTGTTACGATAGAGACGATAGAGACTACTTGGTTTAGCTCCTCTAAAAAGCTCTCGCCCTCATAACGCTCTTCCACGTCATCATTAATCTTGATAAGTCTGTTTTTCGCAAGAACAAGTTCTCCGATAAGATTCATAAGATGGTCAAGTCTCTTAACATCCACACGGATAGTCTGCTCCACAGCGGACTGTTTTTTTGCAGGAGACGCTGCTCTTGCATCGTCACTCTCTTGCTCATCATTTCCCAAAGAGGCTGGTTTGCGTGCAGGAGTGATAACAACAGGAGCTTTACTTACCGTATGATACTCTTCCTCGTCCTCTTCGTCCTCTTGCACTTTGGATACGGCAGCTTTTTTTTGTGTATTTTTCTGCTCTCTTTTTGCTTTGTCTTCTGCTTGTCGTTGTTGCAGCAGTCTCTCTATCTCAGCTTCTATCTCATCGGCATCCATATTTTCATAGTCAGGTTCACTCTCACAGACAGCCTCAAGGGTCTCATCTTCCATAGTCTCCATCAATTCATCTTCCGCTTCAATATAAGTTTGTTGCGCAGAGACTTCTAAATCTGCTCCCCCTTTAGCACACTTATCAAGTCTTGCAACACAGCCAGACACATCAATGCCATCATCCGAACTTGTATCACGAATCGTACTAAGAAGTGCTTTCATAAGGTCGATAGACTCCAAAATAACATCCATTATACTCGGTGTTATGTAAAGCTCACCATGCCTTGCCTTATTTAAAACATCTTCCATGTGGTGTGTAAGATGTGTTAAAACATCAAAATTTAAAAACGATGAAGCACCTTTGACGGTATGTGCAACACGGAAGATTCTGTTTAAAAGCTCCAAGTCATCCGGTCTTGTCTCAAGTTCCACCAAATCCTGATCCAGCTGCTCAATAAGCTCAAAAGACTCAACTAAAAAATCCTGCAATATCTCCTGAAATTCATCCATCTTTACACTCCTACTTCATATGAGCACGAACTATTCGCGCTACTTCTTTATAAAATGAACTTGCTTTAAACTTCACCAAGTAAGCTTCTCCGCCAGCCTCAACTCCTCGCCCCTCGCTAAAATGATCGCTTATGGAAGAGTTAAATACAATTGGAATATCCACAAATCTAGCATCCTCTTTCACGTTTGCTGCAAAGTGAAAACCATCCATTTTCGGCATCTCAACATCAGAGATAATTATCTTCAACGTTCTTGCAATTTTTTCGCCATAGACTTCATAAAGCTCACCCAGCTTATGCAGCCCATCTTCTCCATCAATAGCTTCAATCACATCAAAGCCCATATTTACAAGTGCTTCTTTAACAATTTTTCGTGCAGTCAAGCTATCGTCCAATACAAGTGCCAGTCCTGAAAAACTCTCGATTTCCGTGTTATCAAACTGAGTGTCCGGCTCATAAAGACCAAGATCTTGGACAACGCTCTCTAAATCCAAGATAAGCAGAACATTATCGCCCTCTATCTTTGTAACACCTGTTATCTTGTTTCCTTCAATAGCAGAACTGCTATTCATAAAAGAAGCAGGTTCTATATCAGCCCAATTGATACGTCGGATTCTTTTTGCTTCATGGACTATAAAACCTATAAGAACGTTGTTAAATTCAGTAATAATGACACGTGAACTCTTTTCCACGCCCTCAGGCTGCTTGATTTTCATCCATTTCGCTAGGTTTACAACAGGAATTACAATATTTCTAAGATCAAAAATTCCCTCAATAAACTCCGGTGTACCCGGCAAATCCGTCAATTTTGGAAGCTTGATGATTTCACGCACTTTTGAGACGTTGATGCCATAAATGCCCTCATAAACTCCGCCCTCTTCCTGCTTAAAAATACGAAAATCTACAAGCTCCATCTCATTTGAGCCAACTTTTAATGAATTATCTATATCCATACACTAAATCCCTTTTAAGAAATTTTTTTGTTCAAACAACTCTCTATTTTGAGACGATTCTACTACAAAGTATCTTTGATTGCAAGCAAAAGCACCAAGATTGATATAGACAAAATCATCCATCTGTATGGTTTTGTTCTGGTGAAAATGCCCCTCTACAAAGTAATCGCAGCTATATTTTGTCCCTAATCTCTTTTGTATAAATTGTTTCAATCCGACAAACTCTCTGCAATCATCTTTTCTGCTTAAGTAAGCATCCAAACGCTTTAAAATCGCATGTCCAAAAAAAGTATCCAAAAAAGATAGCAGATGTAAAAGTATGCGATTACGAATTACTTTAGCATAGATTTTATACCCAAAATCACCATCTATATCGCCATGAGCAAGAAGGATTTTTTTGCTCTCGTAGCTGCATGCTACGGGCTGATGTTCTATGGGAAATATTTTGACGTTTAAAAAGATAGAAGCAAGGTTGAAATCGTGATTGCCCTCAAAATAGAAAACCTCTATACGCTGTGCTATCTTGTTGATTAGCCCTATCGCCTCTTGATTTTGTATATGGGTATAAGGAATTTCCCCAAAAAGTGCATCAAAGATGTCACCCATTAAAAAAAGCTGTGTTGCTGGGATGCTTTGGGCGTGAATTTCTTTGAGAAAAGCCAAAAGTTCAGGGCGTTTGTGGGAGTAGTGCGCATCTGCTACAATAAGCGCACCCTCTTTGAGTTCTATACTATGGTACATACGCTATGTTGGGTATGCCTACATCTTCATCAAGTCCCATCATCAGGTTGGCATTTGCCACCGCTGCCGATGATGCACCCCTCATAAGGTTGTCTATGGCACTTGAAATAAAGAGAAGATTGCCTTTTTGCTTGACATAAATATCGCAAAAGTTTGTTCCTGCCACGTTTTTCATATCGACCGGATTTTTGCTTACACGTACATGTTTTGCATCTTTGTAAAACTCTTCAAGCACCTCATTTGCATCAAAATCTCCCTCAACCTGTATATAAATGGAGCTTAGCATCCCTCGTGTTAGCGGGCATAAATGCGGTACAAAATGAACCTCGCCAAGTGTTACGCCAAGCTTATGGGCAATCTCGGGTGCGTGTCTGTGAGAAAGAGGGTTGTAGGCAAAGAGGTTGTCGTTTACATTTACAAAATGCGTAACATCGCTAAGTTTTTTACCTGCACCGCTCACGCCTGTTTTTGAATCAACGATTATTGGAGTACCCTTTACTCTTCTGCTCATAAAAGGCAAAACGCCCAAAATCGCCGAAGTTGAAAAACAACCCGGATTTGCAACAAGTTTTGCACTTTTGAGTTCCTTGGCAAAAAGTTCGGGAAGCCCGTAAACCGCATGCTCTAAATTTTTGGTATCGGTATGAGGGCAGTAAAACGCTTCATAAATATCTTGTGGAAGTCTATAATCAGCCGAGAGATCAACAACTCTCAAACCTTTTTCAAGAAGCGGCTTAACATATGCCATAGCCGTTTGGTGCGGAAGTGCCAAAAACACAAGCTCACAAGCAGCAGCGCAAGCATCAAAATCCGCTTTTTGCACCTCCATAGAAGCAACTTTTGCAAGTGATGGATGAAGCTTCTCTAAAGTTGTTCCCCCCTCCGTGTTGGCAACATAAGAGAGATGAAACTTCGGATGTTTAAGAAGAATCTTGACAAGCTCAAGCCCTGTGTATCCGCTAGCGCCTATAACGCCTACATTAATGGCACTCAAAAACAATCTCCTGATATTTTACTTCAACAATCTCAAACTCTTTTTGCCCGTTTGGAAGCTGAACTTTCACATCATCCCCCTCTTCTCTGCCCAAAAGCTGTCTTGCCAAAGGAGAGTTAAACGAGATAAGCCCCATATCAGGGTTTGATTCACATCCGCCGACGATAGTGTAGGTAAACTCCTCCTCCGTGTTGACATCGCAAACAACTACAGTTGAACCAAAACTTACCTTTGCATGTTCGAGTTCACTCGGGTCAACAATCTTGGAAGAGCCTATAAGCTCCGCAAGTTCCGCCAATCGTAAATCTATGAGTTTTTGATTCTCTTTTGCCGCATGGTACTCTGCATTCTCTTTCAAGTCGCCATGCGAGAGCGCCTCTTCTATATCTTTGACAATCTGTGGTCTTCTCACATCTCTTAGGTACTTTACCTCTGCTTGAAGTTTGTTATACCCAAAAAGTGTCATCGGCTCAATTTTTTCCATATACTTTTCTCTGTTGTTGATTTTTTTTGCGCCATTATAGCAAATTCACTCTTTTTTCATCTTCGAGAGGTCAAACTCTATCATCTCGTCTTCACACTCTATAGTGATGATACACTTTGCTTTGCTTATCTTTTTTGCTTTTTTTATGTTTTTTAGCAGTGTCATGCTCTCTTTGGAGACGGGGTCGTGGGCATAAAGCGTTTCATCTTCAATATAAAAAATCCGTCCGCCGCCGCATCCATCGCCTATGATTCCCTCACACATAAGAGGATTTATTTGCAAATCATCCATTTTTTTTCTCCTTAGCATCCCAAGTGCCTCTGCACACATAACAAGTCCAAAAGTTGCCGTAACACCTACAAAACTTGCTTTCTCTTTTGTTTTTGCCTCTTCTGCGCTAAAGACAACTTTGTATTTTTTGTTAAATCCTCTTTTTTTAAGCTCATAGCGGATTTTTGCACCAAACTTGTCGCCGTAGCTCTTCCAGATATCGCCGGCTTCTACTTTTGTAGGGTCTAGGCGTTTTGCACTTCCAAGAGAAGAGATAAGTTTTTTATGGCATTTTTGCGCAAGAGAGAGTTTGGGTTTTATGTCGTCTATGGCATCTAAAACCACATCGTACCCGCCAAAATCAAACGCTTCAACCCATGCTTCGTCTATCTTGGTGTTTATGATTTGTATGTGCGGGTAGTGTTTTTGAAGTGCGTGGACTTTTACTTCGCCTTCATGAAACTCTGAGTGGAGCTGGCGGTTTTGGTTGCTTGCATCGTAAGTGTCAAAATCGACAATCGTTATATGCTTCACACCGCTTCTGCACAGGCAGTCAAGACAGTGTCCGCCGACACCGCCGACACCTAAAAGCAGGACTTTTGCATTTTGAAGTTTGACAAAATCATCTCCAAAGAGAGGTTTTATGCGCTCATACTTCACCGCTCTAGCCACTCTTTTAGTCTGTTCATACTTTTGTATGCGCTCATATCAAGCTGAATGGGCGTAATGGAGATATCTCCCATCTCTATGGCTTCATAGTCGCTTATCCCCTCGCTTGCTTTGCGTGCCGAGAAGTTAAGCGGATGCAGACCGAGCCAGTAAAACTCCTCGCCTCGCGGGTTTCTATGCAGATGTGAGTCGTTTGCGTACATTCTGTATCCGGCGTAAGTTATGACCATTTTCGCATCTTTTTTGTCCGTGCTATCGATGTTTGGCGGGATATTGACATTTAAAAACTCACGCTCAGGCAGAGGAAAAGAGCCTCCCCGTATCTTTGTAACCAACTCTTTAATCGTCTTTTGCGCCAAAGTAAAATCGCCTTGCGGGTCTGTAAAATCCATAACTTGCGAGATGGCAATAGAGGGTATGTCATGCAAAACCCCTTCCATAGCTCCTGCCGCCGTTCCTGAGTAAGTAATATCCTCCCCCATGTTAGAACCACGGTTGATACCGCTTATAAGCAAATCCGGCTTTGAGTCTGCAAATATCGCACTAAGCGAGAGATAGACACAATCACTCGGCGTACCGTCGTCAAGCTTAAAAAAGTTATCCCCGACACCCACAAAACGAAGCGGCCGCACAAGCGTCAAAGAGTGTCCGCAGGCTGATTTTTCATTTGCAGGGGCAACCACAGTCACATCAACGCCATCAAGTTCCCTAAGCGCATCCACAAGCGCCAATAGACCGTTTGCCTCGTAGCCGTCATCATTTGTTACTAAAATCTTATATCTATTTTCATTTTTCATAACCGCTATTTTAACATACTTGACATTACAACTTCTATTAGTGTAAAATTACGCCATCAAAAATCGTATGAATCTTTTCCTACGCTTTCCTAACGCCCATCAAAATTCCACAGGGCAAAAATCCAAAATGTTAAGGCAGTCTTATATATGAGCGAAAATACTCCGCAGCAACCTCGCAAAGTCCAAAATCCTAAAAATAACAACGCAAAATCAAGAACGCACAATCCGGTCAAGGGTGCCAGCGTAGAAGACCTTCGTATCAAAAGTATAGAAGAGTTGACGGCTATGGCTGATGAGCTTGGAGTTGAGCAGCCAAATGAGCTAAAGAGACAAGACCTTATATTTGAAATCTTAAAAGCACAAACCGAACAGGGTGGGTTTATCCTCTTTAGCGGTATTTTGGAGATTATGCAGGATGGTTACGGTTTTATCCGATCTATCGATAAGAGTTTTGACGAGAGTATCAACGACGCTTATGTTTCCAACACTCAAATCAAACGCTTTGCGCTTCGTAACGGAGATGTGGTTACGGGTCAGGTTCGCCCTCCAAAAGAGCAGGAACGCTACTATGCCCTCATAAAGATAGAAGCGGTTAACGGTCTTCCGCCTGAAGAGAGCAAAAAAAGACCTCTCTTTGAAAACCTCACTCCTCTTTACGCAACGGAACAAATAAAACTGGAATACAGAGAAAAAGGACTGACAGGTCGTATGATGGACCTTTTTGCGCCTATCGGAAAGGGTCAGCGCGGGCTTATAGTCGCACCTCCAAGAAGCGGTAAAACAGAACTTTTAAAAGAGATAGCTCACGGTATCACGCACAACCATCCTGAGATAGATTTGATGGTTTTACTAGTTGATGAGAGACCAGAAGAGGTGACCGACATGGAGAGAAGCGTTAAGGGCGAGGTTTACAGCTCCACTTTTGATATGCCTGCAAAAAACCATGTCAAAGTAGCAGAGATGGTTATAGAAAAAGCAAAAAGACGAGTGGAGCTTGGACGCAACGTCGTTATCTTGCTTGACTCCATCACCCGTCTTGCACGAGCTTATAACACAGTTACGCCATCAAGCGGCAAGGTTCTCTCCGGCGGTGTGGATGCAAATGCGCTTCACAAACCAAAGAGATTTTTCGGAGCCGCAAGAAACATCGAAAACGGCGGAAGTTTGACTATAATCGCAACTGCACTCATTGACACGGGAAGCAGAATGGACGAGGTTATCTTTGAAGAGTTCAAAGGTACTGGTAACTCCGAGGTTGTGCTTGATAGAAAGATAGCCGACAGACGTATTTTCCCTGCTATCGACATTCTCAAATCCGGTACTCGAAAAGATGAGCTTCTTGTCTCTCCTGAAGTCTTACAAAAAGTATTTATCCTCCGCCAGATGATGCACAAACAAGATGACGAGGTGGAAGCTCTGCGTTTTGTTTACTCGACAATGGGCAAAAAACCGACTAATGCAGAATTTTTAGAAAGCATGAATCCAAGCCAGTAAATCATGAAAGTAGGCGTATTTGACAGCGGTATCGGCGGACTGACGGTTGTAAAATCTCTTTTAGAGCATAAGCTTTTTGAGGAGATTATCTATTTTGGCGATACGGCACGTGTACCTTATGGTATCAAAGACAAAACAACCATCATACGCTATGCCATAGAAGCGGTGGAGTTTTTCAAAAACTTTAAGCTTGACCTTATCATCGTTGCATGCAACACGGTGAGCGCACATGCGCTGGATGAGATGCGTGAGGTCGCATCTTGTCCGGTTATAGGCGTTGTTGAGGCGGGAATCTTAGCGACATCCAATGCGCTTAATGACAAAACCTCAAATATACTCATTCTTGGAACAAAAGCAACTATCAACTCCAAAGCTTACGAAATAGGTCTAAGAGAACAAGGGTTTACAAATCTTCAAGCAAAAGCGACGGGGCTTTTTGTACCCATAGTAGAAGAGGAGATTTACGAGGGAGCTATTTTAGAGGCAACTTTTGCACACTATTTTGATGCACTTGAAAAACCAGACGCCGTCATCTTGGGGTGTACGCACTTTCCTCTTATCACGGATGCTCTGCAAAACTACTTCTCAAACGAGACGATTTTTATCCATTCCGGTGATGCCATCGTAGAGCAGCTGGAGAAAGATTTTGACTTTAGCACAAAATACACAACGACAAAACTGGAATTTTTCGCTTCCGAAAATCCCGAAGCACTCAAAAACGTTGCTAAAAAGTGGCTCCACCTCTAACAGACTTTTTCGTAATCATTAAGAAATAATCCCGCATTACAATTTTGGTATTACTTCAAGGGGTTCGCTCTTATGCCAAAACTTTCCATAAAAATTCAGATTCTTCTTCTTGTCTGTATCTCTTTGTTTATTTTAGCGCTCATCACATCTTACATCTCAGGCTCTAAAAGCAAAGAAGCTCTTATGGCGCAAAGCTATGCAAAACTGACCGCTTCACGAGATATAAAAAAGCATCAGATTGAAGACTTTTTCAACAAATGTGTCAAAGATATTGAGATTTTGGCGCATAGCGACAATCTTCAAAATTTGACTTGGGATTTGCTGAGCGTTTTTAATGAACTTGAAGTAACAGAGGAGGAGTCGTTTCCGGTTAAAGATTCACTTACACTGGAAGAGCGTCTGCCTCATGAGACCTATTTTCAAAAATACTATAAAGAGTATGGCTACAGCGACATCTATATCGTATTAACCAAAGGTGGACATGTAGTTTACAGCGGTGCAAAAAAAGAGGATTTTGGCGCAAACCTGCACAAAGGGACACTTAAAAATTCACCTCTTGCACAAGTATATGAACAAACACGCAGTTCCAAACGCACAACATTTCTTGATACGCAAAGATACTCTGTCGATGGCGAAGCTCCTGCTATGTTTGTCGCAACACCTGTAATGGTGCGGGCAGAGATGCAAGCAGTGCTTATTTTTAAAATAGACACCACGCAGATAAGCAAGATAGTAAACTATAGAAACGGGTATGGAGCGACACAAGAGGATTATCTTGTAGGTTCTGACAAACTGATGCGAAGCGATAGCTTTCTTAGCCCTTCAACGCACTCGCTAAGTGCCTCTTTTGCAAATCCGTCTGTGGGAAAAGTAGATACAGAGGCAGCCAAAGAGGCTCTTGGGGCAAATAGCGATACAAAGATAGTTGTTGATTACAATGGGCATAAGGTATTAAGCTCTTATGCTCCACTGCATGTCGGAGAGGATTTTATGTGGGCAATTCTTTGTGATATAGATGAAGAAGAGGTGCTTCAGACACCAAACAGTATCCAAAACAGCATTATTCTATCTTCATTTGGCATCTTGGGTGCTATCATTGCCGTTGCTCTGTTTTTAGTAAACCACAGCGTTATAAAACCTCTGCAAAATTTTCAAAACACTCTCTCAAATATCAGCACAACACATAACCTTACCATCAAAGCAGATGAAAATGTACCGCTTGAACTCTCAAAAATGGCATCAAGTTTTAACATACTTATAGCGACACTTAAAGATTTGATTCAAATTTCAAAAGCAAGTTCAAATGAAAACGCCTCTATCGCCCATGAACTCTCAACTACCGCATTCAAAGTTAGAGAAAATGTTGAAAAATCCGTTATTGTTATCGATAGAGCAAGCAAAGAAGCCGACGTAATAAAGGATGAGATTAACAGAGCCATTGATGAGGCAAACGAGAGCAAAAAAGAGATAGCAAGTGCAAATAAAAATCTTAGTTCGGCAAGAGAAAAAATAGCATATTTAACGCACCAAGTCCAAAAAAGTGCAGAGATAGAGAGCGAACTCGCCCAGAGAATGCAAACACTCTCTCACGAGGCAAATCAGGTAAAGGTTGTTTTAGAAATCATCTCCGATATCGCCGATCAGACAAATCTTTTAGCGCTTAACGCTGCCATAGAAGCAGCCCGTGCGGGTGAGCATGGAAGAGGATTTGCCGTTGTTGCCGATGAGGTACGCAAACTTGCGGAGCGGACGCAAAAAAGTCTCACAGAAATCAATGCGACCATCAACATCATCGTACACTCCATCATAGATGTGAGCGCTCAGATGAATATCAACTCCGATGAGATCCAGACATTGGCACAAAGTGCATCTGAGGTAGAATCAAAGATAAACGAGAGTGTAACGACAGTAGATAGAGCTGTTACTCTAAGTGACAAAACCATCGGTGATTTTGAAAACACAAGAACAAATATACAAAATATCGTCTCACAAATAGCCCAAGTAAACACCATCTCATCACACAACGCAAGAAGCGTAGAAGAGATTGCAGCCGCAGCCGAGCATCTAAACGCTATGACAGATACTCTTCGCACCAAACTTGAAATTTTTAGGACATAAAGAAAAAAGATGAAAAAAGATCTGCCAAAAAAATGGGTACAAAATTTAAAAATTTTAGATATCGCACTACAGCCGATTTTAAATATTCACACCGGTAAAATTTTTGCCGTTGAAGCACTCTTGAGAAACTATGAAGAGATTGGTTTTGGTTCTATCTTTGAGCTTTTTGATGCGGTTTATGAGGACAATCTTCTCTACTCTTTTGATTTGAAGCTCAGAAAAAAGGCTATCAAAAAATTTGTGGAGATAGAGGGATATGAGAAGATAAAGCTCTTTTACAACCTTGACAACAGAGTTTTGGAAATGCCGGATTTTTCATATGGCAACACACTCAAACTGCTTGAACGTTACGGCATGGGCAAGAAGAGTATCTGTTTTGAGATATCAGAGAGGCATGAAATCTCTAACATTCAGAGGATGAAAGAGATGCTTGCACACTATAAAGAGGAGAAGTACTGTATCGCCATAGATGATTTTGGCGTGGGGTACTCCGGATACAAACTTCTCTATGACTCTAAGCCCGATATCATCAAGATAGATAGATTTTTTCTTGCCGATATCGACACTGACAGCAAAAAAAAGATTATGTCACGTAGCATTACGCATCTTGCCATCCAACTTGGCATAAAAGTCATCGCGGAGGGGATTGAGACACAAGAGGAGCTGCTCGCATGCAGAGATATCGGCTGCCACTTTATCCAAGGCTACCTAATCCAAAAACCGACAAAAAAAGCCCAAGAGATTTTGCAAGAGTACCAAAATATAGCGCAAATCTTAAATACAGAAAAGAGAGTAAGTGTCGGCAACTACCAAATTGAAACCTATCTGGGCAAAAACCCTCCGCTTTGTATTGACGATGAGATGGGCGCGGTTATCAAACATTTTCAAAAAAACCCACATATACAGAGCGTTGTTATCGTCAATTCAAACAATGAGCCTATAGGCATCTTGCTGGAGAGTAAAATCAAAGAGTATATCTACTCCCCTTATGGCAGATCACTCATGACAAACAGTACAACAATGAAGCTCAAGCTTAAAAATCTTCTGCAACCTTGCGGTATTACCGAAGTTAACGCAAACATATCCACCATTATAGAGCTATTTTCCAATAACCCTGAGTCTGTCGGCATCATTTTAACCAACAACGCAAAATACTACGGATTTTTATCTGCAAGAGCTATTATCTCCATTATGAACGAGCAAAATCTTCTCTACGCCAGAGAGCAAAATCCTCTAACCAAACTCCCCGGAAACGCTATAATAGAAAAGTATCTTTATGAGGTAAGCACAAATGGAGAGTTTTATATCCTTTGTTATTTTGACCTAGATAATTTTAAAGCATTCAATGATGTTTACGGGTTTAGAAACGGAGACAGAGCCATCATACTTTTTGCAGATATTTTGAAAAAAAATCTCTCACAGGAGTTTTTTAAAGCACATATCGGCGGGGATGATTTTTTTATAGCCACGCAAAGCAGCTCAGAAGAAGAACAAAAACATATAGATGCAATATCGCATATAGTAAAAAAGTTTTGCGATGACACAAGAGAGCTCTACTCACAAGAGGATAAAGAAAACGGTTACATTCTCTCCACTGACAGAGAAGGAAACAAAAAAAAGTTTCCGCTTCTAAGCGTGAGTGCATCGGTGCTTATGGTTAGAAGTTCATCAAAAAAAAGAGACTTAGACACTCTTAACGAGATTTTCTCTTTTCAAAAAAAAGTCGCAAAGCAGGAAGCCAACCACATCTCTATCAGCTGTATGCTTTAAAATAATTCGGGTTTAACCCTACAAATGTTAAAATCACACCAACTAAAAGGTGGAGTGTAGCATGCAAGAGAGTTCGGAAGTTTTAGCACGAAAATATAGACCTAAAAACTTTGAAGAGCTTATCGGACAGGAGAGTATCTCTCAAACGCTCTCTCTAGCACTTGATGCAAACAGACTCTCTCACGCTTATCTTTTCTCAGGTCTTCGCGGAAGCGGCAAAACTTCTACAGCACGTATCTTTGCAAAAGCCCTTATTTGCGAAAAAGGTATCTCACACAAACCTTGCGGCGAATGTCACAACTGTATCAACGCACTTGAAAACCGCCATATCGACATCGTGGAGATGGACGGTGCATCCTCTCGCAAGATTGATGACATAAGAGACCTTATAGAGCAGACAAAGTACAAACCAACCGTTGCAAGGTTTAAAATCTTCATCATAGATGAGGTGCACATGCTCACAAAAGAGGCGTTCAATGCGCTTCTCAAAACCCTTGAAGAGCCGCCCTCTTACGTAAAGTTCATCTTGGCGACGACCGACCCGCTCAAACTTCCCGCAACCATCCTAAGTCGCACACAGCATTTTCGCTTCAAGTCCATCGCAACAAACAAGATAACAGACCATTTGGCGTATATCCTCAATCTTGAGAGAATCAAGTACGAACAAGAAGCACTTGAGATTTTGGCAAGAAGCGGAAGCGGAAGCCTTAGAGATACGCTCACACTTTTAGACCAAGCTATCATATACTCCAAAAACTATGTGGATGTGCGTACTGTTACGGATATGCTCGGACTCGTTGACCCAAAATTTTTAAACGAACTCTTTGGAGCGGTTTTTGCAAGAGATTATGCAAAAATAGTAGAGTTTGTCAAGGCGCTTGAGGATTATGAATCGCAGATGGTCGTCGATGAGCTTATCGCCTATCTTAAAGAGCGCATGTATGCCTCAGATACGCTATACTCAACTCTGGTACTAGATAGATTTTTCAGGATTTTAAGCGACGCAAAATACCTCTTTAGCATCAATGCCGATGGCTCTTTTGTCCTCTCTCTTATCTTTTTTAAAATGGTAGAGGCACTTCGCATCAAAGAGGTTGACCAAATGATAGAGTCTCTGCAAAAAGAGATATACAGACCTCAAATCACCACACTGCCTCCACAAGAAGAAGTGCGTACGCAAAGCAGCACACCGATTCATCAGACACCAAAAGTACCGGAGACAAAAGCAGACCCAAGTCAAAAACTATTTGCCGCACTTGTTGCAAAAGTCAAAGATAGAAATATAGAGCTAGGCGAGTGCTTTGAAAAAAGCATCTCTTTTCTCTCCTATGAAGATGGTATTTTAAGATGGGAGAGCTGTACGGATGAGGAGTGCAAAAAGATTTTGACACACGGATACTCCGTCATCAAACAGTTTGTGCGTGAAATCTTTGGTTTTGAGACAAAAATAAAACATGAAGTTTGCAGCAAAGTTGCACATGAAGTAGCAGAAGTGCCTCAAAAGCCGCAAGAAACAGAGTTTTATGAACCCTCTTCCATGATAGAAGAGAGTGAAATGGGCGGAAGTGCGAGCTGCGTTACAAACTGCCAGAGCAGCGATTTTGCAAGAGAGATAGATGGAGCAAAAATCCTAGAAGAGCCAATGCTTCAAAGAGCGACAGAACTCTTTGAAGCAACAAAAATTACCGTTCAATCAAAGGTTTAGTGCTTGAGCATTTTAGCGATTGTAAAGCCGAATGTTGACCCTTTGCCAAGCTTTGACTCTATCTCTATTGAAGAATCAAGCATCTTAAGAGTGTAGGTAACCATCGCTAAACCAAGCCCCATAGAGTTGTCCCAGCTGTTTTTGTCAACCCTGTAAAACTTACTGGTTACCTTTTGCAGCTCATCCTCTTTTATCCCTATCCCACTGTCTTTGACTAAGAGTTTTTGCCCCTCAAGTGTGATAATGACATCATCTTTTGAGTATTTTAGTGCATTGTCGATAAGGTTGATAAGGACAAGCTCTAGCATGGTTTTATCACTATAAAGCACCGTCGGCTCTACTTCAACTACAATCTCCCTGTTTTTATGTTTTAAAAGCAGATTTGACGCTACCTCATGACAAAGCTGCTGGAGTTCAAACTCGCTTTTGTTGACTTTCAAATCGCCGTTTTCAAGTTTCACCGAGAGCGTGAGTCTATCGAGCATCTTAGAGATTTTTTCGCCGTTAGATGTGATTTTGCCCAAAAATTTATCACGGATATTTTTTGGCATCTCACCATCATCCTGAATCGTTTGCGAGTATCCGATGATAGCGGCAACAGGATTTTTAAACTCATGCGATATGGCAGACAAAATGTCGTTTTTTTGCTTATTGATAAGTCTGAGTTTTGCCATATGTTTGGACTTTTTCTTCTCGTTTTTGCTTAGTTTTTTTACCAGATTTTTTAGCAGTAAAGAGATTTGCAAAAACTCATAAAAATATTTTGTTTTGAGAATGGCTTTATAGTTTTTATTTGAAACTTCGTCAAGATAGTTTGTAATTTGTGTGATATCATAAACCACTCTTTTGCTCATCTGCTGAGAAACAAGTGCCGCAAAAAACAAAATACCCAAAAAGATAAACAGAAGTTTTTTCCATAGAGAGTAAAAATCATCCATGATTTGCGCCAAACTCATAGAGAGCCTTATATAGATATATCCGTCTCCATAGGTCGCTTTTTTTGCCACATACAAAAAGTCGGCATTTACAGTGTTTGAGTATCTTATTACATCTCCATAGCCCGCAGAGTTTGACTGCATTACTTCAAGGCGTGAAGCGTGGTTGTCCATCTCTGTTTTATCTGCATTTGATTCTGCCAAAACTGTCCCGTCCTCAGCGATAATTGTTGCACGCAAAGAGGTACGTTTATGGATTTTTGCCACATATTTATCCATATCTACGACATTTTCCAACTCCATCTCAATAAACTCTATGGCATGCTTGAGGTGATTTTTGTTGTGCTCAATAATGATAGATTTAAGCGCCAAATAACTGATGATAGAAGTTATAAAAAGCGTACTTGAGAAAAGAAGTAGAAATTTGAGAATAAAGATTTGATGGATTTTTAACACAGTTTATACCCTACTCCGCGAACTGTTTGGATATACTCTTTTGTTTTGTCCGGGTCAATTTTCTCTTTAAGGCGATTGATGGCGACATTGACCGTTTTGTACTGGTACTCCTCTGCCCCGTCCCATACATTTTCAAGTAGATAGTCGCGGTCAAGCACACTGTTTTTGTTAAGAATAAATTCGCTCAGCAGGTTAAACTCCAGCTTTGTTACTTCCACATTTTTGCCATCAACACTCAGAGTACGTGAACCCTTGTCTAGTACCAAGTCACGATGTGCCAAAACACCGTCATCTACTTTTTTAGTGGTGCGGCGAAGCACGGCTTTAATGCGAAGCAAAAGCTCTTTCATGTTAAAAGGCTTTGTGATGTAGTCGTCCGCACCTCGCACAAATCCCTCTTCTATCTCCGTATCAAGACTTTTTGCGCTTAGGTAGATAACAGGTGTTGTACATCCATCTTTTCTAAGCGATTGCACAAACTCACTTCCCTCTACCCCGGGGAGATTTCTATCCATCAAAAGCAAATCAACACTCTCTTCTAGGAGCATCTGCTCCACGTTTTTGGTGTTTAAAAAACCTACAACATCATACCCCTCTTTTTGCAAGTTATACTCAACAAGCTCCAAGAGATCCTCTTCATCCTCTACAATAACGATTTTTGCACTCATTTTTTTCCTAAAACACTTTTTTTATTTATTGTATCCAAAAAGAATTTCATTTTTATTACATAAAAAGTGTTATAATTTCAACAAATAATTTGAAGGTGTTTTTATGTTTGTATCTTCTTACAATACCTATGTTCAAACAGACAACACCAACAAAAGCAGAGATTTTAAAGCAAACGAGTTTAAAAAAGAGTCTTTCTTTCTTAGCGAAGCTGCTTCAAATGAACCGGCGTTTGCCCCAAGAAACGAAAAAAGCCTTCCTATCGACTATATCTCCAACTACAAATCATTTCAAAATCAGCAAAAACTTCAAGAACAACTCCAGGGGCAAGATAGGTTTACACTCAAAGGGCTAAACGTTTTGGCAGATGCAAAAAATGCGTATGAAGAGAGCGCCAAAAAGTTCTCTTTAGCTAAAAAACCTACACTTGCTCTGGACTTAACTCCAAAAATCGACATAACCTTGCCACAAGAGACCAAAGAAGCAAAGGTAAAAACATTGCGTCATGTGATGATAAACACCTATGTTGCAAACGAAAACTACTACCGTATCACAGCTGCTTAACGCTCCACCCAAGCATCTGTTCTAAGCACTGCTCCGTCATCAAACACTTTGAGTTTGAACGCACCCTCGCATTTTCCGTCTTTAAAATCCATTATCGCGATTTGAAGAATCTTTTTGCACTTTTTTGGAATATCAAAATGCCCTTTTATGCCCGTTAAAAACTGCTTTATAGGAGTTGCATTATCCATCCCGATGATATTGTCACGGCATCCCGTAAGCCCGATATCGCTCATATACGCCGTGCCTTGAACTATCTGAAAATCATCTGTGCTTACATGCGTATGAGTACCTATGATTGCACTCACGCTCCCTTGAAGCAGCATCATTAAAGCTCGTTTCTCACTTGTAGCCTCTGCATGAAAATCTATAAAAATATTTTTTACGCCCTTTGCATGAAGCATCTCTACACTCTCTTTTGCTTTACGAAAAGCATTATCTACATAGGGCATAGAGTAATGTCCCATCAGATTTAAGACTCCAAGTTTTTCTTCTGCAACCTCATACACCTTGCAGCCTGTCCCTTTTACCTCGTCTGGGTAGTTATGCGGTCTTAAAATCTCATGTGTATTAAAAAGGGCTTCGACATCTTTCTTATCCCAAGTATGGTTTCCGCCGCTCATACAATCCACACCGTAGCTTACAATCTCATTTGCATTTTTTACCGTAAGTCCAAACCCATGCGACGCATTTTCATAGTTTGCGACTACAAAATCTATCTCATACTCTTTTCTTAGATTTTTAAGATGCGCCTTGAGCATATCCCTGCCATGACTTCCTACGATATCGCCTATAAATGCTACTCTCACTATACTCTTTCCTTAATATACTTCATCGTGTGTTCCGATATCAATAGGTATAATTTCACTCTCTTTGATGATAAATTCTATCACCATTCTATAACTCAAATCTATCGATACAGAGTGATAATCACTTAACTGCCCTTGAAGTTTGTGAAGCCTAAGTGAGGGGTGGAAAGGATTGTCCGCAAGCAATGAGACGCTTTTTGTAAACTTAGAGTATAGATTTGGGTGTTTTTTTAAAAATTTAACAACTTTCTTATTAAAATCATCTGTTATGCTAATTTTGTATTTCATGCTCTAGCTCTTTAAAAAACTCCTCCAGATGCTCTTTTGCGCTTAAAACCTTATATCTTCCCTCTTTTATATCATTCATCGCATCTTGATACGCTCTGTCAAGCTCCAACGCTCTAAGCTCTTTGTATCTCTCTATATCGACAACTACAAATTTGTTCTTCCCTCTGACATTTATGATAATCTCCTCCGCCTTTTGAAGAAGCGAATCAAACAGAGAAACCCCTTTTGTCTTTACCTCATTTGCCATAACGACCATTTTAATACTCCAAATAGTATGATTAAGAGTATTATATAAAAACTTTTATTAATACTCTGTAAAATTTCAAAGACACCATTCAATAGGCTTTATCGCTTTTGATTTTAAAAATTCATTTGTTTTTGAAAAAGGCTTTGAACCGAAAAATCCTCTGTATGACGAGAGAGGAGAAGGATGCGGCGCTTTAAGGATAAGATGTTTTTTTGCATCAATTAGCGAAGCTTTTGCACCCGCAGGCGCTCCCCACAAGATAAATACAAGATTCTCTTTTTGTGCGCTAAGCAGTCTTATAACGGCATCTGTAAATATCTCCCATCCCCTGTTTTTATGCGAATTTGCCTCACTCGCTCTTACCGTTAAGACGGTGTTTAGCAAAAAAACGCCCTCTTTTGCCCAGCTTGTCAAATCACCGCTCTTTGGCATAGAACAACCCGTATCATCGCAAAGTTCTTTAAAAATATTTTGAAGCGAAGGGGGAAATGGCACTCCGTCATTTACGGAAAATGCAAGTCCGTGTGCCTGACCTGCCCCGTGATACGGGTCTTGCCCCAAAATCACCACTTTTACGCCATCAAAAGGAGTGTTATCAAATGCGGCAAATATATTTGAACCATGCGGATAAATAGTATGTCTTTGCTTCTCTTCAACCAAAAACTTCTTTAACTCTTCAAAATATGGTTTTTGAAACTCATCAAAAAGAACTTCTCTCCAACTCTCTTCCATCTTAGGGTTTATCATTTTTTAGGTTACTCTTTTATCAAATTATTAGAATAAGGCAAGGTTTTTATATAATCCTCTATAAAATCCCAATAAATAACATCTTTTTTTAATATAGGAAGTTTTATCACTTCATTTTCCAATCTTTGTATCCTAACTTGTCTTCCATATCCATATTTGGATGATATCTGTTTAAGTATAGTTACCAAAAAGATTTGATTGATATCATTTAACCTATCTTTATTTTCATCTCTTAACAATAAAGTATGTATATTATCATCACTAAAATAAGCATAATTGTGATAAAAAACGCTTCCGAACATATCTATTGTAATTTGATTTTCAAAAATTTTTTTCTTTCTATGAAAACTATCATAATCAATAAAGCTTGTTATTCCATTGTTGATTGCCGAGGCTGTTATCAAAGGCACATCTCCTTCGATTCTTTCTGCTTCAACTAATCTTTCACCTTTATAAATTTCAAAGATATCAGTTAATTTAAATTCTTGCCACTTAATATTTTCAAATAATTGAAGTTTTCTTTCAATAATTGAATCATTGTTAATATTATTTTTGCCAAAAATCTCCATCAAGCTTAATTCATCAATATCCGTAAAAAGTAAATTTAGTTCATTTTTTACATTGAATATGATATTCTTTTTTATTGTTGAAATAAAATCTTTATCATTCAACATAGAAAAATCATTTTTTTTGTGTGCTTGCAGGATCCATTCATCTGTTGCGTTTATACTTTTATAAACCAAATGGATTTCATCGTTAAATTTATTAGGATTATTTAGCTTTTCAAATAGATCTTTTTTCTTATTTTTCCATTTGCTATAAACATCTGTTCGCCCTTTGCTTTTTGACAAAACAAATCCATCATCTTCTAATTCATAAAATACTACTTCCTTATCATTATGAGGCAAATTTGTCTCAAAAACAGCAATTGCGGTATGAGTAGAAGCGTTTGGCTGAAATAACTCACTAGGCATATTTACCACATATTTTAGTGTATGTTTTGAAAGAATTCTATCTCTTTCTGCTTCATCCTTAAAAAACGTAGATAATGGAGCAATAATGACACCGTACCTACTGACATTATCTAGCATTTTTTCTAAAAATTGTATCTCTTTTTTTGTTGGATTAGTTTTATTGTCCTTCCCCCCATACGGCGGATTTATAAAGCCGACCGAAGGTTTTACATCATCTAATATTCTAGTTGCTTCATTTGAAAAAAAATCAATATTATAAATTTTTGATTTTCCATCTCCCCTAAATAACATATTTGATATTGCCAATGAATACATAGTATTACTTTTTTCAAATCCTAAAAGTTGGTTTTGTTTTATATTGCTGACTCGTTCTTGTTTATTGGCGATTTTAGAACTTTGAATTGTATCAATCAATTTATTCATTCCGGCAATTAAAAAAGCTCCTGTTCCGCAACAAGCATCAAAAATTATGTCATTTGTTTTAATATCAATCAATTCAGTAAATAATTTCGTTATATGGTTAGGAGTGAGTACTATACCTTTTTTTACATTCGCAATGCCGGCGTATCTTAAAAATTCTTCATAAAATTTTCCAATAATATCGTAACTGCTTTGTTTATTGAAAAGGGGAATTACATTATTTTCTAACTCTGTTAAAATTTCTTTTAATATTTCGGTATCGTTTAAATCAGCATCTGTGTTGATAAATGCCAACTCGTTTTTCAAAACATTAATCTTATTTATCTCTATATTTTCATTTAATAATATATCTTCTATAGTTGTAGGAATATTTCTAATTATATTTTTTATGTTCCAATGTAAATAATTTGATTTAAAATCATTATGAAAATCATTTTTTTCATATAAGCAAATCATCAAAGCACTTAATAAAACGGGTCTTTTTTGAGAATCTATATTTCGTAATATTCTATTTATTTCACTGGAACTCTTAGAAATATTGTTAGAAATAAGTTCTAAATCTAAATTTTCAAATAATGAAATATAATCCTCTTCATTTAAAAATTCAAGTATAGAAATATCTTTAATTTTATCATCTTGAATTATAAATGTATTAATTAAATGATTTAAATTATCATTAATATCCCCTGAAAATGCAATACCTAAAATTCTAAAATCTTTCAAATATTTTTGCGTTGTTTCACTCAATAGGCTTAGTTTATTCTTTAAAAAAAATTTTAAATAATGCTTAATTCCATCAATCGCAAAATCTTTAGGTTTATCGCCTTTTTTAGATTTATGATCTTTTATTTTGTCTTTGTTTTCTACAAAAATAAGAAGTTTCTTATCTTCATTTAAATATATTAAATCAGGCTCCCCCCTGTTATCTTCGGTCTCCGACTTGGTTGCTTTGCTTAGTGCTTCTTGAACATATTTGTTTTTTGTTTTTTTTGGAATCCAGAGTTTTGAAAATACTTTATTATTTGTTAAATAGTTAAACAAATCTATGTCTGTTTTCGCTTCATTTTTCGTCATATTAAAGTCCCATCTTTAATTACTTGATTCTATCTAAATTCATCTTGATTACCAATAAACATTACAATTGGTCAAGGTTTACCTAAATTATATATCTCTATATGATTTAGAGAAATATTACAAAAATAAAATTTTATACTTTAAAAATATGACAATTTGCAATATTTTTAAAAACCTTAAACTACCGATTTTCTATCCCCTCAACCACCCAAGCACCGCTTTTATGATGTCGTCGTCATCTTTTGAGTCGGATTTTATACTCTCTTTTGCATCGTTCATATATGTAAATGTGATATTTTGTCCATAATTTGAGACTATTTTTATCTTTTTTGCAAGGCTTAATATTTTTATAACCATCAGTTCAAAAAACTGCTTTGTAGGCATGTCAAGCTCACCGAATCTATCGATGACCTCTTCTTGTATCTCATATATCTCTACAACCTCTTTGCAAGATGAGAGCCTTCTGTATATGTCCAAGCGAAGTCTGTCCTCTCTTACGGTCTCATCGGATATATAAGCGGATATCGTTAACTTTATATCGACTTTTGCTTTTTCATCCTCTATTTTATTGCTCAAAAGTTTGATAGCATCTTCCAACATTCTAAGATAGAGCGAATAACCGATATTTTTTATATGTCCGCTTTGCGCATCACCGACTAAGTTTCCCCCACCCCTAATCTCCAAGTCATGGTACGCCAAAGCCGAGCCGCTTCCAAGGTAGGAGTTTGACTCTAACGCTAAAAGCCTTTTTTTTGCCTCATCGGTTAGTTCCTCTTTGTTGTTCACTATAAAATAGGCAAAACCTTCGGTGCTTCCCCTCCCCACTCTTCCTCTAAGCTGATGCAAATCCGCCATACCAAATCTATCAGCTCCGTCAACTATGATGGTGTTTACCCGCGGCATGTGGATACCTGATTCAATGATAGAGGTTGCAAGCATAAGATCATATTCGCCCGCTTCAAACTTTAAAAGCTCTTTTTCGGTGTCGGTTGCAGAGATTTTTGAATGAAGCATAACGACTCTTAAATGTGGCAGTATCGCTTTTAATTCGCCGTACTTTATAGGCATATGATCTATGGAGTTGTGGACATAAAATATCTGTCCGCCACGACGGATCTCGCGCAAAATGACCTCTTTTATGAGTTTTTCTTCATACTCTTTTACAAAAGTCCTGACCGCCTCTCTCTCGCTTGGCGGAGTAAGCAGCTGGGACATCGTTTTTATGGAGCTTAGAGCTTGATTTAACGAACGCGGAATAGGAGTTGCGCTCATTGAAAGAAGATGCACGCTGTTATAAAGTTCTTTTATCTTCTCTTTTTGTTTTACCCCGAACTTATGCTCTTCATCTATGATAACAACTCCGAGATTTTTAAAATCCAAATCAAAAAGCGCATGAGTTCCCACAACGGCATCCAAGATTCCCTCACGAAGAGCTTTTATGATGTTTGTTTTATCTTTTGCGCTTACAAATCTGTCCAGCTTCGCAACCCTTATACCAAGCGCATCGAACCTCTGCGCCAAAGAGCGGTAGTGCTGTGCGGAGAGAAGCGTCGTAGGAACTATGAGAGCTGACTGAAAGCCTGATTTGTATGCCGCGTAAATAGTATTCATGGCAACTTCTGTTTTGCCAAAACCGACATCGCCACTGAGTAATCTATCCATGATATGCCCTGAACTCATCTGCTCTATTATCTCATCTATGGCGGTGATTTGGTCATCCGTATAAACAAAACCCGATAACTTTTGAAACGCCCTTAACTCATCCTCGTCTATACTGATTTTTGGTGCGGCTATCAGCTCTCTTGCTGCTGCGGTGTTTACAATCTGCCCCGCAATCTCCATAAGGCGTTTTCGCACGCTCTCTTTGAGTTTGCCGAAACTCCCTTTGCCCAGCCTGTCTAGCTCCGGGGTTGAGCCGCCCGAAGCTATGTAGCGGTCTATGTAGTCGATATTTTCAACGGGAAGCAGTATCTTGTCGTCACCCACATATTTTATAACGATAAAATCTTTCACGCCGCCGAGTATCTCCGTCTTTTCAATCCCTTCAAAGATACCAACACCGTAATCTTCATGCACTACATAATCGCCGACTTTTAAATCATCCAAAAGAATGGAGCTTTTTCGTCTGCGTCTTGCTTTTTCTTTTTTATTGAGCGAAATTACAACTTCGTCTTTGTCTATGATATTTAAGACATATGGAGCATAGATGATTTTGATGCCCTTGGTATCGTAAATCCTCGCCTGTTTTACAACTGCTTCATTGGATGCGATAACGGTTATCTTTTTATCTTTATGAACGCCCAGAAGTGCCATAGCATCCGTAACCGCCAACTCTTTACACTCATCGTTTTGCGGCAAAATCTCCAAGTTAAAGCACTCACGACTAAGCATCGGATTATTAAGCGCATAAGCATCAACTAAAAGCGCATCCAGATTTCGTATAAGTTTTGCGCCTTTACCCTCTAAAAAGTTTGCCGCCATTTCACCCAGATACCAAAGTCCAAGCGAAGCGATATCATAAGCAAGAGAGTTAAAATCGCTCTTTTTCACCCTTGCATCAAGAGTGTTAAATGCCTCCTCATCCAAAGAAAAAAATGCAGGAGCTATCTCTATGCTCTCCAGCTCTTCGCCCTGTGTGCGTTGCGATTCTAGCTCAAAATATTTTATCTGCTCTATCTCATCATCAAAGAGCGAAATGCGAAGCGGCATTTTGCTTGATGGCGGATATATGTCTATAATGTCGCCACGAAACGAGACTTCACCCTCAACTTCCACCATATCGACAAAGCTGTATCCCCAAAAAAGAAGAAGCTCTTTAAATTTTTTAAGTTCTATCTTTGAGCCAAACTCTAAAGTCGTACTCTTTAAAAGTTCCTCTTTTGGAAGATGAAAAAGAAGCGTTTTAAGCGGCGAAATAACAAGAGGCTTTTTCTTTGAAGCGTGGTACTTTCTAAGGCATGAAAAAAGCTCATGCAACTCCTCTTTGTAAACCCTCAGGTCATCTCCAAACGATGCTCGAAAGTCGGGAAAAACTAAAACTTCACGCCCGAAAAATTTTGCCACACTCTCAAGCTCATACGCCTCTTTATGGTCTTGAACGACAAGAACATCAAGATTTTGACCCTTTTTAAAATAGTCAAATAGTATATTTTGCGACACCCGTATGCTCCTTCAAAAACTTCTCCACGACGCTAAAAGAGCCAAAAACCAGATAGTTTTGCTCCTCTTGTATCTCTTTAAAAATAGTATGTTTTATGTTCAAATCATCAAGTGCACTTTGGATTTTTTGTACATCCTCTATTCTCTGATTTGCAACTTCTATAATCTCTACACTCAAAATAATAGGCTTTAAAATAGACAAAATCTCTTTATAGTTTTTATCTCTGTAGCTATTGTAGATTAGCGTAAACTTCTCTCCAAAGAGCGCCTCTGCTATGCTTGAAGCCGCGAGCGTATTGTGCCCCACATCAACAAGAACATTTTTAGCGACATGGCTTAGTCTGCCAAAGAGCTTTGCATTTTTAAAGTCACTTGCGTTGTAACTCATGCCTAAAAATTTCAAAGCCGCAATGCTAAGAGAGAGATTTTGCGCAAGGTATGGAGCTAAAATCAGCTCTTTGCTTATGGCTAAAATATTCTTTTTATCATTGTCATCTAAAAAGTCATCTACTCTAGCGATATTTTTACCGACTAAACTTTTGGCAACCTCATAAACCTCTTCAAATCGCTGATTTGCGATTATTGCGTTGTTTTGGATGGCATTTAACTTTGTTGTTGCGATTTGTTTTATATCCGTTCCCAAAAACGCTTCATGGTCATAAGCAATAGGCGTTACAAGAGTTAGTATCTTAGGAAATACCGCCGTTGCATCATGCTCACCGCCAAGCCCCGCTTCCATAACCACAAACTCGCACTCGCTAAAAATTATCATGGCAAGAAGTGTCGTATATTCAAAGTAGCTAAGTGCATCGGCATCTTCTTTACTTAAGAGCTTTTGCAGCTCTTCATGGGCATTTTGCAGCCTTTCATTACTTGCATTACTTCCATTCACCCACACTCTTTCGTTAAACTCCAAAATATGTGGCGAAGTGTAGTGTCCCACGCCATAGTTATTTGCAAAAAGTGCAGTCGCCAAAAACCGCCCTGTCGTGCCTTTTCCGTTTGTACCGATTATGTGGATGATTTTTGGGATTTTTAAAGCGTGTTTTATCTTCTCATAAACCCGCGGCATCCGCGAGTAGTCTATCTCATCATAGTAAAGCGGTTTGGCGTTTAGATACTCTTGAAACCTCACTTAGTCTCAACCCTGTTTCTGCCGTTTTGTTTTGCTTTGTAGAGTGCTTCATCGGCTGATTTGACTGTATTTTGAAGTGAAAAATGAGCTTTGCGCTCGCTTACGCCACAACTCACGGTAAGTTCTATACGATTTTCTTTATACATCATACGTGCATTTTCAACCTTGATGCGCACCTTGTTTGCAAAAATAGCACCGCCCTCTGCATCCGTCTCTCCAAGGATGGCTATAAACTCCTCTCCCCCGTAGCGCCCTACGACATCTACACTTCTTACCTCTTTTTTAAGTATCTTTGCAAAAGCAAAAAGAACCGCATCGCCGGCATCATGCCCATAAGTGTCATTTACAGACTTAAAAAAATCCAAATCAAAAAAAACAATTGTGAAGTTTTTTCCATATCGCACAAACTCTGCCTCTTTAATATTCATAGATTCGTCAAGTGCACGTTTATTAAAAAGTTTGGTTAAAAAATCCTCTTTGGACTGCTCTTTAGCTTTTTGAAGCTCTTGCTCCAACTGCTCGACACGCTTGCTAAGAAGCGCCACTTCACCGCTATGCTTTTTCAAATCTTTTGTCAGTGCCTGCGTATTTTCTTCCAACGCTACTGCTATGGTATAGAGTTTTTTATGCGCAAGAGAAAAGCTTGTGTAATCACGCTCATTATAGCTCTCAAGCTCTTTTTTTATCTTTTGTATCTCAACGGTAGAGCTGTCAGAACTCTCAATCATCTCAATAAGTCTTATAGAGAGTTTATCAAGCACACCGTCAATTGATTCAATCATCTCTTTGACACTCTGCTTATCAAGTGCTATTCTAAGAGAAATTGCGGATTTTATCTCCGCTTCAATTGTAGAACTCTCAAGCAAAGATGGTTCTTTTTTGATTTTTTGGCTGATAGCGGCTATTTTGTCATTCACATCTGAAGCGATAGAGGGAACAAATGAAGCAACAAGCAGTGATGCAATCTTAGAGAGTTCAAATGAGTGTGTTGATGCAAATGAGCCATTTTCAAGATTTAAATTTTCAACTGTTTTTCTTAGATTTGTGGTATCTACATCTCCCAAGAGTTTCAATTTTTGCAAAAAAGTATCATCATATATTGTGATAAAGTTGACCCACAGCTGTCTGTACTGGTCAATCTCAAAAGGCAAAGCCTCACGATTTAGCAAATCAAGACTTTTTCTTGCAAGTTCTGCCGCCTCTTTGTTATGCAAAACTTCTACAACCTGAAGCACACGCTTCGTAAAAACACTCTGAGCCTCAAGCAGATTTGAGCAGTGCGACGGATTGGTTCTATTAAGTCTTGAAATCAGAAAATGGGCAAATTCGGAGATAGTTTTTATATGGTATTTTTTAAGTTCTTCTTGGAACTCTTTATTGAGCATCGACTTAAACTTTTCCAGCTTAGAACAATCCTCAACATTAAAACCTGCCTTTGATGCCTCTTTACAAAAAGCCTCCGCATAAAAATCCGGAGTGAGAAGCTTACCCTCTAATTCCAGTCTCTTGATGCTTTTTTTTATAATCTCTTGGATATTCATACAAACTCCCTACTTTTTAGCTCTTGCTCCCTCGGCAGAAACCTGTGCGACAAAAGCTCTAATTGCTCTTTGAGCGGCAAAACCGATAGCGTTAAATCTATCCTGATCCGTAACAATCGCATTTGGAGCAACAGAAAAGTCATGAAACCCTCGTGTTTGATATTTTTTTGAAACTCCCTTTGAATCTCTCTCTATGTGCAGCACAACGCTCATTCTATACCCTGTTACATAACCGTTCTCGTCATAAACGACTGGAGTATAGGTTGGTTTGCCCATCTTAATAACAAGGTGTGAATCTGAAGCCTCTTTTGTTGTTAATGATGCCTGAAAAACCTCAATCACCGCCTTGTCAACTGCATCTTTTATCACAACCGTATTTTGCGGATCTTCTGCCGATACAACAACGCTTGTGCTAATCTTCTCTCCCATTACATCACGAGAAAATTTTGCATTCGGTGCATAACCGCACCCGCTTGCAAAAAAGAGCAGACTCAAAAAAAACGCACTTGTTTTAAGATTGAAATATCGTTTCACTTTAATCCTTAATAACGAGATTGACCAGTTTTTTAGGAACAACTATCTCTTTGACTATAGTTTTTCCCTCAAGCCATTTTGCCGTACTCTCTTTTGCCATTGCTATTATCACGTCGTTTGTAGAATCAGGAGAAACTTCTATCTCCGCTCTTGCTTTACCGTTTATAGAAACGCCTAAAGTTATGCTCTCTTGCACAAAAACCTCTTCCAGCACTCTTTGGGAAGCAAGATTTTTAAGAGAGAAGCAACGACTGCTTATCTCAGAGCATGTATGTGGGATAACCGGCTCCATAATTGACGTGAGTATCCAGTATGCTTCACTCCAAACAGCGCTGCTATTTTGTGCATTAAGAGCGTTCATCGCCTCCATAACGCCTGCTATCATAGTATTAAAAGTGTATTTTTCGTTATAAACATCTTGAGCGCGTACTAGAGCTTCATACACTTTTTTCCTGGCAAATTTTTCATCTTTTGTAAGTGATGTATGATCAATTTGAGGAATCGTATCCGACTTTAGCACATTTGCGCTTCTCTCGTAAAATCTCTTGATAAATCTAAATGCTCCCTCTACGGCACTATCGTTCCACTCCAACTCTTGCGTAGGCGGTGCTGCAAAAAGGATGAAAAGTCTGGCTGTATCTGCACCGTATTTCTCGATTATAGCATCAGGGTCAACGGTATTGCCTTTTGATTTGCTCATCTTTGCACCGTCTTTGAGCACCATTCCTTGAGTAAGAAGTCTCGCAAACGGCTCATCAAAATCTACATAGCCCAAATCACGAAACACTTTTGTAAAAAATCTTGCATATAAAAGATGAAGTATTGCGTGTTCTATGCCACCGATGTAATGATCCACGCTCATCCAGTATCTAATCTGCTCTGCCGAGAACGCCTCTTTTTCCCAATTTTGGCTCGAAGCACAAAATCTCAAAAAGTACCAGCTAGACTCGACAAATGTATCCATCGTATCTGTTTCGCGAACAGCATCCTTGCCGCAAGATGGACATTTGCAATGCTTCCAAGTCGGATGCTTGTCAAGCGGATTTCCCTCTCCAGTAATAACGATATCTTCAGGAAGTGCGATAGGCAGGTTCTCTTTTTTCTCCATAACCAAGCCGCAATCCTCACAATGCACAAACGGCAGAGGCGCACCCCAATATCTCTGACGACTCACACCCCAGTCTTTTAGCTTGAAGTTTGTCTTTTTTGTACCGATGCTTTGAGCTTCAAAATGCTCTATGATTTTAGCCTGCGCCTCTTTGGAGTTAAGCCCGTCAAACTGCTCTGAAGCAAAAAGCTCTCCGACTTCAGTAAACGCTTTTGAAGTATCAGCCTCACCGCCGAATGGTTTGATAACCGCATGAATTGGCAAATCGTACTTTTTTGCAAACTCAAAATCTCTATCATCATGTGCAGGAACAGCCATAACCGCACCGCTTCCGTAATCCATAAGAACAAAATTCGCAACCCATACGGGAACACTCTTTTTTGTCAAAGGATGCACTACGCTTAGTCCCAAAGATACACCGCTCTTCTCTTTTTGTCTATCAATGGAAGAGGCATTTTTCATAGACTCTATCTGTTCTCTTGTGTTGTCATCCAAAAGAGAGTTTTGAATCATATAGGAGACTATTTCATGTTCAGGAGCAAGTGCCGCATAACTCACGCCGTAAATGGTGTCGGGACGTGTAGTAAATACTTCAAAACCCTCAAAGCTGCCGCTTAGTCTCTCTTTTGAAGCAGCATCAAAAGTGAACTTAAACTCCAAACCGTAAGATTTGCCTATCCAGTTCTCCTGCATTGTAAGAACCTGTTTTGGCCAGCCGCCCTCTAGTTTTTTAAGATCTGCCAAAAGTTCATCCGCATAGTGCGTGATTTTGAAGTAGTACTGATTCATGTCTTTTTTGACTACTTGGCTGTCACATCTCCAACAGCTCCCCTCAATAACCTGCTCATTTGCCAAAACGGTGTGACAGCTTGGGCACCAGTTTAAAAAACCTTTTTTACGGTAAAGCAGCCCTTTTTCATACATATCGATGATAAAGCCCTGCTCAAACTTCGTATAAAGTTCATCACTTGTTGCAAGCTCTCGTTCTTTTGAAAATGAAAAACCGAGTGATTTAAACTCGCCTTTCATATAATCTATGTTACTGTAAGTCCAAGTTTTTGGGTGTGAGCCGTTTTTGATAGCCGCATTTTCAGCAGGCATACCAAAACTGTCAAAGCCGATAGGATGTAAGACATTGAAACCCTGTTGGCGGTAGTATCTGGCAAACGCATCGCTTATGGTGTAGTTTCTGACATGCCCCATATGAAGTCTTCCGCTTGGGAAAGGGAACATGCTAAGGATATATTTTTTATCTTTTGTAAAATCCTCACTCGGCTCAAAACTTCTATTTTGCGCCCAATACTCTTGCCACTTTTTTTCTAACTCTTTTGCACTATACTCCAACACTAACTCCTAATACTCATCACGATTTTTTGAACTCTCTATATAAATAAGACCTACAGAGAAAAGATTTGCTATAAGCGCACCTATTGCCAAAGCGATAGCCCACTCTAAATTACCTACAACTTCAAGATAGATAAATGCCGGAATAAGATGTAAATCTGCAACAAGCGAAGATGCCAAAAGTTCGGCAGAGAGAAGATTTCTCACACCGATTTTTAAAAATGTAGAAACTAGATTTAAGCTGCCCGCGACAAAGAGTGCTGCCGCGCTATGCTCATACAAGAACCCCGCAATTGATGTTAAACTCATCAACGCAAAAAAAACATAAACTACTTTGCCCCAATCCACATTAAATCCTTAAGTATTAATTGCGGAGATTATACAAAAAAGTATCTTAATACCAAATGCAATGAGCAGTGTGTAACTCGCTGCATTGGTTATGTATTGTGGCTACATCACTCCGGATTCAAACTGATTTCTCATCTTCTCTTTTTCTGCTTCTCTTTTTGCTTTTTCTGCAAGATTGATATGGTACTGTTTCACATCAAAACCAAGAAGAAGCAATGTAGGAGAAGCGACAAAAATAGAGGAGTATGTTCCAATCGTGATACCTACTAAAAGAGTAAATGCAAACGCATGGATAATCTCACCGCCCCATACAAAAAGCGTGAAAACAACAAAAAGAGTTGTAAGAGACGTAAGTGTCGTTCTTGAAAGTGTGTTTGTGATGGAGTCATCAATGATTTCGCTAAACTCTACTCCTTTTCCTCCGATAATCCCCTCACGGATACGATCAAAAACGATAATAGTATCGTTAAGTGAATATCCAAGAATGGTAAGAAGTGCCGCTAAAACATCGAGGTTAACCTCCATTTGTGTAAGCGCAATGGCCCCCATCGCTATGGAAACATCGTGTACAAGTGCCAAAACAGAAGCAAGAGCAAATCTCCACTCAAAACGAAATGCAACATATATCAAAATCCCTGCAATTGCCAAAACAAGAGACATTATCCCTTTTTCTTTGAGTTCACTCCCAACCTTTGGACCGACAATATCGACACGGCGTACTTCAAAATCGCCCGTACCCTTTAGCGCCTCTCTTGTAACATCTCCCACATCCACCACAACATCACTCGTTGCAGTTCTCATACGGATAACCACCTCATCGGCAGAGCCAAACTCCGTAATGCTCGCACCATCAAAAATCTCATTACTTTTAAGTTTTTCACGCATATCATCAATCGGAGCTGCGGAAGCGTATTTGACCTGAATAATCGTCCCGCCCGCAAAGTCAACACCGTAGTTAAGCCCTTTTGTTGCCAAAGCGATGAAAGAGGCTAAGATAAGGGCGATGGAAAAAAACATTGCCGGCTTTGATTTGCCCATAAATCCAAATGTTTTAGTGTGTATAAAAAACTCCATAATTACCCCTTTATCCCAAACCATAAA
This sequence comes from Sulfurimonas sp., assembly GCF_028694605.1. GTDB lineage: Bacteria > Campylobacterota > Campylobacteria > Campylobacterales > Sulfurimonadaceae > Sulfurimonas. The sequence goes on along the minus strand of NZ_JAQVKP010000002.1, from coordinate 24,272 downwards.
AGGTTATTTTTGCTCTTTTTCATCTTCTCTTCAAGCATCTGGTAAATCCCGTGTGTTCCCAAAATCGCCGTAAGCATGGAAGCTAAAATCCCGATACTGATAGTGATGGCAAATCCTTTGATAGCTCCCGTACCATAAGCATAAAGCACAACGGCAGCGATAAGCGTGGTAATGTTTGCATCCAAAATCGCACGCATTGCATTTGAGTACCCATCTTCTATGGCTTTATGCATTGAGACGCCATGACGCAATAGCTCACGGATTCGCTCAGAGATGATAACATTCGCATCCACCGCCATACCTATAGTAAGAACAATCCCCGCCATACCCGGAAGTGTGAGCGTAGCACCAAAGAGACTCATAACCGCGATAATCAGCAAGATATTTGCAAAAAGAGCTATGTTTGCTATAACTCCTGCCGCTCTGTAGTAAACAACCATAAAAACAACGACAAGTCCAAAACCGCCCAAAAGCGCAATCATACTTGCCTTGATACTATCGGCCCCCAAGCTAGGACCGACAGAGCGCTTTTCCATAACGTAGATAGGTGCCATAAGAGAACCTGAACGAAGTGCAATCGCCAAATCTTTCGCCTCTAAAACAGTGTAGTTTCCGGAGATTTGTCCGCTTCCGCCGCCGATACGCTCATTGATAACAGGAGCAGAATAGACTTTGCCATCAAGCACGACAGCCAAACGTTTGCCTACGCTCTTTGCTGTAAAGTCGCCAAATATCTGCGCACCCTCAGCGTTAAGCTTAAAGGTGATAAGAGGGCGGTTGTTTTGGTCAAAACCGACACTTGCATCGGTCAGCATCCCGCCATCAAGAACTGGAATCTCACGTACAAGGTGCTTAATGCTTGGGTTTGCGACATCTTCTAGTATCACATCACCGTAAGCAGCGGCATCACTCGCACTCATATTGCCAACACGTGCCGCTCGATCTTCATCCACAGCCATAAGCTCAAGCTTTGCAGCACGTGAGATAAGTTCTCTTGCTCTTTGTTCATCTTCAGCAGTTTTTATACCCGCAAGCTGCACAAGAATCTTCTCTTCTCCCTGACGTGCCACGATAGGCTCAGCCAAACCAAATTGGTCAAGTCTGTTACGGATGGTCTCAATTGCTTGAGAAATCGCCTGTTCTTTGGTTCTTGCTATCTCTTCATTTGTAAGGGACAAGGAGATATTTTCTCCCACAACAACAACTACGGCACCTTGTATCTCATGCAAAAAAGACTTAAGCGTTTTTACATCGTCTTTATCTAAAAGCGTAAATGAAATGCCATTTTCATCAAACGATAGCCCGTCAACAAGAATATCTTTTTTCTCGGTAAAGTATTTGATACTTGCGGCAATGGATTTGATACGTGATTTGACGGCTTCCTCGGTTTTGACACCAAGGAGCATATGAAGTCCACCTTGAAGGTCAAGACCGAGCGCTATCTTTTTGCCATCCTGCGTTTGAAGAAGTGAGGGAGCAGAAAAGAAGAGACCAAAAAAAATCGCTGCGGCAAAGACGACTATGCGGTAATTAAACTTCATCCTCGTACTTTCTGATAACAGAATCTTTTGTTATCTTTACAACTACTTCTTCATTGATTTTTACGCTTAAGAACTGCTCTTCAACTTTATAAACAACAACGATTAACCCGCCTGCCGTAATCACTCTGTCGCCTTTTTTAAGTGCCATAATCATCTCTTGACGTGTTTTTGCTTCTTTTTGCTGCGGGCGGATAATCACAAAGTACATAATTGCAATTAAAAATACAAACGGTAATAATTGACCTAATATTTCCATGAATCTGGGTTTCCTTAAATTTAAAATGCGGCGATTATACAAAAAATAGAGTAACAAAAGACTGAAGAGTGATATAATTTGACCAAAAAAAAGAGCAATGAGATGATTGAAAAGCTAAACAAATTGAGAGAAAAAAGAGACGGTAAGCCTTTTGATTTGGCGATTGGCATCACTACGGCACTTCTTTTTAGCGCATTTCTTTATCTTGAAAATTTTGGTATCACACTCAAATTTCTCAACACACTTTTTGGACTCTTAGCCATAGCACTTCTTTTGTACATCCCAAAAAGAGCTGTTTTGGTTGCCGGATTTTTCATAGGGCTTCTATGGTTTTACTGGATAGGTTATAGTTTTGAGTACAACGGCGTAGGCTATCTCACGCCTCTTGTAACATTTGGCTTTGCCGTCATTTATATGCTTTTTTTTGGTGTCTTGGCACTTACAAAACATATTTGGCTTCGTGCCGTTTTGCTCTTTGGTCTCTCATTTTTTGAGCCGATGGATTTTAACTGGCTGCAACCGGAGATTTTGTTTGTAGATAGCTACATTGGCATCCAAAAGCTTGATTTTGCACTATTGCTTCTCTCACTCTCTTTAGTTGCCTATACCCCAAAATCCTACCGTTACGCGCCGCTCGCGCTTCTTTTTTTAACGCTCAGTTTCACTCCGCCTCTGCAAAAAGATGCGCCGCTTAAGATAAAGCTTATAGCCACAGATATAAAACAGGAGAAGAAATGGCAGCAAGAGAGCCTGCAACCTACGCTGCAACTCATTTTTGGAGAAATTAACAAGGCGATTGACGAGGGCTACGACATAGTTGTTTTACCGGAGTCCGTATTTCCATTTTATATGAACAAAGCACCCACGGTTTTAGTAAAACTCCAAGAACTTTCGCATGAAATCTCCATCGTTGCAGGCACACTTTTAAGAGAGGATGAGCAGCATTACAACGTTACTTATATGTTTGAGAATGGTGAATACCAGATAGCAAAAAAGATGATTTTAGTTCCATTTGGAGAGTATATTCCGCTTCCCTCCTTTGCAAAAGGCTTTGTCAATGAGTTCTTTTTTGGCGGCGCATCGGACTTTAAAACAGCAGACAAACCGACAGATTTCATCATCAAAGGCGTAAAGTTCCGCAACGCCATCTGTTATGAAGCAACCTGCAAAGAGATTTACGAAGACGGCGCTCAGTATGTCCTAGCCACAAGCAACAACGCATGGTTCTACCCATCCATAGAACCTACATTGCAAAAACTCCTAATTCGTTTTTATGCCAGAAAAAACGGCACAACGGTCTATCATGCCGCAAACTGGAAGGGGAGTGGGGTTGTGAAATGACACCGCCGTGCCTATACAGTAACCATTGTTTGCTATAATAAGCAAAAATAATTATTCGGAGTTTTTATGCTCAATCTCAAAAATCCAGACCTTTACAACAACCGTGAGACCTCATGGCTGCAGTTCAACACAAGGGTTCTAAAACAGGCTCTTGATGAGTCTCTTCCGCTTTTGGAGAGACTAAAGTTTTTAGCGATTTACGGAACAAACTTAGATGAATTTTATATGATAAGAATCGCAGGACTCAAAAAACTTTTTGCCGCGGGTATCGTAGTTTCAAGTGCAGATAAACTTACGCCTCTGCAACAGCTTCGAGAGATAAGAGAGTATCTGCATCAAGAGCAGCAGGTAGCGGAGCACTGCTTGGTTGGCATTCTCAAAAAACTCGAACACGAGGGGATAAAGGTAAAAGATTACCATGAACTCTCTCAGGGTCAAAAGCACTACCTAAACAGATACTTCAATGAAAACATCTATCCGGTTATCATCCCCATCGCCGTGGACGCGACACACCCTTTTCCACACCTCAACAACCTTAGTTTTGGACTTATAGTTAAACTAAGAGATAGCGATAATGCATCCGTGGAAAGATTTGGAATTATCCGTATTCCTCGTGTTTTGGAGAGATTTGTAGAGCTTGAAAATGACATCTATGTTCCCATTGAGAGCATTGTTGCAGAGCACGTAGAAGACCTTTTCCCCGGATATTCTCTTATAAAATTTGCATCTTTTAGAGTAACAAGAAATGCAGATATCGAGATAGAAGAGGAAGAAGCAGATGACTTTTTGGAGATTTTGGAAGAAGGGCTAAAACTAAGACGCAAAGGAGCGATGGTGCGCCTTGAAGTCGGAAGTGACGGGGATGAGGAGATAGTCAACTTTTTTAACCGCCATACCAATGTTTATAAGGATGATATCTTCCGTTTTCACACATTTTTAAATCTCTCAAGCCTTTGGCAAATTGTCTCAAATAAACGTTTTGCGCATCTTCTTTTGGAGCCTTTTAAAACAAAAACATTACCGCCTCTTGATCATAGTGAAAATATCTTTGCTACGCTAGAGAAGCAAGATATTCTGCTCTTTCATCCTTATGAGAGTTTTGATCCGGTTGTTATGCTTATACAAACCGCCGCAAAAGACCCTGATGTCGTCTCAATTAAGATGACACTATACCGCTCAGGCAAAGATTCGCCAATCGTAAAAGCGCTTATGGGAGCAAGTGAAGCCGGCATCCAAGTCACGGTTATGGTTGAGCTAAAAGCTAGATTTGACGAAGAGAACAACCTTATCTGGGCAAAAGCACTTGAAAAGGCGGGTGCGCATGTTATCTACGGTATCAAAGGCTTTAAAGTCCATGCAAAAGCAACCTTGATTACAAAAAAGAAAAATGGCAAACTCAAACAGTATGCACACCTTGGAACAGGCAACTACAACCCTTCTACTTCCAAGGTCTATACCGATATGAGCTACCTCACTTCAAAAGACGAGATAACAAATGATATGACCAGATTTTTCCACTTTTTGACAGGTTTTAGCAAAAAGGGCAAACTCAACGAACTCTATATGTCTCCATCACAGATAAAACCAAAGATTTTATCGCTTATACAAAACGAAGCACGCAAAAAGAGCGATGGACGCATCATCGCAAAACTCAACTCTCTTGTGGATGAAGATGTTATCCGTGCGCTCTACAAAGCAAGTCAGGCGGGAGTCAAGATAGACCTTATAGTACGCGGTATCTGCTGCCTCAAACCGGGAATCGAGGGAGTAAGCGAGAACATAAGAGTTATCTCCATTCTTGGAAAATACCTAGAACACGCAAGAGCTTTTTACTTTAAAAATGATGAAGCAGGGGTTTACATCTCAAGTGCGGATTGGATGCCAAGAAACTTGACAAGACGCATAGAGCTTCTTACCACTATCAAAGACCCAAAAGCAAAAGCAAAGATAGTGCAAATCCTCAAACTCCAATGTGCAGACAACTCTTTGGCACACGAACTCCAAAGCGACGGCTCCTACATCAAAGTAAAACATGATGACACCAGAACCATCAACAACCATCTGCTCTTGGAAGACTATGTAAACAAAGTCTCTAAAGCCTCTGCCAAAGAGAGCATGGGCACGGTTGAGCAGATTATGTCAAATATATTTAGCGAGGAGAACAACAGTGCTGTATAGTTTTAAAAATATGGAGCCAAAAATCGGCAAAAATACATGGATAGCACCGTCTGCCGATGTCATAGGCGATGTCACATGCGGCAAGGATTGCTCCATCTGGTTTGGAACTGTTGTGCGAGGCGATGTTCACTACATCTCAATCGGTGACAGAGTTAGCATACAAGATTTGAGCATGGTACATGTCACACACCACAAAAAAGCAGACAGAAGCGACGGACATCCGACTATCATCGGCAGTGACGTAACCATCGGTCACCGTGTTATGCTTCATGGATGCACAATCGAAGACGCGTGTCTAATCGGTATGAGTGCGACTATACTTGACGGTGCTGTAATAGGAAAAGAGTCAATTGTGGGGGCAGGTGCGCTTGTAACCAAAAACAAAGTCTTTCCGCCTCGTTCGCTTATCATGGGCAGCCCTGCAAAGGTTATGAGAGAACTCACCGATGAAGAGGTCAAAGAACTGTATGCTTCCGCTTCACGCTACGTAGAGTTCAAATCCCACTACCAAAACTAGATGCCTGAGTACTTTATCTTCGCCGAAATCATAGGTATAACCGCTTTTACGATAAGCGGTTTTTTGGTTGCCATCAAAAACAAGCTTGATATTTTAGGCATTTTGATAGCCTCTACGCTTACCGCCTTAGGTGGCGGTATCGTACGAGATGCTATCCTAAGCACTCCGCCCTTTTCATTTACCGCTCTGCATCCGGCCCTCACGCTAACACTTACCATCTTTTTGATTTTTGCCCTCAGACTCTACAAAAAAGACTCTATCGAGCGAGGATGGATATTTGTAGTAAGCGACACCATAGGGCTTGTCGCATTTAGCATCACGGGCGCACTTATGGCTATCAATGCCGACTATAACTTTTTTGGCATTATCATTCTTAGCTTTATAACAGCGGTAGGAGGAGGCGTTGCTAGAGATATAATGATAAATCAAGTACCCGCCGTTTTAATTAGTGATTTTTACGGCTCAATAGCGATTATAGCCGCACTCTCACTTGGAGTTCTTAATATTTTTGGAGCTATAAACGAGCTTAGCATAGTCGCCATAGCACTCTTTAGCATAATTTTAAGACTTGTAGCGTATAAAAAAGAGTGGCATTTACCACGACTTGGATAGAGTTAATATCTACCTTCATCTGTAGCAGAGCCTAGTGCCCTTATACAATCTTCTAGTACACAAACTCTTAGCTCAGAGTCGTCTTGACTTTTACAAGTAACAGACTTTGCACATCCGCGGAAATACTTTAACTTGCTACATCTTTTTAAACTCTCAAAGCTTTTTGATGTAGAAATAACTGAGTTTTTCAAACCGATAACATAAATACCATTTTACTTAAGGGCACCTCTAAAAACTCTAGCCGTCTTATATGTTCACCAAAAATGAGAGAGCTGCTAAAAATCAGTATCCATAAAATTTTCATTTCAACTCTTTTTCTAACCTTTGAAGCTCTATAATACTTGGGTTTGGAAGGATTGGAAATACTTTTCTCACTTTATCACTTACCCATTGCGGATATATCCTAAAATTTAGCTTTACGCTTACTTTTAGAGGGTAGATAGCATCTTTTGGTAGTTCAAAGCTCTCTACTCTTCTCTCTCCTGATGGGATTCTTGTATCGCTTAGAAGCGTTTTATACTTCCAAAAAAGAAGTCCGACAGGCTTGCCATTTTCATCGCCGAAAACCTTTTGAAAAAGCCTGCTTTTATCTTCTATATTTCCATCACTCTTTAGTTTGCCGCTTGAGACAATGAGTTTGCCATCTTTATCTTTTACTTCAACATCAAGCCATAGCTCTCTAAAGTCGGCTACACCGGTTGGTAGATGATGCCCTGCACCGATATTTTTTACGCCTACCTCTAAATTTTTACCTTTTATAGCCACATCAAGCTGGGCGGAACTCTTTAGCAGTTGAACGGTCTGCTCTTCATTTTTTTTATCTCTAAGTCCTGCCAAAAAGTGGTTTGAACCTGCAAAATAGTGAACTTTCACATCTTTTTTCAGAGTTCCGCCGTCTGTTGAAGTTCCCTTTAGTGGTGCAAATTTACCCTCACTTAGATTTGTCATATGGCAGTCTATACAACTTTTATGCTTTGTTTTGTCATTTGGATTATTAAAAGGCGATTTTTCCCACTCTTCATAAGTCGAAACTATCTTTATACCGTTTTTTGGATGTGACTCGTCATGACAAGATGCACAATATTTGCTATCTTTATACAACTCTTTTGAGTAGCTCTCTTTATGAACACTCGGGTTTGCATTTATAAGTTTTTCGCTAAATAGATGCGGCATGGTAAATTTGCTATCTTCAAAAGCATATTTTTTTCTATCAAGCAATAGTTTATATGAAGCATTTCCCTTTGAAGTCGCATCGCTTATCTGATGACAGGTTATACAAGAAACACCCTCTTCGAGTCTAAAATTTCCATGTTCTTTAAAATCTTTCAGAAGCGTTTTTGCCCCTTTTTCAAAATGTTCATTACTTACAAAGTTACCATCCATAGCATGGGTGCTTTTGCCAAACCCAACCGAGAGTGCGCTTGGGTTATGGCAGCTCATACACCACTCCCTAAACTTCTCTCCCTCAACCTCACCTGCTAGTGTCTCCATAACCATATAGTAAGGGTTTGAGCCTGCTATGTGCTTGTGGTTAGAGTTGCTCCACTGCTCAAATATCTCGCTATGGCATGATTTGCATTTTGCAGAACTTGTCCAATCCTCGCTGTGATAGCTTTTTGTACCATTTTTGGTTATCTCAAGGTTGGAGAGGTTTGTTATCTTGCTTTGTGAGATAGTCGGGTAGAAGAGAAGAATAGCTGCCAGAAGTGCCAACGGCTCTCTGCTTTGCTTCATAGGCGCTGTTATATGCCATAGGAAAAAGAGCATCAAAACAAACGAACCAAAGAGGTGGATGTTAAATAAGACTGCTCCCAAGGCATCTCCGCCACGATTGCCCACGAGCAGCAGATACACTCCGCTAAGAGTGACAAGAACAAAAGAGATTAAAAGCATCCAGCCATCCATACTGTTTGTTTTTTTTACAAAATAGTATCTGCGGATATGTTTATAGATAAAAGAGTTCATAAAAAAGAGCATGACAAGAAGCGAGAAGGCTATGTGCAGCGGCTGCACAACTCTAAAAATCTCCCATGAAATGTCAAAGAGTTTGAACTGAGCCATGCCTGAGATAAACATCAAAAGTATAAAAAATTTTACTAAAAATCTTCTCATTTTGTTTCCCTGTAGTCAACTATATCGCCTTCTAATGTTTTTAAAAATGCAACAATCTCATCAATCTGCTCAAGTGTTAGATGGCGACCGAGCTGGTGTCTTCCCATGATATCAACCGCTTCTCTTATCTTTGGTACTGCGCCGTTGTGAAAATATGGAGATGTTTTTGTGACATTTCTGAGTATAGGCACCCTGAAAAGATGAGCGTCTCCTTTGCCGAGATATCCTCCGTTATTTTCAAAAGGAAATTCGCTATCAAGCCTTTTTGGAGTAGGAATAACTTCAAAATTTGGCTTTACATCATAGAGCTGCGCAAACTCTCTTAGAGGAAATCTCTGGACGCTCTCGCCCCCAAATGCTCTGCCTGCATGACACCCTTTGCATCCGTGGTTGATGAAGTTTGCCAACCCTCTCTTTGCACGCTGGCTCATGGCAGTGTCGTCTCCATCCAAAAATTTGTCATACGCTCCTCTTGTAACAAGCGTTTTTACATAGACTTCAATCGCTTTTGCGGTATTGTCAAATGTTATGCCGTCTTCAAAAGCCTCTGCAAACAATTTTTTATATTTTGGATTTTTGGCAAGAGTGGAGTTGATATCTTCTTTGGTCATGTTGAGTTTGTGATGTGCCAAAAGTGAGTTTGCGCTCTGCTCTCTTATGCTTTTAACTTCGCCGCTCCATGTAAAATGTTTTGCGAAAGCTGTGTTTAAAATGGTTTGCGTGTTGAGAAGATGTGGGTGCATGGTGTCTCTATCGCCCTGAGAAAAGGTAAATCTATCGACCCCGCTTTGATCTCTCAAATGACATGCGGCGCAATCATTGGTTTTTGGCTCTTTTTGCGTGAGCATTTTTAGCAGTGCGCCGCTATTTTTAAGGTCTCTGTCAAAAGAGTGGCATGTTGCGCAACTTGTTTTGCCGCTCTTTGAGAGATTTGTATCGAAGAAAAGCTCTTCTCCAAGCGTTATCTTCTCTTGCGTCATCGGGTTGGAGGCATCATCCACAAGGGATATAAGTTCATCCAAGGAGGAGGGCATCGCTTTATGCCCCTTGTTTATAGCCAACTCCCTTAACTCTGCATCGCTATAGTTCGGAACTTTTTTTGGAGGTGTAAAATAAGCAATAGTAGCCATCATACTTACAATAACAATGGCGATAAGCAGAGCGTAAGAGAGGAGCTTTTTCATCTATTATAACCCAAAAGTCTCTTTGATTTTTTGCTCAAACTCTTCATCGCTTAGGCTTTTTCTCATCGGTACAAATGTCGTAGCTTCAACACCTACAGGTACTGCAATAGGTGCATTCTCATCTTCTATTATCATTTTTATAGCATCTGCAATCGGCTGAGGGGTCGGACCTTCGTTTATAGCTTTTGCGACTATCGGCACAAAATGAGCTACCAAATCTTTGTAAGGCGAAGTTTCACTCGTAGTTTTTGCATTTGCAATAAGACCTTTTTTGACAAAGTTTGTTCCAAACAACCCTGATTCTATGGAGTGAACTCTTATGCCAAAAGGCAGAGTTTCAAAGCGAAGCGAATCCGTTATACCCTCAACCGCATACTTTGAAGCATTATAGTGTGATAGTAGCGGAAGACCCATCTTCCCTAAAAACGAGCTGATGTTTATGATGACACCGCTCTTAGCTTCTCTCATATACGGCAGAACTTCTCTTGAGGTTTTTATAAGCCCGAAAACATTTACATCAAACTGCTTAAATATCTCTTCATCACTTCCCTCTTCAAGAGTTGCTAAAAGCCCAAAACCTGCATTGTTTACAAGAACATCTATCTTGCCTTCGTTTTTTATGATCTTTGCGACCGCATCTTTTATGCTCTGTGTATTTGTAACATCTATGTATATATGTTTTAGATTTGAGCTTCCCTCTGCAACGGTTGCATCTCTTGAACCTGCATAAACTATGTAACCGTTATCGGATAAAAACTTAGCACTAAGCTCTCCCATACCTGATGTTGCACCGGTAATAAAAACTACTTTTGACATAAAAAACTCCTATGATTTGATAATTAAATTGTATGAAAAAAAATCGCTACAATCAAGAGCTTTTTAGCAAGAAAAGAATTTTATTTTAGCAGTAGAAGGATTTTTAATGCAAGGGTCTTCTATCTGCCTATATATAAACTTCTTTTCTATGAGCAATTTTAGATATTAACATAAAATCATTCTCTTGATAAAACACAACTCTATAGTCTCCGATTCTAAGCCTATACGCCCCATCAAAAGGAGTTTTTAACTTTTTAATTTTTGTGAGTACGGGGTTTGATGCGAACTCTTCTATGCCATCAAGTACTTTTGAAGCTATACTTTTATCCATCTTTTGGAGTTGCTTGAGGGCTTTTGGGTCATACTCTATGTTATAAGCCAAGAGTTGCTCTTACATCTTGATGAGAAACAGTTTTTAAGGTACCCATTTTATACTCTTGGAGTGTTTTTGTAACTGCTTGAATATCAAAATAGTCCTGTAGTGCTTCTCTGATAATTTGAGCTTTTTTCTTCCCGCTATCCATTGCGATAGTTGCAAGTTCTTCGACTAAACTTTCTTCAAGCGTTATAGTTATTTTTTTAGTCATTTTATCAGCCTTTAAATATTTACCATATTTTACCATACTTTTTAGAAATGGTGTCTGGCACTCGGTCATCAGGAACACTTCTCCAGTTTTTTATTTTCAAAATAAATAAACAAAATAAAACAAATCCCTTAAAATAGGGATTATAGAAAATTTGCTTTTTATTTGCCAATAAAATAAACCATATTTTTCAACCTCACTATTTATTACTATTTGGCTAGTTCCCATCGTCTCGATGGTAATTAATATATCTATGAGAGATTTAAGTATGCATTCCCACGCTTCAGCGTTGGAAACGAGAGAAGCATAAGTTTTAGAGTTCTGATAATTTTTGCAATAATAAGATATTTTTTTCTTCGTTATCTAAAATATGAGTTACACGCCCAACAAGATTTAGATCAGTGTTTTCATTGACTGTGAACTCACTTTTTAAAAGAGTTTTGTTTTGACCTACATGTTCACCATCTGTATATATATGACCGACTTTGTATTTGTATCTCATCATTTCAGGAGCTATAGGATATGAGAAGTATTTATTTGTTTTTATATTGCGGAAGATTGCTTTGTAGTAGTTTGGATGTTCTTTTATATTGATGTCAGTTACTGTAACGAACTCAAACGGTTGATTGGGAAATTTTGAGAAGAAGTCGAGGATTGTTGAATTGTTTTGAGCCAATCTTCAATCCTCCAATAACATTTATTCTTGTCGAGTAACTTTTGTTCTTGTAAATGACAACTACGTCCTATAATCCGCATTTATCTTAACATACTCATGACCTAGGTCACAGCCATAAGCTTTGAAGCTCCCTTCTCCTACACCTAAATCACAAGAGATGGTAAACTTTTGATGTTGCATAACAACGGCGCATTTTTTCTCCATCTCGGCGTCAAATAGTATCTCTCCTCTGTCATAAACACAAAGGTTGTCAAATGAGATTTTTAGCTTCTCTTCATAAGCCTCAACTCCACTTGCACCTATAGTTGAAGCTATACGACCCCAGTTTGGATCTTCGCCGAAAAGTGCAGTTTTAACCAAAAGTGAGTCCGATAGTGCTTTTGCGGCTACTTCAGCATCTCTATCATCTTTTGCACCTGTTATTTTATAAGTAACCAGTTTTGTAGCACCCTCGCCGTCACGCACCATCTCTAACGCTAAAAAGTGCATAACTTTAAAAAGAGCCTCTTTAAACGCCTCTCTCTCATAAACACCGCTTCTGCCGTTTGCCAAAACAAAAACAGTATCGTTTGTAGATGTGTCTCCATCAACGCTTATAGCGTTAAATGTAGTTTTTACCACCTCATCAAGCACTTCTTGCATCTCACTTTTATCGGCTTTTGCATCTGTCGTTATAAAACAAAGCATCGTTGCCATCGCAGGGTCTATCATTCCTGCACCTTTGGCAATAGCACCTATGTTAAAACTGCTCCCATCACTAAGCACTACCTTAAAGGCTATCTCTTTTGCGAAGCTATCGGTTGTCATTATAGCTTTTGCCGCAGAGCTTGAATCTTTTTTAGTTAAATCAAAGAGTTTCATCCCCTCTATGATTTTAGCTTTTGGAAGCCTAACACCTATAACGCCCGTTGAACTCATGATAGGGTTTTTAGCTTCCTGCGGGCAGTTAGATAGCACCTCTTTTATATCTTCAACTCCGGCACTTCCCGTCATAGCATTTGCATTTTTAGAATTTATCACTATAAAATTGGGCTTCACATCGCCCATACTTCTAAAATGCTTTATCGGAGCTGCTGCCATCTTATTTGTCGTAAAAACTGCCGCAACCTCACATTGACTTACACTATATATAAACGCCATATCAAGCGCACCCTCTTTTTTAAGCCCTGCATGTACGCCTGAAGCAAAAAAACCGTCACTTAAACATACTCCGCCACTTGAATAGATTATATTATACAAACTTAAGCTCCTTTGGTTTATCTCTTTTTCTTAGTAAATCTTTTGTCACACTAATATCTTTTTGTGTCCCGATGACAAGCAGTTTACACTCGCTTGTAATCAAAACATCCCCTTTTGGCATTGCCAAAAACTTCCCCTCTTTCTTTGTGATTCCCACGACAGAGCAGTTTGTTATCTCTCTTATGTGCGTCTCTCTAAGCTTTTTGAGTACTGCCCAACTATATTTTGGAATTTCTATCTCTTCCATGTTGAGAGGATTGTCGCTTTTGTATAAAAACTCCTCCAAAAGGTTTTCCATATCAGGACGAGCCGCCATAGCACTTACTCTTTGTGCAGTCAGCTTTGTCGGAGAAACAACTGTATCTGCTCCCAATTTTTTGAGTTTTTCCACATCACTCACAGTCTCGGCAGAGGAGATGATATAGTATGGGCGCGGTAAAGAGTGCTCCTTTTCAAAAAGCCTTACAGATGCGATAAGAGCGATATTATCAGACATTGAGCTTGAGAGCGTGATAAGCCCTTTCGCAGAAGCGAGATGCGCTTTGAGCATAGTAAGTTCTGCATGGGGTTCTGCTTTTAGGTAGGTTGTGTAGTTATGCTCTTGTGCCCATTCATGAATCTCTTCTCGCGGATCAACAACAACAAAAGGGATATGGTTTTCTCTTAGCTGTTTTGTTACCTCTAGCGTATAATCGTTATGGTAGCAAACAACATAGTGTTTTTTAAGCCTCGCTATTGCATAGAGCATTCTTCGCTCCTTGAGTATTTTGGATAACTTGCCTTTGCTCACAACATCAACAACGATACCTATGGCAATAGTAAAAACAGTAAAACCCAAAATAATAAGTGTTACCGTAAAAATCTGCCCTGCAGCGGAAAATTCTCCCTCTTTAAGAGCACCGAATCCAACCGTCGTAAATGTATAGCCGGCTTGGAAGATTGCATCCATAATAGTGTAATTTTCTATATAGACATATCCCAATGTTCCTATCAACATAAGGAGCTGGATAAGGATTAGCGGTGTTCTAAAGGGTAAAAGCTGTGCATAAAGTTCATCATTGAGTGTGATAGCAGGTTTGGGAGAAATCTCCCAATGTAGAAAGTTTCGAATCTTCTCTAAGAGATTCAAGGTCGTAACCCTTAAGAGTTTTTCTTAAGTGTACGCAACTCTTTTGCAGAGATTTTTACCTTTTGAGTTGTGCCGTCATCTAAAGTGATGCGGACAGTTCTAAGGTTAAGTAAGAAACGACGTTTTGTTTTGTTTTTTGCGTGAGAAACATTGTTCCCGCTCATTGGGCCTCTGCCACTGATAGCGCATTTTCTTGCCATAATTAGCTTCCTTTTATTAGGTTTAAAGTTGCGAATTATATCAATCCTAAACCAAACTTCTGCTTAAGGGTTTTATTTTTCTTTTATTGATATAAGAGTAGAATGATACAACTTTACAGATGCGTGGTAACGATGATAACCAAAGAAAACATAGATGCGTATATAGACAAGATTCCTCCTTCTCCGGAAATACTAAACGAGACTATCGCTCTTTTGCGTGTCGGTGATTTGGTAAAAGCAGCAAAAGTAGCCCAGAATGACTTAGCGCTCAAATCTTATCTTAAGAGCATCGTTAACAAGCCTATATATGGTTTCAAAAATGAAGTAAGTGATGTTGGGCAAATCTTTGGTATCTTGGGGGTATCCCTTGCACAGCAAAGTGTTTACAATTACATGATTTCTCTGCTTAATCCAAAAAAATGGGTACTTTTTAAATTAAACAGCTCTCTCTTTCATGACCTTCAGGCAAATCTTTCAAAAAAATGGGAAAACATCCTTAAACATCTCGGCTGCAAAGATACAAATGTCTATGCGGCAATAACTCTCTTGAGTGCAAGTATTATCGTTGCCGAAGCGCTGTTTGCACAAAAAGAAGAGAATGTAGCTCTGCTTAGAAGCGCAAAAGCACTTGACTACAACACCATTCTTGTACGTCTTTGCGGCATGGGACTTTTTGATATTTGCGGAGAGATTGCACAAAAATGGGATATGCACCCAAAAATAGCTCAAATTATTCAAGCAGCCTCAGGCGTAAAGCCATCAGAAGATAACGAGATAAACAACTTTGGAAAATGGATGCATCTTTTGCTTTTTTACGAACTATCACAACCGGAGTTTATAGCTGCCGGACTTAACGATTTTGTTGATTTTCAGCCTGAATATATAAACGATATCTATGAAGATTTCGCTTCACTTATGGAGATTGCATGAAAGCCGTAGTCAAAGATGGTATCGCTGTTTTTTCGCCTCAGGGGTTTTTAGACGGAAACAGCTCTAACGCTTTTATGAGCCTTGAAGATATAGAAGCCGCAACGCATATCAAATCGGATATGATTTTGGTTTCGCTCAAAAAAGTGGTTTTTTTTAATCGTAACGGCTTGGATATCTTTGTGAAGCTCTTTGCCAAGATTCGCAAAAAAAACCAAGCTGTTGTAGGATTTTGCGATTATGACCGCAAAAAATATGAAGCGATAAAGAAGTTTTTTCATGATGAACTGAATTTTTCACTCTTTAAAACTCTTGAAATCGCCCATCTTTTTTCACCAAGCTTTAAAAATTTGGGGAAAAACATCCTGCTATACAGCGGTGACAAATCGCAGCGCTCTGCTATGGCGATAGAACTGCATGATGGCGGGCATAATCCTGTAGTTGCACAATCTTTTGAGGAGTTTACCGCCAAAGCAGCCAACAAAAATGCTTACGACTATATCATTGACTCAACTTTTTTAGGACAAATGGGTCAAAAGGTTGCTGCACGTGTTACCGGAAATGCCATCATCTATACCATCACCTCTTTTTTAGATGCAGATATAGGTGAAAATTTCAATATAGAGTACCATAACAATTCACTCAACGTCGGCTTTCGACTTTTCATCTTTGATGCTTATAAAGTTATCAGTATGAACATACATGCACTCAACTTTTTCTCAAAACTTGCGAGTTCCGGGGCTGAATACAATGCAACAATCTGCTTTGTCGGAATGAAATTTGACAAAACTCCTCTTGTATTTAAAGAGACGATGGAAGACGCAGGAATCCTTTTTTATGAACAGATGGATGACATCTTACAAAACAAAGAGCTTCTTAAGGAACTTGGTGCAAGCAGTGCTTCAAACATCAAAAACAAAAGAGTGCTTAACAAAGAGACCGTCTCTGAACTGCCAAAATTTATCGATGCAACTGTTGTTACGCTTGAGATGATGACAAATGCAAAAGCCATGAAAGAGGCTGCAAGTATCCATAGCTTGAGTATTAAAGATGCAAAAGGAAAAATTGCCAGCTCCATCGGCTACTATGGCGACATGGACGGAATGATTGTTTTGGTTTTTCCGGAGGGGATTGCAAAAAAAGCGTGTGAACTGCTCATAGGCGAAAGCACAGATGATGCGGAACTTGTTTTAGATACATTGGCAGAGCTTGTCAACATTGTAGGAGGAAGGATAAAAACACTTCTTGCCGATGAGGCGATAAGCGTTAACATCACCCTTCCTAGAACTTACCAAGATATAGAGAGCTTGATGGAGGTTGTTGCAAACAGAAAAGGAGTGCAAGTCGATCTCTCCTTTAACGGCGATAAATTTCTCTTCTTCTTAACAAGATAAAAGTTACAAAAGTGTAAAATTCGCACAATTATAAAGGAAAAATATGTATGTAGCTCCAAGTATTTTATCTGCCGATTTTGGCAATTTGGCACATGATGTCAAAGCTATTTGTGATGCAGGGTGTGACTTTGTGCATGTTGATGTCATGGATGGTCATTTTGTTCCAAACCTCACCATCGGACCTGTTGTCGTCTCAAGTGTTGCAAAAGTTGCTACAAAACCGCTAGATATTCACCTAATGGTTGAAAATAACACTTTTTTTGTTGACCTTTTTGCACCTCTTAAGCCCGAATATATCTCTTTTCACATTGAAGAGGAGAAACATCCGCATAGGCTTATCCAAAAAATCCGCTCTTTGGGCATCAAACCTGCTATCGTACTCAACCCGCATACCCCGCCTGAGGCTATTGAGTATCTGCTTGGAGATTTGGACATGGTGCTGCTTATGAGCGTAAACCCGGGATTTGGCGGGCAGAGTTTTATCGACACTGTTGTACCAAAAGCCAAAAAACTAAGCGCAATGAGGGATGCCCTAAACCCGAACTGTCTTATCGAAGTTGATGGCGGTGTAAGCGACAAAAATATCCATCTGCTCAAAGATGCCGGTGTAGATATCGTGGTGGCGGGAAGCTATGTATTTTCCCATGCAGATAAAGCAAAAGCCATCAAGAGTTTACAAATCTAATGCGCTGTAAGATTTGCGGGATTACATCATATAAAGATGCTATGATGGCGATAGATGCCGGCGCAGATGCACTTGGGTTTGTCTTTTATGAAGCATCTCCAAGGTATATTTCGCCGAGCGACGCAAGAGCTATCATCAAAAAACTTCCGCCTTTTGTAGAAAAAGTAGCTCTTTTTGTCAATGCCGATGCACAGATTATCAACTCTTACTGCCAAGAAGCAGGAGCAACTCTGGCACAGATTCATTTTGAAGCAGCGCCGAAACTTTATGAGCATCTTTTTATCCCTCATATCAAAGTTGTTCGTGCAAAAGAGCCTCAAGATGTTTTAACATATAGCGACGAGTATAGGCTAGTCGATGCCTACTGCGAATCCTACGGCGGAAGCGGAAAAAGGGTCAACCTAGAGTGGTTCAATGGAGTGGACTGCTCTAAAATCATACTAGCCGGCGGTCTTGATGCACAAAATGTAGCTCTGGTCAAAAAATATGGCTTCTACGGAGTTGATGTGAGTAGCGGAGTGGAGCTGTGTTATGGCAAAAAAGATTCGGAAAAAGTAAAAGAGTTCATAATAAATGCTAAAAAATAGTTTTGAGCTTGACGATAAGACGCTCCATCTCCTCTCGACAAACGGTATAGGAGCAAATGCCCTCTCTTTAAAACTAAAAAACGATCTTGACTACTATCTGGAACTTTGGCATTCGCAAGGACTTAATATCGTCAAGCATTTTAGCAACTATTACTTCTCCACAAAATTCACAAAAATAGAAGATGAGACTTTTTGCATCGTTGACATTGAGACAAACGGTTCTAAGATAGAGAAACACCAAATCATAGAGATTGCGGCACTCAAGATAAAAAATGCTCAAATTATTGACAGCTTTGACTCCTTTGTAAAATGCGATGAAATCAATGAGCATATCACACAAATTACAGGCATTAATATCGAAGATACAAAAGATGCACCGCCGCTAAAAAAAGTTCTTTATGATTTTAAACTTTTTTTAGGCGACGCTGTTTTTGTAGCTCATGATGTCAAATTTGACTACAAATTCATCTCACAAAGTCTTCAAAAAATAGGACTTCCGCCGCTCCTCAACCGCTCACTCTGCTCTATCTCTTTAGCGGAGAGAACAATCGAATCTTACAGATATGCCCTCTCCTACCTCAATAAACTTCTTGATTTACACCCAGAAGCAACACACCACCGTGCAATGAGCGATGTTATGACGACGTATGAACTCTTCAAGATATCACTTAGCCGCCTAAGCAGCGAAATAAAGACAACGGAAGAACTTATATCATTTGTAAAAAAAGCGGAGAGGTTAAAGAGACCAAAATTTGACCCCTTTTTATTTGTGGAAGAAGAGCAAGAGTAGCTTTTTTTTAAAAAAAACTCTACTCGCTAAATGCGCCTATGCCCGTGAGTTTTTTATATCGCTGCTGCATACGCTCTTCATTAGAAAGCATACGCAGATTTGCGATTTCACCCAAGAAATACTCTTTTATCGCATCGGCAGCAGCATCTCTATCTCTATGCGCACCGATTAAAGGCTCATTAATGATTGCATCAATCAAGCCAAGCTCTTTTAAATCACTACTTGTAATTTTCATAGCATTAGTAGCGGCTTCTACCTTTGCAGGATTATTCCATAAAATAGCAGAACACCCTTCAGGCGAGATAACACTAAAAACAGAGTAGCGCATCATCGCAAGTCTGTCTGCAACACCGATAGCCAAAGCACCACCGCTTCCG
Organism: Sulfurimonas sp.; assembly: GCF_028694605.1. Classification (GTDB taxonomy): domain Bacteria; phylum Campylobacterota; class Campylobacteria; order Campylobacterales; family Sulfurimonadaceae; genus Sulfurimonas. The sequence goes on along the minus strand of NZ_JAQVKP010000002.1, from coordinate 5,127 downwards.
CCCTCGCCTATAACAACAGAGACACTCGGCGTATTGAGCACGGAGAGCTCTAAAAGATTTCTCGCAATCGCCTCACTCTGATTCCTCTCCTCGGCGCCAATCCCCGGATAAGCACCCGGAGTGTCAATCAGCATCAACAAAGGAAGATTGAACTTTTCTGCAAGCTTTGCGGCACGGAGAGCTTTTCTATAGCCTTCCGGATGAGGCATACCAAAATTTCTCTTTATCTTGTTTTTGGTTCCACGCCCTTTTTGCTCACCGATAACGACAACCTTTTCATCGCCTATATAGCCCAAGTAGCAGATAATAGCCGAATCTTCACGAAAGTGTCTATCCCCATGAATCTCATACTTGTCACGCATCAAAAGATTGATATAATCAAGTGCATACGGTCTATCCACATGGCGCGCCAACTGAAGCTGCTGGAATGGAGAGAGGTTGCTGAAAATTTTTGAAACTTCTTTGTCTAAATTTGCCTTAAGAGAGACAACAAGCCCCTCATCATGACGCACTTGAGCAGATATAATATCTTCTTGAATCGTTTTTATACTGCTCTCAAAATCTAAATATGTTGCCAAAATAGACTCCTTAGATTTTTCTAAAGATTAAAACGCCGTTTGTTCCGCCAAAACCAAATGAATTACTCATAACAGTTATCAGTTCAGCTCTTCTTGCAACATTAGGAACAATATCTAAATCACAATTTTCATCAGGTGTTTCGTGGTTGATTGTCGGAGGGATAATTCCATCGCGCATCGCCATCAAACAAACAACTGCTTCTATGCCGCCCGCCGCACCCAAGCAGTGACCGATTTGCCCTTTGATAGAACTCATCGGAGGACAGTTTTCTTTACCGCCAAGAAGCTCTTTAACTGCCGCCGTCTCGTTTTTATCGTTGATAGGCGTACTTGTACCGTGTGCATTGACATAGTCAAGTTTTGGCTTGCCTGCCATTGCGTATGCCGCTTTCATCGCACGTGCAGGACCGTCAAGGCTAGGAGTTGTGATGTGGTTTGCATCGCCGCTCTCTCCAAACCCTATAATTTCGCCGTAAATGTGTGCACCTCTTGCAACCGCATCTTCATATACCTCAAGAACTAAAGCAGCAGCGCCCTCTCCCATAACAAACCCGTCACGGTCTGCATCAAATGGACGTGATGCTTTTTTTGGCTCTTCATTTCTTGTTGAGAGTGCTTTCATAGATGCAAACCCGCCGACACCTGCACCGGTAATTGCACACTCTGCTGAAACAACCAACATCTTGTCTGCACCGCCACACATAATCGTCTTGACTGCTTCGCTGATAGCGTGAGTACCTGCAGCACATGCCGTAACGCTTGAGAGATTTGGACCCTTTGTCCCATGCTCAATAGAGACAAAACCGCCAAGCATATTTACAAGCGCACCCGGGATAAAAAACGGACTTATGCGTCTTGGTCCTTTTATCTCGATAATGATAGAGTTTTTCTCGATAGAAGGAAGACCGCCGATACCAGAACCCGCACTTATACCAAATCTCTCCATATCCGTACCTTCAGGCAGATTTGCCTCTGCCATCGCTTCTTGCGCCGCTTTGAGTCCAAGATGGATAAATCTGTCTGCTTTTTTTACCTCTTTTGCATCCATAACAGTCTCAGGATCAAAGTTCTTTACCTCGCCTGCAATCTTTACGCTGTAATTTTCTGGGTCAAAAAGAGTAATTGTGTCGATGCCACATTCACCGTCACAAATAGCCTTAAAAGAACTCTCTTTATCATTTCCAACCGCATTAATCATGCCAAGTCCGGTAACTACAACTCTTCTCATACAAATCTCCGTTAACTTTAAAATAGTGAAATACTTTTGAAAAGCCAGAAAAACTGACCGCTAAAAAATATTTGCTACTGAGGAATCCTCAGTAGAATTGTAAATAATTACTTGCTTTCGATATAGTTTACTACATCTTGAACTGTTCTAATTTTCTCAGCCTCATCATCAGGAATTTCGATATCGAATTTCTCTTCAAGCGCCATTACCAATTCAACAACATCAAGGCTATCAGCACCTAAATCCTCAACAAATTTTGAGTCCTCTTTTACTTCATCAGCGCTTACGCTTAATTGCTCAACTACTACCGCTTTAATATCGTCTAAAAGTGCCATTCTAGCTCCTATGTTTATGTGTAAAATCTTGGAATTGTAGCATATTTACCTTGAAGCAATCTTTTTTTATAGCGGCTTGTGTTGCTTTATTTTAAAAAATTCAACCGCTTTTTTTGCCGCTTCTTTATGTACGACTATAGGTTTTGGGTAGTTTGGGAGCGTGCTATTTAAAAGATATGTTTCGTCATGTATAAATTTAGGCTCAATGTACGCTATTTCAGGGAGCCATTTTTTGATGTAAAGAGCATCTTTGTCAAATTTTTTACTCTGCAAGTATGGGTTGAAAACCCTAAAATATGGCTGTGGATCAACTCCTGTTCCTGCACTCCATTGCCATGATAAAACGTTGCTCGCCATGTCAAAATCAAGCAGATGCGAAGCAAAAAAACGCTCTCCCCACTGCCACGGAAGAAGCAAATCTTTTGTAAAAAAAGAGGCAACTATCATACGAACTCGGTTGTGCATTTTGCCCGTCTTTAAAAGCTCTCTTACGCCTGCATCAATGATTGGCACGCCTATTTTGGCTTCACAAAAGATTTTGAATTTTTCCTCATCATCTATGCCCTTAAAGTTATATTTATAGTTTTGCGTCTCTAAAGTTGGGATATGGAAAAGAAGATAGGCGTAAAAATCTCTAAATATCAGCTGCCTGATAAAAGGCTCTGAAACATCCCCGCAGTCTCTTGCAGCTCTTAAAACCTCTCTTATGGAGATAGTTCCAAAACGCATATCAACGCTTAAATCCGAAGTGGCATCAGAGGATAAATAATCCCGCATCTCTTGATAAACATCTATCTTTTTTAAGAAACTCTCCAACTTTACATGTGGGTTTACTATCTCAATATTTTGCTTTATAAATCCTAAACTCTCAATCTCAAGCAGGAGGATTTTATCTCTTTTTTGAATCCCTTCATAATCCGCTTTAGCCAAAACATGCTCTGCAATTTTTACCTTCTCGATGTTTTTATCTTTAAGAGCGGCTCTTGCTTTTTTGTAAAACGGGGTAAATACCAGATATGGCGTATCATCATCTTTTAAAACCTCTTTTGGTTTAAAAATGTAGGTGTCGCCAAGATAGCGAAAGTGCAGCATGTGGGAGATTTTAGTGTCTCTCTCTTTTGCGTAAGAGTCATAATCTCCCGATGCCACAACCTCGTCAAAACCATTAAACTGCGCAAAAATCTCATCAGGTTTGCCGTAAAAAATCTTAAGGTTCAGCCCAATTTTTTGCAAATCGGCTTTGAGTTTTACTACATGATAAAAGATAAAACTCACTCTTTTGTCATTTTTCGGCAGCTCTTTTAGGATATTTTCATCAAAGACAAAGATAGGCAGAACTTCCCCGCCAAAAGATAGAAGGGGATTGTCATCAACCCTTAAGTCTCTTCTAAACCAGAGAATGCGTTTCATTTGAAGCTATAGATTGATTGGCGAAGAGCCAAATCTTTTGGATATTGCAACTTTAAAGTTATACTCATAGTTTTTAAAAAGCTCATCAAAACTCAACTTTTCGTGATTTGCAACAATATTGCCCAAGACTCTACAAAGCTTTTCATCTTTTGCTTGAAGCAGAAAGTAGATTTTTGCACTGCCAAGAGCGCAACTCGGCGATTTTGACTTAAAGGTGATACCGCTTAGATTTACTCCCGCAATTTTATGCATCTCTTCATACACCTTATCTAAAAGCTGCCGCGTTAAATCGGAATTATCTTCGTTTGATAGCACAAAAACATTATCATCTCTAAGAGCAAGTCTAATTGAAGAACGAGGCGTACCAAATGCAGTGGCTTCAGGGCAAAAAGGAATAAATGTAGCATAACGACCCAACTCATCGGTTATAAATCTATCGTGTTTATGCCCACCGTCATATCTAACCTTTTGACCTAAGAGACAAGCCGAAACTGCTATGTTCATTTTATGTTACGCCATATTCATTCCACCGTTTACTTTTAGCGTCTCACCTGTTATATAGCTTGAGTGGTCTGAGAGTAAAAATGCGGTTGCCTCTGCTACTTCGGCAGGGTTTCCAAAACGACCCATCGGGATTTTTGAAGTAAAGCTGTTTTTTATCTCATCGCTTAAAACATCCGTCATCTCTGTTGCTATAAAGCCCGGAGTGATAGTGTTGTAGCGGATACCGCTGGATGCTGCTTCAAGCGCAAAACTCTTTGTCATGGCTATAACTCCACCCTTACTTGCAGAATAGTTTGTTTGCCCTGCATTTCCTGTCTCTCCTACGATTGAAGCGATGTTTACTACTGAGCCGAATTTTTTCTTTCTCATCACTTTCATTGCTTCACGGCATCCCACAAAACACGATAGAAGATTTGCGTTGATTACCGACATAAAATCCTCACTCTTCATGCGAAGAGCCAGTTTGTCGTTTGTAATACCTGCATTGTTTACGAGGTAGCTTAACTCTCCGTCACAATCGATTATAGTTTTTATGGCATCCACAAACGCATCTTCATTGCTAACATCAAAACCGATAACCGCTGCACTTCCGCCTGATGCCTCAATAGCATCTTTGATGGCATCCGCTTCTGCCGCACCGCTTCTGTAGTTAATCCAAACTTTTAAACCGTAACTTGCCAAAACCTTTGCGATTTCCGCACCTATTCCTCTGCTTGAACCCGTTACTAAAACATTTTTTCCGCTAAATTTCACTGTTTTCTTCTCCATTACGCCACATTCTGGCAATTTTGTATAGTTTTATTCTCTTTTGCTTTAAGGTAAAGTCCCTCACCGCTCAACTCAAGTCCATTTTTCCAACATAAGGCACCAAAATCTATAAAGTATGATTTAAAATAAGATACATCTTTAAGAGGTTTTGTCAAAGTTGCATTTCTATTTACTAAATACTCAACTTTCGCACATAGAAAATCCTAAATTTCCTACATTCAAAAGCATAAATAAAGCCCATAAATAGGCACTTTAAAGTATAATTTGTTTACGACAACAGACCAATACAAGGTGCTTTTTTATG
>NZ_JAQVKP010000021.1 GCF_028694605.1 Sulfurimonas sp. | reverse complement strand
CAAATCCTTACCAACATAGCCAATATCCATAAAAATCTCAAGACTTCAAAGGAATTACAACATCTTGTCGCTGTTATCGGTGCTTACACCAAAAAAGAGCTGGGTTTTATGTGCGAAAGTTGAGTATTTTAAATTCTAAGATTTTTAAAGAAGTTTCAAGTTTTTCATCTTTAACAAATGAAGAGTGCAGCGTATGCCCTATAAAATTACTATGTGGTGGGGCTTGTCGGGCAAGATCATATCTGGAAACAGGAAGCCTATTTAAAAACAGCGAATTTTGTAGCTATGAGAAATTGGCTTATATAAATGGTATTTTTGAAAATTCAGAATTTTGAAAAAACTATCTTACTTGCTTAATCATTCCAAAACTTCGCATTAGGAATGGACATGATTATTTTTGATATCAAATATCGTAAAAATATAAAATTTGTATACGAGGTGATTTTATGAAAAAATTAATTTTAATCGTGAGTCTTATAAGTTTGGTATATGGAAATGAACAAACAACTAAAGAGCCTTATGACCTACAAAAAGATTGGATTTATAATGGCTGTAGAGATGTGCTTGCCGATAAATGGACAGGTGAAAGAAATTTAGTATTTGGAATGGCGGTTGCAAAAAAAGATGCAACATTGGATTTATTAAGATTGATGTCAATGAGAGTGGTTAATGGTGTCGATGAAAAGTCGGTTTGCAAATGGTATTTAGATGTTGCAACTGATGCTAACTTCTCTTCCACATATATAAAATCACTTGCAGATTCTAGATTTTATTTTTTAGATATTGTTGAAAGAAGTGCAGTAAAAGATAATGGTGAATCTTATGAAAAATTTGAAGACAATTTGCAAAAAATTAGACAATTGTTTAAAAAATAACAACACTATTTGAAAAAGTGGTTCAGACATCGAGAATATCCCAGAAATTGTCAAGATAACAGATGTTATTTAAGTGAAAGTATTAACATGTGTTAGACTTAATTTGCTGTATGAGTTATCTATTAATCTACTCTTATTATAATTTTTTAAAAAATCAAGGAATAGATGATGTTCAAAAGAGTTGGGCTTTTTTTACTTACAAATATAGCTGTTATGGTTGTCATTGGTATAGTTGTAAGAGTTCTTGGAGCGGATAAGTTCTTGAGTGCAAATGGCATAGATTTGCCTACGCTTTTTCTTTTTTCCGCAATAGTGGGCTTTAGCGGTTCGATTATCTCTTTGCTTATGTCAAAGCAGATGGCAAAGATGTCTGTCGGTGCCGTAGTTATAACAAACCCATCAAACCAAGATGAGTTTTGGTTGGTAGATACCGTGGCTAGACTATCACATAAAGCCGGTATAAAAATGCCTGAAGTTGCGATTTTTGAAGATATGAGCCCAAATGCTTTTGCAACCGGTGCTTTTAAAAACGATGCTTTGGTTGCGGTGAGCCGCGGGCTTCTAGGAAGCATGAACCAAAAAGAGGTCGAAGCGGTTTTAGGACATGAGATAGGGCATGTTGCCAACGGCGATATGGTAACACTCACGCTTCTGCAAGGCGTGGTAAATACCTTTGTGGTCTTTTTTGCCCGTATTATCGGTTATGTGGTCGATAGGGTAATACTCAAAAACAGGAATGAGGGCGTAGGTATAGGCTACATGATAGCAAGTGTTGCGGCGGAGATAGTTTTGGGTGTTTTGGCATCTATGGTAGTGATGGCATTTTCAAGATATAGAGAGTACAGAGCCGATGAGGCAGGGGCAAATCTCTCAAGTACGCAAAACATGATAGCTGCACTAGAAGCTCTTAGAAGAAGCAATGATGAGCCGCACTTACCCGAAGCTATCAAGGCTTTTGGCATCAACGGCAAGGGATTTGCGGCACTCTTTAGCACCCACCCCTCACTCGAAGATAGGATAGAAAAGCTAAAAAATCATCATAAGGGTTGATTGACATCCACTCAACCCTTGTGATATAATCTCGCTTAATTATTTTATAGGATATCACCATGGGCAAATCATTATATGAAACATTAGAAATATCAGAGAACGCAAGTGAAGCAGAGATTAAAAAAGCGTATAGAAAATTAGCAAGACAGTACCATCCGGATGTAAACAAAGACAAAGGTGCGGAGGATAAGTTCAAAGAGATTAACGCGGCTTATGAGATACTCAGCGACAAACAGAAAAAAGCGCAATACGATGCGCATGGCGACAGCATGTTTGGCGGGCAGAATTTCCATGATTTCTCTCGTTCACACGGTGGCGGCGGGGCAGATTTGGATGAGATTTTGCGCAGTATGTTTTCAGGCGGTGGCTTTGGCGGCTTTAGCGGCGGGGGATTTGGCGGTGGAGGCGGCTTTGGCGGTTTTTCACAACAGAGACAGCAGCCAAATCTTGACATAGAAACAAGCGTCACTATCCCTTTTAGCGTCTCTATTTTGGGTGGTTCTCACTCAGTTGCGGTTAACGGCGAACGCTTTGACATTAAGATTCCAGCAGGTGTCAACAGCGGCGAGAAGATGCGCGTAAAAGGCAAAGGACACGCTCAGGGCGGGCGTGCAGGAGACCTTTTTTTAAAGATAAATGTTGCCTCTAACCCTGAATATACCAGAGAAAATGATGACTTGGTAAAACGCTTTGATGTGCCGCTTTATGCTGCGCTTTTTGGCGATACGGTGGCTATCCAAACACTCGAAAGAGAGATAAAGCTTAAAATTCCGCAAAACACCAAAAATGGACAGAGATTTCGTGTTAAAGAGATGGGAGCGATGAACCGTAAAACAAAAGAGCGGGGTAACCTCTATCTTGAGGCAAATATCATCTTGCCAAAAGCAGAAGAGCTGGATTCAAAACTAGCAGAGCTTATGAAAGAAAAATTACCGAAGGAGTAAGAGATGATGCACCAGTACGATGAGCCGGTCTATCTTATAAGTATAGTGGCAAAGATTTTAGATATCCATCCGCAAACACTTAGGCAGTATGAGAGAGAAAATCTTCTTGCTCCCTCAAGGTCAAGCGGCAAGATAAGACTCTACTCCCAAAGGGACATCGACAGAATTAAGCTTATTTTGCGGCTTACTCGTGATCTTGGCGTGAACTTGGCAGGAGTTGATATCATCTTGCGACTTAAAGAGAGTGTTGATGGCATGGAAAAAGATATGCTCGATTTGCGAGAGGAGCTCTTAAGAGCAAAAAACTCCCAAGCCATTTCCAGAGACAAGGCACTAGTGGCGAAAAAAAGTATCTACGAGATGATTATTTTTGAGAAATAATCTACTCCCTTAATCTCTGTATATCCGCCCCTACTGCTTGAAGCTTCTTCTCTAGCGAGTCGTAGCCGCGGTCTAGGTGGTAGATGCGGTGCACGGATGTTACGCCATCTGCCACAAGACCTGCTAGGACAAGTGCACTTGATGCACGCAAGTCTGTTGCCATAACGTCCGTTCCGCTTAATTTTGATTTTCCGTTGACGGTAGCAATATTTCCGTTGAGTGAAATATCTGCGCCCATTCTTTGAAGTTCACTCACGTGCATAAAACGGTTTTCAAAAAGTCTCTCTTCTATGATAGAGGTACCGTCTGCCTGTGTTGCAAGAGCCAAAAACTGTGCCTGCATATCTGTTGGAAATGCGGGATACTCTTGTGTGACTATTTTGACATGCTTTATAACTTCTGAGGGATGGATGGTTATGGAGTTTTCTGTAATGGTAAATTTGCTTCCCATCTCTTCAAGCTTAGAGAGTACAGCGCCTAGATGTTTTGCATTTGCATTTTTAAGAGTAAGTTCCGATCTTGTGATAGCACCTGCACAAAGGTATGTACCGGCTTCGATGCGATCTGGTATAACACTAAATGGCTCTATCTCTAAAAGCGCACCGTTTGTTCCGTGGATAGTCAAGATGGCTGTTGCGATACCTTCTATCTTAACGCCGCTTGCATTTAGTATCTCACAAAGCTGTACAACCTCCGGCTCTCTTGCGGCGTTTGTTATGGTTGTCACTCCCTTTGCAAGAGCTGCTGCCATAACTATGTTGGCTGTTCCCGTAACGGTTATTTTGTCAAAGATGATATTGCATCCATGAAGCCCTTCTGGTGCGATAGCATGGATATAGCCGGCCTCGATGTTGATAACTGCCCCCATCTGTTCAAGTGCTTTGAGGTGCAAGTCAACCGGTCGCTGTCCTATGGCACATCCCCCCGGCAAAGAGACTTCACAATGCCCAAATCTTGCCAAAATCGGACCAAGTACAAGGATGGAAGCACGCATGGTTCTGACGATGTCATAGGTTGCTTTTGTTTGCGTTAGGGTTCTGGTATCTATGGTTGTGCTTGCCTCTTCCCCCCACTCGGAGACACACCCTGCTCCGAGATTTGAGAGAAGTTTTAAAAGAGTTTTGATATCTGCCACGTGAGGTAAATTTTTTATAGTAACTCTGTTTTTAGCAAGTATCGTCATTGCGATAAGCGGAAGAGCGGCATTTTTTGCACCTGAAATTTTTATCTCTCCGTGCAGAGGATTGGTTTTTTTTATTTGTAAGTAGTCCATATTTATCTTTGTGATTGAAGTTTGAAATTGTATCTAAAATAGTTCGTGTTTTTGGTATAATCCACTAAGTCAACATAGGAAAAACGATGAGTTCAGCCTTAGATAGATTGAAAAGTTTAACCAATAAAATCTCAAGTTACGAGCGTGCCAGAAAAGACAACTTGGCTATACTGCAAACTCTTTATACTGAACTTGGTATCCATCAAAAAGTGGATGATTTCAGCGAGCTTTTCAACTTTAAAGCTATAAACCTCTCAGGCGCATCACTTCAAAGTGAGAATTTGGGAGAGGTAAAAAAGGGAAAATACCTTCAGATACTCGCCATTGGCTATGACAAAGATGCGGTTGTAAAGAGCAAAAATGTCTCTTTGGGCTACTTTGGAAAAGCTGAAAGTGTTGATACTCTACTCAAAGACAAAGTAGTGGAGTTTATCATTCGGTTTCGTTTTGAGAAGAGTTTTATGACGCTTGAACATTATTATGTTATGTTAGAATCTTTTCAAAATGTTGAGTGAAATTTGCTGATATTTTTGGATGTAGAGACAACAGGCTTGGAGGGTGGCGATAAAATCTGCTCTATCGGTCTTATCGGTGTTGGCGAAAATGAGCTTTTTTCGGTTTATGAACTTATAAATGAGGGTAAAAAGATTTCCCCAAAAGCTTCAAGCATCAACCACATTACCAACGAAATGCTTCAAGGCAAACCACCTCTTAAAGAGAGTACGGCATGGAAATTTTTGCAAGAACATAACCATGCAGATGCAACGCTAATAGCGCATAACGTGAACTTTGATATGAAAATGCTTCTTAGGAGCGGGTTTGTCTGGATGGGCAATAGCATCGACACGCTTAGAGTAACCAAGCATCTCATACCGGAGTGCGACTACTTTTCTCTACAGTTTTTACGCTATGAGCTTAAACTCTACAAAGAGGAAAAAAAAGAGGCATTGCGCTATCCACAACTTAAAAATGAGTGCAATATTGTTCCGCACAATGCACTAAGCGATGCACTCTTTACCAAACTTCTCTATGAGTATCTTTTGGAGATAAAAGGATATGAAGAGCTTGTAAAACTTACTAAAAAAAATGTGCTTGTCGCAAAACTTGATTTTGGCAAATATAGCGGTCGTTATATAGAAGAGATTGCGATGTATGAGAGAGGATATCTGGAGTGGGTACTCTCAAATATAACAGATTTGGACGAAGATTTGCGTTATAGCATAGAGAGATATTTATAAAATAGACTTCTTTCATAACCTCTGTTTATTCTCTTAGGCTTCACGGTGGGTACCCCAAATCTAGCAAGCTAGATTTGACCCTTCCGTTGCAGAATCGTTCACAAACAGAGGTTATGAAAGAAGTTTAATGTTATACTTTCGCAAAAATAAAATCTGCAAGGGGTCTTTTTGAGAGTAGCTGTTGAGTGCAAATCGCCGCTTTTGCAAAAATCACTGGAAATTTTTTTGCAGAAGCATCTTAGCTCTTTAAAAAATTGCGATATCGTGGTTCGGGATATAAAAATGCCAAACGATGAAAGAAATTTTTATATTTCAAGTGCAAAAGATGCAGATTTAATGAAACCTTTTTCAAAAGCACAACTTATTTTGGCGTTAGAGAAGCGCTGTGGTGTGTTGCATGGTACGCAAGAAACGCCTTTTACAAAGTTGCATTTAGCTTATGAAGAGGATGATGAAGAGCATCTGGATTTTGCTATTTTGCAAAAACGCATAGAGGTGTTGACAAAAGAGTATCAAGACAATATTTTAAGAGCAGTGCGAGCGTTTTATGAAAAGTAGTCCGATGACCAAAAAGATAGTAGCCGGAAGATTTAAAAACAAGGTTTTAAAACTCCCCTCAAAAACAACGACAAGAAGCTCCAAAGCTATAGTTTTAGAGTCCTTTTTCAACACTATTCAGTTTGATATCATTGATGCCACTTTTGTGGAACTTTTTTCAGGAAGCGGCTCTGTCGGGCTTGAAGCGCTTAGTCGCGGTGCTAAAAAAATCATTTTTATGGAGCGTGATAACGAGGCACTTAAGATTCTCAAAGCAAACATTGCGCAAACTGACCCGTCTATGTGTGAAGTCTATAGCGGCGATACCTTCTCAAATATCGCTTTAGTGGTTAAAGCGCTTCAAAGAAAGGGTGAGGATGCATACTTTTACATCGACCCGCCTTTTAGCATACGTGATGGGATGGAAGATATCTACGATAAAACCATCGCGCTTATCGCCTCACTTCCAAAAGAGTGCGTAAAACTCATAATTATAGAGCATATGAGTACTCTTGAACTGCCGCAAAATATCGGCATCTTCACTATGAAAAAATCAAAAAAATTTGGAAATACATCACTCACTTATTACTTCAGTTAAAATTGGAATAGTAGTTGCTTGAAATGTCCTAGTTAAGGATGTATTATGCGAACAATTATTCTATTTTTACTTACTCTCTCAACACTCTTTGGCGCAAAGATAGACGATGTTGCCAATATTGTCGGAGTGAGGGATAACCACCTCATTGGATACTCTTTAGTTGTAGGTCTTGAAAAAACGGGTGATGGCACAACCTCAAAATTTACGCTCCAATCCATAGCAAACATGTTAAAAGCGATGAATATCGATATGAAACCCATAGACATTAAGTCAAAAAACGTTGCGGCGGTTGTTGTTACGGCAGAACTTGCTCCTTTTGCAAGACAGGGCGATAAAATCAACATAACGGTCTCTTCCATAGGTGACGCAAAATCTCTTGAGGGCGGAACGCTTTTGATGACACCGCTTAAGGGGGTTGATGGAAAGATTTATGCCCTTGCGCAAGGTGCACTGAGTATAGGCGGGCGAAATGTTAAAGGTGCCGACAAATCACATCCGACTACCGGTGTTATATATGAGGGCGGCTTGGTGGAGAGGGAGATTCCCATTGATTTGTATAACCAAGAGTACGTAACACTCTCTTTAAAAGAAGCAAACTTTAAAAACAGTGTTTCTATACAAAAAAGTCTCAACAACTTCTATAGTACAGAGGTTGCCGTAGCAATGGACTCAAGAACCGTTAAGCTCAAAAAACCGCAAAACAAAACTATGATTGAATTTTTAGCAGAGGTTCAGGGGTTGGATATCGAGCATGAAGTGCAAGATAGAATTGTTATCAATGAGCGTACGGGGACGATTGTTTCGGGAGTTGATATTTTTATCAAGCCAATTATGATGACTCACGGTGATATTACCATTAAAATAACTGAACAAGATGATGTCAGTAAGCCTGCCGGTTCTATGGTGGTGGATAAAAATATGATTATAGGGCTTAATGAAAACGAGATTTATGCAAAAACAGGAACAACAACGGTCGCAAATCTGGTTCGATCGTTGCAAAAACTCGGAGCAACGCCAAAAGATATCATCTCCATCTTAGAAGCCATGAAGAGTGCAGGAAGCATCTCTGCTGAATTGAAGTTGATCTAATGTACGGCGCAAATAGTATAAACCTCCAAGCCACGCTCCTTTCGCAGCAGCAGCAAATACCAAAGATTGATGCAAATGCCGAGGATGTAAAACTGAGAGAGCAGACCGATGCTTTTGAGTCTATTATCATTAAGATGATTATGGATAATACGATGGAAGATGAGAAAAATATTTTTTCGGATGCAAATGACCCGGGAGATAAAATCTATAAGTCTATGTACCGAGACGAGCTTGCAAAGGCGAGTGCGGGCGGTTTTGGATTTTCTCAGATGCTTTATGACTTTTTAAGTCAGAAGCGCCCTTAAGTCCTTAATTTTTTCTCTTTTATGCCGATATGGTTTGATAAGAATTATAGTGACAAACGAAAGAGAAAAGGATAGAAGATGATTTCACAGCTAAATGGTGCAAACATACGCACTGCTTACGCAAATAGCCTTGGCGAAAACAAAGAGAGTACGCAGAAGAGTGGTTTTAGTGTTTCAAAGCAAGGTGATTTAAGCAAAGTTGACCAGATTAAAGAGGCTTTGGCGTCTGGCGAATACAAGATAAATTTACAAGCTCTTTCAGAGAAAATGGCTCAAGAGTTATTGTAGGTTTTAAACCAAACGAAAAGGATTAGAGTATGCTTTCATATCATTTGCGGAGTGCCCTTAGTGATTTAAGGGACTTGATTACAATTACAGAATCTGACATAGAAGATATAAAAATGGCAAATCATAATCCGCAGTTTGATAGACTTGGCCTCAAAGAGGAGAAACTAAAGAGCTTTGAAGCCAAAAAAGCTATGATTGACCATGAGATAGCTTTCCTAATCGCAGCAAATCCCAAAACGGAGCTGTCGGAGCTTTTAAATGAGGAACAACATACATCTTTGGGGGAACTTAAAAAAGAACTCCAGAATCTTCGTGATGCAAACAAACGCTATGCGAAGCTTGTTTTGGCAGTGAGCAATCTTTACAACACTTTTTTAGAAAGAGTAATGCCAACGGAGATGCAAGGGTATAGCAAAGTTGCTTCCAAAGAGGCAGCATTTTTAAAAGTGAGAGTATAAGATGGGTGCTTCTATATTTAGTACGTTGGGTGTAGGCTATAGTGGGTTAAGCGCCGCTCAAATGGGAGTAAATACAACAAGCCACAACATTACGAATGCTGAGAGTGAAGGCTACTCAAGACAGCGGGTTGTGCAATCTTCGACAACACCTCTGTTTTTGGCGCCGGGCAATGTAGGCAGCGGAACACAGATTATGGATATTGCTAGGATATTTGATAATTTTGTTTATGATAGATACACGGGCATATCGTCAGAGAAAGAGTACTCTGATTTTACAAAAACAACACTTGAGACGCTCTCTACCTACTTTCCTGAGATAGACGGAGTCGGTATTAAGGCTGATTTGCAAGAGTATTTCAATATGTGGCAAACTTTTGCAGACAATCCCGACAATGATGCCATAAAATTGGCGCTTGCAAAGCAGACAGAAGCGCTTTCAAATGGTATTGTCGCAACACAAAGTAAGATTATAGACCTTCAGTCAACACTAAACGAGCAGCTTAAAACAAACGTTGATGAGGTCAATTCTCTTGCAAAACAGCTCGCAGATATCAATACTTCAATAGAGATTGCAGAGGCGGGTACAGCCTATACGGCAAATGATTTGAGAGATAAAAGAAACCTGATAGAACTAAATTTGGCAAAACTTATCGGTGCTAATTCTATCAACGGGCAGATTGAGTCCAATATCGGTATAGACAGCTCTTCTAGTGAAAACAGCGGAAGCTATACACTTAATGTAAATGGATTTAACATCGTCGATGGCGGCACGTATCACCCTATCCACATTTCAAGTGCTCAAAACTCAAATGGTTTTTATGAGCTCTCTTATGAGAGACAAGACGGTGTTTTGATTCCTATGGGTGAGAAGGTGGCTGGTGGGAGAATCGGCGCTATTCTTGATTTGAGAGGCGATAAAATTTTAAGTGACTCCTCTGGAATTCCATCCAATGGGACACTGCAAAAAATTATTGATGAGATGAATGCATTCGCTACGGCACTTATTGAATCAACAAACAATCTTTATGCTTCAGGTGCGACAACAAGAATGGACTCCAACAAGCTTGATATAAGTGAAACACAGGTACTTTTAGACACTTCACTCAACATCAAACATGGCTCTTTTGATATCGTTATCTACGATATAGACGGAAATATTGCTGCTAGAAAAAGTATCAACATTGATAGCCTTACAACCATGACAGGGGTCGCAGGCTCAAACTCCATAGAGGGACAGATTGCAGCGCAAAGCGATGACAATGCTGATGGTAACGCGAACAATGATGTTGATGATTTTCTACAGTTTCACTGGGCAACAAATGCAAATGGCGAGAACTCTTTAGAATTTGTTATGGATGGCGTTTATGCGGCAAAAGGGTATATGTTTGCTATAGAGGATAACTTTTCGACATCAGGATTTGATTCAAGTTCAAACTTTGCTGGAGCGCTTGGTCTTAGTAGATTTTTTGACGGTAATAACGCTTCAAATATTAATCTTAACAATGAACTTAGAGAAAATCCTACAAACATAGTAGCTGGCAAATCCCCGGTCTCTGGTGACAACACTTTGGCGCTAAATATGGTTCAGCAACAGTTTGAAGAGTATGCTTTTGATGTTGCAGGACTCTCTTACAAATCAACACTTTACGGTATGTTTGATGTTGTTGCAACAGAAGTTGGTGTAAGGACAAATGAGGCGATTTTAAACAATCAAACCATCACAGCGCAGTTTAACGCTACAGAACTTGAGTACACCTCAGTTTCCAAAGTCAGTATCGATGAGGAGCTGGCAAATCTTATCAGGTATCAAACATCCTATGGAGCAGCTTCAAAAATCATCACAACCATAGATCAGATGATGCAGACACTTCTTGGAATCAAGCAGTAGTACGAAAGATGCCAAAATTTAGCGTCTTTGTTCTTTTTTTTATCGTTATTTTCTCATTCTTTGGCTCTTTTGTTTATGGTGTCGATGCTTACGCACTAAGAGCCGATGCCATTTTGGTTGCACCCTCTTTAGAGTATCCTCTTGGTACGGACAGGCTTGGCAGAGATATACTTGCAAGGCTGATAGAGGGTGGAAAAGTTTCTCTTATCATAGGTGTCGGAAGCGCTTTCATTGCCTCTTTGATAGGGCTTTTGCTTGGTTCTATAGCGGGCTATTTTCGCGGTGCTATCGATAATGGTTTTGTTGTTTTGGTTGATCTCTTTTTGACCTTTCCTACCTTTTTTCTTCTTTTGGCACTTGTGAGCTATGTAAATGCTTCCTCATGGGTTCTCATAGTCATTATCTCCATTACGGGCTGGATGACGACAGCAAGGCTTATCCGTTCAGAGAGCTTTCAAATCACCTCTAAGCCATACATAAAAATACTTAACATTGCAAAAGTAAACAAGCTAAAGATTCTCTTCAAGTACTACGCTCCGCTGCTAGCGCCCATCTACTTTGTAAGCTTTACTTTTGGCGTTGGTGGTGCGATTTTGGCGGAATCGGGACTTAGCTTTTTAGGACTTGGCATCGTAGCACCGCAGATGAGTTGGGGTACAATCCTTAGCAGCGGAAAAGATGTTGTAGAAATAGCGTGGTGGGTAAGTTTTTTCCCGGGACTTATGATATTTTTAGTAACTTTTGCTCTGATAAACATCTCAAACTATCTGCAAAGCTTAACAAACCAAAAACAGATACAGAGTTGAAATAGAGTATAATCTCATCATGAAAATATGAGGAATATATAATGATTTTAATGATAGACAACTATGACAGTTTTACATACAACATCGTTCAGTACTGTAGAGAGCTTGGAGCTGATTTGAAAATCATCAGAAATGACGAGATGAGTGTTGAGGATATAGAAGCTCTGAATCCAGAAAAAATCATCATCTCTCCGGGTCCTGCAACTCCTGATGATGCAGGCGTTACACTTCAAGTTATTGAGCATTTCAGAGACAAGCTCCCTATTTTAGGCATCTGTTTGGGACATCAAAGTATCGCTCAGGCTTTTGGCGCAAAAGTAGTTCGTGCAAAAAATATGATGCATGGTAAAACTTCCATAATGCACCGCACGGGGGAGTGTAAGATTTTTGATGCCATACCCGAGGAGTTTGTAGCGACGAGATACCACTCTCTTATCGTAGAAAAAGAGTCGCTTCCCAAAAGCATAGAACCAACGGCTTACAGCACAGATGACAACGAAATCATGGCACTTAAAGTCAAAGACAAAGAGATATATGGCGTTCAATTTCATCCGGAATCTATAATGAGTCAGTATGGGCATGAGATGATAGGCAACTTTTTAAAGATATGAGTACACCTCTTGTTTTATCTTTTCTTTTAGCGATAGATGCACTGCTTTTGAGTTTTCAAATCGGTGAGCTATCTATCTCTTATGATGAAACAGTGCTTTTAAACGGTAATTTCTCTTTTTTACAGCTTCTTGTCAAAACATCTTTCTTGGTTTTTGGACAAAATGATTTTGCTCTACGCTTCCCTATGATTGTGATGCACATTATAAGCGCACTTTTACTCTACGGCATCTCCAAAGAGTACCTTAAAATAGAGCGAAACAGACTCTGGCTGCTTCTTGTTTTTATCCTTTTGCCGGGGGTAATGAGTTCAGCGATTGTTGTCAATAAAGCAGGTTTTATCCTATTTGGACTTCTTCTTTTTGTATATCTTTACAAACGTTTTTCACCACGTTTTTACTATCCGCTTTTGATTTTTTATATGCTTATTGAAGGCAGTTTTGTCTATCTTTTTATAGCAATCTCTCTCTTTGCTCTATATACAAAAAACAGAAATTTATTTTTATTCAATCTTATACTCACGGTACTCTCGCTTTTGCTTTACGGTATAGATATGCATGGCTCACCAAAAGGCTATTTCTTAGATTCTCTAGGTCTTTATGCGGCGATTTTCACCCCAATTATTTTTGTCTATCTTTTTTATGTTCTCTACAGAAGATATCTCACAAAAGAGTTGGATATACTTTGGTTTATTGCGGCAGTAGCCCTTGTTGTGTCGCTTCTTTTGTCATTTAGACAAAAAATAGCCATAGAGTATTTTGCACCCTATGTTATCCTCTCGCTTTTGCTTGTAGCGCAGACTTTTGAGCACTCATACAGAGTACGTCTCAACCAGTTTAGAAAAACTTACAAACTTATTTTTACTCTCTCTTTAGCCTTTCTTGCACTCAATAGTTCGGTCGTCTTTTTTAACAAATATCTCTATCCTGTACTAAAGCAACCTAGAAAACATTTTACCTACAAGATGCATGTGGCAAAAGAGCTAGCAGCAGAGCTTAAGAGCAGAGGAGTTGAGTGCGTAAACACAAACAAAAAAATGGCACGAAGGCTAGAGTTTTACGGTGTAACTAAATGCAACAAGTATCTACTTCATGAAAACTATCTAAATCCATCAAACATAGATAATGTAACTATAAGTTACAAAAATAGAATTGTTTATTCTGCTAATGTTACAAATATAAACATAAATTAAATCTACAGAGCAGTTCACTCCCTCAAATAGTCTCAGATTTGAAAACATGTGATACTATTTTGGAAATATTAAAAACAGGGAGTTGCAATGGCTCAAAAGGCGATTAGAGAATTTGACGCAAAGTCAATTTTGGCTAAGCATTGGGATAAATATTTTCCGAACTTTACATACGCATATGAAACAGTAATGGTTCAAAACGGATCAGAGCTTAAAAAAGCTGCAAAAGAGAAGACATGGTTAGGTGAGAAAGCGTTGGTTGCAAAGCCGGATATGCTTTTTGGTAAAAGAGGCAAAAACGGCTTGGTTCTTTTTAGAGATAAAAAACCGGGTGACGTATCTTTGGCAAAAGCAGCATCTTGGATTGACGAAAAATCAAGCGAAAAGCAGTCTGTTTACTTCTCTTTTGAGGGCGACACTCCGCATGGCGAAGCAAAAGTTGATATGCTTACTCACTTTATCGTTGAGCCGTTTACTCCACACTCTCAAGAAGAGGAGTACTACATTTCTGCCACATGTGTAGGGGACAACGATGTTCTTTATATGTCTGCAGAGGGCGGTATGGAAGTTGAAGAAAACTGGGATAAAGTTGTAGAGGTTGGATTTCCTATTACTGCAACAGAAGATGAGATAGCAGCGGGTATTCGTGCAAGCATCCCTAAAGATGTGGCACAAAAAGACAAAGAGGCGTTTGCAGAGTTTGCAATCGGCTTTTTCAAAGCATACAGAGAGCTAAATTTTGCATATTTAGAGATCAACCCGTTTGTTATGCAGGGCAACAAAATCGAACTTTTAGATATGGTTGCAAAACTTGACGATACGGCAGGTTTCTTGATGAGAGAGCAGTGGGGAGATGTTGAGTACCCTACATCTTTTGGTATGGAAGAGAAATCTCCTGAAGTTTTAGCTATCGAAGATGCAGACAGCAAGTCAGGTGCTTCACTTAAACTTACTATCTTAAAACCGGAAGCTAGAGTTTGGACGATGGTTGCAGGCGGCGGTGCCTCGGTTGTTTATGCCGACACAATCGCAGATTTGGCAGGTATCGAGGATCTTGCAAATTACGGTGAGTACAGCGGCGGACCGACTACAAGCGAGACAAAGTTCTATGCTGAGACTATCCTAGACCTTATGACAAGAGGCAAAGATGCACAAGGCAGAGATAAAGTTCTTATCATCGGCGGTGCGATTGCAAACTTTACGGATGTTGCAAAAACATTTACGGGGATTATCCAAGCATTTGAAAATTATGCTGACAAAATGAAAGCAGTAGGCATCAAGATTTATGTAAGACGCGGTGGACCAAACTATGAAAAAGGTCTCAAAGATATCAAAGAAGCAGCAGATAGACTAGGGCTTTATATCGAAGTTTACGGACCTGAAACGCATGTAACAGATATCGTGCGTATGGCATTAACAAAGTAAGGATTAGAGATGGCGCAATTATATACAAGAGAGACACAAGCAATTTTTTGGAATAACAACGCAAGTGCTATTCAAAGAATGTTAGATTATGACTACACTATCAAAAGAGCAAAACCGTCAGTAGCTGCTATCGTTGCACCTACAAGTGGCTCAAAATTTGAGAAATTCTTCTATGGACCAGATGAGATTATGATCCCTCTTTATAGAAATACAACGGAAGCAAAAGCAGCGCAGCCTCAAGCTGATGTTCTTTTGAACTTTGCATCTTTTAGAACAGCTTATGATGTGACGATGGAAGCACTTGAAATCGGCGGTTTCTCTTCTATCATGGTAACGGCTGAAGGTATTCCTGAGAGACTGGCTAGAAAGATGAATGCAACTGCAAAAGCGAAAAACGTTATCGTTATCGGACCTGCAACAGTCGGTGCAATCGCTCCGGGTGCATTCAAAATCGCAAATATCGGCGGAACAATTGAAAATATCGTTCAGTCAAAACTTCACCGTGCGGGTTCATGCGGACTTGTAACTCGTTCAGGCGGTCTTTTTAACGAACTCTCAAACATCATCGCTATCAACGCAGATGGTATCGCAGAGGGTGTTGCTATCGGGGGAGACAGATTTGTCGGTTCAGTTTTCATAGATAACCTTCTTAGAATGGAAGCAAACCCTGAAGTAAAATACATGCTTCTTTTGGGTGAAGTAGGCGGAACAGAAGAGTACAAAGTTATTGAAGCGGTAAAAAACGGACAGATTAAAAAGCCGATTATCGCATGGTGTATCGGAACTATCGCTAAGTATTATGACAGCGGCGTACAGTTTGGTCACGCAGGAGCATCTGCAAACGGCGACATGGAGACGGCAGAAGCAAAAAACAGAGCGATGAAAGAGGTTGGTATTCGTGTACCTGCATCATTTAACGACCTTCCGGAGATTATCAGTGCGGTATATCATGAACTTCATGCAAAAGGTATCATTAAAGATATCGCTGAGCCGGATATGAATGTTTGTCCAAAAGTAAGAAGAAGCAAGCAGTTTATCTGTACGATTTCTGATGACAGAGGAGATGAAGCACACTATTGCGGTTACCCAATCAGCTCGGTTGCAACACCGGATACAGGCTTTACTATCGGCGATGTTATGAGTATTTTGTGGTTCAAAAAACGCTATCCAAGATGGGCAGTTGACTTTTTGGAGACAGTTCTAAAGACAGTTGCAGACCATGGTCCGGCAGTTTCTGGCGCACACAACGCAAAAGTAACGGCAAGAGCAGGCAAAGATGTTATCAGTTCACTTATCTCCGGACTTTTAACAATCGGACCAAGATTTGGCGGCGCAATTGATGATGCGGCAAAATACTTTAAGTATGCAAACGATAACAAATTATCGCCAAATGATTTCCTAAACCATATGAAAAAAGAGGGAATCCCAATCCCGGGTATCGGACACAGAATTAAGTCTCTTAAAAACCCGGACTTACGTGTTGAAGGACTAAAGAAATTTGCGGCGGCAAACTTCCCGTCAACTCCGCTTCTTGATTATGCACTAACGGTTGAACAGTTGACAACATCTAAAAAAGAGAACTTGATTCTCAATGTTGACGGTACTATCGGTATCTTGATGGTTGATATGTGGAGAGCATTAGGATATACAGACGAGGAAATCGATGTATTTATCAATGCAGGCGCACTAAACGCATTCTTTATTTTAGGAAGAAGCATCGGCTTTATAGGTCACATCCTAGATGAAAAACGCCTCGGAATGCCTATGTACAGACATCCTATGGATGACATCTTATATGATGTCAAAAAAGCAGAAAACCTCTAGTTTTCTCCTAAATTTCAGAGAGATTGTTTCTCTCTGAACCCCTTCAAACACTTCTTCTTAGAGTTGCCGCATAAATATTTCATTATTTTCAAATCTTTCTGTTATACTTAGAGTAAATGTATCGTATTGGATTAAAAATGAAAAAAGCATTTACTATGATTGAGCTTATTTTTGTTATCGTCGTTATCGGCATACTAGCAGCAGTCATTATGCCAAGAACCGGCTCCAATAAACTGCAAGAGGCCGCAACCCAAGTTTTATCTCATATAAGATACGCACAGCATTTAGCGATAGTTGATGATAAGTTTGATCCAAATGATACAAATTTTAAAGCAAATCCAGGTTATGACGCAACAAATGATGGTAAGTGGTATAAAGAATTTTGGAGAATAAGATTTTATACTAGCAATTCAAGTGAAATTCATTATGCTGTTTTTACAGATAAAGATAGAGAAGGAAATATTGATACTTCTACTCATACTGAACCAGCATTAGATGCTCTTAGTGGAAAATATTTATATATTGGTGATATAGCTGGTGATCTTAAAAATAATGAAAAAATGGATTTAACTAAAAATTATCAAATTAATAGTATTAATACAACTTGTGATACAGTTGGTTGGAGAGAAATTTTTTTTGATAATCTAGGAAGACCATATGCTGCCTCCGTAAGTACAGGAACAAACCCACCATACTCTAACTTATTAACAGCTAATTGTGATATTACAATGACAAGTCCAGAGGGAAATGTTACGATAAGGGTGCATCCAGAAACAGGCTATTCATGTATATTAAATAGTGCAGGAACAGATTGTATCTGATTTCCTTATTTTTTTATCTACTTTTAAGAATCCTTTCCCTATAATTCCCATCCACAAACACAGAGACCTAAAGTTTAGGTTTCAAGAGGCTTTGTAACGAAGTTTCAGGGTAGTTTGAGATCATTGAAAACTAAGCAAGTAAACAGACTTTAATAACGAA
>NZ_JAQVKP010000014.1:35504-77397 GCF_028694605.1 Sulfurimonas sp. | reverse complement strand
TCATAAAAAAGCACCTTGTATTGGTCTGTTGTCGTAAACAAATTATACTTTAAAGTGCCTATTTATGGGCTTTATTTATGCTTTTGAATGTAGGAAATTTAGGATTTTCTATGTGCGAAAGTTGAGCTCTTAAGTTATAGTTATCTTAAGAGGTAACCCGTTAAAATTCCAAAAAAATACGGAGGGTACAAAAAATGAGAAAAACACTACTGATTTCAGCACTTCTTGCAAGCAGTCTGTTGATGGCACAAGAGTATAATTATGAGATTACACCTGTAATTGGCGCAAATATTCCTGAAGGAAATTTAGATTTAGACAACCAGTTTTTGGCTGGGGTTGAACTTCAGTACAATGGTTGTGACTCACTGTTGAAGCCTGAGTTAAGCTTGCTTTATTCAAACAACGTTGACTATGAAAAAAACTCTGCGCTCGATACAGACATCTACCGTATCGCACTTAATGGTGTTTATGAGTATAAAACAGATAGCATGATTAAGCCTTTGGCAAAAGTTGGTGTCGGTTATGAAACACTTGATAAACATTTTGCAGACAACCGTGATAGCGTATTTTTAAATGCGGGTGTCGGCGCAAAGCTTCCTTTGGCTGAAAGTATCGCACTCAAAGTTGAAGCGCTTTATATGCTTAAAGAAAACGATACAAGATGGGATAGCAACTTGGCTCTCTTAGCCGGTCTTAACGTTGCGTTTGGTCCTAAGGCGCAACCGGCAGCTCCGGCACCTGCTCCTGTAGCTGCTCCGGCACCTGTTGTGGCACCTGCACCAGCTCCGGTTCCTGCTCCGGCTCCAAAACCTGTAGATGGCGATGATGACAAAGACGGTGTACTTAACTCAAAAGACAAGTGTCCAAAAACACCTGCAGGACATAAAGTTGATAACGATGGATGTTCTGTTCTTGTAAATCTTCATGTAAATTTTGATAACAACTCCTACAAAGTAGGCGATGCGTATATGTCAAAAATCAAAGAGTTTGCAGGTTTCTTAAAAGATATGCCAAACTATGATGCAAAAATCGTAGGTCACACAGACAGTGTCGGAAGCGATAAGAGCAACCAAACTCTCTCTGAAAACAGAGCAAATGCAGTGAAAAACCTTATCGTAAAAGAGGGTGTCGATGCGAGCAGAGTATCTTCTAAAGGTATGGGCGAAAAGGCTCCTGTAGCGTCAAACGACACTAAAGAGGGCAAAGCACAAAACAGAAGAATCGAAGCAGAACTGCTTAAAAAATAGATGTTTGACACCCCTTGCGTCATATTTGCAGGTGGCAAATCAAGCCGGATGGGAGAAGATAAATCTCTTCTTCCTTTTGGCTCTTTCTCCACGCTTAGCGAGTTTCAGCTCCATCATCTCTCAAAAATTTTCAAAAATGTATATATTTCCTGTAAAGACAAATCAAAATTCCATTTTCAAGCCTCTTTTATAGAAGATGCCAAGAACTCTTTGACTTATGCACCTACTGCCGGATTTATGGCTATTTTTGAACATTTGACATGTGATAGATTTTTTGCGCTCAGCGTTGACACCCCTTTTGTTAGCAAAGATATCATAGAAAAACTCCTCAGTACCGACAAACCGGACTATGACGCTACTATCGCCAAAACCGCAAGCGGTATGCAGCCTATGTGCGGTGTCTATCATCGTACACTTGCACCGAAATTTGAGATGATGCTTCAACAGCAGAACCATAAACTGGGCTTTTTACTAAAAAGTGCAAAAACTGTATTTGTGGATTTTGAAGATGAAAAGCCGTTTTTAAATCTTAACCATCCGCATGAGTACAAAGAGGCGTTAGCAAAATTGGCTAACGATAGGTTATAATAAAGATAAATTTTAATTGGAACAAAGATGAACTTAACGCATTTAGATGAAAAAGATAGGCCAAAAATGGTCGATGTGAGCGAGAAAAACTCCACCACCCGTGTTGCTGTTGCAAGCGGTATCATAGAGATGAGCCAAGATGCTTATGATGCTATCGTGAGCCAAAAAACAAAAAAAGGACCCGTGCTTCAAACAGCAGTAATTGCGGCTATCATGGGGACAAAAAAGACGAGTGAACTGATTCCGATGTGTCACCCGCTCAACTTAAGCGGAATCAATTGTGATGTTGAAGAGCTTAGTGAACTTCCCGGATTTAAGCTTACGGTTACCGCAAAACTTACGGGGCAGACGGGGGTAGAGATGGAAGCACTGACGGGAACAAGCATAGGGCTTTTGACCATTTATGATATGGTAAAGGCGATTGACAAGGGGATGATTATCCGCAACGTACAGTTGGAAGAAAAGTCTGGAGGCAAAAGTGGAGATTTTAAACGCTAGAGGCGAAAAACTTGAGCTTACATATCCATGCTCTTGGTCTTATAAACTAATCGCTAGCGAAGTAGAAGCTTTGAAGCAGGCAATCCGAGATGTTATCAGCGAAAGAGAACACAAACTCACGCACTCGAAAAATTCCAAAGGCGGCAAGTATATAAGCATGAATCTCGACATGCTTGTTCATAATGAAGATGATAGAAACTTTATATATGAAGCATTAAAAGCACATCAGCATATCAAAATGGTACTTTAAAAAAAGGAAGATAATGAGCATACAAGATTTACACACAATAGCGTTTGAAAAAATGGATTTGCATGAGATTAAAGAGGTTGCGGAGAGTCTTATAAATGAGAGAACAAGAGAGTTGCATGATGTACTTGCCGAACTTTTGGTGCAAAAAGAGCTTCTTGAGAAAAACATCCAAAAAAAACAGAGTGAACTTCAAGAGGCAAAATATGCAATTTTTGATGAGATTGAGTCTCTTATAGACAAAGAGGATGCACTTACACTCTCAAAGCTTCATCAAGCAAAGCTCCAGTCTATCGACCTTTTTGATATACTGAGCGAGACCGTTGAAGGGGCCATCATCACTGCACTTGAGAAGTCTAAGGATTCTGAAGCAAAAAACATGATTCAGGAGATAGTGAGAGAGCTAACTTTTGAAACAATCAAAGAAGGAACGCTCAACACCATACGTGTAAGAAAAATCCTCTCCACCATCTTGCACTCAAGTATAGAGATTGCAGAGGCATCGCCGAACATATCCGAAGATATTTTAGAAGCTACTCTTAAAGGGATGAGAACAGGTTTGCTTGAATCAATTGATAGATTCAAGAGGAGACTTGCATATATGCCGCTTGAAGCAAAACATATCCTTATAGAAGATTATGACACTATCATGGAGGATTTGAACCAAACTGACACCCTCTTTTTACAAGTTGTTCAGACGCAGGCAAACGAGAGTGACCCAACCATAGGAAAGATTCTTTTAGAACTTAACAAAAAGATGCGCTATGACCTTGAAGAGCTTATCCATATCTCCAAAGAAACAGCAGGTGTCATGAAGGATAGATTTTCTACTTTGGCAAAAACAGCGGTTAAAAAAGCGGACAGTGCCTTGAAATCTGAAACTGCAAAAGAGGCAAAAAGGGTAGGTATTCAAGCATGGGGAATCGCAAAAACAGCGCTTGGAACTGCTATAAAATCAGCAAAAAGCAAGATGGAGCCAAAAGAGTAACTCTCTTTTGGTTACAGCCACCCTTTTGAATCTTCTAAAATAGCTTTGTTTGTTGTGTCATATATCGCGATAATTTGTGTGATTATCTCTGTTCCGTTTGTGAAGTAACTGTCAGGGTTGATGGAGATGCTCTCTTTATAAAACTCTTTTTTTGCAAACTCTACATAAGCTTCAAGTGAGCTGTTCATTTTTGTAACTTTTTCTTCCACATCCTGCGGATAATACTTTCTACCGCTGCTGAGAACATTTTTAATACGCGCCTGCAACTCATTGTTTAGAGAGGTCAGATTTGCAATAATTACCGATAGATTCTCTTTTTGTTCTTGTGTTATTGCACCTTTGGCAGCGATTCCAGAGCCATAGCCCCTTAGCTGTCCGACATACTCTGTAAGCGGCAGCATCTGCTCCATCATCACAAAAGATGCATCTTTTGCAAATGGACTCATGTGGTCTGCGCTTCTTTTGCTTACTGTTTGCGCAAGCATTAAAATCTGCTCAATCTCTTGCGTGTAGCGCTCAAACGACTCTTCGGGTTTGAGCTTAAATGCCTTGCGGTTAAGATCTGTAAGCTTGCTGCTCATATCGGTGGCTCTTTGATTGATAACAGGGTCTGAAGCAAGCTTCAAAGATTCCATAGAACCTATGGCTTTTTTCATATTGCTTTTGGCATCTTGCACAAGCATCAAAGCTATAAGATTACCGTTAAGATAACTGTTTGTCAAGCCTCTGGTTTTTTGTGTAGCAATAACAAGATTTTTTAAAGCCTCTATATACTGAGAGCTGTCTGCCTGGTCGGTATTGCTAAAGATTGGCTTTGCCTGCAAAGCAAGCACAAGAATAAACATAAATAAAATAATACGCATCAACATCACCTCTTTTGATTTTTCAGGGACATTTTAGCTATATTAAAATTAATAAAAACTTATTACTTCAATAATTTAAACTACTGTTTATAATATCTAACAACCCCGTCCATCTTGGAGCCCATATTTAAAAGCACCATATCGGCGATAACAAGTGCTGCCATAGCTTCGCATACTACGGTTCCTCTGATGGCAACGCACGGGTCATGGCGCCCTTTGAGCGAGAAGTCAACCTCTTCGTTTTGGCTTGTAATAGTTTGCTGCTCTTGAAAGATAGAAGGTGTCGGTTTGAAATAGACATTCATAACAATCTCTTCGCCGTTGCTGATACCGCCTAAGATACCGCCTGCATGGTTGGAGAGAAATCCGCTTGCTCTTATGGCATCATTGTTTTGCGATCCTTTCAAAGAAGCACTTAAAATCCCATCGCCTATCTCAACCGCTTTTACTGCATTGATACCCATCATGGCATCCGCTAAAACACTATCTAGCTTATAGTAGAGCGGCTGACCCAGTCCTATTGGTGCACCTCGCACCACTACCCTTGATACACCGCCGACTGAATCGTGTGTATTTTTAGCTCTAAGCACTGCCTCTTTTTGTGCCTCCTCTTTCGCAGCATCAAGCGCATAAATGATGCTTTTTTTTGCTGCTTCGTAGTCAAAAGTTTCAGATTTTATTCCGTCAATCTCACAAATACCGCTAAGTACCTCAATGTCAAGTCGGCGCAACATCAGTTTTGCTATGGCACCTGCCGCCACTCGTGCCGCCGTCTCTCTCGCAGAACTTCTTCCACCGCCACGGTAATCACGTAAACCGTACTTGTGAAAATAGGTAAAATCTGCATGCCCGGGGCGAAAAATATCTTTGATATTTGAGTAGTCTTTGGATTTTTGGTCTGTGTTGTAGATAACCATAGCGATGGGTGTTCCAGTGCTTTTGCCCTCAAATACTCCGCTGAGTATCTCTACTTTATCATCTTCTTTTCTTGCCGTCTCAAACTCGCTTTTACCAGGTTTTCTGCGGTCTAGCTCGCTTTGAATAAACGCCTCATCTATCTCAAGCCCTGCTGGAATGCCATCAAGCAGACATCCGATTGCCCTGCCGTGCGACTCTCCAAACGTGCTTATTTTTAATTTTTGTCCAAAACTGTTCACTTTGCTTCCTTTAACAATTTTACCGCCACCGCTGCTGCCTCTTGTTGTGCAATTTTTTTGCTTTTTCCTACAGCCCTTGCATATTCTTTGTTTTCTATGATAACCGCTACCTCAAACTCTTTTTTATGATCAGGTCCTCGACTTGCCACCACTATATACTCCGGGGTCTCTCCAAATCTTGCCTGTGTAAGCTCTTGAAGCGTTGTTTTGAAATCACGAAAGAGCGAATCAAGCGATATGTCAGGATGGTTCTTCTCTATAAGCGCAATCGCAATCTCACGCACACGCTCTAACCCGCTCTCAAGATAGATAGCACCCATCACCGCTTCAAAAGCGTTTGAGAGCAGTGAGGCTTTTTCGCGCCCGCCGTTATTCTCTTCCGCGTTTGATAGATAGATATGCTGCCCAAGCCCTATGGAGCGTGCAAGTTTTTCAAACCCATCTTCATTGACAAGCGATGCTCTGATTTTTGACAAAGAACCTTCATCTGATTTTGGAAATTTGAAAAAAAGATACTCTCCGACAATCAAATCCAAAACCGCATCACCCAAAAACTCAAGTCGCTCATTATCGTAGGGCTGTTTATGGCTTTTGTGCGTCAGCGCTTCGATAAGGAGCTTATTGTTTTTAAACTTATACCCCAAAACCTCTTCTAAATCCTCTATTTTTTTACTCATTGTCTTTTCTCTTTCATTTTTTGAGCTTCATCTTTTGCCAAAATGTCGCACCGTTCATTTTCGGGATGTCCGTCATGTCCTCGTACCCATGTTGCACTAACTCTATGCGGTTTTGCTACTTTTATATACTCCATCCATAAATCCGGATTTTTTACCTTTTTAAAATCTCTTTTGACCCAATCACCCAGCCACTCGTTAATCCCCTTTACGACATAAGATGAGTCTGATACGATAGCAACTTCGCACGGCTCCCTTAATGCTCTAAGCCCCTCGATAACCCCCAAAAGTTCCATTCTGTTGTTAGTCGTATGCAACTCTCCTCCGCAAATCTCCCTCTCTTTGTCTCCAAAGCGAAGGATGGCGGCGTATCCGCCCGGTCCCGGGTTTCCAAGCGCGCTTCCGTCACTGAAAAGAGTTATTTTCTTCACTAAAATCCTTATGATAATCTTTTACAAGAGTGATTTCTGCTCTTGAAGTGTCTATAGCATGGCAATTGCTGCAACGATGAAATGCAAACGGGAAAACAACTTTACAGTTATTGCAGATATACTCAAAACCAAGCGTTGCATTGACTTTTGCATCAAGGTTTATAAGGATATCAAGCTCAAAAACAGAGCTTCTGTTTGCCACTTTTATATACCCTTTGGCGCTGTAAAGCTCTCTTAGGTAGCTATTTTGCATAATAACTTCAAGGTTTAAATCTTTTTTGTCAACACTCCATAAAACATCAATAAGTTCTTCTGCTTTTGAAGCGTCAAAGTTCTCCCAAGCGCTCTTAGGATTTACTCGAAATAGATACTCAAAAACAAGGTGAGTAAGTGCATGAGAACTTTTATAGATTTGCAACAACTCCTCTGCCTTTTGCTGTGGCGTGAGCTTTGTATAGTGAAGCACAAGCAGCGCCTCAAGATAGGCTCTTTGCACTACCGTATCCTTTCCAAGCTCCTCTAATGGCTCCAAAATTTCCATCGCCGCTTTATAGTCACGTGTCTGCTCATAAACCAAAAGGAGATAGTTTAATGCTTGCGGGGTTCGCGGATTTGCCTTTAGTATTTCCAAAAAAACGGTTTTGGCACGCTCTAAAAAACCGGCTTTAAAATAGGTTTTTCCTAGCAAAAACATAGTATCTCTATAATTCGCTTTATCTCCGACTTTTAAAAGTTCACTGTAAATCTCAATGCTTTTTTCATAGTTACCGCTCTTCGTATAAGCATTTGCAAGTAAAAACCAAGATTTTTCAGAGAGTTCGCCTTTAGCGATAAGCACTTTAAGCTCGTTTTGTGAAGGAAGCGACTGAAATTGTTGTAAAAACATGTCAAGATGCTTGTGGTCTTCTCTTTTTTTATATTTGGAAAGCCAGTAGGAGAAAAATGTGATGACAAAAATAAGAACAAAAAAGATAATAATCCCAAAAAGCGGGTCTTTGGACTCCAGAAAAAAAGCATCCATCAGTCGTACACCACTATGCCGTAATCATTTTTTAGGTTGTAAAATGTTGCATTTGGCGCAAACTCCAAATCTTTTATCTTCCCAAGCTGAATAATAGAATTTTTCCCAACTTTTATACCAAACTCTGTAAAAAATTTTTTGATATTGACAAACTTTACATCCTCGACAAATTTGTACTCAAACTCTTTGTAGAGCTTCATCTTCTCGTAGGAGAACAGATGCTCATTGACATGAAGTTTGTCAGAAGCGTACTTGATGGGAAGATGCCCGGAGAGATCTGTGAGTATCTTCTCCACGTACTCATATTTTTGAGGAAGCGTGTTTTTTTGTACAAAAAGATACTTGTTGTTAAGCTTAAGATTTGGAGTACTTTTCCAATACCGATAAGTCGGGTTTGAGACGCCAAGTTTTGCGCAGACCTCTCTCCAGAGCCAATAAGAGTTGAGTGTATTTGGCAGGTGAGGCATACTTGTTTTTTGTCTCCTTGAAAATAGAGCTTTATTATATAATGATTTAGTTAAAACTCTACCCCTAAAATGTCGCTACAACCCATTTTGTAATAAAATATCCTCCGACAACAAGCCATGCAAACATTGTTCCCGCCGCATAGATTGGTGCCAGTCCAAGTCCTTTAAACTTAGAAAATACCGTCCCGATGCCCAGCGCAGTCATCGCCATGGTGAGCAAAAATGTATCTATCTGGTTGATAAGCGCAACGATATTTTGCGGCACGATACCAAGCGAGTTAAATCCTGCCATTCCGATAAAGTAAACCGCAAACCACGGGATAACAAGCTTTACGCCGCCTGCCTCGCCCCCGCTCTTTTTTGCACTCATAGAGAGGTAAATCCCAAGAAGGATAAGCATCGGCGCAATCATAATAACTCTCGTCATCTTCACAATGACCGCCGAATTTGCCATCTCTTCACTCGCCCCCGGTATAGAAGCAGGAACTGCAACAACCTGTGCCACTTCATGGATAGTCCCGCCCACATAGATACCAAACTCTTTTGCGCTCATATCAAAAATGCCCATGTTGTAGAGTGCGGGGTACAAAAACATCGCTATGGTTCCAAAGAGAACAACCATAGAGACGGCGATGGCTGCTTTATGCTCCTCCGCTTTTAAAACAGGCTCTGTCGCTAAAACTGCCGCTGCTCCGCAAACCGAAGCCCCGGAAGCACTGAGCATGGCTGTGTCTCTATCCATCTTAAAAAATCGCTGCCCTGCCCATGTTCCGAGTATAAATGTAGTCGAGAGCATGATAAGTGAGACCAAAAAGCCCTCCGCGCCAACCTCCGCTATCTGCTGAAAAGTGATGCGAAATCCATAAAAAACAATAGCAAAGCGAAGGATTTTTTTGGCAGAAAATGTTATCCCGCCACTCCATGCTTTTGGGGTGTTGTTGTGTAGTGTGTTGGCATAAAAAATCCCGATAACAATCCCGATAACAAGTGGTGAAATACCAAGCGATTTTACAAAAGCAATTTCTGAAATCATCGTTGCCGCTGCGGCAAAGATGGCTACGAAAATCACTCCGTTTACCGTACCTTTTCTATTTGTGGGTGAAAATGGCATAAACTATCCTTTAAAAAAATGTAATTATAGCAAAAATTTATAATGCATCTATTCTAAGTGTGCTTTTTACCCACTGCTCTTTGGTATCATCTCTTTTTTGTACTTTCTCTACGACAACTTTTGTTGCATCTACGTTTTTTACCCCTATAAGATAGGTCGCTATGGTATCTGCCCTACTGTTTGCCAGAGCCACAAGCTCCTCATCCAAAACACTCCATGTTGTCATACACTCATCTACAAGTGCTTTTTGGAACTCTGCCCTAAAGAGTTCTTGATGATATTTTTCTCCTATTTTGGCTCTAAGGGACACTACCTTCTCTTTGCCAAGACGAGGGATGCAAAGCATTTCAATAGAGTTTACACTAACGCTACCGCCATCGTTACCTTGTTTGATAACCTCCTCCGTAAGCTTTTTAGCCTGAATTGCCTCTTTGTCTTTTTGGGTATCATATCCGCCGGAAATTTTAAGCGAGAGTTTTGGTTTTTCATGCAGTATTTTTGCAATATTGTCAAGCTTTTCTCTCTCGGGAGGCAATAGCCCAAACTCGGAAGCACCAAACTCTATAAACTCAAGCTCATCGGATTTTATCCCAAGCGCAGCACCCAAAAACTTAAACGGAGACGCCACTGCCTTGATGATTAGATTTGCAAATGTTTTAAGAACCATTGCGCCATATTTAAAATCAGGTTTACTCAAATCGCCATCTACTGGCATATTGATATCTATAACCCCCTCGCTGTCTTCTAGGAGTGCAACCGCAAACCCTAGAGGAAGCTTGGTGATATTTTCATCCTCTATCTCCTCTCCGAGTTTGATTTTTTTGATGATAAGACTGTTTTCGCCAAGAAGCTGTGAGTCAAAAATCTTGTACTGCAAATCTAGGAAAAATTTTCCCTCATCTATTTTGTAGCCTGCAAACTGGGCACTGTAACCGCTAAAAGAGTTAAGACTTAGATTGCGAAAGTTTAGATTCAAATCCATATAAGATTTAAAATCCGAAGCCTCCACGCTACCCTTGAGTTTCGCAGAACCATAAGCGTCCACCTCTCCGTCCATCTCAACATAACTCACGCCGCCTTTGATATTAGATAGTGCATAGATGTCGCCGTTTAGGTCGTGAATGGATGTTTTAAAATCAATTGGCAAAGAGTAGTCCGCAAAATTTGCACTTCCGTTTTTGACTTTGAGCTTAAGAAGCCTCGCATCAAAAGGCTCTTTCTGCTGTACGACCTCTTTTTTTGTCTCCTTTTTTGGTTCTTGCATCTCTTTGGTTAACTTTGCAAGATTCATACTTTTGTCTTCATTGATTTGGGCATCAACATAAAAAGAGTCAAGCAAAACCTCATCGACACTCAACCTGTTTGGCGTACTTTTAAACGCAAATGAGTTAACATCTGCTTTGACAAAAGAGGCAATCGTACTGTTGTCCCGCGTATCATGCAAGAAAAAATCTCTCACATTGAGACTTCCATCCACAGAAGCGTCAAACTTCTCGTCTCTTTGCTTATAGCTGTTTTTGCTGTTCAGAGTTAGATATCCGTCGCTGATTTTTAAAAATGTACTCTCTTGCAGATAAGGGGTAAGCTCTTTTAGGGAGATTTTTTGAAGCCTTAGCGTCCCTTTTTGCTCTAGCGGTGTATGTTGCAGCGACCCTTTTGCATCTATCTTGCCTACTTTGTTGACTCGCATATCTATGGCATACGCTAATGTGCTCTTTGCATTTGAGTCTATATTTTTTGCACCTGCGTGAATCTTGTCTAAAACAACTTTCGCACTGTTTTGTACACTTTTATCCTCAAAAATAACCTCTGCATCATTCATATCAAAAGCCCCTATCGCTACCCTGTAGGGCTTCTCTTGAGGTGTGTCTTTTGCGATATTTGCTTCGGCGCCTTTTTTGACCTCTTTTAGCTCTACAAGCTCTGTAACGTCTATTAAGCCGTTTTTCTCTTTTTTGAGACCAAAAGAGAGCTTCTCTAGCGTTGTGGTTGCCACATGCGCCTCTTTTTTAGCGGTGTCTATAGAAGCATTTTGAATGGTAAAAGTTTTAAAAGCGAGAACTTTTTCTCCGCTTTTTCTTTTTGCAAGATGGAAATTCTCAAGCTTCAGATCTGCTTTATCGATAACCGTACTAATTTGCGCATTTTTATCCTCAATGGCAA
The DNA here is from genome assembly GCF_028694605.1 of Sulfurimonas sp. Taxonomy (GTDB): domain Bacteria; phylum Campylobacterota; class Campylobacteria; order Campylobacterales; family Sulfurimonadaceae; genus Sulfurimonas. The sequence goes on along the minus strand of NZ_JAQVKP010000014.1, from coordinate 65,942 downwards.
CATGCGCATTAAAACCTACAACCCCGCCCTTTAGTGCCACGTTGTATGTTTTTAGTTGCTCTAAGGCTATCTTGTCTATATATGGAACATAGTGCAAAAGTCCTAAATTTGAGCATTTGGCGCTGGAATCAAGCATGAGGTTTTTATGTTTGAGCAATCCTTGAAAGTTACACGCAGCTTCACCCAATCGCACATCTGCTTTATAAGTTAACGCCTCTTCTCCCAAAAGTGTCACATTTTTTATCTCTGCATTTACCACATCCATTTTCGTTTTAACGCTAGGCGTGATACTTTTATCTTCAAAGAGCGCTCCAATGCCATTAAGTGAAATCTTTGCGACCTCTGCACTCCACGGCGCATTCTCTTTTTGCGGCTTCTGCTCTTTTGCGCTTTGCTGTTTTGCCTCCAGATAACCAATCCAGTCTATATTGCCCTGCGTATCTCTTTTTGCGTTTGCGCTTAAAGATTCGATGATAATATCCTGTACAAACAGCTCTTGACGCATAGGTTTTATGCGTACATCCTCTAAACGAAGAGTTTTTAGCGTAAGCAAATCATGGTTTTTACTCTTTGGTTTGACGCGAAGATTTTCAAGAGAGATAAAAAGATTTTCAAGCGTTGTTGCGTTGATATCTGCTGCATTAAAATGGTAGTTTGTGACAAAAAAGAGCTTCCCGTCGGCAATCTCAAGCTTGAGGCAGTCTTGCATATATTTCCAAAATGTATAGAGCTGTGTCGCTTCAATGTTGACATTGCCATCAATGATAAAAGGGTCGTAACTTGCGATATCGCCTCTCACATCGACGCTTCCTCCATCTCCAAGCCGTGAAGTAAGGCGTACTTTTGCACTCTTTGCATCAAAACTTTGCGTATCAATATCACTCACTTTAAGGTTGATGGCATCTGCCACAAGCTCAAAAGGGGTTGGATTTCTCAAATCATGCAAAGCAAAAGAGCCATCCTCCAGTGCAACCGTATCTATGACGATGTGAGGAAGTTCGCTGCTTGAGCGTGTCTTATTCGGTTCGTTTTGCGTACTGTTTTTGACAAGATTGTCAAAATTTAGTTTTCCCTCTTTATCAAAGTTCAGAAAAATTTGTGGCTTTTGCAGAGTGATGTTTTTAAAATAAACCGACCCGACAAAAAGCAGATGAGGTTCAAAATTTGCTCTAAATACTTCAAAAGAGGCGAGTTTTTGTTCTCTTTCATCTTGAAGCTCTACCCCATAAACATCAAGATGAAAAAGAAACGGATTAAAAGAGATATCTTTGATAGAGAGTTTTGCGTGAAGCTGATTTGAGACAATTTTTGGTATTTGCATCTCTAAAACAAAAGGAATGACAAAAAAACCTAAAAGCGTATAGAGCATAAAAAGAGAGAGCAGAATTTTTTTTATCATCGATAGACCTTTTAAATGCCAATTTTTAAAGTCTATCGAATTGTGTTTTAAATGAAGATTATTTCGCCTCTTTTAAAACATCTGCTTTTGGATATGTAAATGTTGACTCTCTCAAAACAACGATTTTGTCTTCATGCCCCAGTGCATACGCACGAATCGTGATTGGGATGATAGTATCGTGACGTGCATCATTAGCAAGCTTATCGTATGTTTTTAGCACAACAATCTTCTTCTTTTTGACATCAGGCGTAATATCAAAAGGCTCCGTTGGCTTAACAATCTCAAGTTTCCCTTCCATGCCTTGCGGTAAATTTACTTCAAAATAAAATTTGAGCGTCTCGCTTTGTGTGTTTTGAAGTAAAAACTCATAAGCATTTTCCACCGCCACTCTTCCTTCGCCTTCTTTGTTGATGGAGTAGAGACGATTTTCTTTGTTGATGTTAAGGAGCATATGCTCTTTTTTACTTCCCATCACAACCATAGCAACCGCCAAACCGACAAGAAGCAGAGCGTATGCAATAATCTTTGGACGGAAGTAGCGTGTTTTTCCCTTCTTTTGGATAATCTCATACTCACTCGACCAAGTAACAAGCGACGGTTTACCCAGTTTGCCCATAACGACGGTACAGGCATCCACACACTCCAAACAGTTGATACACTCAAGCTGCAACCCTTTTCGGATGTCTATATGGGTCGGACAGACCGTTACACAACTCTCGCATGCCGTACACTCCGCGTGCGGCTCAAAGGCTTGTAAATCTTTTTGTTTTGTAAACACCTTCTCTTTATGCTCATTATAGATATGCCCGCCACGGTTAGTGTTGTAGAGTGCCATAACGGTGTGGTCATCATAGAGAACAGACTGAACCCTTGAGTACGGACAGACATAGATACAGTAATCTTCTTGCAAAAAGACGATATCATAGATAAGAAAAAGAGCGGACGAAACAAGCGTTCCAAGCAAAATCATATGCTCAAAAGGGTCTGCCATATAAGCAAAAAAATCCTCAGGCGGCACAAAATACCAGATAAGATTTGCGCTTGCCACAAACGACAGTGCTACCCACAAAACAACGGCTATAACTTTTTTTATCTTGTTTTCACTCAGTGACATATCCGGTTCTTGCTGCTTGTTTTTGATGCGTTTTCTAAGCTTGAGAAGTTTTGTCTCAATCACATCACGGTAGATAACACGAAAAATAGTCTGCGGACAAATCCAGCCGCAAAATACTCTTCCGCCCATAACAGTCATCCCAAAAATCCCCAAAAAGAGTATCATCAGCAAAAACGGCATAAGGTAGAGTTCTTGCATATCAAACTGCACAAACCCAAGATGCAGCTTGAGTTTGTCAAAACTCAGCAGAAAAAAGTGGCTTCCCTCTATCTGTATCCACGGCATAACCAAAGCCGTAACTGTTAAAAAAGTAAAGAAAAAATATCTATTATATCTCCACGGAGTAGGCAACTTGATGCCTGAACTACTCTCACTCATGTAAACTCCTCGTCAGTTTGACATTATTTTGCCAAAATTATAGCAGATTTTATAAAAAAATATATTATCAATCATAATAATTATTATAACTTTACATATCTTTTTTCTAAAAGTCTCTTTTATGCTCTCTTTTGGTAAAATCAAATCACCATTTACCTTACCAAAAGATTATGCATGACAACGAAAGAGTATATCTTAAAAACCATAAAAACCAGACCGCTTATTATTGACGGAGCCATGGGAACACAGCTTCAACAAAGAGAAGCAAAAATCCCAAAAGAGGCGTGGGAGGGCAATGAGGGGTGTAACGAACTCTTGAACACCACGTGCCCCGAAGTTTTGAGCGAGATTTACCGTGCCTATCTGAGGGCGGGTGCAGACCTTATCACAACCAATACTTTTGGTTCATTCTCTTGGGTTTTAGATGAGTACGGCATCTCTCATCGCGCTTATGAACTGACCCGTGAGGGAACAAGACTTGCAAAAGAGGAGTGCGAAAAATTTTCCACACCGGAGCATCCGCGCCTCTGCTTAGGCTCCATCGGACCGGGGACAAAACTCCCATCTTTAGGGCATATAACTTATGATGAGATGCTTGAGGGCTACACGGAGTTTTGTCTGGCACTAATTGACGGCGGTGTGGATGTTTTCTTGCTTGAAACTTGTCAAGATCCGCTCCAGATAAAAGCCGCGCTTCACGCATGCGCCGAGGCTTGCAGGCAAAAGGGCGTAGAGATTCCTATTATGGTTTCCGTAACTATCGAGCTAAGCGGAACTATGCTTATAGGAACTGACGCTTCGACTATTGCGACTATTTTAGAGCCTTTTGACATTATATCACTTGGATTTAACTGCGGAACAGGTCCTGAGCAGGTCGAAAAACATGTAAAAACTCTAAGCGAGATTTGGCATAAACCCATCAGCGTACACGCAAACGCAGGACTTCCGCAAAACCGAGGCGGCTACACCTACTACCCGATGGGACCAGATGAGTTTGCCACAAAGCAGGAAGGTTTTTTAAAGTATGACGGAGTTGGCTTTTTGGGCGGATGTTGCGGCACGACACCTCAACATATCCGTGCACTGGTAAACCGTGTAAGCAAAACCGCTCCAAAAGAGCCAAAAGGTTCACAGCCCAACTCTCTTGCCTCACTATTTAACACCGTCTCACTTACTCAAGAGTCATCCGTTTTGCTTGTCGGAGAGAGAAGCAATGCAACGGGTTCAAAAGCGTTTCGTGAACTGCTTTTGGCGGAGGATTATGAGGGAACTCTTAGTGTCGCTCAACAGCAGGTAAGAGTGGGTGCGCATGTACTTGATGTAAGTGTGGGTTTTGCGGGGCGAGACGAGACAAAAGATATGAACAGGGTTATGAGTTTGTATGCTCAAAAGATAGCACTTCCGCTTATGCCCGACTCCACACAGACACCCGCACTAGAAGAAGCGCTAAAACTCATCGGCGGCAAGCCTATCATCAACTCCGTAAACCTTGAAGACGGGATAGAGAAGTTTGACAAGGTTTGCGCTTTAGCTAAAAAATTTGGGGCGGCTCTTGTTTGTCTGACCATAGATGAAGAGGGAATGGCAAAAACGGTTGAGAGAAAACTTGAGGTTGCCGAGCGTATATATGAACTTGCCACCAAAAAACATGGCATAAAACCGCAAGATTTGGTTTTTGACCTACTTACATTTACCCTTGGAAGCGGTGATGAAGAGTATGTGGATGCCGGTATAAACACCATCGAAGCCATAAGGGAGTTGCGTACCAAACATCCAGAAGTCGGGGCGATTTTGGGGCTTTCAAATATCTCTTTCGGACTAGACAAAGATGCAAGACCCTACCTGAACTCCATGTTTTTGCACCACTGCACACAGGCAGGGCTTACAAGCGTTATCATAAATGTTCAGCACATTATACCCATAAATAAAATCAGCGAAACAGACCAAGAGATATGCGACAACCTTATCTTTAACCGCAAAGCAGGCGGTGCGGCTCTTTTTGAGTTTATAGAACACTTTAGCACAAAAGAAAAAGTCGATAACAGCGCAATAGACGAAGCCTATCTTGCCATGAGCATGGAAGAGAAAATCGCAAAACTACTTATGGATGGCGACAAAGAGCGGATGATTCCTTTAGTGGAAGAGGCAAGGCACTCCATCGCACCGGAAAAAATCGTAAATGAGATTTTGATTGATGCCATGAAAGTCGTCGGCGAACTTTTTGGGCGTGGCGATATGCAGCTCCCCTTTGTTCTGCAAAGTGCCGAAACCATGAAAAAAACGGTTGACTATCTAAATCCATATTTGCCAAAGATAGATAAAAAAGTAGATACCACGCTTATTTTGGGAACGGTAAAAGGGGATGTTCACGATGTCGGCAAAAACCTGGTTGACATCATCCTCTCAAACAACGGATTTAAAGTCATAAATCTCGGCATAAAAGTTGATATAGAGGCGTTCATAAAAACCTTAAAAGAGTCAAATGCAAGCGCAATCGGCATGAGCGGGCTTCTGGTAAAATCTACTCAGGTTATGAAAGAGAACCTAGAAGCACTTCAAAGAGAAGGGATAAAAATCCCGGTACTTCTAGGCGGTGCGGCGCTTACTCGCTCTTTTATAGATGATTTTTGCCGCCCTGTTTACGACGGACCTATCTTTTACTGCAAAGATGCGTTTGACGGCGTAACTGCCATGAGCCGCATAGAATCTGGCAATCTTGATACCGACCTGCACGGTAAAGATGGCGAAGAGAAGATGGTTAAAGTCAAAGAAGAGATAATTATCCCGCCGTTTTCTGAACTTAAAATGCCCTCTCGCGATGTCAAAGTCCCGACTCCGCCGTTTTGGGGAAGAAGAGAACTAAAACTTACACAAACGCAAATTGAGATGGCGTTTGAGTGGCTAAACCACAAGCTTCTTTTTAAAGCTCGTTGGGGCTACAGCTCAAAAGGATTGAGCAAAGAGGCTTATGAAAAACAGTTAAATGAAGTCGTTTATCCCGCATATGAGAAGCTAAAAAAACGCTTTATCGAAGAGAAACTCTTTGAACCGACAATTATTTACGGCTACTGGCCATGCAGAAGCGATGATGACACTCTTCTCATTTTTGACGAGAGCGAAGGCTACAACAGCGAGAGTGAAATAAACCGTGAGCCTCTATATGAGATTATGGGCAGAACCAAAGAGAAATTTACTTTTCCTCGTCAGTCAAAACAACCACACCGTGCATTAAGCGACTTTTTTCATAGAGACAGACACGATGTGGTAGCCTTTACCTGTGTGAGTGCGGGAGCAAAACTTAGCGAGGTCGAGAGAGAGATTTATGAGAGAGGCGACTACACAGAGTATTATCGATTTCACGGACTAGGCGTTGAGCTTGCTGAAGCTTTGGCGGAGATAGCACATAAGCAGATACGGCTTGATCTCGGCATAGCAAAAGATGAGGGAAACAGACTAAGCGATGTAAAAATGTCGGCGTACGAGGGATGCCGCTACTCATTCGGTTACGCAGCCTGCCCAAACCTTGAGCTTAACCGCCCACTCTTCAATCTCTTAAAACCTGAAGAGTTCGGCATAGAGTTAAGCGAGACATTTCAAATCCACCCTGAGCAGTCCACCTCTGCGCTAGTGGTTTACCATCCAAGTGCAAGTTACTATAATGTATAAATTAAATAATGTCACTAATTGACATTATTAAGAGCGAAAAAGCAAAAAAAAGCGGATAATGCTTCAAACCAAATTAAAGGATTGAAGATGAAAATATTACACTCGTTGGCGGCTTTGCTGCTTGGATTTAGCTCTCTTTTTGGTGCATCTTATAATGTAGATGTTTCACATACAAATGTTGCTTTTAAAGTAAAACATATGATGGTAAGTACCGTTGGCGGGGAGTTTGAGGAGTTTTCAGGAACATTTGAGCTAGATGACAAATCTGCTCTTTTGACAAAACTTCAGGGCGAAATCGAGGTTGCTTCTATCAACACAAATATAGAAGACAGGGATGCGCATCTTAAATCATCTGAGATTCTTGATGCGGAAAAATACCCAAAAATCAAGTTTGTGCTAGACAAGGTAAAAGGCGACAAGGCATACGGGAAACTGACCATAAAAGATGTCACAAAAGATGTGGTGCTTGACTATGAGTTTGGCGGAACCGTTATAGACCCAATGGGCAAAAAAAGAGCCGGATTTACACTTATGGGAACAATCGACAGAAGAGATTATAATGTCAAATGGAACAGAGTGCTGGAAGCCGGCGGCGTTGCAGTAAGCGAAAAAGTAAAACTTGAGATATCTGTTGAGGGTATCGCTAAGTAACCACTTGCTTTTAGAGGCTATCTTCTTCTGTAGCTGAGTGCCTCTAAGATATCGCCTTTTTCTATCACATCTCCCGCACGCAAATCTGCGATGGTTCTGGCAACCTTTTGAATCTTTTTGATACTTCTAAAAGAGAGTGCAAATTTATGAACCGCCATATCCAAAACGGCTTTTGCCTCTGCACTTAAAACACAAAACTTGTCTATCTCTGCATCGCTGAGTTTTGCCGTAAAACTTTTTTGTCCCCGCTGCTTTACCATGCGATATACCTCAAGTATCTTTTCGTGCATCTGCCGTGAACTTATGCTTGATGTGTCACTCGGAGCGACTTGTTGCATCACCACGCACAAATCTATCCTATCCAAAAATGGATCGGAAAGCCTGTTTTTATACCGTACTATGTCAAGTTCACTGCATCTGCACTCTTTATGCGCATGAAGCAGGTTGCCGCATGGGCATGGGTTCATAGCAGCCACAAAAAGAAAATCGCTTGGGTACTCTACTTTTGCGTTAACTCTTGAAATGTGGATTTTGTTGTCTTGCAGCGGCTCTCTGAGAGCTTCAAGAACACTTTTGCTAAAGTGCGGCAGTTCATCAAAAAATAAAATCCCACGATGCGCAAGCCCTACTTCACCTATTTTAGCCTTATGGCTTCCCCTGACAGTTCCAATAAAAAACGCTAAAATAACCCAAATAAAGGCTGAAAAATGAGATTTTATCCAGCGAAAAACGCTAATATATTCAATAAAAAGCAATACAAAGTGAAAATAACCCATTTAAATACGCTACAAAGTAACAAAAGCGAGTATATGAAATGAAAATATCTCTGAAAAATCGTACTGCGGCATATACTTACGGCAGTTCATCCGGATACTATCCCTTCAGGGGTGAAAAGAGCATATGGCATGAATCACTCCTTGAAAGAGACTTGCTGATCTTGCTTGAGTTTAATGACATGGTTCTTGATGTGGAGGAACAGCCTGTTACCATTGAATACGAAAACAAAAATGGGAAAACAGTAACCTACACGCCGGATTTTCTTGTCACTTTTAAATCCTTGCCTCAATACGACTCTCAATCTATCTATCCAAAATCGCTACTCATTGAGGTCAAGCCCCATGAAATATTGAAGAAAAAATTTCATGAGTTGCGCCCAAAGTTCAAAATTGCGACACGCTACGCACAAGAAAATGATTACATTTTCAAAATTTACGATGACAATAAAATACGAGGTATCGAGTTAGAAAATATTCTACTACTAAAACGCTATAAAAAAATGTCATTTGACCAACGTGAAGAATCACGTATTTTGGAATATTTGCAAGCCGTAGGGCATACACAGATTGACCATCTTATAGAAGCTTTGTATGCTACCAAAACCCTACAGGCCATTGCGATATCCCAGTTATACCATCTAATCGTCCATAAAAAGATTGCTATTGATATTGGGCAAGAAATCAATGCGTGGAGCACCATTTGGCTTAACATCGATGAAACTTATGAAGAAGGAATTTTAAATGAACTCTGAAAACTCATATAAAATAGACCGCCGGAAACTAAAACTGCTCGCTAACGAATATGTCCAGTACAACAACGACATCTACAAGATCACGCAAATACTTGATGCATCCGAATTGATAGGCGTAAACATAAAGACAAAAAAAGCAAAGCGCCTTCTAATCAATGATCTAAAACCGGTAGATATGGAACAAATTCCCGAAAATGATTTTATCCATAGGGATCTTTCCGATATCTCTGACTCTGACTGGAAAGAAATGGAAAGGCGATTTACTGCGATTCAGCCGATACTCAACAACGGTTCCAGAGAGGAAGTTGAAGAATATGCCAAAAAAGCCGGAGCACATTTTACAACAGTATACAAGTGGGCGAGAGGATACACCTCTACAGGAACACTCACAGGTCTTTTACCAAGAAAAAGGGGGAGATCAAAAGGAGAGGTTCGCATAGAACAGCAGGCTGAGAAAATCATTCAAAAGGCGATTGAAGAACATTATTTAAAAAGAATAAAGCCATCCGTACAATATGTGATCAATGTCGTTTTAGCGGAATGCCAGAAGAAAAACCTCACGCCGCCAAGCAAAAATACCATTCGCAACAGAATCAGCCAAATCAGCGAATACCAAAGGGCAAAACGACGAGGCAGCAAAAGCGAGACAAGAACAAAGTTTGAACCCGCTCCGGGTGAATTCATTGCAGACTATCCGCTGCAAATTGTACAAATCGACCACACCAAAATGGATGTCATTATTGTAGATGAAGAGACACGCCGACCTATTGGCAGACCATTTATCACACTAGCGATTGATGTCTACAGCAGGATGATTACCGGCTACCATATGTCGCTTGATGCCCCTTCCGGTTTATCTGTGGCAATGTGCGTAGCAAACTCCATTTTGCCAAAGAATGAATGGCTGATGAAAATGGGCATTGAGTCAAATTGGGACGTATGGGGTTTCATGGATACGCTTCATGCCGATAACGGAGCCGACTTCCGGGCTGAAGCGCTCACGGAAGCTTGCCGTATTCACGAAATCAATCTTCAATGGAGACCTGTAAACAAAACCAATTACGGAGGACATATTGAACGTCTTATAGGAACGCTTATGAAAGCGATCCATACAATACCGGGAACAACTTTTTCAAATATACGCGAACGCTTGGATTACGATTCTGAAGGTAATGCCAGCATGACGTTTCATGAACTGGAATTATGGCTTGTAACATTTATTACAAAAATTTACCATAAGCAAAAACACTCCACGCTGGGGATGTCTCCAGAGGCAAAATGGGAAGAAGGGGTATTTGGAACTCCTGCTCATAAAGGAACAGGACTTCCGCCAAGACCCGCTGATGCTGAAACCCTATTGATTGATTTCTTGCCTCTAGTCAAGAGAAAAATACGCAAAACCGGGGTACACATCAACAGTCTTAAATATTATGACTTTGTATTGAGATCTTTCATCGAAGAAGAAAACTCTGCAAACGACACTTCTAAAAAAGACTATACGTTCAGAATTGATCCCAATGACATCAGCTACATATGGTTCTATGAAGAAAAGAGCCGACTGTATCACAAAGTTTCTTTGGCAAATCGCGCAATCCCAAGTATGAGTTTATCTGAGTACAATGCGATCAAAGCGAATCTTACGCCTCAGCAGAAGTCATCCGCCTATGATGCGCAAATCATCAGAGCGCATGAGGAACTGAGAGAGATGGCGTCAGACTCGGCGAAAAAGACCAAAAAGGTCAGAAGAGCCGAAGAGAAAAAGAAAATACACCAAAAAAGCAACAGCGTTACAAACCTTCATATCCAAAAGATGAAACCTCTTAAAGAAGAGGCGGAAAGTGTTGAAGAGTTTGATGAAGGCGATATCCCGGTATTTGATGTTTTTATTGAAGGAGGCGACAATGCCTGAGACATATGCCCACCTTTTGCCCGAATCCAAAGAGGTTGTCATCCATAAAAATACGGAAGAGAGAATTGAGTATTTAGAAAACAAGGTTTGGATCAACTATCCGCTTGCCCAGAAAGTCATACTCTATCTCAATGATCTTCTCAAGTATCCCAAACAGGACAAAATGCCCGGACTTTTGATTGTGGGCGAACCCAATATCGGGAAGAGCGCCATCGTTTCCCAATTTGCGAAACTGCATCCCGATAAAACTCTCGAAGATGACACAGGGATGTCCAAAGCCATGAAGACCGTCGTAGTGGCGAATATGGAAGGAGGCGATGACAGGACGCTGTATATCTCCATCCTTGAACAATTGTGGACGCCGTTCCGCCCGACGGATACGACCCAAAAGCTTCGCCATCAGACCATCCACCTCCTGAGAGAACTCAACGTCAAGATGCTTATATTGGATGAAATCCATAATCTTCTCAAAGGAACTGCGATCAAACAGCGGGCTGTCATGGATGCGATCAAGAATCTTACAAACTCTCTCAAAATACCTATCGTGCTTGTGGGAATAATGGATGCGGTTACCGTCCTCAATGAAGCCCAGCACGTCAGCAGATTCGAGATAGTGCAATTGCCAAAATGGTCAAACGACAAAGAGTTTGCAGGACTTCTTGCGGCATTTGAAAGATGGCTTCCTTTAAAAAAACCTTCGGGACTATACAAGGCGGAAATGAAAAAATTACTTTATGAGCATTCCAACGGAAATCTCGGACATTTACGCAGAATTTTAATCACCTGTGCCAAATATGCCATACAAAACGATGTCGAGCAGATCACACCGTGGATCATCAAAAACGTTCCGACAAAAAATTCAAAAAATCCTATGGAAAGAATAGTCAATCTCGATGTACTATACGGCGACACCTCTACCTGACGAGCTTCTCAGCTCATGGCTTATAAGAAGTTCGATTCTTAATGGAACCGACCCACTTGGGTTTGCCGATGGCTTATGGTTCAATCAAAGGATATGGACAAAAGACCTTGACAGGCATTTGTCAACAGATCAAATCATGCAGCTCAAAAAAAATACCAACCTCTCTTTTGAACAAATAGAGAATATGACACTGGAACCGATCTATAAGGCTCTTGTTCATCCGCATACAGTCAATCCAAAGAAGTCATGGGAATATATTATTCCAACTGGCATAAGAAACAGAACAGCTACAAACGGACTTCATTTTTGCCCGATGTGCCTACAGGAACCAAACCCATACATGAAAAAGCAATGGAGACTCTCATGGAACTGTATATGCGAAAAACATCATATTCTTTTACAGCTTGCTTGCAGTAAATGTGGTCACTGCTTTGCTCCCCATCTTATCGCCTATACCGATACGGATTTCTCCAGATGCCAGTATTGTCAATCTTCCCTGATCAGGGGGAAGATGATCCCTGTAAGCAAATCCGTTTTGAACCTTCAATCCTTTTTGAACCGCACCATTAAAGAGCGGCAAATTCCCCCTCATACCTATCCCATCATCGATGAAAATGCAGCCGATCTCTTTGCAACCGCAAGAGGACTCATGCTCTTCTTTAGGGACTTGATCCACGCAAAGATATTCCAGCCACATGCGGAATATCTTTTTAAAGAAATAGGCTATCACTATGAACCTGTTAAAAGAGAAGATGATTCTAGGCAGTTAAGTATTGATGCCCTCTCGTCAGAAAAAAGACATCAACTATTGGATATGGTTTCCCATCTTCTTTATTTTAGCCTTTCAGACATTGTTGCAATACTTAGAGAAGCCGATATATCAAAACAACTGTTTATGCGATCCATAAAACTTCATTCGCCTACGCTTAGCCATATTGCAAACTCGCTAAAAGAAAGAAAACGGACTGCGAACAAAGAAATATTACGGACATATTCAGACTTTCAGCCACGCCCCAAAGAGGAGGTTGAGCTTCTGATGGATGAGATCAGGAAATACCTTTGAGATTTCAAATAACCCAGCCAAATTGCAGCTATTGCAAAAACAAACTCTCAGACTGGGACTATAGGTTTCAAGGCAAGCACTACTGCCGATCATGCTATGAACGCTTCTTTGAGTTGACCACGTGCAGCAAATGCGGGAAATCAAAAAAAATCTTTATCTTCCTGACAGAGCGTATCTGTAAAAAATGCCTTGTAAAAGACAAACCGTGTATCCGGTGCGGAAAGACAGAGTACAAACATGGGCTTATAAACGAATATGGACCTGTATGCGCCTCATGTTCTCGATATTTCAGAGAGCAAAAGCGATGTTCTTCATGCCATCAAGAATCCAATCATATTTCAAACAGAACTCTGCTTGACGGCAGCACGAAACTTCTTTGTACGAATTGCTATAATCGAACCTTGCCTATTTGCACTAGATGCCATAGACATACAAAGCCATATGAACTCATCAACGGCAAAAATGTATGCAAAGTATGCGCCACACAAAAAGATAGAATCTGCAAACAGTGCCAGTCTCCATTCCCAGCGGGAAGGGGTAGAATATGCAGAGAGTGCTCATACGATAATCTTTTAAAGAGAAAAACAAAACAATATTCTTCATTGCTTTCCTCCCACACGGCACATTTGCTTCAAGGCTTCTCCGATTGGCTCAAACAAAGAAGAGGTGCTATATACGCTTCTTTAAAACTTCAACGATATTACAAGTTTTTTTCCAAACTTGATCAAGTAGCCAAAGAGCTTGACAGATTCCCGACTTATGAGGAGATGGTGCAATTCCTTAGCGTAATGGAAGCAAGAAAATATCTTCTTGTTACACTATATCTACAAGACATCAAACAAATCATTATAGACAAAGCCGTTCAAGAAGAATATGCGAACCTTGATATGATCGACAGGCTTTTGCAATATTTTGAAAAAGATGATTATCGATACAAGCTCCTTTTTGAGTATTACACCGCACTCAGGACAAAAGCCGATCAAGGCAAAACAAGTATCCGATCCATCCGCTTGGCATTGACTCCGGCGGAGAAGTTTCTAAAGTATTGTGATCATTTTGAAAAGAGTGAGATTAGCGATGAAGCTCTGAGCGGATATTTGTGGGTTTATCGCGGTCAAAAAAGTGCTATTTTTGGCTTTGTGTCATTCCTCAATCAGAAACACAAGTTTTCGCTTGAAGCCCATAGAAACCTACTGCCGATCAAGACACCAAGATACTCAAGAAAGCAGCTCAAACAAAAATTTATAGAACTGCTTCAAAATCCTCAAGATGATTTAAAATATCAACAAAAACTGCTGCGCTTCAGCTTGGGATATCTTTATCATATTGATATTCCTAACAATGCATTTATCAATCAAAAAGATATTCAAAAAGACAAAAACGATGCATACTGCCTGCGCTTGGTAGGCAAAAAGTTTTACCTTCCGAATGAAATTACACGACTAATGCTGGATTGATACGGATTCCCTCCTAATAAAACTCATTATTTATATCATCAATCATTTTAGAAAACAACATCACAAAAAGTTTTGTATACTTATCTTTGTAGTGGGTATATGGAATACTTTTAGCCACGCTTTCCAAATCAACCGCCTGCAAACTTCCATTTTTTGTTCTAAATCTTCCTCTTAGCTGTACGATTTCCAAAAGCAGTTTCTTTATGTCAGATGCCGATAATATTACAGATATAGGATGAAACATCAAACCAGAAAACCCTTTTTCTTCTGCCTTCTGCTCAATCTCCAAAAGATAGACCCGCTCTCCATCTTTTAATAGCAACTCCAAGACCAACGCTCCCCGTGGTTTAAAGATTTTCTTTTTTCTGTCGTATTCTTTATATGCCCACTTTGTCCCCGAGTTTGCCAATTTCGCTTCTTTATACAAAAAACTGCACAGTGCTGCTTCGCTTGATCTGTTGCTCTTATTGTCTATATACAGAAAATCTGTCAACGGGCAATTTTCATCGTCTTTCAATAAAGAAAGCGACTTGATCACCTTGGTGAACATGTCGGATTCATCAATACATTCCTGAGGATTATCAATTGTTTTTTCGACTTGATTTAGTTTTCCTGTTCCTTGTGTATCTTGTGAATTTTGATCGTCTCCCGAAGATAGATTGTTTGGTGCCTCTTTAATAGTGGGTTCATCTTGATCAGTTTTATTGTCGGATACTTTAATCGGCGTATCACTCTCCTTGGTTATTATTTCTTTTGACACTATGTCCTTAATGCTCCCGACAGTCACTTCGGATCCAATATATACTCTCGGTGATCTTGGATTTGGATTATTCTCTGGAGTAACCGGCAAATCATCTATATCAAAATCCTGAACCTGTTGTTTTGGGCTTGATTCAACAGGCGTGTTTTCTTTTTCAATAGGCTTTTTTTCTCTTTCAGATTCTTCTTTTAAATTAAAATCACGTGGCAGATCCATGTGTGTGACTCTCAAGCACAAAAATGTTTTGTTATCCATCCAAATCCCATCACATACGATGTTTAATCCGGAAGGGTGATAAGGCAAAACGACTGGATACTTTGGACTATATCGTGATCCAGATGCAACACTGCTGTAAATTTTCGATATTCTTGCTCTTGATATTTCATTCATGGCAAGATAAGCGAGGAATGACAAATTGGTTTCCTGCTTTGAATTTCCAAAGTATTCAACAACATAAGTATTACTGTCGGCATCATGACGATAGCTTTTAAGATACTCATTTACGATAAAATCCATTGGATTTATAATAAGCTTACTTCTTATTGACTGTTCAGCCGGAACGAGCAAGGCAGTAAGTACTTCATATGAAGGTATCAACACCGATACACCATTATCTGTGGTAAGTTTGGTGAGTGGGCTTCTTAGAAAACGGGCTTTGACCGCTTTATCACTTATTGCATCAAACGAAAACTTACTTTTCCAAATGTAATATTGGCCGTCTTGGTTCTTAGCTCCAAAATGAATACTCTCCGGCTCGTTATTCCGAAAATCAAAAGAAAAATTTACATTTTCTCTATATCCTTTGAAGTCTACCCATATCTGTTTTGTCCTTCTGTTTCCAATAAAAACGGTACCGAATCTTACGGTATCTACTTGAGGTATTCCAATCTTCGCTATATAAATTTTATCAGATAATTTTTCTTTATTTTCATACTCGTGCACTTCCACCAATAATACTTCAACCAACGGTATTGCTGGGTTTGTCTCATTGTAAAATACTGCCCCACCAGCCAACACAACTCTTTTTGCTTTATCATCCGGTAAACCACCAATCTCTGGTAATTTTGCATACTCTTCCGCTTCCATCTTTTCCTCAACTTTTAATAGTTGAAAGATTGTAGCGTATTTTGTAGGAAAAAAATTATCTATTGAATTGATATGAGGAGATAGTCCTGGAAATACTCATATATTTTAGATACTTATTATGGAAAATTTAATCCGAATCCATTGCTAACCCAAAAAGTACAAGAAAATGGTAGACAAGACTGGTTGGGATGTTCAAATTTAAAAGTCAATAATAATACTGATATTTCTCAGTATTATACTTATTTTTATCATTATTTTTATAAAAAAACTGTAAAAAAACTGTTTTTCATGCTATACTCTCTTTTATGTATTCATAATATAACTAAAAATATAGGAGGAGAGGGCATGAAGCAACTACAATACACACAAGAAGAGATATCAAGCCTTCTTTCTCAAAGGACACCAGAGGGTAGATGGGCTACATTTGGACCATATTATGCAATGTTTCCTGTTGATTTTGCATTGGAAGTTATAAACAACTATTCAAATGTAGGAGATTTTGTTCTAGATCCATTTAGCGGAAGAGGAACAACAATCTTTGCTTCATCAATACTCAATAGACAAGGTGTTGGCATTGATATTAATCCTCTTGGATGGCTATATGCTGCTGTAAAAATCAATCCAGCAAACAAAAAAGATATTTTAAAAAGACTTCATGAAATAGATTTTCTTGCAAAAGAGGTATATGCAAATGAATATCAAGAGTATGATGAGTTTTTTAATGCATGTTATTCCAAGAAAGTCTTAAATTTTTTAATAGCAGCACGAGCTGAATTAGATTGGAAGAAAAACAAAATAGACAGAACACTAATGGGATTCATAGTTGTTCATCTTCATGGTAAACACGGGGTTTCTTTATCTAATCAAATGCAATCAGTTAAAGCATGTGGAACAAACTATGCCTTGAAATGGTGGAAGGAAAAAGGTTTTGTTGCTCCTGATATAGATCCTATTGAATTGATTTCAAATAAAATCGAATGGAGATATGCAAAGGGTCAAATACAATTCAAAAACACTAAAATTTATTTAGGTGATTCTACTGAATATCTCTCAAAACAGCCTATACGAAAAAACGAATATAACTTATTATTCACTTCTCCCCCATATTATGGTATTACAGATTATTTTCATGACCAATGGTTGCGATTATGGATGCTTGGTGGTATTGCTAAACAACAAAAACAGCAACACAAAAATAAAAATTCATTTTCAGATAAAGAGCATTATGAAAGTTTGATTCATAATGTATTTAAAAAAGCTAAAAGGTCTTTAACTGATACAGCATCAATATATGTTCGTACAGATGCTAGAAAATTTACACAAGAAGCTACAATCAAGATCCTTTCTGATTTATTTCCTGAAAAAAATATGGAAGTAATACACAGACCTTATACAAAAAGAACACAAACCGCACTTCATGGCGACAATCGACAGAAACCTGGTGAAATTGATATCATCTTAACAGCATAAAGGAAAAAATATATGGCAACTCCAAAACTAACAAAAAAAGTAATCTCTGATTATTTCAGAACTGACTGTGAACGATTTTTGGCACTTTCACTTTATCGTACATCTACAAAAGAAACTCCAAAATACAATATGCCTAAGCCTATTATTGCAAGAAAAAGCCAAGGTGTGTTAAGTGCCCCTGGTAAAAAAGCAGAAGAACTAATTTATAAATTATTAATAGATGAGTTTGGTAGTTCAACTGTGAACTACCGACTACTCAAAGACATTACACTTGAAGACACTTTAAAAGCTGGACTAGATGATGTCATATTTTTATGCGAAGCAGAGTTTATCACAAATGATCTAATTGCAGATTTCTTTGCTAGCTTGGGAGTTGATGTAAGCCGTTTTAAAGATATCATCGATATGTCTGATATGAGACCAGATATCATTGTTAAATTGATTGATACAGATAAAACTTACTATGAAGTTTTAATAGATGGCACATTGAAAGAAATTCCATCAAATGACACTCGTATAAAACTTGGTGTAATTGATATTAAGTATACTGAGCAGTCAAATAGTGGTTATGATGCAGAAGTGGTCTTATACTCAATGATTTTCTCTTTGTGGCTAAAAAAACATAATTTAGACACTCAGTATGTTGTTACAAGTGATGCAGGTATTTTAACGGGTGCACTACAAGTAAATGCATTCACAGAGGAATGTGATCCGCTTATTGGAGGTAATCAAGAAGAAAAATACCATTTCTTCTCTACTTTTACTTCATATGTAGAATTTGATCAATTAGCCATAACATTACGAAAAGTTTTACAGGAAGATATTGTAAAAATTTTATCTGATCCAGAAAATTGGGAAAATTTAAAATGGCATGTTGGACAAAAATGCGGTATGTGTGACTGGCTTGCATTTGAAGAATGGTTAAGTGATGAAGATAAAAAACTAGTAACTCCACAACACTGTTATTTATGCTCTAATACAAATGATAAATTATGCAAAATCCCTTTTGTGTCAAGAGGGATGACAAGTGTTTTAAACGATGCATCGATTTCCACAGTTAATGATGTTGCATCAACAGATGGTTCAGAAGAAGTTTATTCAGAGCATACTGGACTTAAAAAGAATTCTTCCATTCTTCCAAAAAGAGCACAAGCCTTAACAGGTGAATCATCACTTGAAGAACGATTTATATTATCTATGCCTAGCTATTCTTTCACTTCTATCTGTATCACAGTTAATTTTGATCCATCCACTGGTGTAACATCATCAATTGGGTTATATGCATATTGGCGAGAATATTCCACATTTCAAGATAAAGATCAATATACAAATAGTAAAAAATGGAATGAGCAATTCTTTACAGATATTCCGAATCAACAAAGTGAATTCGATATGCTTAGCAGATTTTTAGTGAAGTTAAGCGATATTTTTCAATATGCTATCAGTCCTGAAAACAATACTCATCCAATGTACGACCCTACAAAAATAAAAACTTCACAGACATACCAAATGTATTTTTGGGATCAATCACAATTTGAACAGCTACAAAAAAGCATAGGTCGTCACATCGGTACAATTATGAGCAACCAAAATTTAAAAGGCTTAGTGTGGATGTTCCCGCCAGAAGAAATATTGGAAGATCCTTTTAAAATAACTAGCCAGCCAATAACATATATCAAAGATGTGTTAAGACAAAACATTGCATTAACAGTACCATATGAATACACATTATTCAATGTTGCAAAAGCTTATCTAGATGATCCAGGTTCATTTAACTATATATCAAAAGCTTTTTACGATCCTTTTTCTGATGCTATTCCAAAAGATAGATTATACGAAATTTGGCAAAAAGTCTCTCGTCCTAACTATCAAGAAGTTATGGCAAACTACATGAAAACAACTAAGCAACAAGCACTTGCTTTATATCTGATTGCGAATAAAATTCGTGCTGATTTAAAGCCTTATCTTAAGGGAGAAGCAAATCGTTTAAACCTTTCTGTATTTGACGAATTAAGAGGCTTAACTAGATGGCCGAATGATAGCCAATTATGGTACTTACACGATTTATTGAATGAAAAATACACTACTCTCGAAAGTACATTAATTTCTTCAACACCAGCATCTGAGTTAGAAGCTTCTTATAAAGCGATTATTTTAGAAAGAAGATTAACCCCAGAAGAAAAACAACAAGTATTATCTGATCATTTTCCTGATCTACATAGTGGTGGAATTGAAATATATACTGTTTCAAATGATTCTAAAAATACAAAAATTAAAGATGATGCCAGTTATTTGTCGGTTGGATATAGATATGAAGAGGGATTACCAAACAGAACAATTGCAAGCCTTCTTTATGAACATGGAGTAGATCAAGCTCCATATGGAGACAAAATCTATGCAAAAATAAAAAATATTTTAATTGTAGATATCAAGTCGTTTGATAGAGTTGAAGGGTATATTGCTATTAGCTTTAGATCCAGTAATAAAGAAAATAGAGATGCTATGATTCAATTACTAAGTGATAGGGTAATCAATATAGATTCTGATTTATGCTTAATGGATATAGGTGCCTACCCTTCATCAAAAAACACATGGGGATATTTGAAGCAGATCAACAATCCATCCATTGCAAATGCTCATGAATCTACAATCGCTTCATTAGGTATACTAACACCGAAACTTGGTGGAAAATCTAAAATATATACCATCTCTAAATTGTTATGGGATGCTAAATCTCTTGAATTAGCTAACTCAGACTTATCAGATTCAGATGCATCTGGAAGTTTAAAAACAGTTGTATCAGAAATGAATGAAAAGTTAAATGTTAGTCAACATGATGCTGTCATGAAATCACTCACAAAACAGTTAAATATAATTTGGGGACCACCAGGAACTGGAAAAACAAAAACAGCATCTGTTCTGCTATCATCTCGTATTCATGCGAGCCAAAGCAGAAGATCCTCACTTCGTATATTATTAACTGCACCGACATATCAAGCATGTATAGAGTTGTTTGAGAGAACTTCTCCATTTATCATGAAAACATCTGGTATCACAACCTATGCTTTACAATCATCTTCTAGATCAGATTTTCAATACCTAAAAGATTTAATGAACGGAGCTAAATCTGATTTCATTTTATTTCAAGGCAAAACAGAAAAAGATAATTCACAAAACACCTTAGATAATCTTAGACATGGATTGAAAACCAATACTTTTGATGGAATAACTATCGTTCTTGCAGCTACTGCAACTCTAAATGGTTTCTATACAACAGGTACAGACAGTGCGAAGAGACCAATTTTTGAAGGTATAGGGGAACTGTTTGACTATGTAATGCTAGATGAAGCATCACAGGTAGATGTAGCAAGTAGTTTGAGCACTATGTTTGGTTTAACAGATACAGCTCAATTTACATTACTTGGAGACCACTTACAAATGCCACCTATTCATAAAGTTTCTCCTCCTGTCGGTATAGAGTTCATGGTAGGTTCCATACTGGAATATTTCATTAAACGATTTGATGTGCAACCTTATATGCTGAATATAAACTATCGTTCATCTAAAAAGATTGTTGATTTCATTAAAACAGTTGGTTATCCAAATTTACAAGCTAAAAATGATGTTATTGAAATTGACTATCTACCTACACCTAGAAATACCAATAAATTTGAAGTAGATCTCAACAACAATGATGTTTTTAAGTTCTTACTTGATCCAGCATACGAAACAATGGCTGTAACATATGAGGATGGAAGAAGTTCTCAAGCTAATGAATTTGAAGCTACATTAGTTGCTGGAACAATCTTAGAGGCATATAATAATTTTGATTCTAGTTCTGCAAACTATGACGAATGGTTTTGGAAAAACGGTATTGGTGTTGTTACGCCACACAAAGCTCAAAAAGTGGCAATTGCAATAAAACTCTATGGAGTGTTCCCAAAATCTCAACATAAATTTATTGATGAAGCTATTGATACTGTTGAGAGATTTCAAGGTGGACAAAGAAAACTCATATTAGTTTCTTTCGGTGTTGGTGATCCAGATATCATAGCCCAAGAAGAAGAGTTTTTATTAAATCTAAACAGAACTAATGTAGCTATTTCACGAGCTGAGTCAAAAGTTATTGTATTTATATCAGAGAACTTAATCCATCATCTTCCACAAGATAAAGAGATTATAAAAACAGCAAGAGCTATCAAAAGTTACACACATCAATATTGCGACAAAAAAGATATATTACAAGTAAGCTTCAAGAGGAAAATAAAGGATTTATATGTTAGATATAAATAATATACTTAATTTTTTCAGTATTTTTATGAATAAAGTCCATAAAGAACTTATTTCATTCTATAATATTCTTTTTACTGAACAAGGTATACGACATGAGTTTAGATAAAGTATATAGAAAAATACATCGTTTAGTTAGTGACAATGAAGATAAAGATATTTCTCAAAAAGAAATGTCAGAAAGAATTGGTTGTTCTTTGGATTCATATAGTGCCCACTACAGAGGCTCGAATAAACCAAAGGCAGCAGCACAATTACTTGAATTATTAAATATGCTAGATGATGAGCAAATTGTCACAGCGGTTAGAACATACAAAGAAGAAGATTTAAAGGATTGATCTGTCAACCCTATATCATACTCAGAATACAAGATTCTAAGCAGCTGTTTCATTAAGTGCCATTTTTTCTTCAAACTCAATAGGTGAGAGATTGTTGTTGGCACTGTGCATCCTTTGTCGATTGTAAAAAACTTCGAGAGTACTGACGACAGATTCAAACCATAACTATGCTATCGCTCCCAATAGACTAAGACAAGACTTTTATGCTTCACAGCCTGATCAAGTCTATGTGGGAGACATCACCTATATTCCTACTTTGAAAGGATGGCTCTATCTTGCAATAGTGATAGATCTTTATTCACGACGGGTTATCGGTTGGTCTATGGATGTACATATGACAACAACCCTTGTGAATGATGCACTGTTTATGGCTTTAAGGAAGCGCAACCCTGATCATGGATTGATCTGGCATACCGATAGGGGAAGCCAATATGCTTCCAATGCGCATAAAACACTGCTTAAGGAGTATGGGATCACTCAAAGCAGTAAATAGCAAACTACCTCCTGTTGTCACCATTCCGACAGAGGAACTATTGGGAAAAAATGAAAGTCAATTCGGTAATCCCTAAAATATGAATTACTTACGAAAACTAAATACTTTATTTAAAGATGGCCTGCACATCTTTTCTCTGAATATAATTGTCTTTTAACAGACTATCTATTTCGGCTTTTTCAAGCGCATTCAAATACTTATTAAGATATTTAGCCCTACAAGAATTGCGTATGCTTGAAGATGCGATCAAAGAGCTGAGCGGGCAGGACAAAGAGGTCAGCCAGCATGTGGATATGAAGCTCAATGTCGATGCCTACCTGAATGAAGAGCTGATCGAGGAGGACAGGCTCCGCTTGGAGCTCTACCGCCGTCTTTCGCTCTGCGAGAGTACCGGAGAGGTCTACGAGATCAGCGCCGAGATCGAAGACCGCTTCGGCAGACTCGACAGGGTCACCAAGCAGTTCATCGATGTGATCGTGATGAAGGTGCTTGCCCGCCAGAAAGGGATCTCAAAAGTCTCTTCCTACGGGGAAAATGTCTTTATCGAGTTCATTGAGGAAGGCAGAGAACGGGTTGTGCTGAAGTCTCCAAGCAAAGACGACGATGATATCATCGCAACGGCGATGGGGTATCTCAAGGGATGAGATAATCATTATAAAAACGCCATCAAACCAATAAAACTTTCTGATCAATTGCTCCTGTCTCAGTGAGATAGGAACTTTTCTGTGATCTTCTCTTTTCGTTATACCGGCAGATGCCGGTATAGATTCGATTGACATATAGCTTAAATGACCACAAAATCTGTATAATCAATATCTGCAGGCTTATTGCTAAGCGTTGCAAACAGTATGGCAGCACCAGCTCCATTTCCATCGGCATCGTACCAAGTGTTACCGGTAGTGCTATCGTAGATGATATAATCATCTGCATCTGCCGCTTCGGTTCCGCTCACAAAATTATCAGCAGACAATGCACCTGCACTAAGTGCACTGAAGATACTGCTATCTAATGAAATCGTATCATCATTGTGGCTAAAGTCCAAAATCGTATCTACATTGAGCAACTCATCCAACGCTGTAGTAAATACAAAAGTATCCGATCCGGTGCCACCTGTAAGCGTATCGTTTCCTGCGCCACCATAGAGGGTATCATTCCCAGTGCCACCGCTGAGGCTATCATCCCCACCACGACCATCGATTGTGTCGTTACCATCCAATCCAGTAATTGTATCACTACCATTGTATCCATTGAGTGTATCATCTCCCGTTGTCGGCGAGAGAGGATCAATATGGAGTGTGAGGTCATCTGTTACTGTCGTTGAAGTGCTTGAGCCGTCAGTTGTATAGACAGTGGTTGTGAGGGTATAATCTCCTTCTTTATACAAAACGCCAAGATCTAACATCTCTTGATAAGTAAGACCGCTTAATGTATAGGTATCACTTCCGCTATCGTATATGGCATTTAGTGGTGTAGTGTCTGTATAAAATGCGGCATCTGCCCCAACCCCTGCGATGGATATAGTAACCAATTCATCAATATCAGGCATTTGAATGTTGTAGTTAAGAGGAATAATTTCTCTATGATTTCCAAATGAATTTGCCGGAGCTATACTAATACCATCTGCAACGCCATTCACCGTAAGTTCAAACAGCGCAGTTGTATCAGTTTTCAAATCCGATCCATCTTCAGAAACAACACTAAAGCTAAGCCCAGTTATATCGCCACTTTCATTTTCAGGCGGCAGAATATAAACATGCTGGTTAGGATCTACGAGCCAAGTGTTAGCACCGCTTCCATTGTCTCCGAGATTACTCGCCAATACGGCAGTAGCTGCGTCTGCACCGATATAGACCAAATAGTCGTTAGGAACATTGTTGAGTGTCATATTCAAAATGGTTTCTGAAGAATCTATTTGAGAGAGAGTAAATGGAACCTCTATTTTTGTATCTTCATCGCCGCTGATAGGAAGAACAGGAGTGATATTGACACCATCAGCAACAGGAGTCACCGTAAAACTATCTGTTGCGCTGCTAGTAACCTGATTTGCGGCATTGGTTTCTTGGGACACCACATAGGCGTTCACGGTGACGCTACCTGATTCATTTGTAGCAGGAGTGTATTCCAGCGATAAAGAGGAGTTATATGCAACATTATCGATGACATAATACTCTCCGTCACTGATGCCCGCTACACCACTAATCGTTTGTTTTGTAACCACGTTTCCGTCATATTTAAGCGTTCCGTCAGTCGTTCCGTCATCTATTTGCATATAAAGCTTGCCGTCTATGATATTCGCATTAGCACCATCGGCAGGATTTGATAGATCAACCGTGAAGGTTGTTGCGATATCTTCTGGCGTATCATTGGTGGTTATAACGATTGTCTCATTATCGCTTACAGGAGTGATAGGCTGAGTAATGTTAAGTGAACTGGTATCTTGATCGCCACTACTACTGTAAGTAGTAAGCGTTGCGTCAAATTGCAATCCGCTTGTAGTATTATTGTCATTACTGTCTGACGGAGGCGTTACTGTAATGCTCTCAAGTAAAGCGGCAAGAGCGGCATTATCTCCGGAACTTGAAGCGGTATAAACGGTTTCTCCATTGATCACCTCAGCGGTCATACCGGTCACGATCGTTCCTGCAGGAAGACCTGTAAGAGTGATACTAAATGGGCTGCTGCCTGTAATCTGGGCATCGATCAGATCTGATAATGCGATTGGTGTATCTTCATCGGCACTGATAGTGTTTTGACTAAATGTATCAATCGTGGCAGGTTCATTTGGAACATAAGTAGCATCGGTGATAGTTACGCTGCTGTCTTTTGTAAGCGTCCAATTTTGAGAAGAGCCCTCATAAACCGCCGGCGTATTATCTTGGGATAGTGCCGTGATCGTAATGGTTTGATCATTTATAGCGTTTAACTGATCGGCATTTCCGGCAATATCAAATTGAATGATATTGGTTATATCTTGAGTATTAAATGAGTCTCCGACTTCTACTATCCATCGTCCTGTATTTGGATTACTCGGCGTAGCTCCGACATATGTTCCGCCTACAACAGTTACCCCTTCAGGAACGCCATCGATAACAAATCGAACCAGTGTTTCACTTCCATCAATATCGACTCCGTTGGCCACGCCTCCGTTTTCCGTGCCATCATCTACTTGAGAAACTTTGACTTTTATATCCACTATGGTTCTTTCTGTGAAGGTAACAGTAGTGCCTGATACGCTCATATCGGTCGTGCCATCACCATCATTTTCGCTAAAGCTTACCAACTCTTCTGAGATAGGATCGGTAACCGCCGTTGTGTTTATGGTATATGTAGTATCGTCTGAAGTAACCGTTACAGGTGCTATTGTGCCGTCATTAGATGGATCGCTGATAGTGTATTTGACCGTAAAGCTGCCATCGGTATCCTTATCGGCCGCATTTTGCGCATAGATATTATCGATAGCCGAACCGCTTAAAACATAATATGTCCCATCATCGGTTATATCTCCTGCATCTGCTGCATCACTTAAAGAAGTTTTATCAGTTCCATAATAGAGAGTAAACTCTTGTCCGTCGAGAGAACTTTTTAAGATATAAACTTCAGTTAGCGTTTCATTAGTATCTCCGTTTTGGTGGATAACGCTAAAATCCACTTGAGTGAGCGTATCTTCATTGATAGTAGTCGCTAAACTCATCGTCGCTTCAGGGGATGGCGATACGGTTACAGAGATAGGAATTTGCGTACCAGTCGAAAAATCTCCGTCATTTTCGGTTACAATGCCTTTAGCGTTAAAATCAATCGTTCCGCTATAGTTTTGCGGAGCAATAATATTTACATTGTCAATATCTGCATAATCAAATACCCATTTGCGATCTGCTCCAGTTCCGCTAATATAGGTCGCACCCTCGACATCAAATTGCGCATCAAGTCCGCTTATAATAACGATTACCGTTTCAGAACCATCGCTGCTATCTGATTTTATGATACCGCTGCATGCGGTAGTAAATGGGATCTTTCCTCCGGCGCTATCAACCGTTGCTTCTGCTGTACCGTCTTTGGATAATGAAGGGGTCGCGGTGTCTGCTACTCCTTTTATACTGATCGGTAGATCAAGAACATCTGTTTCCGGACCCGTATCCGTGTCATCAACACTGTGCGCTGAAACTTGCAGAGTTACATCTACATTACTATCCGCTATAGGGATATAATTGAGTGTTTTTGAGCTGTCAAAATTCTCTATCACTACTTTGGATGTACCATCGCCATTATCGGTCAATGCCAATAAAGCTCCGTCATAATAGATAGCGCTTCCATTAGGAATGGCATCTATAGTAACCGTAAAGGTTTCAGAGCTGTCCGACGAAGTCGGATTGACGACAAGCGGTATGCCATTTGCTGCGGATGCTGCATCAACGCTTCCATCTGGATTTCTTCCGGCATCTTCTAAGCCCCGAGCTTGTTGAATTGTAATAGTTGCCTGGTCGCCCACTGGGTCAATGACAAGATTGGACAACGTGGCAGAACCGGAGGTACTGGTAACAGTTGTCCCTGTTTCAGGATCAGTATCGATAGTCTTTGCCTGAACAGATATATCAAATCTTCCCGATACATTTGGAGCAGGCATAAACTCTACAGTATCAAGATACGCCATCGGTATCTCCACCGGTGTTCCGTTGTAGGTAATGATGATATCATCTGTTCCGTCATTGTATTTAAATTGTGATCCGATGATGGATTCAGCTCCGCCTGATAAAGTAGGATCCAGGATAGCATAAGTTTCTTCATCGGTGTCTTCATTGCTCCATGGCGTTTTAAAATCAAAACCGTCAGTTGATAGAGGATACCAAGTATCTTCAGTTCCATGAGTAGAGTACTCAAAATTGCCGTTCATTGTCAAATCATCGGTTCCGTTACCATCCGTATCGCTGCTCACGACTTCTGCCACAGGAGCTACCGTGATCGTCGGTGTATGGGTAAAGATGCCTGTTTCACCATTGTCGTTCGTTGTTACATCTATATCAAGTGTTATATCTGCGCTGCTATGCGCAGGAGGGGTTAGGGTATAGTTTTGGACATTATCCAAACCTACAGCGCTAACATCAATGGTAATGCCAGTAGTGCCGTCTCCTGTCAATAGAATATTGCCGTTCTCATCTTTTAGTACCCAATCTGTTGGAAGATCATTGATCGTCAATGAAGTGATCGTCTCTGCTAATGGATTGTCATTGGTGTCGGTTACACGCAGTGTTTCCAAAAATTTCACAGGGGTATCTTCGTTGGTCGTTGAATTATCCAAGGCAACATCATTGGCAACAGGCGTAATGGTCAAGTTAAGCGTAAGATCGCTCTGCGTATTATAGATCGTAGTATTCTCAAGTGTCGTTGTCTCAACAGTCTCACTATCACTATGTGTGGAGTCAGTATCCGTATCGTGTGCTACCAATCGCAATGTAATATCGCTCATTGTTCCACTATAATCATGTGGCGCTTGCAGAGTTATATTGGGCAATGTCGTACCGCTATTTGTTAAAGCCACCCCATACCCGCCTGTTTCAGTTGCGCTAATCGTATGAGAAACGCCGTTAGCAGTAACAATAGCCCCCTCCGGAAGCCCGATAAACACTAAAGACCGCGATTCACTGCCATCTGTATCCACAAAAGCATCCATACTCACAAGATCGGTGATATTGATAGCTGTATCTTCTGCAACAGTTTGGTTAATAATGCGATCATCTGTGCCATCATAATTTGTCGCGCTTGTATTTTCATTCAAGGTCACAGGATCGGTTACGGCAAGTACATCAACTTCCACGCTCACACTGTAAGTTGCACCTTCGATACCACTCAAAGGATCGCCACTGTCGTCTACTTCATACTCTGTGACGCTCATGGTTATATGTGCATCTGTGGCGGACTGAGGAACAGGATTGTATTTGAGCGCTTCAAACTGTTCTGTTGTCATCGCAATGGAACCTTCCGGCTGCCCTCCTGCAATATGATTTGTCGCATCGCTAAGCCAGATTGTAATATCTGAACCGTCGGCTGTTACCAAAACGGCATCACTGTTTGTCCCGTCTAACAACTGAGCTCCGTTTGGGATACCACTTAGCGTAATTGCGCCAAGGCGTTCAGGATTGTCTCCCGCTCCGCCTCCATTTAAGTCAGTGTCATCCGTAACGGTTGGTGCATTAAAGCCAAGTGCGACCGCAGTATCTTCAAGCGTATTAACTATTGTGCCATCAGCAGTAACTCCAGGGGCATCGGCTACAGGGGTGATACCAAGGGTAAGCGTTGCGCTGTCGCTGTTTGTAGCGCTGCCCATAGTGTAAGTTACCACAGGTACAGAGCCACTATAATTGGCTGCCGGAGTAAAGATATAATCACCGTTGCTGTTGAGCGTAAATGTTCCAATGTGTGTAGAACCATCTGAAGTAATATCAACTGTATCGCCTGCGTTAAAGCTTTCTTGGACGCCGTTGCCGTTGCTGTCAAGGGTAAATGTCGTTACTGTTGTAGCCTCATTATGATCAGGGTCAAGCGTATCGTTGGCTAATACATTGCCTATCACATCACCTGCCGTATTGGAATCTTCCTCGACAGTCAGGCTGTCATTCTCCGCGACAACACCATCGTTTGTACCCCTAATAGTTACCGTAACATCATGAGAAGTAACCGCTCCTTGAGAGTCTGTTGCATTGACCGTATAGGTAAGTGTGAGCGTTTCACCTTCAAGGATCGCATCGAAATACTCACTGCCTGAACCAAACGACCAGTCAATACCGTTAGGGTTATCTTGTTGTGTTGTACTTGGCTCTCCGCCACTGACGCTGAACATTGCGATAAGCTCGTCATCTGTCGGCAATGTACCTGAGTAGTCTCCACCTACAGTTACGCTGTTTGCTTTATCGGCTGAAACTGTATCGCTTGTATCCACATCAAAGATACTGAGTGTTCCGCTTGTAGTGAGCGTTGTGTTTGTTTCGGTAATTGTTTCGGCATCACTGTCTCCTGCTTCAACACTAATAACAGGGGTATCGTTTGTACCGTTAATTGTGATCGTAAGGGTGGTGGTAGAAGTAGCCCCCTGGCTGTCAACCATTGTATAGCTGAATGTTTCTGTTGTGTGTTCACCGACCGCAAGAGCTTGAACAGTAGAATTGGTATTATCAAGCGTATAAGTATAGGTTCCATCGCTTGCGATTTTAACCGTTCCGTATGTTCCTGCGACATCTGCACCGACTGTAGAAGCATCAGTCAGGTCGCCTGTTTGTGTACCTGCAGCAACACCGCTGACAGCTTTAGTATCTCCATTATCTACATCAGTATCATTGGCTAAAACTGTAGTTCCTTCGATAATGGTTGTATTTGCATTGCTATCATCACGTCCTTCGGCATCTGCTCCGTCTTCCGTCACGGCATTGGTATCAGGGTTAGCAACAGGGGTATCGTTAACAGGGTTAACTGTAATAGTAAGCGTTGAAGTATCATCTGTACCGCTTCCATCGGTCAGTGTGTATGTAGCAACAGGAACGGCTCCGTTGTAATTGGCCTCAGGGGTGAATGTGTATGCTCCGTCTGTATTGATAAGCAGTGTACCGACACCGGCGATAGTGGCGGTATCTCCTGCATTGTAGGTTGTGGTATCGCCATCGATCGTAAATGTAGTGACACTAATCGGTCCATCTGCGCTGGTGCCGTCGATCACATTACCTGTAGCTGTCGTATCTTCATCGGTAGCTACGGTCTCATTGTTATCAGTAAAGTCATCATTCACAGGGTCAACACTGATCGTAAGCGTTGAAGTATCATCTGTACCGCTTCCATCGGTCAGTGTGTATGTAGCAACAGGAACGGCTCCGTTGTAATTGGCCTCAGGGGTGAATGTGTATGCTCCGTCTGTATTGATAAGCAGTGTAC
>NZ_JAQVKP010000014.1:0-35404 GCF_028694605.1 Sulfurimonas sp. | reverse complement strand
AAATGTAGTGACACTAATCGGTCCATCTGCGCTGGTGCCGTCGATCACATTACCTGTAGCTGTCGTATCTTCATCGGTAGCTACGGTCTCATTGTTATCAGTAAAGTCATCATTCACAGGGTCAACAGTGATGACTTCGTACGCAATTGGACTTGTTGCCCCATCATTGTCTGTAACAGTGAAGGGAATTGTAACTGTATCATTAAAGTTAGTAGCAGGAACAAACACTAAACTCGCAGCTTCTGAAGGTGTAAGTGGAGTTGATGTACTTACAGGTGTTACTCCATCACTATAGTAAAGCACGCCCTCTGTTTCAGGAGGCAGTGTTGTAACATTGACTGAAACAATAGTGCCATCTTTATCTGTACCTGCAAGTGCTATTGGTATATTTGTATCTTCATCACCACTTGGTGTACTTGGAATTGCAACAGGAGCGGTATTGTTATCTCTGCCTCCGCCACCAAGAGCTGCCAGTGGAGCAAGAGCTCCTAGAGACCACCATGGAATCGCGGCGATCTCATCGTATTCTCCAAGCGCTTGAAATGAGGTAATCCCATCGTCAAGGTTTGATGCAATATAGTTGGAGTCAACTTCTTCAGGGACATAGCTGTAGTATTGATTGTCTTCTGCAATACCTGTCAGATCTCCTTCACCATGTGTGTAATAATCTTTTATAATGATTACGGAGTCATCTTCATCTTTATCTGTTTTTTTGATTTTAATTCTGATTTTAAGATCATTGCCATTTCGTGTCATTATAAGTTCGTTGGGCGCTTTGCCTATAGAAGGGGCAAAAAACTCATAAGAGCTATTTGGTTGCGCTTTTATGACCAGTGGATTTGCACTTGTTGCATTTTTATCTATATTGATTTTGGAAACAGTATGATCTTTGGTATTTATCACTTTTATGATATTTTTCATCTTTATATACCTCCCTTCTTAATTTTTGATAGCATTATAGCTTTTGCCCACAAACTCTATGCGAACTCTTCTGTCAGGTTGCAAACACTCTTTGAGCTTCTCTGTAGGAGTAACACCATGACATCCATCTGTCACCGGGGTACTTTTACCCATCCCTCTTGGGACCATAGGCGTAGTAACTCCTTGGGATTTGAGATAGCTTATAACACTTTGTGCTCTGGACAGCGAAAGCTTATTGTTGTACGCAACGCTACCGATCCTATCTGTATGCCCTTCTATAATCATCTGTTCAGCTTGAACAGATTTAGCTTGAAGAACTTCAGCAAGTTTGGTTAATTTCTCTTTGCCTTCAGGTCTAAGCGAGGAACTATCAAATGCAAAAAGTGCATCTGCAGAAATATCCATATATTTTAAACAATTTGGAACATAACGATTCACCACATAAGTGCCTTTGCTTTTTCCTTTTGTGATATTCTCTTTTGATGAGATGTTCACTACCTTGGGTTCCGCTAATTGCTTTGTGGTATCTACAAATATATACAACATTGATTTACTCGGTACATCAACTGTCGTATTTCGCTCATACATCTTATCGTCAACTCTTGTTGAGATACGCACTGGAAACTTCCCTGAACATACGCTTGTTTCTAAGTATTGATTGGACTTTATCACACCTACAATACGGTCCTCTACCATAAGCGTAACCGGTCTATCAGAAGATGCATCCCGATAAAACAAAATCTGTGCTTTATCATGCGTATAGATAATAGGGTCTAGCTTAGCAACATGCTTCGCTCCACACCCATTTATTAAAAAAACAGCAAATATTAAACCAACTACCTGGATATATCTTTTTCTCATTTGTAGCCTTTACTTTTTGTTGCAAATTATAGTATATTATAATGATATCAATATGACATTACATGTCAAGTTTCACCACGTTGTACCATTCCATTGAAAGCAATAACATAAACTTGACAGGTGAAATCTTAAAATTTGGGGTTCTATATCGAACCAACTCTTAACTGCTTTGTTGGGGTATTCCAACTTTAAATTCTTTTTTCAATCGACCGTGTTTTTGTTTATGTTTTAGTATATCAAGAAGTGATTTAAATCCGCTTTAAGACAACTTAATTAGATATAAAGTCTCTAGAAGGTACGATATACCGATGAAAAATTGGATAAGAAAACTTCAATTTGCACCTTAAAGAGTGTGAATTGAAGTTCAATCATAGAGGTGAAGATTGCTGTTAAAAATCTTCAGAAATGACCCTCTAAACTAGTCAAGCCCCATTTTAAATACATTGGGCAAAAAGGGGAACAGTGAGAAATATTTGTTTGATTTTGATTGTCGGACTTAGTAGTATGGTATGGGCAAAAGACTTCTATAGTGTCAATGAGTTGGTTTCTATGGTGATCAAAAATCATCCGAATATCAAAATGCAAGCGCATATGATAAGGGGTGCTGACGCCCAGGTAGAGAGTGCAAAATGGAACTATTTCCCGACACTCTCTTTGAGCGCGAACCAGGGTGTCAACCAAAAGAAGGCATGGGACGGAACCGTCGCAGTATCACAACCTTTGTGGACCGGGGGCAAACTGGACGCCACATATGATATGGCCGTTGCCAATCGGCATCATTCTGAATCCGGTTTGGGCGAAAGCGGATATATGTTGGTAGATGTATTGCTGAATGCACTGAAGAGCTATCTGAAATCTCAGGGTGATCTTGAAGCATTATCGGAGGGTCAAAAGCGGCTGAATACTCTCAAGGATATGCTTGCCAGGCGTATAGAAGCGGGCGTATCTTCCAGTTCGGATATGGAGCTTTTAAGGGCGCGGCTTTATCAGACGCAGACAGATATCAACTATGCAAAAGCGACTATGCAGGCATCACTCTCCCAGATAGAGCTGTTAACCAATCATAATTTTAAAGGAAAGCTGGAGGTTAAAGGGCGAACCTCTTTTGATTTCGATGCTCTGGACAATATGATAGAGATGATGATAAAAACCCATCCTACATTGAAGAGATATGATGCATTGATAGACTATGCCAAAGCGGAAAAATCACAGGCTGAAGCAGTCTTTATGCCGAATGTTTCTCTGAAAGTACAAAAGGGGATCGGAAGCGATGACTATTATAGCGACAGCACTAGAGAAACAAGGGTTTATGTCGGAGTTGATGCCTCATTTGGAGCTGGTCTCTCAGCAGTGTCGGGAGTAGAACAGGCAAAAGCGAAAATCATGCAGCTGAGACAGGAGAAGCTTGCAACCCGGCAGGATCTTATCAACAAGATTATGTTTGCCTATAATGACTATATCTCGTCTTCAAGTCGGGTGAATTCGCAATCTGGTTCGATCTCCTCATCCCAAAAAGTCTTTGAATCTTACACCAGATTGTTTCTGGCAGGGAAAAGGCAGTGGCTTGATTTGGTAAATACCTCCAGGGAATTGACACAAAACCAAATGGCATTTGCAGAGACCCAATCGACACTTTTGGTCTCCATATACCAGCTTTTACTCTTGAGCGGAAAAAGCGATATAATGAAGATATTGCCGGATACAGAGCAAAAAGAGCCAACAAAAACCGCATCGTCCGAAGAGACGGAAAAAGTATTTATCCCCTCTATGAATATATTGCCTGCCAAAGAGCATTAAAAAACGAAAACGGAAGCCAAGAAACACAGAAATGCTAAGCAGGAAGGATAACAAAAGGCGAGTAGAAATGAGTGTGCAGCATAAGAAATATCATTAATAATCTAGCATATATTGTTAAGAAATAAAAATGATGGGAGTTAAATGAGACCAAAAGAGAATGAAGCCAATAAGATTCAAGGTGAATTTTACAACAGTATTGAGGCACTAAAAGAAGATGGCGCATGGCTGATGCAAGTGTGTTCGCTACCGCATTTTTCAAATTTTCAACTTTCAAAATATGAGTATGATGCGCTTGAAAAACAACTCTTGACCCATAGTAGTGCAAGCAATAAAGTTACTGTTGTCTATTATGAGAAAATTTTTGATGCATTCAGCCTCATCAAGCCAAAATGGACAACGAGTATCAATGCAGAGATGTTGCCCTCACTTGCCTTAATTCCCGGCGAGGGGGCATGTATCGTACTCGAAGAGCTTCCAAACGGACAATACAAGTGCGACAGTAGGAAGGGGGTAAGATACCATAAGCTCGATGGGGCGGTGCTTTACACTCCTATACGGGAAAAAAGAAAAGCCAAAGCGAGCAAAAGTGCCTATGAGATGTTTAGGAAAGTTGCTCTCAAAGAAAAACCGCGTATTGTTCATGCGGCGATTGCAACATTTAGCATCAACTTCCTGGCTCTTGGAACTTCATTTTTCAGTATGCAGGTGTATGACAGGGTCATCCCAACCCATGGAATGTCCACATTGATGTGGCTTGTTGTCGGTGTATTTATCGCAATATTGCTGGAGATGATACTCAAGGTCGCCAGATCGGTGATTCTTGATCATGCCTCAGTAAAAATAGACAAAAGCTATTCACACAATATTTTTGACCGTTTTTTAAAGATCCGGCTTGATGCCATGCCGCAAAGTATCGGTACCTTGTCAGCCCAGCTTCAAAGCTATGCTACAATCCGCTCTTTTGTATCGACAGCGGCACTCTATTTTATTATAGACCTACCGTTTACCCTGTTTTTTCTTGCCATTATTATGATGATTGGTGGGCTTTATATGGGGTTGGTTCCCATGATATTCTTTCTCCTCTCACTGCTGATGGCATTTTTCTTTAAAAAGAAGATAGAGTTTCTTACAATGCAGTCCGTTGCAGCATCAAACAAAAAACTGGGCCTTCTTGTAGAAGCAGTAGAGAGTGTAGAGACAGTAAAATCTTCCGGTCACGGTTATGCTGTACTAAACAAATGGAGCGCCTTAAGCGAGGATGCTATTTATGATGATATAGGTATCAGACACTACAGTGAATTGTCAGGTTATATAGCAGCTTTTTTTCAACAACTGAGTTATGTCGGGCTTGTCGCACTAGGTGCATATATCGTCAGCACAACAGATACACTGACGATGGGGGGATTGATCGCTATATCTATCCTTTCAGGTAGAGTGCTCTCTCCTCTGGCAATGTTGCCAAACATATTTATACAGTGGGGAAGGGCGAAAATATCGCTCAAAGATATAGACAATATCTATGCACTGCCAAATGACAACGAAGGGATTGAAAGACCTCTTTTTCCTGAAATTCACGCACCGGTATATACTTGCAACAATGTAAAATTTAATTACGGTGAAGATATGGCAACTGTTGCTATATCCAATCTGACGATAAAACCTGGAGAGAAGATCGCTATCCTCGGAGTCATCGGTTCTGGCAAGTCCACTCTTCTTAAGTTGTTAGCCGGACTCTATGCGCCGACAGAAGGGAAGATTTTGCTTAACAATATCGATATTCAACAGATCGCAAGAGACAAACTTAGCGAAACGATAGGGTATCTTTCCCAAAATACTCGACTGATATCGGGAACACTTAGGGACAACCTTGTCATGGGGCTTGTCGGGGTGGATGATATGCAGATCATGGAGGCAGCGAAGAGAACCGGACTGAATATGCTGATCAACAGTTTGCCCAAAGGGCTTGATACGATTGTGCCCGAAGGCGGCAACAGTGTATCGGGCGGGCAAAAACAACTGATCGTTATCACAAGAATGCTGCTGACAAACCCGAAAATATGGTTACTGGACGAACCGACAGCCAATATGGATGATATGACAGAGAAGAGGATTATACATATTTTGGGGTCAAATATCTCAAAAGAGCAGACCTTGGTTGTTGTCACGCATAAGCCTGCATTGTTGAAACTGGTGGATCGGATTATTATCATGACACCTCAGGGTATTGTGATGGATGGTGCAAGGGATGAAATCCCTGGGAGGTTGGCAAATGCGCAACAACAGGCTGCAGCGCACTCTTCTGCAAAGACAGCTACTGCAAATACGCCACCCGCATCAAATCAACAAGAAAAGAGTAACGCATGAGAGAACACATACCATTGATCACAAAAGTCAATCCGTTATGGATTATTTTTGGCTCACTTTTTTTATTGATCGTTCCATTTTTGATCTGGTCACAGTTTGCTACACTGGATCAGATATCACATGCCGAGGGTCAAGTGATAGCTACCGCCAAAACACAGGAGATTCAGGCTGCCACTGATGGTGTGATAGAAAAGATATATGTCAAAGAAGGAGAGCATGTAAAAGAGGGACAGAGACTGATTTTGCTGGAACAGGAGAAGGCGAAAGCCGGATATGATGAGAGCAAGTCGAAAGTGGCGGCTTTGAAAGCAACGCTGATCAGAC
This sequence comes from Sulfurimonas sp., assembly GCF_028694605.1. GTDB lineage: Bacteria > Campylobacterota > Campylobacteria > Campylobacterales > Sulfurimonadaceae > Sulfurimonas. The sequence goes on along the minus strand of NZ_JAQVKP010000014.1, from coordinate 29,137 downwards.
TTCAGGCTGAAGTGTTTGATAAACCTTTGGTTTTTCCCGATGAGCTTAAAGAGTATCCGGAGTTTATAGCAAATCAGACAGAACTCTTTAAAAGACGCCAGCAGGCGATTAGAGACCAGACTGCAGCGATCAACGAATCCCTGGCATTGGCACAAGAGGAGCTTGAAAACAACCTGCCACTTCTTAAGACGGGTGATATCGGTTCGGCGGAGATCATTAAGCTGAAACGACAGATCGCAGATCTCAAGGGAAACCTCTCAAATGTGCAAAACAAGTATTTTCAGGATTCACAAACAGATATGACCAGAGCGGAAGAGGAGCTCTCCATGAAAGAACAGGAGTTGGCAGATAGAAAAATTACTTTGGAGTGGACGGATATAAGGTCTCCCATGGATGCTATAGTTAAAAATATTCTTCTTACCACCAAAGGAGCAAGGGTCAGGGCCGGTGATGTCATCATGCAACTCGTGCCGTTCGGCGATAAGCTGATCATTGAAGCCAAGCTGCCGACATCGGATGTATCGTTTGTTCAGAAGGGTCAGAAGGTAGCGGTAAAACTGGATGCGTATGACTACAGTATCTATGGAATTTTCGATGGAGAGATCGCCTATATCAGCCCGGATACACTGATCGAGAAAACTGATAGGGGCGACAAATATTACTTTAAAGTGAAAGTAATATTAAACGACACAACACTGATTGCAAAAAACGGCAGAAGGATAGATGTCAGCCCGGGAATGACCGCACAGGTTGATATCATTACCGGGGAAAGAACTGTATGGCAATATATCACCAAGCCACTCACCAAAACACTGAATGAAGCATTTGTAGAACGTTAATAGCGTTCTGCTCCTAAAATGAGGGGTCTTATTTACTTTCAATTAATTTCGCTAAAGTATACTCAGCCTATTCATATATAGGCAGATAGGAGAAGAATGTGAGTCAAGTTATTGCCGATATTAAATCTGAGATATCCAAAGTTCTTGTAGGACAGGAGAAGATGGTTGAAGGGTTGCTGGCAGGCCTTATCTGCAGAGGCCATATCCTTCTTGAAGGTGTTCCTGGTCTGGCAAAGACCACAGCTGTCAACGCGCTGGCAAAGACGCTTGGGTTGAACTTCAAACGTGTGCAGTTCACGCCTGATCTGCTCCCTTCGGATATTATCGGGACAGAGATCTATGATCCTTCCAGCAACTCTTTTAAGATCAAAAAAGGCCCGGTATTTACCAACCTTCTATTGGCCGATGAGATCAACCGTGCGCCAGCGAAGGTGCAGTCAGCCCTGCTGGAAGTGATGCAGGAGCGTCAGGTAACGATAGGCGATGACACGTTCAAGATTGATCTTCCCTTTCTGGTCATGGCGACACAAAACCCAGTAGAACAGGAGGGTGCCTATGAGCTTATAGGCATCAATTATACGCCTCTCAAAACTGTTTTTAGGCTTGTTTATATCAATAGGGGCCAGTTGGGTATCAACTATCTCATCAAAGGCTTTTAAGCCCTTATTTTTGATCCTATAGATACTGATCTGAATTGCATTGCCTGATGTAGGCTTCAGGCGAAACAGTCTTGCTCTGTATTGATCGTTTTCAATCAAGCGTTTAAGTGTTGCATACGTTTGTGAAGACATCTTTTTGACAAGTTTGTTCATAGTGCGCAATACCCACTCTTTAGACATCTGTTTCACGGCTTTATTCTTGCCGCTTCTGCCTAATTGTGAGGTATTCCATTTACTCTCTGCCACCAAGACTTCTTTGATCTGACCACCTCGCAACTTATAGTAAAGCCCGTCAATACCGCCACGTCCTATCTGTCCTTCCATTTTGGTCCAACCGCTATTGGTATAAAAATAGTGCATCACGCATTCTGCGCTTGCACCATTGACTATGTTAAGGAGAGACTGTATGTCTTTTGCAAAAGATATGTTAAAAACAACCATAAAAAGCAAAAACATTTTATTGATAATTTTCATCATCCTAGTTTGGCAAAGGGCTCAATGGCTTTAAAAATTCCCATTCCTGTCATTTTCTTTCTTTTTTCAAATAAGTCCATTGCCGATATAGGATCTACTGCCTCCAAAGCATTAAAATCTATTTGAGAGAAACTATCCTTTTCGATCTTAAAACTGTAAAGGTAGTCATCATTGACTTTCCCGGTTGCCGGATCAAGTCTCTGAGAGTAGCCGGAAATAATTATCCCTTTAACGGTTGGAAGCGTAGCAAAAATTGTACCGGCTATTCTAAAAGCAATACCGTGGATATGCTTTGCATACTCAAGTTGAAGCTGTTTATTTGGCTTATTCTTGACATTCAGCTTTTTCCCGCTTGCTGCAATGGATGCAACTTTCTGTGGTAGATCCTCTATTTCCGGAAGATCCACGTCCACCCAGACTTCCTGCCCGTCATGGTCAATCTCATAAGATATCAGCGTCTCTCTTGGCCATGACAAAGTATTCAAAACGCCTTCAAGCATCTCTTCCATAAAGTTGGGATCTTCTCTCAATAGCACTTCAAAATTTTCTTTTATATGCTTTTGTTTTTTGTCGAATTCCTCTTTTTGAGATTTCCATTCTTTTAGATCATTCTCATATGCACTATGATGTCTCGATTTTTCCTTCTCCCATCTTTCCACATCGTTTTTGTACTTTTCTTCAATCGCCTCTAGTTGCTTTTGATGGGCTTCTCTTTTTGACTTAAAAAGTTTCGCAAAAAAACCCAATTTTGGGAAAGAATCTTTTTGGGGTCCATTGACGGCTATAGGCTTTTTAGGCTTTGGTTCTTCAAATTCCCTTATACTGTATTCCGGTAAACTATTAGGGTCTGTTGTTTCCTGATAGATATTTTCAAGAAGTTCAACGTCGCCGTTGATTTCGTCCGCCTGATCTTGCAACCAATTCAAGATAGTATCCGATTGCTGCTCCCACATCATTTTCAGTTCAGACCTTGATAGTGGATCTCCAAAAGAGTTTACAATATCAATTGAACCATTTTCATCAAGTTTCAGTGTAACCTTGGAGAGAGCCTCATGTTGTCTTTCCAATTGCCGAAGTTTTTCCTGTGCTTTTAAAAGTCTCTTTTCTTCTCTTTCCAGTCGTTTTCGGTCTCCGCCGTTATCCATTCTACTTCTGAATGATAGTCCCGTCCCGGTAATTCCTACATTGGAATAGATGCCTTGTTTCCCTATGCTTACCGATGCTCCCCTTGGTCCAACGCCAATACTTGATACACCATTTTTGCCGACATTAACTCTTATACCCGGTGCGATTTTAAAACTTTTTCTAAATCTAAATGCCATAATAACCCCCTCATCTCTTCTGTTTATAAGATTATATTGAATATTTTCACATATAAATATCAATGACAAATATTTTCACATGGAATTCCGTCATGATCTCGATCTAAACCTGCATGCCCGCATACATTCATTTGGTAATAAGCTTCGTCGCAACTTGTCATATACTTGCAATATTTTCTTTCACAACTATATTGTCCTGAATCAGTAGAAGCGTTGTTTATGGTTTTTTTGGGAGCAGACTTTTTGGCTTTCTTCCCATGACAATGATAGGTACCGCCTCGTTGATTGTGACACCCTTCAGAATTTGTTCTCCCCGGATGAGCGTATAGACAAGAAAGCGCAAGAACTGATACGGAAAAAACCTTTTGCATAAATCCTCTTTTATTGCTTTGGCTGATTTATTCTATCATTTTTATCCCGTGATTAGTTTCATTACCAAATTTCTCCAGATAAAAATATCTTTGCATTCATAGTTCTATTCAACCACCTTTCGATGATTCTGTCTAAAATACACATTTTATTTTGGATTATTTTAGGTATTTTGATCTTTTTGATGTAAAATATTCAAAAAGGGTTGTTTATCCAGTAAACACGCATTTTTTCTGTTGGGTATCTATGAGATTTCTGGCTAATCAATTTAAAGTCTTGGTTGAATAAGTAGTTAAGTGTAAAAAGGAATAATAGCTTGGATGAACAATTAAAAAATGTTTTCACAAATATCAATGACTGGCTAAAGTTTGCGGAAACAAAAACGGCAACGCTACTGACCGGGAATGGTCTTTTAATTTTCGGCATTCTTCGTACAATCAAAGGTCAAGAAATCAGTTCAACACAAATGTCTATAATTCACTTTGTACTGCTTATGTTGATTTTATCATTACTTATTTGTTTGATTTCTTTCATACCATCATTAAAATTACCTTGGTTAGTTACTTCAAAAAAACCAACAGAAAGTGACAATCTATTATTTTTTGGAGATGCCGCCAAGTATGATAGTAAGTCTTATTTAGAAAAACTGTTTTCTTCTACAGAAAAGCCAGAAAGATCTTTCACTGCTATTGAAAAATATTATGCAGAACAAATCATTGCTAATTCAATCATTGCACTTAAAAAATTTCGTCTTTTTAGCTTTGCAATATGGTTGACTGTGATTGCAGTTTTAACGTTGATTTTGACGTTTTTACTGACAACTAAAGGACTATGATGAAAAAAGACATTGAAGATAAAGTAAAAGAAATTATAGATACGAACTTCACTGTTGAAGATATTACCTACGTACCAGACTTAGAGGATACGAAATTAACATTTGGAAATAAAGGATTGCGATTTCATTCTACAGTCCTTTACATCGACATGAGAGAATCTACTAAAGTTCTCAATAACCACAACCGTCCAACAGTAGCCAAACTACACATGGCTTATTTTCACATCATTGTAAAAATAGCAAAAAGCTTAGGTGGTGAAGTGAGGAGTTTTAATGGCGATGGTATGCTAGTGTTTTTTCAGGGTACAACAAAAAGCACTTTAAGCAATGCTGTTAAAGCAGCTATGAAGATGAAATATATGATTACTCAAGATGAAATAATTAGAAAAAAATTTGAAAAATATTCACCAATAGATTTTGGAATAGGCTTAGATCATGGGAAAATACTTTGTACAAAAGTTGGTATTAACGGAACAAACAATCGAGATCTAGTCTGGATCGGAAATGTCGTCAATAAGTCAGTAAAAGTTGGCGATAAACTCAGTTCCCCATACCATATAGGCATTTCAAGTTTTGTTTATGACAATTTGACAGATGAAGTAAAGTATCACGTCGAAAAAGATTCTTGGGGTTATGAGCGGAAAGTTGATATGTGGCAGGAAAGTTCGTTTATATACAATGACCAATACCAAAAGTACTATTACACTTCTTATTATTGGTCTGTCGAATGAAACACTTAACAAATTGTCGCACAGAAATCTAAAACCTGCGAGCTGGTTTTAGATTGAAGAACTTAAAACATTATACAAAGGAAATTACATGCCACAAATGATTCATATAGTAGGTTTAGATGAAAGTAAATCATATAAATCAAACAAAGGTACAAAAGTAGAATTTTTCATATTGAATTAAATAAATATCCAGACGAAAGATGGATTAAATTATTTAATGAGGAAAGAGAAAGGCGCAAGCATAATCAAACAATACCGTTTAATATTGAAGGGAAATATGTTGTAATCGAGTGCACAAAAGAAATGTTAGATTCCATGTATTTAAAGGAACTAGAATCTAACATAAACAACATAGCTGTATAAAAAATCAGAGGAAATATTTCAAACATTAGCGTGCTACTCACTCATAGAAAGGAAGTAAAATGAATCGAGAATTAAGTAATCCAGAGCAATATTCAGATCTTTGGAACAAAGAATCAGAATTTCTCGAATCCCACCAAGTTTATAGCCAGCTATCGAAAATGACACCTGCTGGAAAGGCTCTTGAGTTTGGATGCGGTGTCGGGAATGGTACTCACTATTTATCCATTGACCGGGAAGTCTTGTCTTTAGACAACAATTCTCAACTCATCGAAAAAGCTAGAGATCGTGCCAACAAAAATGTAGCGATTTATCAATGTGATTTCTTTGAGCTAACAGAGGCAGACAAGTTGGTCATTGCTAAGTTTAATCCGCAAGTTATTGTCGGTTGGTTTATTGGTGGTTGCGGTATAGATATATTCAAACGCACCAAGGAAGAACCGGATGAAATGACAAAGTCAAAGCTGTATCGTGAAAAAATTGAAGACATAATAGTTTCTCCTATCGTTTGCTTGGCGTCGGTGGAATACATTCACTTAGTGAGTCGGGGTAATCTGGCTGCCGGTTTTTCCGAGGCTGAAATATTTGAACATACAAAAAATGATTATGATACACATGTATTCAAAAGAGTTGGATTTGATGTTATTGAAGTAAAGAATATAAATTGGCCTAGAGAGGGTAGCGAATTCCAATATGGACAAGCACATAATCCAAATTTCGCCGGAGGGCGGACCGTTCCAATAATCACCTCCATTGTGGCAAAAAGAGTGAAGCATCCCTAACACATCGCTATAGGATGAACGAGCTGGCGCCTTCCGATTAGCTTATAACATTATAAACCAAGGAAAGTATAAACAAGTCTCTATACAATTATACGAATATTCAAAGCCATTCAATCAATTTTACAACATTGCCTTATAGCACAACTGCATTTACAGCAGGAAAGTGAATTATTATACTTTTTGTAGCGTATTTTATTAATTTTTAGCGTTTTTTATTGGAAGTGACATCCCCCACCAAAGATACTGGCAGTCGTCGAGGAGTGATGGGGCGCACGAAAGCTTCTTAGCGGTACAAACTGCGGCTCTACTGCCTCAAGCACGTCGAGTTTTGCAATTTCTAAAATTTCGTCACTGCTAAGCGGCGGCAAGATGTAGCGCAACCTCTGCGCAATCATGCTCTTACCGCACCCTGGGCTTCCTTCTAAAAGCAGATTGTGAAACCCTGCCGCACTTATGAGAGCGGCACGCTTTGCCACCTCCTGCCCTTTGACATCTAAAAAATCTTCAGGATAATTTTGTACAAAATAGTACTCTGCGTTATCCACACTTATATTTGGATAATCGATTCTTTTATAGACGGCATTTGGCTGGGCATTTGAGCTGTTTTTGAGAAGTTCTATGGCTTCATCAAGCGTCTTTACTCCATAAAAATCAACATTTGGGATATTTGAGAGCTTTTCCAAACTTTCATAAGGCACAACCGCTTTTTTGATTATTTTTTGATTTGAGAGTGAAAGCATGAGTGCGTAAAGGTGGAGATTTTCTTTTATAGCACCGTCAAGCCCCAGCTCGCCAAAGACAAACCACTCGCTTAAATCATCTTTTAAAGTATCGAGTGCGATGAGAAGTGCGATGCTTAAGTCAAACTGGCTACCCTCTTTTTTGAGGTCACTTGGAGCAAGGTTTATAGTAATGCGTTTTGGGGGAAAGATAAATTCGTTACTTAGCAGTGCAGATTTGACACGCTCTTTTGCTTCATTTATAGATGCACTTGCCATTCCGACTACGCTAAAAGAGGGGAGACCTTTTGTCAGTGTTGATTCAACCTGTACAACTTTTGCTTCAATCCCCTCATAAGTAGCACATAAAACTCTTTTCATAACGGCAACCTTGATTAAGTTGACACAATTTTACTATGAAAATTTTTAAATGTGAAACTATATGACAAAATGTCATATAAAACTACTCTTTAGCGGAAGTTTTAGAGCTTTTTTTCTCTTTTTGCATTTTTTTATACTCTTTTTCAAACTTTTTTCTGCGGGAGTAGGAAAGTTTGTCTATAAAAAGTATGCCGTTGAGATGATCTATCTCATGCTGGATAGCAATACTGAGAAGTCCGTCAGCATCAATACTTTTTGTGTTGCCGTCCCTATCTTGATAGTTGACACTCACCCTCTCAAATCGGTTTACATCCTCATAAAAGCTAGGAACACTCAAGCACCCCTCTTGGTAGGTTGTCTCTCCCAAACTCTCTATGATAACAGGATTAATCATTTCAATAAGAGCATCTCTTGACTGCGCATCATTTTCATCGGGAATGTTAAGCAATAAAATCTGTTTTGCATGTCCGACTTGAATAGCAGCCAAACCTATGCCGTTGGAGCTTATCATAGACTCATACATCGCATCAAGAAGCTTATGAAGCTCAGTGTCAAATTTCTCAACAACTCTTGATTTCTCTTTTAATCTTTTATCTGGGTATTCTACTATTGTCAATTTCATCTTTGTTTTAAATGGTTTAATGGTTTCTAAGCATTACTGCATAGTCTAGGTTAGGGTTTTCGTACGCTTTTTCCATCCCGTCCATAGTGCTTACTACTATCTCCTCAACTGAGTGATTTTCAGTAATATCAGTAATACCGATAGAAATTTTAAGCACAATCTCACGGTCTGCCAAGAAAAAAGTGCTGTTTGAGACAAGCTCGCAAAGTCTCTCACTTGCTTTTTTGGCGCTCTCTATATTTGTATGTTTCAAAAGCATCATAAAAACACCATTTCCATAGTGTGCTACGATATCACTTCTTCTGGAGGTTTTTAAAAGAAGCCTTGCAACTGTTTTTGTCATAAGCATAATAGCCTTCTCGTTGGAAACGCTTGACTTAAGGTCACGGGCAAGCTCAATCATGATAAGTGAACTTTTATGCTTAAACTTGCGTATCAGCTCTATCTCTTGCCCCACTTTTGTCATCAAATAACGCTTATTGTAAACACCAAACTGGTTATCAAAAATAGTCTCATTTTCAACACTTCTAATTATTTTCGCCGTATCATCATAGATTGTTTTGATACTTCCGCTCTGCTTTTGAAGAATATCATTGAGCTTAGAGATGTCAGAACCTAAAGAAGCCGCAATGCTCTTCGCCTCTTGAGAGGTGGTATTTGCTTCAAGCTCTTGCTTTCTTTTTTCTAGTATCTTGCCCATCAGGCTCATATTTTTGTAAAGATTTGCAGTTACATTGAGAATATTTTTAATGGAATAAAACCCCTGTTTCAGGCTTTGCTCAAGTATAATAGAGTTTTCTGCGTCATTATCCTCTTCAAGCTCTAAAACAGAGGCAATCTGCTTGCGGGCATTCTGGCTTTTTTCATCTAAAAGTCTATCGAAATAGAGAGAGAAGTTATTTGGAGTTGGAGGCAAACCATCTTTAATTAGATGGTTTAACACTTCTTTTGCATACATTTCAAGTTCACCCTCAGGCTCTACAACCACTCTATCGCTCACCACAACCCTCTCGGCAGCAGTGTCGCTAGATTTTGTAGTTGCGGCATCACGACGCATTCTGCTTCTTAGAACTCCCGACATGTGAACGCTCCTCTTTGCTTTACTCTTTTTTCAAAAGAACTTCATCAATCATACCATACTCTTTTGATTCGGCAGCACTCATAAAGTTGTCTCTATCCGTATCTTTTTCTACAGTTTGGATATCTTGTCCGGTGTTCTTTGCCAAAATGGCATTTAGCTCTTCTTTCATACGCAAAATCTCTTTGGCTTGAATGGCTATATCAGTTGCTTGTCCTTGTGCACCACCCAAAGGCTGATGAATCATTATCCTTGCATGTGGAAGCGCATATCTCTTGCCTTTTGTTCCGCTAGAGAGCAAAAACGCCCCCATGGATGCCGCTTGACCGACACAAATCGTTACAACATCCGGACGGATATAGTTCATTGTGTCGTAGATAGCCATTCCGGCAGTTACAACTCCCCCGGGAGAGTTTATGTAGAAGTAGATATCTTTTTCAGGATCCTCAGCTTCCAAAAAAAGCATCTGCGCTACGATAGATGAGGCAACTGCATCGTTAACCTCTCCGCTTAGCATAATGATTCTATCTTTTAAAAGACGAGAATAGATATCGTAAGAACGCTCACCGCGCGCTGTTTTTTCAACTACATAAGGGATGTAACTCATCTGCTTACGCCTCTATTTTTGAGTTTAAAATCTGAGTAAGAACTTTGTCTTCTACCATTGACATCTGGATTGCAGGGAGATATCCCGCATTTTTATAGTTGTCATACGCAACCCTCGGGTCTTGTCCCATCTGCATTGCTTCGTAGTAAATCGTCTGCATCACTTCATTCTCATCTACTCTTACCTTCTCAGCCGTTGCAAGTGCGTCAATGATAAATGTAGCTCTTACACTTCTTTGTGCATCATCACGGAATGTTTCACGAAGCTCTTGAAGTTTATCGGCATTTTCACGAAGTTCTTGAATCTCCTCTTCGCTCATCATGCTTGCTTTTCTGTTAAGCGCAACATCAATCTCTTGTTCAACAACAAATTCAGGAAGATCAAACTGCATCTTAGCAACAAACGTCTCTAAAAGTGTAGGTTTTAACTCGTCATTATAGAGTTTTGAAAGCGCCTCATACTCAAGCTGCTTTTTTACCTGTGATTTTAAATTTTCTAAACTTTTATCATCTTGACCTGCAAGCATTTTTGTAGCAAAAGCGTCATCAATCTCTACTTTTGCTTTTTCTTGGATATTGTGAAGTTTTACTTTGAACTCGGCATCTTTTCCTGCGAGTTTCTCTGAACCATAGCTCTCAGGGAATTTTACTTTTACAACTTTTTCTTCACCGATATTCATGCCAACGACTTGTTCTTCAAATCCTGGGATAAACTGACCGGAACCAAGGACCAAAGCAAACTCTTTTGCAGCGCCGCCTTCAAAAAGCTCGCCATCGATTGAACCTTCAAAGTCGATAATCGCACTGTCACCGTTTTGTGCCGCTCTTTGCTCTTTAAGATCTACAAATTTGCCTTGTGCATCGGCAATTTTTTCAAGTCTCTTTTCAACATCTTCATCACTGATAACAGGTTTTTGGAATTCCGGCACCATCTCTTTATAGTTTTCAAGGTTAATCTCCGGTCTTGTAGCGATTGTTACGCTCACTTCAATCTTGTCGGTGTCTTTGTTGAATTTTGTAATATTTGGCTCACCGATAAGCGCATTCATAGCGATTTTCAGCTCATCAAGACCTCTGTTTAAAACTTCACGCAAAGCCTCAGATTCAGCATCCTGAATCAAACGCTCACCATACTGTTTTTTGATTACATTTGCAGGAACTTTACCTTTACGGAAACCTTGAACAGAAGCAGTTTTTGTTAACTTCTTAGCAATCTTTTCAACATTCTCATCTATCATACTTTTTGGAATTTCAGCTTCAATTTGAGCATTTGCACTATTGATTTTATTTGTTTTGATTTTCATCAATTTCCCTCTTGTTGTTGTTTTTGGCAATATTACCTTAAATCTGCTTTTATCTATCTGATGTTACACACTAAAACGAACTCGTCCGTTCTAGTGGCAGGGACTAAAGTTCCTACAACCCCCTAAAGCTAAGAAAAACTATGTTTTTCGAGAACTACAAGGTGCTCAGTTTATATCCTTAGAGCAAAACTTTGGTTTGAAGTTAAGCAGCAATATCCAAGCAACAGCCACATCTATCATCACATCCGCAAAGTTAAACACCGCAAAATCAAACCCGCAATGCCAGTACACCATATCGACAACACCGCCATGAACAAACCTGTCATAGATATTTGAAAAAGCTCCGCCAAGCATAAGTCCTGCGGGAATCGCATAGCATACTTCATTGAGATAGATAATGTATCCAAGCACACCTAAAACCAAAACAAGCTGTATATATTTAAGCCACTCATCCAAAAAGGCAAACATTGAAAATGCTACCCCTTTGTTGTAAACGAGTATCAAATCTATACACTCCGTGTAGTAACGAAAACCATCTACAAAGAGTGATTTGATATTTTGGTCAATGATAAAAATACCCGCAAGCGACAAAAAAAGCAGTGTTAAGAGTTTTATGGTTTTGTTATGCATTGAGAGCTTTTTGGAAAAATTCTATTATCTCATCCATGTGGGCATTCATCTTTTTAGCATCTTTGCACTCCAGCAAAACTCTTAGTTTGTTTTCCGTGCCGGAGTAACGCACAAGATGATGTACCCCGTTTTTCTCAAGTTCTGCCAGCTTTGCACCAAGCCCTTCAATCTCATCAAGAGGTTTTTTTGTTTTTACTTTTATATTGACAAGTTTTTGCGGGTAAAGCGCAAAAGGACGAAGTGCTTTAGAAGCTTTTTGTCCTGTTTTGATAAGAAGCGCAAGCACCTGAAGAGCACTTACCAAACCATCGCCCGTTTTTGCAAAATCACTTATGATGACATGTCCGCTCTGCTCACCGCCAAAGTTGATATTTTCTTGCTTCATAAGCTCCAAAACGTTTTTATCTCCGACATCTGAACGCCAAAGCTTTAACCCTTTTTCTGCCATAAAATCATCAAGTGCTTTGTTGCTCATAACCGTTGAAACAATGCCGCCGCCTTTGAGCAGACTATTTGCATGCATAAACGCCCCAAGAGCTCCAAGCAGTTGGTCACCATCTACGACCACTCCTTTTTCATCTACTATCACAACCCTATCGGCATCACCGTCAAGTGCGATACCCAAATCCGCTCTATATTTTATGACACTATCACACACATCTTTTGTATGCAGCGCACCGCAGCCGTCATTGATATTAAAACCATCAGGTTTGTTGTGAAGGACGATTACCTCTGCACCAAGCTCTTCCAAAACCGTTGGTCCGACGATATATCCTGCTCCGTTTGCCGCATCAAGAACAATGCGCATATCTTTAAGGGAGAGGTCTCTAGGAAATGAGTTTTTAAGCTGCACGATGTAGCGACCGATAACGTCATCGATTCTTTTGGCTTTTCCGATATCTTTTCCTTTTGTCTGAGCTTCTAAAATCATCTCATCGTCATAGTAGATTTTCTCTATCTCCTCTTCTACACTGTGAGGGAGTTTGTCCCCGCTCGCATCAAAAAATTTGATACCGTTGTCTTCATAAGAGTTATGTGATGCACTAATCATAATCCCCGCATCACAACGCATATTTTCCGTCAAAAAAGCGATAGCAGGCGTAGGCATCGGACCGATCTGCACTACATCATAGCCAATGGCGGTAAGACCGCCTACTATAGCATTTTCTATCATATAGCCGCTTCTGCGTGTATCTTTGCCGACTAAAATCTTATTTGTCTTAGCGTGTGCTTTAAAGTAGATTCCAGCAGCCATTGCCACACGCATCGCAAGCTGTGCACTCAAAAATGTGCCAGCCTCTCCCCTTACACCATCTGTTCCAAATAATTTCATACTATTTTCCAAAGTTTAAAGTGCAGTATTTTAACACATTCTATGAAATAATCTCCAAATCATTATAATCTAGCTTGTCTTTAACTTAATTTTAATTATTTTTAAGCTATCATTCCGCACTAAATTTTTATGAGAAGGACTCATGTATGGCAAATCACAAGTCATCAGTTAAGAGAATTCGTCAAACTATCGTTCGTGCAGAGCGCAATCGTTTTTACAGAACTCGTCTTAAAAACATCGTAAAAGATGTTCGTGCTGCTGTTGAAGCGGGAAGTAAAGAGGAAGCTGCAACTGCAATGGGCGTAGCAAACAAACAAATCCAAAAATTTGTAAGCAAAGGTATCTTGAAAAAAGAGACTGCCGCAAGAAAAATCAGTCGTCTTCACAGAGCTGTAAACGCACTATAAGGTTAACTATTTATGTTAGCCGATAAACTTACCCCGTTTATCAATCGTTATAATGAACTTGGCGAAATGCTGAGTTCACCTGACCTCCTATCCGATATCAAAAGAATGACATCACTCTCAAAAGAGAGATCCTCGCTAGAAAACATCGTTGAAAAAGCGCAAGAATACAAATCCGTAATTGCTCAAATCAGCGATACAAAAGAGATGCTCGGAGACCCAGAAATGGCAGAAATGGCAAAAGAAGAACTCAAAGAGCTTGAAGCCAGAATTCCGCTTCTTGAAGATGAGATTAAAATTCTTCTTCTTCCAAAAGATCCAAACGATGACAGAAACATTATCGTGGAGCTTCGTGCCGGAGCAGGTGGAGATGAAGCAGCTATTTTTGTAGGAAATCTTTTTGAAGCTTATGTCCGTTATGCAGATTTAAGAGGATGGAAAGTTGAGATTATGAGCAGCTCTCCATCAGATGCCGGCGGCTACAAAGAGATGATTGCGCTTATCAGAGGTGAGCAGGTTTATAGCAGATTGAAGTATGAAGGCGGAACTCATCGTGTTCAGCGTGTCCCTGCAACAGAGTCTCAAGGACGCGTCCACACCTCGGCAATTACTGTTGCAGTTATGCCCGAAGTTGAGGATGTCGAAGTTCAAATCAATGAGAATGATCTCAAAATTGACGTTATGCGCTCTAGCGGTTGCGGCGGTCAAAGCGTCAACACGACAGACTCGGCAGTACGTATCACGCATCTTCCGACCGGTCTTGTTGTAACAAACCAAGATCAAAAGTCACAACACAAAAACAAAGAAAAAGCGATGAAAGTTCTCAAAGCAAGACTTTATGATTTGGAGATGCAAGAAGCAATCGCAAAAGACAGTGCGAACCGTGCGGCACAAGTTGGTACGGGTGATCGAAGCGGAAGGATTAGAACTTACAACTATCCACAAAACCGCATAAGCGATCATCGCATAGGTTTAACACTTTACAGACTGGCTGAAATTATGCAAGGTGGGCTTATGGATGAGATTATAGAGCCGCTCATCGCAGACCACCAATCTAAAATAGTTGAGGCGGCGGGGCTTTAAAACCCCAAAGCTGTTTTTTAAACTTCAGCTACAAAGACTTTTTTTACTCTTCCCTTAAAAGTAATCGTTCTCTCGTTTACTCCGAGATAGAGCGTTTCGCCGCTTGTCGGATAAACTTCTATATTGTTTTTTACTTTTTTTTCCGTGTAAGCTCTATAAAAACATGCCGCCATGCCTGTGCCGCATGCCAAAGTTTCGTTTTCTACGCCACGCTCGTAGGTTCTTACTCTTAAGTTCTCTCCATCGACAAAAGCGATATTGACATTGGCATTATATTTGTAACGCAATGCTCTTGCCTCTTGGATATCAAACTCGCCTATGTTGTCCGTGAAATGCACCAAATGTGGTACACCCGTATCAAGCAGCCACCATGACTTGCCGTTTTCGACTATCTCTTGGTTTATTATCTTTGGCGGTGTGAGTTCGCTTTGTACCATGTCTGCATCCACAAAAGCCCCTATCACACCAGCACCTGTTAAAAACTTCATCTCGCTTGACGCCAACTCGTTATCAAACGCATAATGCGCGCATGCCCTTGAGCCATTGCCGCACATATTTGCTTCACTGCCATCAGAGTTGTAAAACTGCCACTCAAAGTCATACTCTTTATGCGGCAGCAAGACGATAAGTCCATCCGCTCCAACTCCATTTTGTCTATGGCAAAGTAATTTTGCAAGCTCACTTCTCTCTTTTTTGACAAAAGTATGAAAAATGACAAAATCGTTTCCGTTTGCGCTATATTTTACTACTCTCATTTTTTCTCCGGATATTTTGCTTTTATTTTTGAGACAAACGCTTCACACTCACGCTGGAGATGTTTCAAGTCTCCTGAATTGTATATCACCCACGTTGCTCTTTTTCTCTTCTCTTCTATATCCATCTGAGACTCTATGCGTCTAAGCGACTCCTCTTTAGAGTAGCCGTTTCGCTTCATAAATCTCTCAAGCTGAAGCTCTTTTGGCACATAAACAACAACGCTCTCTTTGATGTCGTATCCGCCGTTTTCAAAAAAAAGCGGGATATCTATGAGATATGGAAATTTAAAACTGTCTTGTTTTATACTTCTTTGCTCTATCTCTGCTCTTATCTTAGGATGCAAAAAATCCTCTAACTTTTTTTTTGCCTCTTTATCTGAGAAGATAAGTGTTCCTAGCTTTGTACGATTTACTTTTGTCCCATCGACAAACGCTTCACCGAAATTTTCTCGCACCCATACAGATGAGGCATCAAGTATCTCATGTGAGATGGTATCTGCATCGATTATCCGCATACCGTTGAGCGTAAGCAAAGAGGCGACGGTACTTTTTCCGGTAGCGATTCCGCCTGTCAGAGCTATGGCGTAGTCGTAAGCCATCAGTTTTTGATAACTCCCAAGTACTCTTTGCGTATGTAGTTCCCCATCGCAAAAGCTGCCGGATGGATATCGCAATTGTAGTAGCTCAAACCATCGAGCATATCGGCTCTTTGAAGATTGATATCTGCTGTCGGATGGTACTCTTTTGAAGCAAGAAGCGCCGTTTTGGCATCGCCAAGGTTGTAAGGCATAATTATTTTAAAATATTTTCCAAGGTTAGCCATCAAACTTTTGTTAGCCGCAACATCATCCAAAGATGGATGCAGAGTTGCAAGCTGACCATCTTTTTTCAAAACACGATTTATTTGTGCGCACAGGAGTGCATCAAGAGGCATCTCAGAGATAACCACATCAAAAGCGGCATCTTCCAAAGAGCTTATCGCATCCATTGAGCATCCGATAACAGATAAATTTGCCTGTGCATGTCTGGCAACTTCTGTCTTTAGGCGTGCGGCATCGTCACTCACAATCAAAATATCTTTCGCCTCTTTGGAAGTACACATCGGTACATGAACCATCATCTCTGCATAAATAAAATCTCTCATTTTTTATAATTCCTAATTCCTAAGTAGTTTTTCGGATTTTAGCATATTTAAGAAAACACCTTTTTTAAATAAGCTATAGGTAAGTCTAAAAATGATAATATTATTACAATTTCAAATGTAAAGGGATTTTAAATGGCTCTATCAAGAAGAGATGTTCTCGCACTCTCAGGCTTAGCGGTTGCATCTTCGGCGCTGGATGCAAGCACACATACAAAAAGCCAAAAAAACAACGCATCAACAGACTACAAAGCGCCGCTACCCGATACCAAAAATCCACGTGTGGTCGTTGTAGGCGGTGGATGGTCCGGTCTCTCTGTTGCAAAATATACCAAAGCGTTTGCTCCAAATGCAGATGTGATTTTGGTAGAGCAGAGACATGAATTTATCTCATGTCCGGTAAGCAATCTCTGGCTGGTTGACAAGGTAAAATTGGAGTATTTGACACACGACTATCTCCAAGCGGCAAGAAAAAACAAATATACCTATTTTCATGCTACAGCCGTTGATTTGGATAAAGAGAAGCAGATACTCAAAACAAGCAACGGAAACATTCATTATGACTATCTTGTTTTTGCACCGGGAATCGACTATGACTACTCCCGCTGGACAAAAGATATCACTTTTGAAAACCGCCTCAGACAAGAGTATCCTGCCGGATTTATCCCGGGATCTGAACATATGACCATAAAAAGCAAAGTGACAAACTTCAAAGGCGGTAACTTTATACTTACCGTTCCTGCCGGAAACTACAGATGTCTTCCTGCTCCTTATGAGAGAGCCTGTGTCATAGCGGACTACTTTAAGCAGAAAAAACTTAAAGCAAAAGTTATTTTGCTAGATGCCAATAATGCCATTACCATCAAAGAGCAGGGTTTTCAAACAGCCTTTAAAGAGCTTTATGCCGATTATATCGAGTATGTTCCAAACGGAGTTATCACAAAAATCGATTTGGACAAAAAAGTTGTTTCCACTGAATTTGAGGAGTATCCTTTTGAAGATGCGGCATTTTACCCTCAAGTAAGAGGTGCAAAAATCATAGAGCGTGTGGGACTTGCAAAAGATGCGAAAAATATGCTTGAAGCAAACATCAACGAACTCACCTATGAAGCCATAGGCGCAAAAAATGTCTATATTACGGGCGATTCACGCCCAATGGGTTTTTCAAAATCCGGAAACACTTCCAACACGGAAGGCAAGTATGTCGCATCGCTCATCGCACAAAAAATTAACAAAACACCAAAAATCAAATGGGAATCACCTGTAACAAGTTGTTTTTCTGCTATCTCGATAGAACCTGAAAAAGCTATCTATATCTATACGGAGTATGCGTACGATAAAAATAACGTATTTAGTTTTGCAAATACAATAAGCTCTGAAGAGTGGGCAAAAGACGGCATCGTAAATGCCAAATCCATCTATGACTGGGCAGATGCACTCTACTTTGATATGTTTAATGCATAAAAGCAGAGTAGCTCGTTTGTGTTTTTTTGATATAATTGCATTATAATTTGAATTATTTTAAATTATATATTAATAGAATGGATTTTCAATGAATTATGACAAAATTAGAAAAAATTGTAGAGTTATTCGCATCATCGTCGGTTTGGCACTTATTGTTACGGGTGTTGTTACCGGCAATGCTTGGTTTTATCTAGGCGTTATCCCTCTTATCGCGGGGATTGTAAATTTCTGCCCGCTCTGCATCATTACCAAAAAGTGTTCTGTCAATTAGTTAACTCTAAACTCCCATAAGGTATAATCTCATACTTTAAAATGGGAGCCATTACATGAGCCAAATAAGCTACAAAGATGCAGGTGTTGACATAGATGCCGGCAATAGTTTCGTAGAAAATATCAAACCTTTAGTCAAAGCAACAAAAATTCCGGGAGTGATTGGCGGTATCGGCTCTTTTGCGGGGGCATTTGAGATTCCAAAAGGCTTTAGAGAGCCTGTAATGCTTGCTGCAACAGACGGAGTCGGTACAAAACTCAAGCTTGCAATTGATTCTGGTATCCACAACACGGTAGGCATCGACCTAGTAGCGATGTGCGTTAACGATCTTCTTTGTAACTTTGGCACCCCCTCTTTCTTTTTGGACTACTACGCAACAGGCAAACTTGACGTAAAAGCTGCAACAAACGTACTCGCCGGCATCTCTGAGGGATGTATCCAAGCAGAGTGTGCACTCATAGGCGGAGAGACTGCCGAGATGCCGGGGATGTATGCGCATGATGACTACGACCTTGCAGGTTTTGCGGTCGGTATAGCCGAAAAAAGCGAAATGGACAGAGTTTCCATGGTAAAAGCCGGAGACAAGCTTATCGCACTTCCGAGTTCAGGACTTCACTCAAACGGTTTTTCACTTGCAAGAAAAGTTCTTTTTGAAAAAATGGGAATGAAGTTTGAAGATGAGTTTAACGGTAAACCTCTTATAGAAACACTTTTAACGCCTACACGCATCTATGTAAAAATGTTTAAAGAACTCAAAGAACAGATTGTCGCACTTGCACACATTACGGGCGGCGGAATCGTCGAAAATCTTCCTCGTGTTCTGCCTGAAAACTTAAGAGCAGAGATAGCCGGAGACGCCATAAAAGTACTTCCTATCTTTGAGCTTATTGCGCAGCATGTCCAAAAAGAAGAGATGTTCAGAGCTTTCAACATGGGTGTCGGCATGATACTTGTAGTAAGAGAAAAGGATGTTGCAACGGTTTTAGCAAAAACTGACGGCTATCTTATAGGAGAGATTAAAGAGGGGAAAAGAGAGGCGGTTATACTCTAACGCCTCTCTTTAGGGGAGAGCTCACGCAAAGGTGTGAGATTTTACTCTCCGGCTGCTGCAAGTCTTGGAATCTCTTCCATCGCTTTTTTTACGTTAAGCATATCTTCAAAAAGGCTTGGATCTATTGGTTTTTTGTCTGTTCCGCCGTAAAGTGCGAGTGTCATATCCATAGTGACAAGATATCTTCTTCCATCGCCATACTCAACCAAAACAACACGACACGGCATAAATCCGCCATAGTAACGAGAGTGGTTAAACATCTTTTTGGCAATATTCAAAGCACAGAACTCAGCGATTCTTGCATGTACCACTTCATCCGGTTTGCCGTCTTGTTTTCTAAACATATTTTTCTCACCGACAAAAAGCATATTGTACTCTGATGCAAGAGTTTTCATGGAGTCAAAAAGTTCTTCTTCGTCTAACCCTTTCTTTACCTCAAACTCTAACATCATTGATTGCGCAGGATCGCCGGTCTCAGAGAGCTTTGACATCATTGCCAAATAAGCATCCTGTGTCTGTGAGTTAAAGTCAAACATATACACTTTACCCAACTTCATAGCACCGCAACCACTCATCGTAAATGCGGCCAAAACAGCAATTACAACTGAAGTAATCATTTTTTTCATCTTTTTTTCCTTTAATTTAAATTTTGTGATATTTTTATCACAAAGACCATCTGAGAATTGTACCACGTAAAACTGTGATTTTTCTGAAATAACTTGCCTACTTTAAAATAATGTGATTTTATTATCACATTAAATTTTGAAACTAAAACCCCGCATTAAAAGAGAACAAATTGCGAAGTAATTTGAGATTAAAAAAGCGTAGTATCGCCACAAAAAAGCGATACTATGCATAGAGGTTTAGAATGCGTAGTTTAGTTGAACGCTGTAGCTTTGCTCTGAGTGTTTAGTTTCAATATTTTGGCTCAAGAAATTTGTCATAGTCTCTTTATTTTCTAAACCAAATACTGCTGCCAAGTCTAACGACAATGTCTCATTAAATACATATGTTCCACCAAGGGTTATATGTGATTCTTGGGTTCCTGGAAAACCTAACATATTAAATGTATTTGTCAGGTTTGGTAAAATAGCATCTAAAGCCAAATTTTTACCAGTATTATCTTGCACCGCAGATTTTGCATATTGATAACCCGCACGAACAGCCCACTTATCAGTTGCATACTCATAACCTACAGCAATAACATTTTGATCTTCCCATCCAAAATCTTTATATGTTTCAGCATCTTCCCATAAAATCATCTTATAATCAAGTGCTATTGTATGTTCTTTCATTTTATAGCTTATACCAACACCCATCTCTGCAGGAGTAGATATTTTGTTGTTATCATACCCTGAGCCACCAATCATTGGGTTAATTGCATTACTCAGCACATCTTTAATATTACTCTCAACTTCAGATTTATAAACAGCCCCTAGAGTAATACCTTGTGTTTCGTATGC
The DNA here is from genome assembly GCF_028694605.1 of Sulfurimonas sp. Classification (GTDB taxonomy): domain Bacteria; phylum Campylobacterota; class Campylobacteria; order Campylobacterales; family Sulfurimonadaceae; genus Sulfurimonas. Next base: position 8,461 of record NZ_JAQVKP010000014.1, on the reverse strand, counting down.
CAATCCTAGGTTATATCCAACGCTTACATCATCTGCAACGCCTGCACCAACATTATTAAACGAATCCATAGGATTTTTATAATTAATATCTAATGCTGTATATTGAACAATCGGAGTTATACCTACTGAAAATTTATTTGCAGTATATACTAATGGGATACCAAATTGCATATTTTGTAACGATGTAACCATTCCCATCATACCACCTACACTATCATCACGATAGTCAACACCTAAGCCACCGGTTCCCCACATACCAACACCCCAGTAGAAGTTATCACTGACTTTATTTGCAACTGACACGGAAGGAATAACAAAGAAATCCGCATCACTTTCCATAGATGTGCTAAAATCACCTCCAGGACCCATATTCATACCATTAGTAGTTTCAACATTTGGCATAAACAAAGTTCCGCCAAAAGAGATTTCATGATCAGATTTGATTGTTGTTATTAAAGCAGGGTTTGATAACGCAGACTCCGCTCCGTGACCAACACCGATTCCTGCTCCACCCATACCGCGAGTCTTTGCTCCCATGCCTATCATTGCTGAACCGTTTGTTGCAAATGCAGATGTTGCACCCAGAGCCAATGCAGCTACCACTGCCAATTTGATTGTTCTTTTCATTTTCTCTCCTATGAGTTTGTTTTAGATGAAACCATTATAGGTGTGCAATTTTTAACTCAATCTTAAACAAAAAGTAAACAAATATAATTAAAACTTAAAAAAAGAGAAGAAAAAAGTGAACTATATAATTTTAATTTATAACTCTAATTATAGAATGAGATAAAAATATCACATTTTTATATTAATATAACTTTTTTATATAATTAAATCTCTTTTTTCAAATAGCACCCCTATCAATAAGCCTACTCAACAAAGTGTGATAAAATTATCATATTGTGTAAAATCGTAACATTAAAAATACTTAAAATAATCTTTTGACATAAATATTTCTTATAAAAATGAGTATTATAAAGAGAAGTAAGAGAAAATTGTTTGCGAAAAAAGAAGAAAACGAAGATAAAAAGAGAGTATATAGCCTCTCTTCTAGTGAAACAAAATCCTCTCATGCAAGATTTTAAAACCGTCTTTACTGTAAATTTTGGCATTTTTTGTACCAAAAATCATGTACCCGGACCCATCTTCAAGAAGTTTGCATGATGGATTCGTAGCTTTTTGCTCTGTTTCTTTGTTTGTCTTTGGTGCAGTTGCAACAAGCTGTTTTTGTTCTTGTAGGTCAACCTTGCCTTGGCTTAACCCTCCAAAAAGATGCCCATCGCTCTCATCTAAAAATGCTTTTGCGCCTTTTGCCTCTATGGTATCACTTATCTTTCGCTTCTCTATCTCTTCTTTAACGGCAGCAGCATCTTTGGCTTCGAAAACCTCTTGTGTCATACTTAGATAACCATTATGCAGCTCTTTGCCCACAATAGAAAGATTCCCTTGGCTTAATCCGCCAAAGTGGCGCACCAATAAACACTCGCTAGGAACAAGATAGGCTCTTGAATCGCTTATAATTATCTCTTTTTTGTATTTTAGAAGAAGATTATCAACGGTTTTGCTATCAGTTTCATTGGAAATATGTATAAGTTCCGCAGCACCCAAAAAAGCAGCGATTGACACTAGACTAAGCATTATCTTCATTTGAACACATCCTTATCGCTAAGCCAAAGTATCCATGAGTACTTTTTTATATTGCTATTGTCAAAAAGCGCATCATCTTTTATATGGTAATACTCATAAACAACAGAAATTTTGCCATCCTTAGCAGCATTGACGTAAGGCTCAGGGATGATAATCTTATACGAAGATACACCTGGGCCAAACCCACGTTCATCTATATCATCTAGTGTTAGTACTCCATAAAGCTCTTTTTGAGCGGAAGGGACTTTTATACGCACATGCTTTGCGCCAAAACCAAGTGCATGTTGGTACCCTTTGATAAGCTTCTCGCCACCGATATTAAGCGAATGGTAGTGTGCTTTGCTTTGAAATGGTGCTTTAAACTCGCCTTGAAGCCTAAAACTGCCATCAACGGCAGCTATTACAACGTCACTCTCTTGAATAACACCTTGTGAGATATTTTTTGTGTAAGTAGTCGTGGCACATCCGCTTAAAAAGAGAAGCGCACCTAGAAGAAGGAAAGCATATTTCATATATAACCCTATGTAAAAATTGACGTATTATATCTTTAAATGCTTTTGTGTTCCTAGCTAGAACTTGTACCTGTGATGAAAACTACATTCGACATCAAAAATCCCTTTATTATCTCATATTAAGCAAATGATTATATCATACCGCCCAATAAAAAAAATTGTAAAAACAGAGAGAAATAATGGATTTTTTTAAGTATATTCATGCGGTAGGGACGGGCGAAAAAGGCAATCGTGATTTGACTTTGCAAGAGGCAAAGGATATGATGGAGCAGGTTTTAAAGCAGGAAGTTTATCCTGAACAGGTAGCTGCATTTTTGCTTGGATGGAGGCTTAAGCCTGAGACGGCGGATGAGTTTAGAGGTGTTGTGGAGGCGTGTGACGGGTTTATCAAAAAAACGCCTATCGCAAACTCGCTGGAGCTTGGATACCCGTTTGACGGCAAAGTAAACAACCCTTTTATGTTCCCGCTTATAGCAAAAGTGCTTAAGGATGCGGATTTGGAGCTTGTGGTGGTGGGAGATGACCTGACACCTGCAAAAGCGGGAATTACGCTCAAAGAGGTTGCAACGCATATAGAACTCTCCCGCAATGCCCACTATTTTGACAGAGCAGATTTTTTTAAAGAGATGCATGACCTAACTCCGCTTCGTATGCGCCTTGGGCTTAGGACCGGACTCAATACGATTGAGAAACTCACCCATGTTGCTTCAAGCGAGTTTGCTATTACGGGTGTATTTCACAAGCCTTTTGTCAAAAAATATGTTGAGGTTTTTTCTCATAGATATAAGCAGTTTGGGCTTATTCAAGGAAATGAGGGAACGCCTGAACTCTTTAGCAAGGGGCGTTTGTGGATTGTCAATGGGGATGATGTTGAGGAGTTTATAATTGACCCTGCATATTACGGCATAAACTACACAAAATCTTGGGAGAAGATAACTTTGGAAGAGTCGCTTGAGCAGACGAACAATCCTACGGATGAATTTTTAAAACTCGCACGACTAAATGCCGCCGTTTATCTTTTTGTATCGCAAAAAGCTAAAACAATAGAAGAAGCTTACGAAAAACTAAATGGATAAATTCTCCAGCCATATAAAAAATATCCTGCACGGTTTCTTTTTGGCGATAGGAACGACTATCGCAGAGCCATCAACCATCTTGCCTCTCATCGTCAACTATTTTGGCGGCAGTTCTATGCTTGTGGGTTTTTTTGCGGCACTTTTAAGAGGCGGAGCGGTTGTTGTGCAGCTTTTTGCAGCTTTTCATGCACAGAGCTACAAACGGATGATGCCATATCTTCGCAGAATATTTTTTATCCGATTTTTTTCATGGTTTCTTATCGGTGTTGCGATTCTCCTCTTTGGCGAAAACTATCCAAACCTAACTCTCGCTTCCATAGGTCTTGGGCTGTTTCTGTTCTCATTTAGTGCGGGATTTGCGGCTATTTACTTTAGAGAGATTATGGCAAAGATATTTTCACATAAGTTTCGCGGCAAAACAATGGCGTACAGACAGTTTTTTAGTGCGGTTGGCGGACTTGTCAGCGGCGCACTTGCGGCTTGGATTTTGGAGTCATTTAGCGCACCTCAAAGTTACGGCTACCTTTTTATAATCAGCTCTTTTATCATGGCTTTGGGGTACATAGCGTTTGCTTTGGTGGATGAGCCTGAGAAAGAGGAGGTCTCAAAAAGGGAGAGTTCCTTTAGAAAGTTTTTGCAAAACTCGCTTGCAATACTCAAAGCAGACAAAAATTTTCAGACGCAGGTAACCACTTTTCTCTTAGCGTACGGCTATCTTATCGCTCTTCCTTTTATCATACTCGATGCGCAGCAAAAGATAAATCTTGACGGCGTTGCGATAGGCTCACTCATCACAACACAGATGGTCGGAGCGATGCTTAGTAACTTTTTATGGGGAAATTTAAGCGGAAACGGGCGCAATGTCGCCGTGGCAAAAGTGGCAATTTTGGTTCAAATAATTGCTGTTTCGCTTGCTTTTGCGGCATCTTCGCTCTATGTCTATATGCTCATCTTTTTTTTAGTAGGTGCTTCCATGGACGGAAACCGCATCGCTTCAAGCAACCTTGTACTAAAACTTGCTCCGGCAGACAAAAGACCCATCTATATAGCTCTTCAGATGAATATAGTCTCTTTGGGGATGTTTTTTTCCATCATCGGCGGTATTGTTTTGCACTATGCAAACTATACGCTGCTCTACTCGCTTTCGCTTGGAGTGCTTTTGGCGGCGTTTTTTTTATCGTTTAAGCTGACAGAGGGGTCGGGAGATTAAATCCCAAAAAAGTTTTTAAGAAACTCTCTCTCTTTTTGGTTCTCAATAAGAACTTTTCCGACAAGTTCGCCTTTTTCGTTTGTAATCAAGACCTCGTTGCCTTCAACCCTGAGAAACTCTCTGCCCCATAGTTTTTCCAGTTCGTCAAGTCTGTGGTACAAATCACTTGCGTTTGGCTTCTCTTTTTTATCATAGCGTTTATCAACGATAGTTAGCCCGCCGATTCTCTTTTCTACAAGATAAGGGCTGTAGGCTTTGATTTCTATGTATATACGATCCTCTTTTGGTTCAGGCATTGCTCTTTGCATTGAGAGCGTTCCAAGAATCAAAAAGGCTGTGAAAAAGGCGAAAATCAGGGCTTTTTTTACATTCATCTAGTTACTCCATTTTTGTATATAATTTTTTGCTTTCTCTTCAAGCATTTTCATTCTCTCTTTGCCCTTTGGCAGGCTTTCTCTAAGGTTTTTCATCTCTTTTAAAAAAGTTCCTATATCGTGCGGAATGAGTTTTTCAAGATACTGTTTTAGCTGCTTTGCCACCGCAGGGGATGCACCGGAAGTGGAGATGGCAATGGTTAAATCATCTTTTTTGATGATAGAGCCAAAGATAAAATCGCAATACTCGGCAGCATCGACACAGTTGCAAAGGCAATTATACCCTCTTGACTCTTTAAATATCTCTGCTTGAAGCCCAATGTTATCAACTGCCACGACGACGATATCAAAACCTTGAATATCCCCTTTCTTATATCCCCTTTTTTTTAAATAGAGATTGTTTGCTTCTACGAGATATTCTGTTTCATCCGATAAAACGGGAGCTATAACAGAGATATTTGTAGTAAAATCTAACAGATGGCGCAGTTTTGAAGAGGCTACCAAACCGCCACCGACAAGAAGAATTTTTCTGTTTTGAAGTTGTAAAAAAGCAGGGAAATAGCTCAAAATACCTCATCTTTGTCTTTTGTTATACCCGATATAATACCATACTTTTTTAAAATCCCTTGTTGATGGACATCAACTAAGATTAATTGAAATGAAGCTACAATCAAAAAAATAAAAAATTGGACGAGAATTATAGATGAAAGACGAGATATTATCGCGTATTCAGAAGAAATTTCCTTTGGTTGCAAGACCGTTTGAGGTAATTGCCGACGAACTAGGTGTAAGTGAAGATGAAGTTCTTGCTATTTTACAAGAGCAAAAGAGAGCCAATGTTATCCGCCAAACATCAGCAATTTTTGATACAAAGAGATTAGGCTATATCTCCTCTTTGGTTGCGTTTAAAATAGCGCCGGAAAAAATCAGCGATGCTGTAAAGATTATCAACTCGCATCCTGGGATTTCGCACAACTACGAGAGAAACCATGATTTTAATATCTGGTTTACGCTTGCGGTTGCCCCAAACTCTAAGTTTGGTCTTCAAAAGACAGTCGAGCTGCTTGCCAAACTAACACAGGCGGATGACTTTATCATTCTGCCGACACTCAAACTCTTTAAAATCAATGTCAAACTCAACACAACCGGCAAAGATGAGAAGAAAGAGGAAGTAAAGCGTGTGCAGCATAAAGAGATAGAACTTACTCCTCTGCACCACTCCATTATCCGTTATGCGCAAAACGATATCGAATTTGTGCATGAGCCTTTTAAAAAGATAGTTGATGCCATAGGTATAGATTATGATACCTTTTTTAGCGCACTTGATGAGCTTCAAGAGGCGGGCGTTATGAGAAGATTTGCTTCCATTCTTAACCACAGAAAAGCAGGATTTAGCGCAAATGCGATGGTTGTTTGGGATGTGGATGAGCAAAACGGAGAAATGATAGGCGAGAAGGCGGCCGCATTTAGTGCGGTTTCTCACTGCTACCTTCGCCCAAAATATCCAAACTGGCCTTATAACCTCTTTACTATGGTACATGGAAAGAGCGAAGAAGAGACAAACAGTATAATAGAAGAGATGGCAGCTGAGATCGATGCAAAAAGCCATATGCCGCTTTATAGCTCACGAGAGTTTAAAAAGGTGCGCATAGAGTACTTCACTCCCGAGTTTGAGGCTTGGGAAGAGAAATATAGCAACTAAAGGGAAAAGATGCAGCTTTTTTTTGAATTAGAGATAGTTTATATCGTTATAGGGTTATTTATCTTGGGAATTACGGCTTTTGTTACGACAAGAGATTTTATGCCAAAGAGTGCATTTAAAAAAGGGATGATTGCAGTGGGCGGCGTTGTCTCTTTGATGGTTGTGTTTCACTATACCATTACCGTAAAAAGAATGAATGGCGTTGAAGAGCTTTTTAGTGCCGGAGAGACCATTATCTGTGAAAACAAGATGAGAAGAACCATCTCAAAATCTGTGCTTCTTTCTCAAAGTATGGGGTGGAGGCTTGAAGATCACCTCTTTAAGCATGATGATTATGAGAGAGATTTTCACACCGCAAGATGCGTTGACTGGAAGGGAAGCGAAGTCTATCAGGAAGAGAACAAAACTAAATGAGAGAGAAACTGAGACGCTATGGGATGGCGATATTTTTTCTTTTTCTAGTGACGTTTTTAATGCTTCTGGGAACACTTGGGGTGAAGAGCTTGGGAGATAAAATGTTTGAGGGAACGGGAGTTGAGATGAAACCAAGAGGAGAAAATTTAGCACGATGAGTTTAATAACTATTCTTTTAATAGGTGCGATTTTAAGTGTCGCATTTCATTTTTTGGGTGTATATACGGGAGCAAAAAAAATCGTTTGGATTATGCTTGTCATTGTTTGGGCGGCAAGTTTTGGGTTGGCTGTAAGTGAGATAAAACCTAAAGGCTATGCAGAGATAGAGAAGATGAAGGGCAAATTTGCCGAAACTGACAAACTTATAGAAGAGGCTATGCCAGAAGTCACTATTTATGAGATGGTTGTCATTAAAAAAAGTTACAACGAAAATAAGCCAAAGCAATAGATTTTATGAAAAAAGTGGGCATATTTGGGTGCGGCTGGCTTGGAAAACCACTTGCCCTTGAGCTTCAAAAAGAGTTTGAGGTGGAGTGTTTTTCAAGAGAAACAACAGGAGATGACGCTCCGTTTTGGCGGAGTGATACGCTCATCATCGCCATGCACACAAAAGACAACTACCTCGCAACGCTTCAAAAAATAGCCGCACTTACAAAACCTGACGCAAATATCATACTCATGAGTTCTACCTCTGTCTATAAAGAGTTTGAAGGCGATGTAGATGAGAGTGCGGTTATAACACAACCCTCACTTATAAAAGAGGCTGAGGAGTTGTTGCTTAGGGCTAGAGAGAGGGTGCTTGTCTTAAGGCTTGGCGGTTTGATGGGTGAGGATAGGGTTGCAGGACGCTGGAAGAGTGCGACAAAGTTTCAAGACGGGTATGTAAATTACATACACAGAGATGATGTGGTTGCGATAATCAAGCGGATGTTGGAGTGTGGCATAACGCAAGGGGTTTACAATCTTGTAGCGCCCCTGCATCCCTCACGCCTTGAAATCCATCAAAAAAACTCTCGCAAGTTTGGCGTGGATGTCGGCGAGTTTGAGGGTTTTACAAAGCGCAGAGTGATGTCGCATAAGCTAAGCAAGGAGCTTGGATATAGTTTTAAATATCCAAATCCGTTGGAGTTTTGGGACTAATTGCTTCTGGCTAGTGCCGCAAAGTCTATCTCCTCTTTTGGCTCTTTGGATTCTTTGATTTTTTTGTCCTCTTCAAAGCTTCCCGTGCTAAAGATGTATTCGCTCTTTTGCAGTATGCACCCTTTTATCCCCGGAAGGCATGATTTTTTTAAAAGTTTGCAGTAGCCTTTGTGGTCATGTTGGCATGTCCAACCCATCATAAGCTCCTCTTCTTGAATTTTGCGTATTATGCTACAATTTTTTTAAATAGATAATTAGGTGAGCCACTTGCAAATTCAATCCCCACCAAGTAGCTAATTTTTCATTGTAGCTATTTTTTACTTTAAAAAAATCATTCTCATTTTGCTTTCGCGTTGTTTTGCTCTAATTAACTCAATTTTCTTAAA
>NZ_JAQVKP010000013.1 GCF_028694605.1 Sulfurimonas sp. | reverse complement strand
TTGATTGATGTTTTGTATTATTTTTGTGGTAAAAAATTATAACATTTACATGATTTCAAAAGGCTTTTTAAAATTTAAATTAGCTTAAATTATTGGTTGTTTGCGGGAATCTGCAAGTGGCTCATTAGTTAATTATATAAGCATAGTGTTACAAATATGTTAATTTTTTGCTAAAATTGCGCCATGAATAGAATAGAAAAGACAAAACGAATAGTATTGATAATTTTAGGCTTAAGCCTTTCGGCTTATTTGATATATAGCGGTTTTGCCCTCTTAGAGCAGGGAGACGCCGCTGGCAAAGTTCATGGTGACGCAGTGAAGTGAGCCGTGTTGTTTGATAAGCGCAAAGCAGTTGATGCCCACTATGTCTCTATTTGGGAAGGTTTCTCTAAAAATCTCCAGTGCCTCTTCATCCTGTTTTACGCCGTAAGTCGGAACTAAAACCGCACCGTTGACAAACAAAAAGTTTGCATAAGTTGCAGGCAGCCTCTCCCCTTCAAAGTAACACGCATCACTCATCGGAAGCGATATAAGTCTAAAGCCGTACTCTTTTGCAAAAGCTTGCAGCTCCTCTTCCATAAGTTTCAGCTCTTTATAGTGCTCATCACTCTCATCTAGGCACTGAACATACATAATGCTTTTTTCATCAATAAATCTAGCCAGAGTATCGACATGCGAGTCAGTGTCATCGCCAGCAAGATAGCCGTGGTTTAGGTATAAAATTTTGCTCATTTTTAAATAATCTTGAAGTTTTTTTGTCATCTGTTCTTTTGATAGAGTGTGGTTTCTGTTTTTGTTAAGTACGCACTCAGATGTCGTAAGTATAGTGTCAATCCCGTTGCTCTCAACCGCTCCGCCCTCTAAGATAAGGTCGATTGTAGTGAGTTTTTTAGTGTAACGGTGTGCTATTGCTTGGCTCATGGCGTTGTCTTTTGAAGCCTCAAATTTGCCGCCCCAGCCTGTAAATGTAAAATCAAGCAACGCTATATCTTCTCCGTCTTCCACACACAAAACAGAGCAGTCTCTTGCCCATGTGTCGTTTGTCTCAAACTCTACAAAAAAGAGGTTTTCATGCGGTGCGAAGCGGCTTTTGACACTCTGGGCATTATCGCAAACAACCAGACACTTTTGGTAGCGGATGATGGCGTTGATGATGTTTACAAATGTTTCTTGCGCTTCTTCTAAGTAATCAATCCAGTCACTTTTTGCATGAGGAAATATAATCTGCGTAAAACTCTGCTCTTCAAACTCTGCGATAAATCTTTTCATTTGGTATAATTCCTCCATGGCTTACATCATTTTAAATAAAAACAATTTTTTTAATAACCTCGACATTATTGCAAATCGTACCAAAAGTGTAGATAAAATCGCTCTTGTTCTCAAAGACAATGCGTATGGGCACGGGCTTTTGGAGATGGCGACAATGGCTAGTGAATACGGAATAACAAAGGCAGTTGTTCAGACTTCCGCCGAGGCAGATGCGATTGAGAGTTTTTTTGATTCTATCCTTGTTTTGGCAGACACGCCAAAGAGTGCAAACCAAAAGGCGAGCTACACTATAAACGGCTTAAAAAGCATAGAGAAATTTGCAAAAGGTACAAAAGTCGAACTAAAAGTAGATACGGGAATGCACCGCAACGGCGTAAATATAAGTGAGCTTGAAGAGGCGTTTGCGAACATCAAAAGAGCAGGGCTTCTTTTAGCTGGAGTTTTTACCCATCATAGAAGCGCAGACGAGCTTACAAGCGAGTGGTTTTGGCAAAAAGAGACTTTTAAAACCGTAAAACAAAAAGCAAGAGAGCTTGCATGCGAGTTTGGATTTGAAAATCTTAGATTTCACTCTTGCAACTCTGCGGCTCTTTTTAGGGATAATGATTTTGATGAAGATATGGCACGGGTGGGGATTGCGGCGTATGGCTGTTTGGAACTTCCTCGGGCTTTTGGGGCAGAGGATTTTAAACCCGTTTTATCGCTTTTTGCTTCAAAAAACTCTTCAAGATTGCTAAAGGCAGGCGCACGAGTTGGATATGGCGGTGATGGCACACTTGTGCAGGATAGTATTGTGAGTAACTATGATTTTGGATATGGGGACGGGTTTTTGCGCATTTGTACAAAGAATGGCTACAAAACCCCAAAAGGCGTAGATCTTGTCGGGCGCATATCTATGGATAACAGCTCATTTTTAGGCACACAAGAGGAGTTGCTTATTTTTGATGATGCGAGAGTAGCGGCAAAATACGCACAAACCATCAGCTATGAGGTTTTGACATCACTTAAAAGTCATCTTGAGAGAACTATTGTTTAAAATTCTTATAAATGTTTAAAATCTTCACAAAGAGTGCTGCTAGGTTTTCCTATGTAGTAGCCTTGTACAAAATCCACTCCCATTTTTTCAAGCAGCTCCAGCGAATCTCTGTCTTCTACAAACTCCGCAATCGTTTTTAGTCCAAGGTTAGATGCAAAATTGACAATAGTTTTGACAATAACTCTTGAACTCTCATCTGTTGTGATGAACTTAACGAGTGAGCCATCGATTTTGAGGTAGTCAACATTTAGCTCAAAGATATGCGAAAAGTTCGAGTATCCACTTCCAAAATCATCAATTGCGATTTTACAGCCATGTTTTTTTATCTCTTTGATAAAGCCTTTCATCTCTTGATAGTTCTCTATCTTATGGCTCTCAAGTATCTCAAAAACGATACGCTGCGGTGACTTAAAGGTTTGGATTTGTGCCAGTATGAACTTAAGTATCTCTTGGTTTTGAATATCTAAGATTGATAAGTTTATAGAGAACTCATACTCCGTCTCTTTGAAAAATGCAAATGTTTTAAGAATCATCGCTTTAGTAATCTCAGGGTATAGTTTTGACTTGATGGAGATATCTAAAAATGCAAACGGCATTATAATGCTCTTGTCTTCTTTGATGATGCGAGCAAGAGATTCATATTTTTCGATGCGTTTGCTTCGAGTGTTATAAATCGGCTGAAAAAAAGGAGTTATACGGTCATGTGCAATCGCCTCTTTGAGAAGCAAAAGCGCGTCCGCATTTTTTGTAATCTGCTCTTTTGCATCCAGAGAATCCCGATAAACAACGATATTTTTTGCATTGTTCTTTGCTGTCTGCAATGCTGTATTTGCTTTGATAAGAAGTGCTTCTTTGTTTGAGGCGATACCGCAGCTAAAAGAGAGAAAGATAGAATAAGTCCGCTCTTCAAATTTATTTTTTCCTATTGTGTTGAGAAGGTTTTTTATTCCCAAGAAGAACTCTTCCTCAGATACCTCTAATGTTGTAAAAATCGCAAACTCATCATTTGGCAGCTTATAGACCATGTTTTTGTCGGTACAAAACTCTCTGATTCGTCTGGATACCTGTACTAAAACCGCATCGCCTATGTTGTAGCCGTAGAGGTCATTAATGTCTTTAAATGCATCAATATTGATAAGCGCCAAGTGCATCGAACTGCTAGGCGAGAGGCGTTCTATATCTTCTATAAGTTTAAGTCTGTTTGGCAGGTTGGTCAGCCTGTCTTTAAAAAATGAGTCCCGAAGCTCATCTGTTTTTGCTCTTATCTTGTTCTCAAGAACATCATTAATCTTTTTTGAGTAGTTTAAGAGATAGGTTATTCCTAAAAAGAGGAGTAAAAAGAGGAAGAAATCATAAGAAGCAGTTTTGAAAAAATCTTTGAAAAAATAGCTGCTTAGTGCATCTTTTGGAATTTGTATGCTGATGATGCCGCGCACATCACCGAGTTGGTAATCATAAGCCCCATCATAGCGCTCTTGTATATAGAGCGGGGCTTTTTCTTTTTCACCATGGCATTTAAGACAAACAGGAGTTACTCTCAGTACGCTTGCATACTGGTAAAACTCCTTGTTTTGTTCGTTAAAATAGATATCCTCGTTTGGATTCTCTTTAAAAAATGTTATCGCTTTTTGCTCCTCGTCATTAGCTTGATTTTTCGGATTTCTTGCTCTATCTGAGACAGTCGCAAGTGTTATGCGAAGAGGGTTGTTTTGAGAAAATTTACCGGAGATGGGATGAGAGCTAAAAGCAGGAAGCGCAGGAAGTGTTTTTTCGTTTAAATCAAGCGTTTTGTCTAAAAAAAGTTGTTGGTAGTAGTTTCTATTTTCAACTGCATAGCTGTTAAGAACTTCCGCCTCTTTTTTTGCAAACTCCGCTTCATGCGCTTTAGTTTCACTGTAAATATAGGCAATCTTTATCGCACCGATAAATAAAAAAAGCAGAGGTATGAGTTTCAAAAAATTCCTATTTAAAGTACGCATCGTATCAAGCCGTTTTTAAAATCTTGGATTCATTATAGCCTAAATAATTTTTAAATGTGCCTAAAATGTCTCTTAAGAGTTGATTTTTACAATCGCATTGGGAAATACAACGCCATCAATCCCAAGAAGTGCAAGTTCTTCTATATCTTTCTCTTCAAAAATAAAAGCTAAAATTTTTGCATCCATAAGATACTCTTGTGCTATGTTTTGCGCTGTTTTTGCTAAATTTTTTTCTACGATAATATAAGAAGCGCCAAGAGCGGAAGCGTAAAGAAGCTCTGTGATGTTATGGATATGGAGTGCAAAGCGGAGTTGATTGCATCTCATGTGCTCTATAACATCAAGGCTGCTTTCGCTAAATTCCGCATAAAGAAGGCAAGAAGGCGGCGTGTTTTCTATCGCCTCTATGCAGCAGATGTGGTAAAAACTCTCACTCTGTAAAAATCTATGCCCGAAAAATATCATTTTATCTTCTCCAAACACTCTTTAGAACAGTAGTATTTGCCGTTACTGATTATGGTATCATCAAGAGCGCAGTAGATACCGCATGTGGCACATTCGACCATATCGCTGCTTTTTGGTTTATCTTTTTTTTCATCACCCTGCATCTGAGGTCTTTTTTTTATGAACATAAAATAGACCAGAGCAATTACACCGACAACGAGTAAAACTTTCCATATCATATATCTTCTCCCATTAGCAGATAGTGTCTCTTTTTTGTTTTTATGATTTTGTAGTTTAACCCGCTTGGAACTTCATCATAAACTCTTTCGCCCTTGTAAAAAAGGAGTTTTGAGTGTGTGTCACGGAAGTTTTTACTCAGTTCTAAGAGCATTTTTGTATCAATAACGGCTCTTGAAGTAACAAGTTCAAAGATTTCGCTCGGCATCTCTTCTACTCTTTTTTGTACCACCGTGACATTCTCAAGCCCCAAATCAGCCTTAATAAAGTGTAAAAAACTCGCACGTTTTGCCAGAGGTTCTACAAGAGTTACCTTTGTATCGGGCAGACCCATAGCAAGGATAAGCCCCGGAAAACCCGCACCCGTCCCGATGTCTAAAAGATTTTTAACTTTTGGCAAAAAGGTGACGGGATAGATGGAGTCGTAAATGAAAGCGTCCATCGTTTTTTCATCTCTTGCACCCGTGAGGTTGTGGATTTTGTTCCATTTAAAAAGATGCTCTTTGTATTTTTGGATGTTATAAAAAAAGTTTTCCGGCAATGCTACGTCTAGTTCTAAAAGCGCATCTTTAAGATTTGAAAAATTTTCCATCATGAGAGCATATGACCCATACTCTCTTTTTTTACAGCCAGATAGGCCTCATTGTGCGGATTTGACTTCATAATGATGGGTACTCTCTCCACAATCTCGATACCGCTGAGTGAATCAATCTTTTTTGGGTTGTTTGTAAGCAGCCTAATCTTTTTTATACCAAAATGCGCAAGGATAAAAGGGACGATTTCGTAAGTCCGCTCGTCCGCCTCAAAACCAAGCTGATGGTTGGCTTCGATGGTGTTGAGACCTTTATCTTGCAGAGCGTAAGCGTTTATTTTGTTAAGCAACCCGATGTTGCGCCCCTCTTGTCTAAGGTAGATAACCATGCCGTTGGTTTTTGATGCAAGTTTGAGAGCATGCTCCAGCTGGTCTCTACAGTCACACTTTAAGCTTCCCATTGCATCACCCGTTAAGCATTCAGAGTGAACTCTAACGATAGGAACTTCATCCAGCGGCTCTTTGTAGATAACCAAATGCTCTTTGCAACCCTGTTTAAAGACTTTGACTTTAAAGTCTCCAAATCTTGAGGGTAAATTTGCTATCTCTGAAATTTCAATATTCAATTACAATGCCTTGTTTTTTACTTTTAAAAGGGTAAAATTTTCAAAAATTATAGCTTAAAAGGTTTAATAATGTTTCAAAGATTTCGCAGAACACGCCTCAACAACCATCTTCGCTCGCTTGTACGTGAAACAAGCGTAAGTGCAGACGACTTTATCTATCCGCTTTTTGTGAGAGGCGGCGAGGGGATAAAAACAGAAGTTGCATCTATGCCCGGAGTATTTCAGATGAGCATTGATGAGGTTTTAAAAGAGTGCGAGGAACTTAAAAAACTGGGACTTTACGCAGTCATCTTATTTGGAATTCCGGATGTAAAAGACTCTATCGGTTCTGATTCATTGTGTGAACACGGCATCATCGCAAAAGCCATCCGTGCCATCAAAGAGGCGCATCCGGAGATGTTTGTCGTGACTGACTTATGTTTTTGCGAATACACAGACCACGGGCATTGCGGTATCATTGATGAAAAACACCAGACCGTAAACAATGATGCGACGCTAAGCATCTCCGCACAACAGGCTATTGTTCATGCAAAAGCGGGAGCGGATATGATAGCGCCATCGGGCATGATGGATGGGATAATTCAAACTTTGCGAGAGGCACTGGACAAAGCAGGGTATGAAAATCTTCCGATTATGAGCTACTCCACAAAATTTGCTTCAGGTTACTACGGACCGTTTCGTGATGTGGCAGAGTCTGCACCTAGTTTTGGCGACCGTGCGTCATACCAGATGGATCCTGCAAACAGAAGAGAGGCAATAGCGGAGAGTATAGCCGATGAGGCGCAAGGAGCGGATATCCTTATGGTAAAGCCTGCTTTGGCATACCTAGATATCGTACGTGAGATAAAAGATGCAACCTCCCGTCCGATGGCGGTTTACAATGTAAGCGGCGAATATGCAATGATAAAGTTTGCGGGCATGAACGGACTTATTGACTATGAGAGAGTGGTTATGGAGACGATGGTTGCCTTTAAAAGAGCGGGAGCGGATATCATCATCTCTTATCATGCAAAAGAGGTCGCAAAGATGTTACAAAAGTAATCTTTTGTACTCTTTGTAACAAAAGCGTAACCTTGAAAGAGGGTAGATTAAAGAAAATTGTTATAAACTTAACGCTTATTTTTTTTAAAAGGTATGGCATTGAGACATTTTTTAACACTAAGAGATTTTACAAAAGAGGAGATTTTAGAAATCATTGATTTGGGTCTGCAAATCAAGCAAAATCTCAAATCGGGTATCTATAACGGTGAGTTAAAAAACAAAACACTTGCCATGATTTTTGAAAAAAGCTCCACAAGAACCCGTGTGAGTTTTGAAACAGGAATGTTTCAACTCGGCGGACACGCACTCTTTTTGTCTAACCGTGATATTCATTTAGGACGCGGCGAGCCTGTCAAAGATACCGCAAGAGTGATTTCAAGCATGTGTGACATGGTTATGATACGCACATTTGAGCACTCCATGATAGAGGAGTTTGCCTCTTACTCCAAAGTCCCGGTTATCAACGGCTTGACCGACTCCTATCACCCCGTACAGCTTTTAGCCGACTATATGACTTTGGTGGAACACGGCGCACATAAAAACATCGTTGCGGCATATGTAGGCGATGGAAACAACATGACACACTCATGGATGATGCTTGCCGCAAAACTGGGCTTTGAGCTAAGAGTTGCCACGCCAAAGGGCTATGAGGTAGATGCAAAGATACTTCAAGATGCGCTTGAAATAGCCAAGGCAAGCGGAGCGGTTATAAAGACCATGAATGACCCAAAAGAGGCAATCAGCGGCGCTACGGTTGTCACAACAGATACATGGGTCTCTATGGGGCAAGAGGATGAAAAAGAGCAGCGCATCCAAGCATTTAAAGGTTTTATGGTTGATGATGAGGTGATGTCTCTGGCGCAAGAGGGTGCAAAATTTCTCCACTGTCTGCCTGCTTACAGAGGCTATGAAGTAAGTGAAGAAGTTTTTGAAAAACACTCAAAAATCGTCTTTGACGAAGCCGAAAACAGACTTCATGCCCAAAAAGGTTTGATGGTTTGGCTAGATAAGCAAAGGGATATGTAGCTTTTGTTATCGTTTTATTCGGCTAATAAGCGACAGACCGCATCTGTCTAACGATATGGTCTGCGTCCTCGCCGAGATGCTGCTCTGCTAGGGTGTAGAGAAGCTGCTCCTCTTTCATGTTGTGTTGCTGCATAAGTATCATGAGTGTTTCGGATAGTGAAAAAAAGCTCTCTTTATCCATGCTCTCAACTGCTTTGCGCATCTTTGAGAGAAGTGTTCGCATCTGTTCATGCTCCATCTCCATCGCCTTTATTGCACCGCCTGCTACACTGCTTGCCTGCCCAAGCATAGGAAAAAGAACTATCTCCTCCATGCTAAAGTGGTTTGTAAGGTCGCTGCTGAACTTTTCGTATAGCTTGGGAGCATCGCTGTTTTTTGCCGCAACCGCCTCTTCTAAGAGAGCAAATTCCTCATCACATGCCCGATGGTCGTTTGTCAAAAACTCTTTTATGTCAGACATCAGTATTTTATCCCCGTTACGCTTCTTATCTTTTCTATCGTAGGAAGTGCGGCTTCTTTTGCTTTTGCGGCGCCCGCTTGTAAAATCTCTCTTACTTCGTCTTGATGTGCCTCGAAGTACTCTCTTTTTTCTCTAAACTCTCTAAAGTACTCCCACATAACCTCTGCAAGATAGATTTTGAAGTGTCCGTGTCCCTCTCCGCCTCTAAGGTATCTCTCTTGAAGTGCCAAGAGGTTTTCGCCCTCCAAAAAGAGTTTTGCCATGTTGTAAACATTGCATGTTTCATACTCTTTTGGCTCTTCCATCGCTACATTTTGAGTTACTATCTTTTTGATGGTTTTTAGCTGAGATTTTTCCTCTCCAAAGATATTTACCGTGTTGCCGTAGCTCTTGGACATCTTCTGCCCGTCGATGCCGGGGACGGTTTGAACCTCTTCTTGGACTTTAAACTCAGGTATTGTTAGGATATCGCCGTAGCAGTTGTTAAACTTGATGGCGATATCTCTTGCTATCTCGACATGCTGAATCTGGTCTTTTCCAACAGGAACGACCTCTGAACCAAAGAGCAGGATGTCTGCTGCCATCAAAACAGGGTAGGAGAAGAGCGAGTGGTTTGCGGCAATGCCTTTTGCCATTTTGTCTTTGTAGCTATGCGCTCTCTCTAAAAGCCCCATTGGTGTAAATGAGGATAAAACCCAGTAGAGTTCAAGCACCTCTTTAACATCGGACTGCACCCAAAAAACGGACTTTTGCGGGTCGATACCAAGGGCCAAAAAGTCGGTTGCGCACTGCATGGTAAGCTCTGCTAGCCTTTTGCCATCGCTTACGCTTGTTTGTGCGTGGTAGTTTGCTATAAAAGCAAAGGTTTGGTTCTGTGCTTGCGCTTCCACCATCTGCTTGATAGAACCAAAATAGTTCCCGATATGCAAATCTCCCGATGGCTGAATCCCTGTTAAAACTCTCATACAATTACTCCAAAAATTCTCAATATTTAAGGCGGTATTATACTCGTTTTAACTTTATTTCGCTACCATAGGGGTATCTTAGAGATAAAAAGGATAGAAGATGAATGTACAAATTCACGCAAAAGATATTACACTACATGCAAACACAAGGGCGCATATAGAAGCAGCGGTTGCAGCTTTTAAAAAATACTCACTAGATATTACAACGGTCAATGTCAATCTTGGCAAAGAGAAAAAAGGGATTTTGGTGGAGTTTGATATCCATATAGCACATGCACAACCGGTGGTTATCAATCAGGCGGATGACAATTTGGAGAGTGCGATAGACTTGGCGATAGACAGAGCGTCAAAAGCACTCCGCAGACTTCATGACAAGGTTATTTCACACCATGCAACATCTCTTAAAGATATAGAAGTGGTGAGCGAGTAGTATGTACGACTGGGTTTTATGGTTTCACATACTCTCGTTTATCTCGTGGTATGCGGTACTTTTTTATATGCCGCGCCTCTTTGTTTATCATGCAGAAAATGCTGAAAATGAGGGGTTTGTCAAGGTTGTAAAAGTAATGGAAATGAAAATTTACAAGTATATCGGCGTGCCTGCCATGTGGGCAACGCTGCTTAGCGGTTTTTATCTCGCATTTGCGCTTGGATTTAAAGGTAACGGCTGGCTTCATGCAAAGATTTTGTTTGTTGCGGTTTTGGTAGCGTACTTCTTCTCGCTGGGTCACTTCCGTTTGAAGTTTTTGGAAGACAAGTGCACAAAAAGCGGCAAGTTTTTCAGAGCTTACAATGAAGTTCCGACGATTTTGCTGCTTATCATCGTTGCAATGGTTATCATAAGACCTTTTTAGGTCTCTATGATGCCCTTGAGGTTATGATGATGCCTGTAACTATAAGTATTAATCCCAATAATTTATAAAAACTAAAACTCTCTCCCATAAAAAAAACCGAATATAGAAACACGATAACAAAAGTAAGCCCCATAAAAGGGTAAGCGTAACTAAGCTCAAACTTTGTCATAGCCGCCATCCAACACATGGAAGCCAAAAATGCACTGATAAAACCGCTAAAGATAAACGGGTCTAAAAAAAGCTTGAGTAAAAAAAAGAGCTTCTCCATCGTCTCGGCAGGCAAAGAGCCGTAGTTGCCGATGCGCATCTTGATGATAAGCTGTCCGTAAACCGTAAAAAATATAGTTCCAAAAATATATACATATCCCATGATTACTTACCGTAAAAAGATTTTATAACGCCACAGACCGTGTCTCTCTCGTCGCTGCTTAACCCAAAGTACATAGGAAGGCGCACAAGTCTCTCGCTCTCTTTTGTAGTGAACTCATCGACCCCGTTAAATCTGCCGTATTTGATTCCTGCCGGTGCGGAGTGCAGAGGTACATAGTGAAAAACTGCTCCTATCTCCTCTTTTTTAAACGCATCCAAAAGAGCTGTTCTCTCCTCTAAATCTTTTACTTTAAAATAGAACATATGCGCATTTTGGATACAACCATCAGGCACTATCGGCAACTCTATAAAGCCCTCATCTTGTAAAAAACTTAGATTCTCATAGTAGCTTTTCCATGAGTTTAGGCGGTTTTCGTTTATCTCATCGGCACATTCTAGATTTCCCCAGAGGTAAGCGGCACTTATGTCGCTTGGCAGATAGCTGCTCCCTACATCAACCCAAGAGTATTTGTCAACCATTCCACGGAAAAAGAGGCTTCTGTTTGTCCCTTTTTCTCTTATGATTTCGGCTCTTTGGACAAACTTTTCATCGTTTATGATAAGAAGTCCGCCCTCGCCGGCACTTGTGTAGTTTTTTGTCTCATGAAAACTAAATGCGCCGAAATGCCCGATAGTTCCGAGTGCTTTGCCTTTGTAGCTGCTCATCATCCCTTGCGCCGCATCTTCAACCACAAATAAGTTGTGTCTTGAAGCAATCTCCATGATAGTGTCCATCTCACACGCAACACCAGCATAGTGAACAGGCACGATAACTTTTGTTTTTGTCGTTACGGCATCTTCTATTTTTGTTTCATCTATATTTAGCGTGTCCGGGCGAACATCGACAAATACAATGGTCGCACCTCTTAGAACAAAAGCGTTTGCAGTACTTACAAAAGTATATGAGGGCATAATGACTTCATCGCCCTCTTTGATGTCAAGCAGAAGCGCCGCCATCTCAAGCGCATGTGTGCAGCTTGTAGTCAAAAGCGCTTTTTTACATCCAAGTCTCTCTTCAAACCATTTATGGCATCTCTTTGTAAATGCACCGTCACCAGAGATTTTGCTGCTTTTCATCGCTTCTAAAACATAGCGTTCTTCATTGCCTGTAAGCGGCGGTTTGTTAAAGTGTATCATTTTGTTTCCTTAAACCCGAATTTTGCAATAGAAATCTACCATCTAGTACAAATCATTTAGCTTATGGCATTTACAAAAATTCATCGATTAACCTTCAGGTTAACCTTAAAATTTTTGTAAACACCCTAAACTAAAGCATTCGCACTACCTAGCAAATTTCTATTGCAAAATTCGGGTTAAAACTGTTCATATATTTTGTAGCATTGCTGCCCTCGTTAAAAATCAAATCGATTATGCTTACTCCGTGAACAAACGGCGGATACAACTGTTCATATTCGCCATAGCCGCTATAGCCCATCCACTCCACTTTTATGCCTGCTTCTTCAAACAAACTCTCATCAAGATAATTTTTAGCAGAAGGTCCGCTGAGGTAGTGCGTTGCACCCGCATCCTTACAGATTTGAACTAGCCTTAAAGTTTGTCCCTCTGTAAGGTTAAAATCTTCACATTTTGAGATTTTTGTTTTGATGCCCAAAATCTCATTTATGGCTACTAGAAACTTGTAGTTTATGGCGCTTAAAAGCTCCTCATCTGCAACTTCTTTGTAGAGGTTTTCAAAAAGATCTTTGTACTCCTTAAAGTGTTTTGCTTTTGAGTAGTTTTGAGATATGGTTTTGAAGTGTTTGCTCGCCCAGAGTTTGTCGCTTACTTTTGTTTCGTTTATCTTTTGGCTCATGGACTCAAAACGGCATGGGATGGTTAGCCACTGAACGCCATTAGGTGTTTTTATGAGGTTTCTGTTGCGCCAGTCGTTTTTTGTGTATTGGACACAGTCGTAGAGTACAAACTCATCCACCATATTTATCATATCAAAATACCCTTTCCAAGGTATGTAGTTGGATTGTAAAATAGCTACTTTTTTCAATTGATTATCTCATCTATAATGTAGAGCGGGCGGTCTTTTACCTGATCAAAGATTTTACCGATGTAAAGACCTACAATCCCAAGGATACCAAAAAGCAAACCAAAGAGAAAAAACATAGAGACCATTAAACTTGTCCACCCCTCTACGCTAAAGCCGTAAGTGTAGTGTGCAACCATCAATCCCACTGCAACGAAAAAAGAGAGCACGGAGACAAAAAGTCCAAGCTGGATGATGAGTTTGAGCGGTTTGTTTGAGTGCGATACGATGGAGTCGATAGCCAGATTTATCATTTTTGAGAGTGTGTATGACGATGTGCCGTAAACCCTCTCGTCATGCTCTACATCAATCTCTATTTTTTTAAATCCTACTATTTTGACAAGCAGCAAAAAGTCTCTGCTCTTCTCTTTAAACCCTTTTATAGTTTCGATCACTTTTTTGGAGTAAACACCGAAATTGCCGATAGTGTGGTCATGCTCTGTGTCTGTAAAATACTCCAAAGTTTTATAAAATAGCTTTGATGTAAATGTTTTAAAAAAACTGTCTTGCCTCTCTGCTCTTCTTCCATGCACCACATCATACCCTTCGAGCGCTTTTTTGTAGAGTTTTTCTATCTCCTCGGGTCTGTCTTGTAAGTCGCAATCCATAACGACAACATGCGCTCCAATGCAGTTGTCAATCCCTGCCGTGATGGCATAGTGCTGCCCAAAGTTTCTTGAGAGTTTGATGGCTTTTACATTTTTGTCATTTTTTGCAATCTGAGAAACTACTTCCCAAGAGTTTTGAGGGCAGTTGTCGTTTACAAAGATGATTTCATAGCTGTTGCAGATTTTTTGCAACACAGAGGTGAGTTGTTCATAAAGCTCTTGTATGGATTCTCTACATCCATAGATAGGTGATATTACGCTAATTTGCATAATAATAAGTCCTTAGTTGGTAATAGGGTTTGTATCAAAGAAATAGATTTTATATCTCTCTAATGTAATTGTTTTTGTCGGCTCGCTTAAGTTGTGCTCTTTTGTCGCTCTTTCAAATGGTTCTATCTTCTCGCTAGGCATAAGGATGAAAGAGGCACTTCTGTCTGTTTTGTCGTACCAAGCAGAGCTTGAGAGCCAAGTTCCCACTTCTCTTTTATAGTTTTGGTCTTCAAGAGGTCTTATCTCCACTTTGCTATCGCTCAAAACTGTAAAAATATGCGAATGCCAATATGGCGCATATCCCTTTGTAGCGTTGTTCTCCAGCAATGTTTGTATAACCTCTTCTCTTCCTTGGATAATCTTGGCCGCAACATCTCCCTGAAGTGTATTTTGGATAGAGAGATAGGACAAAAGTATTGAAAACATAAGTAAAAACTTCACTCTTTTTGAAAAAAACTTCCAAAGTATGCCGTTATTTACAGCTATAAATAACACAAATGGAATTATATATCTAATATTTTCTTTTGCAGCATAAAGTCCATTTGAATGCAAGGAAGTAAGGGCGTAAATCCCAAGGATAATAAAAAATCCGCTATATCCAAGAGCGATGGTGTAACGCTCAAAAGGAGTAAGGGCATCTTTGTTTCTAAGGGCATAAAACATAGGAACAAAAAAGATGGCAGTGGTGCAAAGAAGTTTGAGTAGCGTAATTACGCTATCAAAGGAGACGAAAGGAGCTTTGTCCCTCCAAAGTCCGCCATAAAAATTCCAAAGTCCGCCAAAAGATCTCCAGATATGCTGCGGCAACTCTTCAAAGGCAATAAGAAAAGTTTTCTCGGCACCCGTATGCATCTGGATATGCTGAAGTATAAAATATCTATAAATAATTCCGGCCGCCAAACCTGCAAAAAGATAGAGAAGAAATTTTTTATAGCGCAACTCTATATGTTCATGAAAAAGAACAAACGGTGCAAAGAGCGGTGCGAGAAAGTAGATGGCAAATCTGCTTGGGTTTTCCGCAACGAAAAAGAGGCTGATAGCCACAATTAAAAAAGCAGCCAATAAAGGTTTTTCCCTCTTTTGCATCAGCCAAAGTGCATACAGATACCCAATCATTGCGCTGTAGTACCAGATATATGCACTCTCCCCGAGGACTTCACGTATATACATTGGAGAGTAGAGCGTCGAGAGACCTATGAGTGCTATGAGAATGCCATCGCTTGCAATACCTATTCTTTTGAGATAAGAAAAGGTAAACCAGAGCGAAAAGAGAAAAAAAGAGATGACCGTGAGTGTGTGAACATCATACGCATGCAGCCCCAAGAGAGTGAATAAAAGAGCGGGCGTGTGTTTAAAAAAAGTCCAAATATCGCCGTTGACATACCACCAGCTTTGCGGATAGTAGGAGCCTTGACTGATAATCTCTTGCGCTAAAATATTTGCTATCGCCGCATCGGAGTTGAAAAAAGCCCTGTAAACAAAAGTCTGATAGTAAAATAAAAAGAGAAGATTAAGTGCAAAAATGAGAAACAAAAAGGTGGTAAGTCTGCTTCTCATAGTTTTTTACTTCTCCCCGCGTTTTTTTGCTTTAAACAAAACAGGTGTTCCGCTAAAGTTGAAGGCTTCTCTCAGTTTGTTTGTGAGGTATCTTCTGTAGGTAAAGTGAAGCCCTCTTGGTTTGTTCATGATGATGGCGATTTTCGGCGGTCTGATGTCGTACTGTGTTGCGTAGTAGATACGGATAACCTGTCCGCGCATACTTGGGAGCTGATGACGGATAAGCGCTCTTTCTAAAACAACATTAAGTTCGGATGTTTTGATATGCTGTGAGTAGTTGTCGTTAATCTCCAAAATCATATCAAAGAGCTTATCGACTCGTTTGTGTGATTTTGCGGAGAGGGTAATTATGGGTGCATAAGAGAGGAATTTAAACCTATCACGCACCTCTTTGATGATGTTGTCATACTCTTCTCTTTTTGCGATATCCCATTTGTTGAGTACGATAATGCACGCAAGACGGTTGCTGTCAACCAAACCTGCAATTTTCTCGTCAAGGTCTAAAAAAGGCTCGCTTGCATCTAGGACAACAAGTGCCATGTTGGAATTTTCAAGCATCTCTTTTGTACGCATAAGCGCAAATTTCTCAATCCCCACAATTTTGCCACGGCGTCTAAGACCTGCCGTGTCAACAAAAGTAAGCTGTTTGCCTTTGTATTCGATGCTCTCGTCAATCGGGTCTATTGTTGTTCCTGCAACGTCACTCACAACAGAGCGTTCTTCACCTAAAAGTGCGTTGAGAAGTGAGCTTTTGCCGACATTGGTACGCCCGATGATGGAGATTTTGATATGGTTGATATCTTCTGGGTTATACTCTTTAATCTTATCGTTTTGTGCAAAGATGGAGTCGTCTGTAATCTCCTCTTCCTCATCTTCATCCTCAGGATAGAAAAAGCCGTCGTCCTCTTCTTCATCGTAGAGTTCATCATCAAAATCATACTCACTCATATCCTCTTGGATGACATTTATATCATCTTCATCCTCTTGTTCGCTCTCTTCTTCTTTTATGATGTCTTCATCTGGCAATCTGTCGTAAATCCACTCTAAAAGCGCATTGATACTTCTGTTATGCGAGACGGAGATACCAAAAATAGCATCTGTTCCAAACTCATAAAAATCCCAAAGATTGTCTTTCATCTTGTCATTGTCTATTTTGTTGACGACAAGAGCTACCTCTTTGCCCAGTGTTTGTAGTTCATAGAAGAGTTTTTTGTCTTCATCTTCGGGGATGCTTTTTCCATCAACCATATAAAGAACGATATCGGCTTTACGTGCTGCTTCAAGAGATTTTTCTTTGATTTTGTCGAAGAGTTCACACCCT
The DNA here is from genome assembly GCF_028694605.1 of Sulfurimonas sp. Taxonomy (GTDB): domain Bacteria; phylum Campylobacterota; class Campylobacteria; order Campylobacterales; family Sulfurimonadaceae; genus Sulfurimonas. The sequence goes on along the minus strand of NZ_JAQVKP010000013.1, from coordinate 62,443 downwards.
TTGTCAAGTCCGCCCGTATCCAAAAGAAGCGCCTCTTTGTCAACGATAACAACATGGCGTCTTTTTACATCTCTTGTTGTTCCGGCAATGTCGGATGTTATAGCATCTCTTTTTTTAACAAGTCTGTTGAAAAGCGAGCTTTTGCCGACATTTGGACGACCGATGATAGCGATTTTTTTCATGTGTTACCTTGAGTTATTTTTGAATGGAGAAGTTAAGGGCACCTCTAAAAACTCTAGCCGTCTTCAGCGATAGAGCCAAGCCCACACTCTGCGTTGATTCTTTTTGCCTTAGCTTGAGCTAGGGCTGCAAAGAATCGCCTTGATTGTGAACTTGGCTCTATCGCTGAAGACGGCTAGAGTTTTTAGAGGTGCCCTTAATTTTAGAATTATATCTAAATGTATGCTAGTTTTGGCTTAGTGTTGACCCATCACTAAAAAGCGGTTTTGCAAATGCGCTAAAATAGTAAGCAGTTAAACATTTCTGCTTTGGCGTACCGGAATAACATCTTTTAAGATAGCTGTTAACGCTTTTTCCGGAGACGGCTTGAGCATGAGAGAATTGTATATTGAGCTGATCAATTCTGTTTTTTCCTTGGATATTATGGATAAAATGGATTGTTCCGTCGTCGTCAATTTGTGTTACGATTCCAACATGAGTAATGTTAAAAGAGCCGATTTTTCGTTTTGATTTTTGAATGGTGTCTTCAAAAAAGACCAAATCACCGATTTTTGGGGTATCTGTGTCAAAAACTCTCTCTTGTGCCCTCATGATGTTAAAGATAGCTTTGGAGCGCTTTGCATTATCATAATATTGAGACAGATGGCTTGACTTGTAGTATGGCTCATCGTTTTGAAAATTGACCAGCTCTACAAATCCTGAACAATCCTTTCCGCTTTTTTTATCAAGATGCTCCAAGGCACTCTCAACTAAGGCAGTACGTAAAACAGCCTCTTTATCGACTTTTACAACAGGGAGCGTCTCTGCTTTTACTTCTTGTTCAATCGGTTGTACATCAACGATAACAACCTCTTTTTGCGAACATCCGCTAAAAAATAAGAGAGCAAAAAAGAGAAGAGAAGAAAAAAAATTCACTACTGCTCTTTACTTCTCTTCAAATTCTTTTTCAAGCTCTTCAAGTGCATTTTTTGCTTTAAACTGCTGCCAAAGCGCATTGTCATTATTAAAGCTTGTTCTGATGTTGTTTTGAATCTGTTTATTTGCTTCGCTTTTGGAGACTGTCACAAGCATATAAATCGCACCGGATGGAGCAGTCCACATATCCACCGCTTTTGAGTCTTTGAGATTGACTTTTGCTACCTGCTTTGTGACGCTCTCGGTAGTTTTGTCAACTGTCTCTGTTGCTGTAACACCTGTTGTGCCTGTGTAGAGACTTACTTTGTCTTTTACCGTAGTCTCTATCTGCTGCGCTAAATCTGAACGCCCGTTTGCCATTGCCACTCTTCGCATATGATCCATCCCGGCACTACTCTTCTCGGCAATGCCCACGCCTGCATAGTACTTCTGCGATTCAGGGATACATGTCCACTGTGGAGCTTTTACTCCCTCTTGTTTGCATCCAAACTCTTCAACGCTCTTTGCTACTTCCACATCCTTAGAACAGCCACTCATTGCAAGTACAAGCAAGCCTGCAAACGCAATAGATAAAATAGTTTTTGTCATCATCTTGTTTCCTCTGTTTTTCTTAAGCGATTGTAGCAATTTTCGTCTTAAGATTTATGTATAATACCCATATGAAATACTATAGTTATGAATCTTTTAGAAACGATACAAACAAACTTCTTGTGTCGCTCAGAGAAGAGCATTTTGATGCCATAGTTGCCATAGCGCGAGGCGGACTTACACTCTCTCATGCGGTTGCTGAGGGGCTAGAGATTAGGGCTGTGCAGAGTATAAGAACAGAGCTTTACGATAAGAGCCAAAAGAGAGAGAAAATCGTACTCTTTGGCAGTTGTACTTTTGAAAATGCAAAGCGTGTTTTGGTGCTTGATGATATCTCCGACAGCGGAGAGACGCTTCAGGCGGTGATGGAGCATTTCACAACCGAATTTGCAGGTATAGAGTTCAAATCAGCAACGCTTTTTTATAAAAAAACATCCATTTATGAGCCGGACTTTTGGGTTAACGAAGCGGACGACTGGATAGACTTTTTTTGGGAAAGAGATTATCAATCTCCCCTTTTGTAAAATCGGTGTCGTAGAGATAGGCAGCTATTTCTCTAAGTGTCTCCTCGTCAAACCCAAGTTCGGGCATCAGCCCGTGTTTTTGGATGGCATCATGCATAAGCGAGCCTTTTTCTGTAGGTTTTAAAACCCACTTTGACATGTAGTTTACAAACTCTTTTTTATCTGCAAATGCATTTATATATCTCTTTTTAAACTCCACAACCGATGGAGCGGAGATGGTTTTTGTAGGGTGGTGGCATGTAACACAGTTGCCGCTAAAGTATAGCTCTCCGGCACTGCTTGCCTTAAGATATGAGAGCGTGAAAAAGAGAAGCCAAAGATATCTCACGACTCTTTCCTGTGAGCTTTAATCATCTCATACGCTTGGTTAATCTCTTGTGTTTTTGCAGTTGCTTCTTGCATATAAGCTTCATCTCTGCCCTGTGATTTGACGATATCGGGATGATACTCTCTGATGAGTTTTCTATAAGCTTTTTTGATGCTGTCCATATCATCGCTCTCTTTGACCCCTAGGAGTTTATAGGCATCGTTTATGTTTGCTTTTGGTTTGATGCTGCGCATCATCTTCTCAAACTGATCAAACATGGCATGATAGATTTTTGGATCAAGTGCAAAAGCCTCGGCGATAAGTGCGAGGATTTTCTCTTCGCTTTTGCTTACCGTACCATCCACAAAGGCAAGCTGAATCAAAAATCCCATAAAATGGTGCTGTTGCGCTTGGTTTCTTTTTGTAAGTTGAGCAAGCCTTTGGGCTACCGCTTCAAGATTGTCACTGCGCTCTTTCTCTTCATTAAAAATCTCTTTGAGAAGTTCTTTGGTTTTTTGCGCCTCAGGAAAGAGTGCTGCGATATCATCAAACATAATCCCGACAAGCTGTGCCTCAAGCGCATCGACTCTGCCGTCAGCCTTTGCAACCTTTGCTACGAGTGCTACAAAAAGCCCAAGTTCGCTTTTTTGAAGAGACTCTTTGGAGAGAGAGAAGTTCTGAAACGCCTCTTTTGAGTAAGCATCATACTTCGAGTAACTTTTAAAAATCCAGTAAAAAAATAGCCCTAAAAGCGCAAATAAAATAATGTTTCCCATGTTTTTCCTAATTTAAAATTTTATGACTGACCCGCAGGGCCCTCATGCTGCCGACCCAAAAGATTTCATCCATCAATCCCTCCTGCAACAGACCGTCTTTATCATAGACAAAAAGAGTGTCAACCACTTTATCATCTTTGTCAAATGGCTCTACGTGGAGGTTGTAGATGATGTGTGCATCACCTTTTAGCTTTTGTTGTGCAGCTGCTTTTCTTTTATCGGTAAGACATTCGTAGTAAATCTTGTTTTTGTCATTGTGCGCTCCGACTGCAAAAATCGCGTGCTTCTTTTCTAGCATATCGCACCCATATCGGCTGTTAAGGTAGATACTCAGCGTATCATCCGCAAGAAACGGGTCAAGAACTTCCTCATTTCGTGATTTTTCTTCTACTTCTTTTGTAACAAACTTGAAATCTTTAGAGTCAAAGCGTGTTTTGTTAACAATCTTTACTTTCTCTTCTACAAGCAATACCTCTTTTTTCTCATGGTTAAATGTGTAGGTTTGTACTCTTGTTCTTTTGGTTGTTTTTTTTGTTTTGATAAAAATATTTGGGATGTATCTGCCATTTTTGATAATGCCTCTGCTCTCAAAAGTCTCTACTCTGTCTTTAAGAAGAAGCGCAGCTACATCAATCGTCTGTGCAACCGCTTTGGCTTCATATGTGCTGCCGTCTTCCTTGATGAAAACGTCACAATAGCCGACATGTCCAAAGAGTGTTGCAAAAACATCGTAGCGTGTTACGCTCTCACGAGCAAAAAAAGAGCTGACAAAGAGAAAAAAAAGCAATACTATTTTCATGTAACTCCCACCTGACACTATATTGGCTAATTATATCAAAAATTTACTATAAATATAATATGGAATTATACCAAATACAACTAATCAATCTTTCCAAAATAAAAATCTACATAAAAATGTACGGCATAGTTAGGTTCATAGTCGTACTGTCTGTGAAAACTAACCCCCGGTTGCACCTCATACGCTATCCATTTGCGAAAGATATTTTGACGCCAAGAGAAAAATCCCGAGTAGTTGCTTATGCCATTGTAAGGCTCTGGATGTTCATCACATGAGTATTTGGAGTTTCCCCAAAATTGTTGAGTATAGCTAAAACCTTTTGTTTTGGAGAGCGTAAGATAGTATGAGAGTGCCAAAGCATAGTCAAATCCATCCACATGAGATTGTGTTTTACGATGCAAGGTTGTACGAAAAAGGGAGTTTTCTTCGAGTGTTTTGTCAAAGTAGATATTTGTCTCCTCGCTCCAATCTGACTTTAGAGAGTATTTGAATTGCTGTGTAGGCTCAATACGCCATGAACCAAGAGTAAAATCTGTTGCATATCTTGCTCTTGCGTAGCCTGTAAAACTGCTCATGCCTATGGAGTAGTGAGACTTTATATCTTTGTAAATAGGAGCAAAGTAACGCAGACCGGCCTCATTTTTGGTTGTCTCTTTTTGGCGAAGGTCGCCGTTGTCAAAGTAGTTCTGCTCAACATCATCAATGTAAAGCTGAAAATCTCTTTTTGTTCTACTTAGCGGTATATGCGCCCTGATTTTATAGTAAAAATCAGCAGACTCTTTCGTCTGAAAGAGAGAGCCAAGGCGAATACGAAGAAAACCTTTTTGTGTTTCATCCATATACTTTTCACTCTTAAAAAAGAGATCTACTGATTCATTTGCCTGTAAAAACTCATTATCGAGCTTTTTTTCAAGCGCATCACAGGAGAGAGGTTCGTCAGGTTCGTTTATCCAGCCGCTAATGGTTTTATCAATATCGCTGATAAAATCGACAACACCGCTTGAGAGCGCCTCTTGTTTTTTGTCTATGTAGTCAATAAAACCGTTATTTGACGCACCACTTTGCGCAAAGAGCGAAGAGGAGAATAAAAAAAGGGAACCAATCAGAGCAATCGTGCGTAGAAACATAACTTTCTCCTTTGGTATAATTATAACAAATTTAAAAAGGTTGGTGCGCTTTTAGGAATGAAACGATTAGAAAAATTGAATAATGGTGTAAAATACATGCTTCTTGCTTCATTTATTTTTGCCATAATGGGTGCATTTGCAAAACTTGCCTCAGAATATATGAGTTCGCTTGAGGTGGTCTTTTTTAGAAATATTTTTGGTGTCGCCTTTATAGGGTATGCGCTTTACAAAACCCCGATGATACAAAGTGGCGGCAGACCTTATTTGCTCTTTTTTAGAGGGTTGATGGGCTTTTTGGCGCTTTTGACATACTTCTATAACATTGCACACATCCCTCTTGGGGATGCCGTAACCTACTCAAAAACCGCTCCTATTTTTACCGCCGTTTTTGCATCGCTTTTTTTACATGAAAAGCTTTCTTTTAAATCTTGGCTCGCTGTTTTTGTGGGTTTTATCGGTATCGTTCTTATCGCAAAACCAACGGGCATTGGGTTTAGTAAGTATGATTTGCTTGGGATTTTCAGCGGCATTGGTGCGGCACTTGCCTATACCTCCATCCGTGAGCTTAAAAACTACTATGATACGAGAATGATAGTGCTCTCTTTTACACTAGTCGGCACGCTTGGACCGATTTTGCTTTTTGTTTTTTCACACTATTTTTATATTGAAGAGCTTGATTTTATGTTAGGAAAATTCGTTATGCCTAGCGGAATCGTCTGGTTTTATGTCATCTCTCTTGGGGTTTTAGGTACACTTTCGCAGTACTATATGACAAAAGCGTATGGTGAGACAAAAGCCGGAATAGTCGGGGCGGTAAGCTACTCCAACATCGTTTTTGCCATAGTTGTAGGTCTGTTTCTTGGCGATGGATTTCCTAGTCTTATGACTACTTGTGGTATAGTTTTGATAGTCGCAGCGGGAATCATGGTGGCAAAAGCGAAATAATATTATATTCGTTATGCTATAATCACTTCTTATTTTTTTAAAGGCAAATATATGAAACTGCTCGCTGGTCCTTGTGTTATTGAGAGTGAAGAGAATATTTTTAAAATCGCCAAAGCACTAGAAGTTTATCAAAATGACCCAACCATAGATTTTTACTTTAAATCTTCCTTTGACAAAGCAAACCGCACATCGCTCGATAGTTTTCGCGGTCTTGGCATGGAAGAGGGGCTTAGGATTTTGCAAAAAGTCAAAGATGATTTTGGCTACAAAGTAGTTACCGATGTGCATGAGTCGTATCAAGTCGCACCCGTTGCCGAAGTTGTCGATATGCTCCAAATCCCCGCTTTTTTATGCCGTCAGACAGATTTGCTTGTGGCATGTGCAAAAACCACAAAAGAGGTAAATATCAAAAAAGGGCAGTTTATAAACCCGCCCGATATGCGCTACTCCGTTGCAAAAGTTCTTAAAACACGCGGTTGTGATGAGGTGAGTTATGAGGCTTCCAAAAAACATGGAATTTATCTGTGTGAGCGAGGAAGCTCTTTTGGTTACGGAAACATCGTGGTTGATATGCGCTCACTTGTTATCATGAGAGAGTTTGCACCGACTATTTTTGATGCGACGCACTCTGTTCAGGCACCGGGTGCGCTTGGCGGAAAAACAGGCGGAGACAGAAAAATGGTGCCTTATCTTGCAAGTGCGGCGGCAGCTGTTGGCGTGGACGGTTTCTTTTTTGAGACCCACTTTGACCCAAGTGTTGCTCTGAGTGATGGACCAAACATGATAAAACTTGATGAGTTGGAAGTTCTTGTCGCTAGAATTAAAAAAATTGGGGAGATTTGAAAAATGATTACTTTGACTATCGAAGATAAGCAGATTGAGCATATATTTTTAGATGAGTTTCATAGCAACAAAGAGAAGTTTTTTGAATTTATAAAACTTAGTTTTGATAGCAATAAGACAAAAAATAAAACTTATGACGAAGATTGGTCTTACTTGGAAGATGAGATACAAGAAGGACTGGATTCTGGGATTTGCGAACAAACTCATGATGAAATATTTGATAAATTAATTAAAAAATATGCTTCCAATTAAATATACCAAGAGAGCAGAAGTTGATTTAGATAAAATTTTTTATAATATATTTCAAGATAAACAATCCGTGGCAATTGAGTATGTTAAGGGCACCTCTAAAAACTCTAGCCGTCTTCAGAGGGAATCAAAAAAGATGAGATGATGCAAAATCTTTTTTGAGCCTTAGCCAACGCTAAGGCGATAAAAAGTTTTGCGGCATATCGCTTTTTTGAACCCTCCCGCAGGGCGATAGAGCCAAGTCCACACTCTGCGTTGCCTCTTTTTGCCTTAGCCTTAGCTAGGGCTGCAAAGAGCCGCCTTGATTGTGAACTTGGCTCTATCGCTGAAGATGGCTAGAGTTTTTAGAGGTGCCCTTAATAAAATGAGAGAATTTATAAGGCTATTACAAACAAATCCTTCTCTTGGATTTGATTGTAAAAAGAAAAATATTGATAAGAATTGTAGAATATTAGTTTTTGATAACTATAACATTTATTACACTATTTTTCATGATTCCATTAGAATTGCTAAAATTGTAAATTCAAAACAAAATACAAAACTATAAAAAAGGAAAAAAAGATGAATCTAATCGAAGGCAAATTAAGAGTAGTAAACGGCAAAAAAGTTGCTATAGTGAGTACAAGATGGAACCATTTTGTTGTGGATAGACTTGTAGAGGGTGCAAAGGACGCATTTGCAAGACACGGTGGAGACGATGTAGATTTGACACATGTGTTGGCTCCGGGTGCGTTTGAGCTTCCGATGGTAATAGATCAGTTGCTCTCAAGCGGCAAGTATGATGCGGTATGCGCTTTGGGTGCCGTTATAAGAGGTTCTACTCCGCATTTTGACTATGTTTCGGCTGAGGCTACAAAAGGAATCGCAACTGTTAGTTTAAAGTATAAAAAACCTGTCTCTTTTGGGCTTTTAACGACTGACACTATCGAGCAGGCAATCGAGAGAGCAGGAACAAAAGCAGGCAACAAAGGGTTTGAAGCGATGACGGTAGTAATCGAACTTTTAGATCTTTACGAGAATCTGTAATGGCGACAAGACATCAAGCAAGAATGGCAGTTGTAAGCCTGCTTTACGCATTTGACTTAGGCAATGGAAACATTGCAGAGCATACGGATGAGATTTTAGAAGAGAAAAAGATTCGTAACAAACAAAAAGATTTCGCACTCACTCTTTACGAGGGCGTTATGCAAAATATAAAAGTTGTCGATGAAGCTATCGTCAAACACTTAAAAGAGTGGGATTTTGAGAGGCTGGGAGCCATCGAGAGAGCAACCCTTAGACTTGCTACTTATGAGATACTTTACGGTGAACTTGATTCGGCGGTGGTTATAAACGAAGCGGTTGAAATCACAAAAGCATTTGGCACTGAACAGTCTCCAAAGTTTATAAACGGTGTGCTTGACGCAATCTCTAAAGATAAGTAAATGAAACGATTAACAAAAGAAGAGGCTCTTCATCTCATAAAGCATGCGGATCTAAAAGAGCTTGGACGCATGGCAACGGCTCGTAAAAAAGAGCTTCATCCTGATGGTGTTACTACATTTGTGGTGGATAGAAACATCAACTACACTAACATCTGCTGGGTGGATTGCAAGTTTTGTGCATTTTACAGACACGAAAAAGATGCAGATGCTTATGTGCTTACATTTGATGAGATTGATGCAAAGATAGACGAACTCCTTGAAATTGGCGGAACGCAGATACTTTTTCAAGGCGGAGTTCATCCAAAGCTAAAGATCGAGTGGTATGAAGATTTAGTTGAGCATATCCATACAAAGTACCCGACCATAACTATTCACGGATTTTCTTCTATCGAGATAGATTTTATCGCAAAAGTCTCTCACATAAGTGTTGAAGAGGTTCTGACAAGACTTCACGCAAAGGGTTTGGCTTCTATCCCGGGGGCGGGTGCGGAGATACTATCTGATAAAGTGCGTGATATTATCGCACCGAGAAAGATAGACAGTGAAGTATGGATTGATGTTCATCGCAAAGCGCATAAACTCGGCATTATGTCAACGGCTACGATGATGTATGGGACTATTGAGAGCGATGAGGATATCGTAGATCATTTTGAGATGGTGCGTAAACTTCAAGATGAGACGCTCGGTTTTAGAGCTTTTATCATGTGGAGTTTTCAGAGCGAAAATACCGAACTTTTACGCCTCTTCCCCGATATGGAAAAACCATCATCCAACCGCTACTTAAGACTTCTTGCCGTTGCTAGACTATATCTTGACAATGTGCCGAATATCCAAAGTTCGTGGGTGACGCAGGGTCCTTACATCGGACAGATGGCTTTGATGTTTGGAGCAAACGATTTAGGCTCAACCATGATGGAAGAAAATGTTGTAAGTTCTGCCGGTGCGGCATATAAAATGGCGAAGAGTGAGATGGTGCACCTCATAAAAGATATAGGTGAGATTCCTGCCGTGCGCAATACTGCTTATGAGATTTTAGAGAAATTTGCATAGTAATGAAAAAGATACTTACAACACTACTTATTTTAGGAAATATACTAATGGCAGCAACGATTGATGAGATAAAAACAAAAGATGTAAACGTTCCGCTTATTTTTGAACAAGACAAAAGATTGCCCATCGTCACTATGCAGTTTATCTTCAAAAACAGCGGCAGTGTAGCAGATACAACCAAAGCCGGTCTTGCAAAACTGAGTGCAAAAGTACTCAACGAGGGTACAAAAACATTAGGTTCAAGTGCATTTGCAGAGGCGTTAGAGAACAAGGCGATTCATATCTCTGCTTCTATAGGCAAAGAGACTTTGGTTTTGGAGCTTGGATGTCTTAAAGAGGAGTTGGATGAGGGGCTTGGCTATTTTGAGATGCTTCTAAAAGATCCAAACTTTACAAAAGATGTTCTTGAGAAGGTAAAAACAACCACGCTCGGCTCTTTGGCAAACAAAGAGAGTGATTTTGACTATATTGCTTCGAATGAATTAAATGCTATTTTATTTGAAGGCAGTGTACTTGCAAATCCTTCTTCAGGAACGACTCAGAGCGTAAAAAGCATAGAACTTAAGGATGTGGAAGCATTTATAAAGGCAAATCTTGTCTCTTCAAAACTTATCGTTGCTTTTGGCGGTGATGCTGAGGTTGATGAGGTAAAGCACAAAGTGGCAAAAATACTCAAGTCTATTCCTATTGGAGAAGACGGTGAAGTAAAACGCTATGAAGTTACAAGTGAACCCAAAGAAAAAACCGTCCAAAAAGAGACGCAACAAGCGTATGTTTACTTTGGTTCGCCGTACAATGTAACCATCGGTTCTGAGGATTACTATAAGGCAAAAGTTGCCACTTTTATATTAGGCTCAGGTGGTTTTGGCTCAAGACTTATGGAAGAAGTGCGCGTTAAAAGAGGATTGGCGTACTCTGCATACGCAAGAATGGATGTTACAAAATCAAGCAGTTGCCTCAGCGGACATCTCCAAACAAAGCTAGAATCTCTTGAAGAGGCAAAAAAAACAGTCAAAGAAGTTATGGCAGAGTTTGTAAAAAAAGGCGTAAAAAAAGAGGAGCTTGAGCAGACCAAAAAGTTTTTGCTTGGAAGTGAGCCTTTAAGGGTGGAGACCATGAGCCAACGCCTCAATAGAACCTTTATGGAGTACTATAACGGACATAAACTTGGCTATGCACAAGAGGAGCTAGAGCGCATTAAAAATCTCAAGCTTGAGGAACTAAACGAGTTTATACAAGCGCACAAAGAGATTTTAGATATGAGTTTTGCGATAGTCACGAAGTAAATTATATGTCAATTTGTCATATTTTTTAAAAAGTTTTTTGATTTTTCATATAATGTTGCTGTCGCCACCTAAAAAGGTGGGACAAAAATTACCAATAGGAGGCTAAGATGAAATATCTTAACTATACCCTGAGGGTTCTAACTATCACTTACATCATAGTTAAACTCTTCAAGGAGTTGAGTTAGAGGTTCGCCCCTCTAGCTCTCCTTTGGTAATTATAGCAAAAAAAGGGAAAATTATGGAAAATTTAGCAGATACACTCCTTACTCTTATCATCGTTGTTATGGTTTTTATGGTTGGCAATCTTCACTCAAGAGTGAAAAAACTAGAAGATAGTTTAGGCAAATAGTTATGAAACTCTCAAAAGAGCAAGAGCAAAAGTTTCAAAAGCTTGGTGTTGGCAGCTACTGTGAACTTGCTCTTTTTATCCCCTCCTCTTATGAAGATTTGAGACTTTTTGACAAACTTCGTCCACACACCATGCAGCTCATAGATGCAACGGTAGAGAGTGTTTATAAAGCCCCAAATTCTCTTCAAGTTACATTTTTTGCCCACAATTTCGGACATAGTATCACAGGCGTACTTTTTCGCCCAAAGCCATACATGCTGCATCAGTTTAGAGTCGGTGAGAGGGACTGTTACTACGGTATGATAGAGTGTAAGAGCGGTCAATGCACCATAAATATGCCCAAAAAAGTAACAAATATCGGAGCTATAACGCCAAAGTACAAATCGCCTCTAAGAAGCGATGTTATGCTCCGCCTTATCCAAACACTGCTTACCAAAGAAAACCTGCTTGAAGAGGGGTTGAGGGAGGAGGCGGCGGAGACGCTTTTAGCTCTTCATTTTCCAACATCAAAAGTACCGGAACTCAAAAATCTCGACCAAAAAATCGTAAATGCACTTAAATATACAGAACTGTTTTTCTATATGAAGCAGTTGGCAAAAACAAGAAGATATTTTGATGCACACTCATCTTCGCGGCGTTGCTATAAGGAGTGGGCTAAAGGTCTGCCTTTTGTGTTGAGTGACGAACAGTCCAAAGCCATAGATGACATAAAAACCGACTTTGCCAAAGACGTTGCAGCTAGGCGTATGATAGTCGGCGATGTGGGAAGCGGCAAGACGATGGTTATCCTTGCTTCTGCTTTTATGATGCACCATGAACGCTCTATTCTTATGGCTCCCACGACCATTTTGGCGCAACAGCTCTTTGAAGAGGCGAAAAAATATCTGCCATCACTTAAAATCGTACTTGTTACCAACAAAACAAAAGCGATAGATTTGAATGCGTACGACTTTCTCATAGGTACGCACGCTCTGCTTTACAGGGAACTCCCACATGCCTCTCTTGTGATGGTGGATGAGCAGCATAGATTTGGAACAGCGCAGAGAAATCTGCTGGAGAAGTTGGTAAGCAGCGGCGAGAAAAAACCCCACTTCCTGCAGTTCTCCGCTACTCCCATCCCAAGAACACAGGCTATGATTGAGACGGCACACATAGATGTTTCACTTATTACAACAACACCTTTTAAAAAAGACATAACAAGTAGCGTAATACGAAAAGATGATTTTAAAGATTTGCTAGAGCATATAAAAAGCGAGATAAATAGCGGTAATCAAGTTTTGCTAGTTTATCCGCTAGTAGAGCAAAGCGAAGTTTTAGAGTATCAAAGTATTGATGAAGCAAGAGGATTTTGGGAAAAGAGATTTGGCAATGTTTTCGTTACACATGGAAAAGATAAGGAAAAAGAGGAAGTTTTGCTGGAGTTTGCTAAAGGAGGAGATATTCTAATAGCTACAACCGTTGTCGAAGTCGGAATATCTTTGCCTAAACTTAGCACGGTTGTAGTCGTTGGTGCAGAGAGACTAGGACTCTCCACTCTGCATCAACTCCGTGGGCGTGTCAGCCGTACAGGACTCAAAGGCTACTGTTTTTTATACACTAACCAAACTAGATCTGAGCGTCTTGATATGTTTGTCCAAACAAAGAGCGGATTTGACATCGCAAATCTTGATTTGAAATTTAGAAAAAGCGGTGATTTGCTAAAAGGACACAACCAAAGCGGAAGCGAGTTCAAATGGATTGATTTGGCGGAAGACGAGGAGATAGTCAAAGAGGTGAAGAAGGATTTGAAATAACCGTAATCAAAAATATTTATGTTTTTTTATTCATACTTTGGTTTTGGTTTCCAACTCCACTGTGTTGAGCATCAGGGGCTGATTACCCCTGATGAGTCGCTATTACTTTTTCAGCTTTTAGTAAAGCCCAAACTTCCCGTCATTTCTTTTATAAAGAACACGAGTTTTCCCGTCGTTGTCTATGAAGATTTCAAAGAGCTTTTTGTTCTCTTTTAGGTCGTTTAGGACATCTTCCACTTCTCTTGGCTTGTATAGTTCGAGTGCGACCGGGACTATCTCATCTTCCATTGCTTCGCTTAGTTCGTGAAGATTGATGCTTTCATTTGCTTGGCTTTTTGCGTCATTGATACCGTCTTTATGATGCCCATTGTCTTTGTCATGCATACGGCGCATAGCCTTTTGCGCTCTTGAAGTTGCTAAATCTATGGCTGCATAGAGGTCTTGATCGCCTTGTTCTATGACGATAGAGTTTTTATGTGCAAGGTTGATAACAAACTCTACTCTTGAATGCTCCTTACCCTTTTTGGTCTGTGCTGAAGCAATGATGCTTACCGAGATGATGTCCATATTGTATTTGCTAAGTGTTTCGATGGAGGCTTGCATATGTGCTTTGATAGCATCTGTAAGTTCTATGTGGCGCCCGGTTAGTGATATATTCATGAGAAATCCTTTAGTGTAGGTGACTAACAAATCCTTTCATGCTGTGAAAGTATGAAAGAGAATTATTATAGCACTAAATGGTTTATGTTTTTAAAATTTAGAGTTTTTGGATGGTTCTTCTGAAATAGCGGATTGGTTCGGTTGATAAGCTTGTGTCATTTAAACTCACGGTAACATCCATTAAAACAGAGCCGTTTTGCTCTTGAGTTTGTATGTTGTTTATGTACTCGGTACAGCCGCCAACATCACTTGTAAATATATATTGCATAGTAACATTTACATCAAAAGTATCTAGTGTTGTGTTGAATGTGTTTGGACACCCGTTTTGTGCAATGCTTAAAAGCGCCAACTCTGCTCCGCTTTTTGCATGAAGAGCAGCTTGCTCATAGAGATACAAATCCACCGTTCTTTTTGTTGTCTCAGTTGTAAGCGAGAGCGAGAGTGCCATAATGGTTGAGATGATTACTATGACAATTATTGCCGTTATCATAGCAAATCCCGAACGCTTTTTATGAGGATTTGTTCTTAAAATACTGTTTTTTCTTTGCATAATGAATAATCCTCCATCAAATCAGAATTTACACATACTTGTATCTTCACAATCGAACCTGCGGCTCTAAATCTAAAGGTACTTACATTGTCCATTAGTTTTACAGCTGTTCCGTGCTGTAAATAGTTTTCACCCTTCCACGGCTGATAATCATAGTAGAGCATTAGAGTACCTGTTTTTGTGCCTGCATTATAATCTCTTATTCCAACCGCATAGGCTGTCCAAGCAAGTTGATAGTATTCATAAACATTAACGCCCGTTAGGTTGTTGTCATTACCATTATCACCTCTAACCGGAATAAAAAGATTTTCTTCCCCAGCAACGGTACTTCTTCTTATTGGGTGCATCACTCCATTTTGAGTGTTGATTGCGCTTAAGTTGCCATCCCACCCATACCCGGTTCTGATATCGCTGTCAGAACCAACAAAGTAGAGTGCAGCATCATTAATTGTCGTAGCACCAGGAGACAAGGCACCAACAAGGGTATTTAATGTTGCTGTGTCGGTAGCTGGAGAGACAAGCGTGGTTGCAGTTGAGGGATCTAAATCTATGATTCCGCTCCAAAGAGGTGTTGTTGCAGCACTTCCCCTAAGACCGTCTGCGTCATAACCAACCCACTCTAATATCGGAGCCGTAAAATCAGTATTGCCGGCAAGGGCTTGAAAACTATCATCTGTTTGTCTTGCAATAACAGAGTCCTTTATGCGGTACTGGAGCCTTGAGGCTACAGACTCAACAGCTGCCGTACTTTGAGACTGGAGCTCATTGTTTACCTTTGAGAAGATGAAGCTATTGTATGCCTGAAATAGCAGCTCAATACCATACTTTGACAAAATCCCCATGATAACTATAACAAAGATAAGCTCTATAAGTGTAAAAGCAGATTTACGCATCAAAATCTCCTCTTGTAGTAGTCTATCTCGCCGATATTTGCACTCTGGATTCTAAGTCTAGTGAGTAGTGTTGCCCCGTCATCTTGATAGATTGAAGCAGTGAGTACTTTTATATTGTTATCTGCTCCGGGCGCAATGGTTACTTGGCTTTGATACTCTTGTTTATATCCTGAAGCCTCCGCAGCACTTGTATCAAACAGGTCACCTATGGCGGCATTAACTGCATTATTTACGCTAAGTCCGGCAACATAGCCAGTGTTATTTTCTACACCCGTTGCATTGCTATCTAAGCATCTTCTATGATACGGCTGATTTATATGCCCAGGTCTCAATCTATCTGCATTGCACGCACCATCCACTTCAATAACTCGCTCCAACCTACTAAGGGCAGCGTCTTGCATAGAGTTATTGTCCCAATAGTATGAGCTTGCACCCATCAATTCAGCAGAAGCGGCAAATATAGCCTCTTGCACTATGTTGTCTTCCACACTCCTAGCCGTGGTTTGAATCATTATAGGAATAGACATAACGACTATCGATATAACTACGATGGCAAATATAAGCTCTATAAGCGTAAACGCAAATCTGCCAAGAGCGGTTTTTCTTCCTACCACATGATTCTCCTATTTGTTGTTACCCCTGGAGTTTTTGTAGTAGTGTTGGTCTCATGCTCACCGCTCCAGCCGCCTTGAGTGTCAAACTCAACTTGAAACTCATTTCTCGTAGCTGTCGGGTCGCTTTCGTTGTAAATCAACCAAGGAGAAGCTTCGTTTTGCATTGTCGTTTTGTATGGGTAGCCTTTAGTACCATTATAGTTCAAAGTAGTAACAGAAGGGTTGCCGACAGGGTTGTCTGTTGCTGTTACAATATCAGCGGCAGTGTTAGCCCCACCTATTTGCAGTACTATCCCAACGTTTCCGTCATCTGCTATATCATGCCCTTCATTCCAAAACCATCTCGTATCGTCAATTCTTCTTGAATTAAGACCGCTTGGCAAAAAGTTTTTATTACATACATTTCCGCCTTGGTTTCCAAAACAAAAAGATTCAAAGTAGATATTTGCAGGTTTGTTGTTGCACTTAATGTCAACGGTAGGGCAGTCGCTATACCTCTGTCTTGAAGCATGTGTGCGACCATAAACAAATGTAACTGTAGAGTTTGTGGTTAGGTTCGCATCTGGGGTATGGTTTGAGTTTCCATGAGCAACAGAAGAACAGTTTGCAGCACTTTGGCAACCCGCCTGAAGATTTTGTAGCCCCAAAGTTATTGGGTTGACCGCCACATTTGTATTTCTTCCAAAGTTTATAGATAAGTTAGCATCTAAAAGCCCATTCCTATTTTTCAAGAATGCATCTTGAGGTATGGTTACAATAGGAAAAGATGTTGCGGTTATTGGATTTGCAACAGTAGCATTAGTGTCTCTCCATATAAGCGGAGCGGTTGTATTTAACTCTTGCAAACGGTAAACCAATGGCGACATAGTAGTGTTAACATCTGCTGGAAATGTAAGATTTACATCAATGTTTACAGGCTCTGCATAACAGTTGGCAACAAAGTTACTCAAGCTAGCATTATCATCACCCTCCGCTATTATTTGACCTGAGTAGCGAAGAGACATTCTTTCATCATCCGTTGAACCGTTGATATCGTTGATGTAGAGCCAAGCAGATGGATTGTTTATGGCTGAATTTGTATGATTAAGACCTGTAGTCATACTAATTCCGGAGACATCAAAGTGATCAGGTCTGAAAGTTAAGTTGTAGTCATTGTATTGTGCAGTCGGAGAGCTTAGTTTTGTGTGGTTTGAAGATATTTGACAACCAACCATGTTGTCATAGTAGTTTCCACCTGAGACATAAAGAGGCACTGCACTTCCGTTTGCACAGTCATTTCCTGCAATCCAATTTATATTGTTGTCATGATGTAGCATTGGAGCTTGGTCAACGAAAGTCCATAGAGAATCTCTCATTTTAAGCTCATATCTACCAACATTTGAATGAGTTCTGTCTTGAGCGATAATTCTTCCATTAGCAAAGTAAAAATCTAAAATAGGAGTTGTTGTATCATTGCACCCAGTAACTACCCGTCCGTTTGGTTCCCATGATAATGATACATTTCTGTCTGTGGTCGAACTGTTAAACCAAACAGAGTATCCCGGCGTAAAAGAGCCATCGCTATGATTGGTTGCGTTTACATCAAACCTATAAAGATAACCGGCTGCTATGTTGGCATCAGAAGAGAGTGAAGCTGAATTTAGCGGGTCTGTAATTTTTATGTTAAAACCTTCCGGTTTTATAGAGAAGTTGTCACGAGAGCAAACGCTTTTTGTCTTGAGACCATATATACACTCCATGCAAGTTCTAACTTCCGAAGGTGTCATCCCAGACTCATAAGAAACACCATTATCTCCGCAATATTGGGGAATCATATCTTGACTATTAGGGTTATTATCCATGTCAACGGCACATACGCCACCGCCATATGATGGGAAATTTGAAAGATGATAGTGCGGACCGTTAGCTCCATCAAGTCTATCAAAAATAATGCTTCCATTGTCATCTGCAAGATTATAACTCACTCTATATGCCACATTCTCTCTTACTTGTCCAAAAAAGTCGTCAAGTGTTACGCCTTCATTTAAGCCGGTATTGAAGTTTGCCGAAGTAAGTGTAGCGGCTGTTACATTCTGGTCAACATCTCCAAGTTCAAGCCAAGCTCTTGGAGTAAAAGCGCTGTTTGGATCATCACAAGACGACTCTGTATCAAGATATCCGCTAACATCAATAAGCTCTACGGCAACCATACCGCTAATGCCTTTAACTCTGTCAAGCTGAGTTGGATCAAACGAAACAACTTTGATGTCCACAGGGCGACCGGCAACCTGAGTCGGAAGGTTATATATAACATTGGTTGCTCCCTCTAAAGGAGCCCCCGGGTTTAGTCCGCTATCCACAACATTAAATATCCATTCAACGGGATTATAGACAGTCGGTGTGGGCACACATCTTTCTATATGCTCATCTAATTTTAGATTTGGCATAGAATACGTTACATTGTCAAGGGTATAGTCGTAAGAGACATACATATTTAGAGGGACATCAATCTGCCCAGATACAAGAGGATTTAGTTTAAAAGCCGCAAAAACAGACTCGTTATAGCCTAAAACTGCTGTTGAAGTAATCCAGTTAAACTTCAAATCTGATGTAGTATTCATCAATATGTCACCTGCTGCTACATCGACATAATAATATGATTCAGGCAGTGTTTTTTTTAGCTCCAACTGAGCATCTGTATAAAACTGCAATTGGTTGGTGCTGTCCATTTCATCAATAAATAGAGTTAAATTTTTTGCTTCTGAGCCAGACTCTCTGTTTCTAAACATGATTTGCGCACTAAGCGGCTCATTGTTTAGTAAGTATCCATGTATATGCGCTGTTGGGGATGCGTCATGAGGAAAAAAACGATTGTTTTGTGAAAATGCATAGTCATAGCATATATCCGGAGCATAAAGGTCTGTTGAAAAAATAGCAACTGATGGCATAAAAGTGTCACCTGTAGTCGTAAACTTCATCCATGCCGTACGCTCCTCGTTTCCTATCAGACCTAGTCCGCCACCTGCCGTTCCCACATTGTAGGTATGTATGTCTATACCGCTGTTGTTTGTTAAATTTGGGGAACGAGTTCCACTTACATCTATCCTAGAATTAAAAGTACCAAGCTCTGTATAGTTAACTTGGCTACCGCCTTTCATCCAGTATTTGTCGCCTACAATATTTGCATCACCTTCTCCGGTGAATGCATACACTTTAGAATTGACAAGAGCCGGAGCTTTTGGGGTATAAAAACCGGTTACGCTTATCTCTACTATCTCATTTGGATCTGCGAAGTCGTCATTATCTAAGTCTGCTACGACCTTGTAGCCATCAAAAATCGTCACGTCTTTAAGCTGTGCAACTGGATCTGAGTCTTCATAGATAACGGCGAGCACCCACGCACCATATGCTCCAAGTCCGTCACTCGGATTTTTGTTATCAGTCTCCCCCGTTTCTGTATAGAAGTTGCTTATATAATAAGTTCCTGCTCCGCTATTTTTTACAAACTCAGTTACATCTGCTCCAGCGGAGTAAATTTTTACATAATTGTTTGATGTTGTTTCGGCAAAATCGCCAAAATCGGCAGATATAGATGTAAAGGCACCGCTGCTTCCTTGTCTAATTGAGATAGTTTTTGCATCTGTTTTTTGTGTGCTGCTCCAAGCAGTCGAAGAAGAGGTTGCACTCAAGCGCCCTTGCCAGTATAGTCTTGCATATCTAACCGTGGCATTAGCCGGAAGCACCAGTGTCGAGTAGGAGTTTGTTGCCATTTGCAGATTCGTATAGTTGTTATATGTTCCAGTCGGTTCAATACATTCTCCGGACATGTTTTTTTCACACAAAACAGTGTTGCCAATAACAACGACATCTCCGCGCAATTTTAGATTTTTGCGAAGAGAGAAATCTCTTCCGCCCGTCGAGTCGGCAGGTGCGGCAGAAACTGTGATAGTAAAGCTGTCCGAGTTTGAGTCTCCATCATTGTCTGTTGCAACTACACTTAGGGTTGTTGATGCCGTTACCGCCATTGGGGTACCGCTTAAAATACCGGTTGTGCTATTAAAACTTAAACCTGTAGGAAGAGTTCCGGTTAGCGAATACGAGGTAATGGCATCCCCATTTGTAGGTGTGACATACGAAGCGATACTTAAAGAGAGTGGAGTACCAACTGTAGCTGCCTGGTTTGGGATATCTCCTATGATAGGAGGTGTTTGCGCCGCCACTGTGAATGTTATCGGAAGGCTATAATTTGTAGTGGCGTTGTTTTTCTCTCGTTTAATACGGATATAAACTGTAGTTGAAGAGGT
The DNA here is from genome assembly GCF_028694605.1 of Sulfurimonas sp. Classification (GTDB taxonomy): domain Bacteria; phylum Campylobacterota; class Campylobacteria; order Campylobacterales; family Sulfurimonadaceae; genus Sulfurimonas. The sequence continues at coordinate 42,288 of NZ_JAQVKP010000013.1, read as the reverse complement.
AATGTTAATAGCCGCCGGAGATGAGTAGCTCGTCCCATTGTTGAGAACTTGATTGCCGCCACAAGATTGAGTGGAAATGTATAAATCAGTGTTATATGTGGAAGTATAACCTGTTATAGCGAGTGTTCCATCTGTACCAGGCGTAAAGTAGTAGTAATCGTTATCGTCATCTGTCCCAAATCCATCATAGAGAGAACCTGTCTCAGTATGACTTGTTGTTGCGCTTACACCATGCAGCTCACTTATTTGTTCCCCATTACAGCTACCATTTGAGTTATTATCTGCCAATCCATAAGTAGCAAGCAGTATTAAAACCCCAAAGATACTAAACATCTTTCTCATAAACTCAAAATTTTTCATCCTACTCTCCTTAAGGGGTGGCGCTATCTTTGTATCTCAAATATAACCGCTTCCATTTAAAAATCCCTCAACTTCCTCATAAAACCGAGAGGATTTACACGCTTTGTCTTTACATTATACTACCAGATGTGCTTAAAAAGTGCTGAATGAGTTTTCTTGTGAAGTTTGAGAAAATGGGTGTTTTGGTTTAGATTGCGCGAGGCAATCTAGAAAATAAAGAAGAAGTTTATTTTTTCAAATAAACGGAAATCTTCTCAGCAACGCCGTATTTTGTGGATTCTGAGAGGATTATTTGTGCGGCTTTTTGGGTGTCTGTGTTAAAAACCATCGGTCCTATAAAGTTAACAAGTGATTCCTCAATGGGGTTTTGGATAAGTAAGATGTTTAAAACTAAGATATTTGATTTTTCATCTACGCCGAGGAGTTCTTGTGTCCTATTTGGAATCTCAAAATCGTACTCTCTGAGGGCAAAAGGGTTGATAAGCGTGAAAGAGATATTTGAATCCTCTGCTGAAATCATCCTCATAAAGTTGTCGTCAATCTTTTCAAGCGATATCTGCTTGACGCCTTCAAAGCCTAAAATAGGTGCACAAATATCAAATTTCATCAAAACTCCTCTTCTTTTTTGTCAATTGTAACACTTAAAGCATAAAATATACCTAGTTTAATGCGCGTTATACATCTTTTGGATAGAATAACACCTTATCTATGAATTAGGATTTTATATAATGGCATTGAAAAACTACGCACTTACGGTTATTGCGGCACTTGTACTGCTTTTTACCAGTTGCTCCAAAGATACCGTTGAAGAGTATAACAAACCGGCAGCATACTGGTACTCAAAAATAGTTCAGCAGGTCTCTAAGGGTGACTTGGAAAAAGCGGATACTTACTATAGCTCACTTCAAGGGGAACATATCGGTTCACCTCTGCTTCCCGAGGCAACAATGATTCTTGCTTTGGCACATATGCAACACGAAGAGTATCTCCTGAGTGAACATTTTTTGGATGAGTATATCAAGCGTTACGCAACGCCAAACGAGAAAGAGGATGCGGAGTTTTTAAAGATTAAAGCCAAGTACAAAGCTCTTCCGCATCCAAGACGCGATCAGGTGCTTATAGATGAGGCTATAACGCAAGGTGAGGCGTTTAAGCAAAACTATCCTAACTCTATGTATTATGAAGTCGTTAACACAATGCTTGTGCGTCTTTACCTTGCACAATTTGTTTTAAACGAGGAGATATCAGACCTCTATGATAGACTTGACAAGCCAAGAAGTGCACAGTTTTACAGAGATGTAAATCCTCAGTATTGGATTGTATCAGAAGAACTTGACAGGGCAAAAATACCTTGGTATAGAGCGTGGTTTGAGGGAGACGGCAAAGAGAGCTGGTATGGTTTTATGGTGCCCGATACGCAAAGTGTCGTATCAAGAAACTCTATCAAAGCGCAGGATGATAATGAGTCGGTCGTGATAAAATCAGTGGTAATTAAAAAAGAGAAGAGTACGCAAAAGAACTCTAACTGGTATGATTTTTTAAATCCGTTTGCAAACAAAAAAGAAGCCAAACCAAAAACAAAAGAAGAGAGCGGCTCAAGTTGGTATGATTTTTTAAATCCATTCTCTTCTAGTGCCGCAAAGGGAGAAAAGTAGTTATGAAGCTAAGTGATTATAGTAATTTTCCCGCAAATATACCTGTTATTGCAGAAGATGAAATTTTCTTATATCCTTTTATGATTGCGCCGCTTTTTTTAAGTGATGAGAGCAACATAAAAGCAGCTGCAAAAGCCATTGAAGAGGGTTCTTTGGTGATTGTGTGTCCTACAAAACCATCTCATGAGGGAGAGAGAAGCTATGAAGCGCTTTATGATGCAGGTGTTGTAGGCTCTGTTATGCGTAAAGTGGCACTTCCGGATGGAAGAGTAAAAGTTCTTTTTCAAGGTCTTGCACGCGCAAAAACTTACGCAAAGGTAAGCGAAAATCCGCTTATTGCAACGGTTAACATCATAGAAGCAACTAGTGTCAACTCCATAAAGATTGATGCGATTTTGGAGATACTGCGTGAAAAAGTGAGAAAGCTTGCTGCCGTAAGCAACTATTTTCCACCTGATTTGCTTCGTACCATAGAGGAGAACCACGACCATAACCGCATCATTGATCTTATCTGCTCCACTGTTAAGCTCAAAAAAGAGCAGGCGTATGCACTCTTTGTTGAGTCAAATACGGAAAAGAGATTTTTAGAGCTTATAGAGCATATCATTGATGAGATAGAGGCAAACAAACTCCAAAAAGAGATTCGCTCCAAGGTGCATACGCACATAGAAAAGGTAAACAAAGAGTACTTTTTAAAAGAGCAGCTCAAACAGATTCAAAAAGAGCTTGGAAGCGATACTTCAAGAGAAGAGGAGCTTGAAGAGTATAGAAAAAAACTTGAAGCAAAAAAAGAGAAGATGAGTGCAGAGGCGTACAAGGAAGTGAGCAAACAAATAGAGCGCTACTCCCGCATGCATCCCGACTCATCCGATGCTTCTATGACGCAGACATATCTTGACTGGGCATTAGAGATTCCATTTGGAGATGAGAGCAAAAAAGAGCTAAAAATAAGTGAAGTGGAAGCACAGCTTAACAAAGACCATTTTTCGCTTGAGAAACCAAAAGAGAGAATCGCAGAGTTTTTTGCCGTCAAAGAGCTAATGGAGCTGCGAGGCATCAAAAACAATTCCGGTGCGATTTTATGTTTTTGGGGACCTCCGGGGGTGGGCAAAACATCGCTTGCCAACTCTATAGCCGAAGCGCTTAAGCGCCCCCTTGTTCGTGTAGCGCTTGGAGGATTAGAAGATGTCAATGAGCTGCGGGGACATAGAAGAACTTATGTGGGCGCTATGCCTGGACGCATTGTGCAGGGGCTTATCAGTGCTAAAAAGATGAATCCCGTGGTTGTGCTAGATGAGATTGACAAAGTGGCAAGAAGTGGGCGTGGTGACCCAACCGCTGCACTTTTGGAGATACTTGACCCTGAGCAAAACAGTGAGTTTCGGGACTACTATCTCAACTTTAACATTGACCTCTCTAAAGTTATCTTTATAGCAACAGCAAATGATGTAGGCAATATCCCCGCACCTTTGCGCGATAGAATGGAGTTTATCGGTATCAGCTCCTACACGCCGCAAGAGAAGTATGAGATAGCTTTAAGATATCTTCTGCCGCAAGAGCTTAAAAAGCATGGCTTAAAAAAATCAGAAGTTACTATCTCAAAAGTTGCACTCAAAGAGCTTATCCATAGCTATACACGTGAAGCAGGTGTGCGTAACCTTCGCCGCCGCATCGCTAACATGGCAAGAAAAGTTGCACGTGAGATTTTAGAGCATCCTGAGGTATCAAAAATCTCTCTAACGGTAAAAAATCTCAAAGACTATTTTGATAAAACAGTTTTTGAGATAGAAAAAACAGACAAAATTCCCGTGGTTGGGGTTGTGAATGGTTTGGCATGGACCGCTGTCGGCGGTGATGTACTCAAAATTGAGAGTATTCGCATAAAGGGCAAAGGAAGTATGCAGCTAACCGGAAGTTTGGGCGATGTGATGAAAGAGTCGGCGCATATAGCTTATAGTGTTGTCAAAACGCTTATCGATACGAAAAAGCTTAAAATTGATACGAAAAATCTCCCGCTTTCGCCAAAAGAGATAGAAGATAAGGCGAAAGTTGATATAAGCGAGGTTTATAAGCGCTATGATTTGCATATTCATGTACCAGACGGTGCAACACCAAAAGATGGTCCTAGTGCAGGTATCGCCCTTGTAAGTGTTATTGCATCAATATTGAGCGGTAGAAAAGTGCGTTCAGAAATCGCTATGACCGGAGAGGTGTCACTGAGTGGTGATGTACTGCCAATCGGAGGTTTAAGAGAGAAGCTTATAGCAGCACATAAGGCGGAGATGAGTAAAGTACTTATCCCGATAAAAAATTATGAGAGAGACTTGGAAGATATCCCGGATGAAGTTAAAGAGTCTTTAGAAATCATTCCGGTAAGCAGAATCGAAGAGGTTATAAGTCACATTCTTGTCTAAACAAGAAGTGACTCTATCTTTTCGTTAAGTTCAGTGCTTCTGATGGGCTTCATCAAGAAGCTGTTTGCCCCAAGTTCAAGAGCTTCTGTCTTTTTTGTTTCATCAGTTGTAAGAACTATAATCGGAGTTTGCTTGATGTTCTCATCCAAACGCACAACTCTAAGAACTTCCAAGCCATTCATAATAGGCATGATGATATCCAACAGAACAAGGTCGATGTCGTTTCTTGATTTGATAAAGCCGATTGCATCAGCTCCATTTTTCGCTTCAATTACCTCTTTAACATTTGGGTTTTTTGTAAGCATTGATTTTAAAAGCTTTAAATTTATCAAATCATCATCGACTGCAAGTATAGTAAGCTCTTTTGACATTTAGTTTCCTTATTTGGCATGTTTTTCAAAAATGGATTTTAGCATATCTCTAGTAACAACGTTGTCTATAATCTCATCCACTTTTTCTATATACTGAGTGCTGTTTTTCTGCACCGAATCATCTACTAGCACGATATGTGACTTAAGACCGTTGGAGGCACTGAGATGTCTTATTGTTGCTGCGGTTGCGTCAACGTCAAGATTGTTGTACTCTTTATCAAAGAGAACTACTTTGTAAGAGTAGTTGCTGATAAGTTCTTGAAAGTCAACGAGTGAAGATGCAACCTCGTACGTTAAGCCATCCACAGACTCAATTACTTTTGTATAAAGTTTTGTTTCAAAGCTGCTTTTCTTCGCTATAAGCACATCGGCTCTATATTCCGTTGCTGTCGTATGGTGCTGTGCAGCTTCATTAATTTTTTCTATTAGAGTCTCTTCTATGCTTGTTTCGTGTAAAGTTTTATCATTCGGAGTAGCTATTAAATCATCTGCTTCAACGATAAAGTCAGAAAGGAACAAGTTAAGCACGGAGATAATTTCTGTTCGCACAAGAGGTTTTGTCGTATATTCATCAAGTCCGGCGGCTAAAAATCTCTCTCTATCCCCTTTAAGTGCATTTGCTGTAAGTGCGACAATAGGAGTGTGAGGCTGTCTGTAGTCTTGCTCCCACTCTAAAATCTCTGCAGTAGCTTCCACCCCGTCTAAAAATGGCATTTGTATATCCATGAAGATAAGATCAAACTTTCCATCTTTTCTCTTTTGAAACGCATCAAGACCATTGTTTGCTATGGTTACGCTAAGTCCTAAATCCTCTAATGTTCTTTGGATAAGTTTTTGGTTGATAACATTATCCTCTGCTACCAGTACATTCGCAACAAACTTTGATTTGTTAAGGTCAAATTTCTTGCGAGCTCTTTTTTTGGCAACTTGTATTACAGCATATGATGCAATATAGTTTTCAAGCGCCTGTTTGATTTTAGAGGCGTGGATAGGTTCATAAAGTATCTTAAAGATATCCAGTCCGAGGGAATCTATCCGCTTCATAAGATTTGATTTTGTTAGAACGATGAGACGCTGTGGAAGCTTTGAGAATTCACGTAATGTCTCTTCATTTGTATAGTCATAATCGACAAAGAGAAGATTGTAAGTTGTATCTTGAGAGAGAAGGTTTATTTTAGATATATCTGTAAATGTTGTGTGCGCAACTCCATAATAGTCAAGATATTCTCTTAGGTACTTGTCTTGTTTTTTAATTTTGTAGGAATCGCTCAAAATAAGCGCTTTTAACGTATTAAAATTACCCTGTGAGCTCTCACTTAGTGTCTCCACTTCATCAAAATCAAGCACAAAGAAGAAAGTCGTACCTTCGCCTACCGTACTCTCAAGGTCGAGCTTGCCACCCATCAGCTCAACAAAATTACTAGATATTGTAAGTCCAAGACCGGTTCCGCCATATTTACGCGTAATGGAAGTGTCAGCCTGAGAAAATGCTTCAAAGATTTTGGATTTTTGTTCACTTGTTACGCCTATACCGCTATCTTGAATTTCAAACTTAACTCTTGTTTTGCCAGCTTTTTCTGATGCGAGTTTTCTGATACTGACGTTGATAGAACCGCCATTGTTTGTAAACTTAACCGCATTGGAGAGTAGGTTGATGATAACCTCTTTAAGTTTGGTTGGGTCGCCTTTGAGAGGAAACTCAAGACTTGGATCGATAAAGCATCCAAGATTAATATGTTTTTCGCTCGCACGGACAGCATAAACTTCAACTGCACTCTCAAATTCTAAGATAGGGTTAAATGCAATGTTTTCAATTTCAAGTTTGTTGCTCTCAATTTTTGAGAGGTCAAGGATGTTATTGATAATCTCAAGAAGATTTTCCGAACTTTTTTCGATGATATCGACAAACTCGCTCTGCTCTTCTTGAAGTCCTGAATCTTTGAGAAGTTCAGTAAATCCGACAATTCCATTAAGAGGTGTTCGAATCTCATGTGACATATTTGCCAAGAACATGGATTTTGCCTCACTTGCTTCTTGTGCAGAAATTTTATCTTTTTTAGTCTGCTCAATAATATCCTCAAGAAGTTGGTAGGCTAAGTTTGTACCTTCTGCCGTATGAAGGTTGATTTTTTTCCCTTTTGAGTCATAGTCACCTGTAACTGTTTCTAAAACGTGTTCAAGACTTTTGATGTTTTTTGCAATCTCGTTAGCTAGTATGTATCCCAAAACTGCAAGAATAATTGAAATAAACCACACCGTAAAAGTAACGATTAGAACTTGAAGCGATTCATCCTGTATTTTTTTTGATCGTTTGTTCATTATGCTTGAAAGCAAATCTTCTGCTTGAGCGATAATGTTGATTTTCTCAGAGAGCATTGTAAACCAGACTCCGGAGGTAATCTCATATTCACCACTTTTTGCAGCTGAGATAATGGCAGTTCTCTCATTGTTAATCTCTTCAAAAAGTTCTTGAGCTTCTTCGTTTTTGAAAATTTTGTCCAACTCTTTTATAAGCTCTTTGTCTTGAGCTTCTTTGTAGTTGATTGCATCAGCCCTACCGATAAGAGAAAGCCACTTGCTTAAATCCTCACCCTCAAGTACCGTCGAGTGAGAGAGGATATATGCCATGTGCGCTCTCTCTATCCCTGAAGCTTCTTTCGCATTTGCCATTGCAATATAAATAGAGTAGAGCCCACTTACCTCTTTATCTATCTGGTTTTCTGTAATTTGAGTAAGTTGCTTAATGAAAACTGACTGTGCCGCAATATAAGCGTCCATTAACTCCTTAGGTCCAATGCTGGCGACATCTACAAGCGGTCTTACGGCTCTTATCTTAGCAACGGTTGCGATGACGGTATCAACCTCACTCGTTGATTTGTTACTGCTTTTGGAATCTATATGGAACGTTTTGCTGCCTTGGGCAAACTGGAGAAAACTCTCCACTTTTTGATCAACAACTTTTCTCTGTTCCTGAAGTGATTTGAGGATATTTTCCGTCTTGTTTCCGAGATACATTGCGCTCATACCACGCTCACGAGCAACGTTATGAATAATTTCATTAAGCTTTCCGTTTTGCTCTAATCTGTTTTGGAGATGCTGCGCTGCGTTGAACCCTAAAAACGATGTATAAACATAATAACTCGTTATTGCAAAAAGTATGACAATAGGAAGAAGACTGATAAGTCTTAATCTGTTTTTTAGTCCCAGCTGCATTATTTACCTTCTGTTTTTGATATAAGTGTTAAAGTAGCGATTGTTTGTGCCACTAAATCTTTGATTTGCTCATCATCTTTGGCATTGATGATGCCCTCTAAATATGTATCGAACTCATGAATTCTCATATTGTCACTCATCCCTTTAATTTTGATAGCAGCACTTTTACTGCCGGACAAATCGCCTTTTTGTATTGCTTTGTCCATCTCTTTTATTATCTCGCTTGTTTCAGCAAGATAGTCTTCAAAAAGCTCATTAAAACTCTCTAAATCCAAGCCTATTTCATGGGCTATTTTCTTTTTGTCATAATGAATGACAACTTTAGGACTTTCATCTTTTTCAAGGGACTCTTCGTGTACCGATAAATCTACACTGTTTGCATCTTCAGAGAGTGTGGAAGAGCTGAAAAAATCATCATCCGCCAGCTCAGGGATTTCTATTGTATCAGGGACATCTGCATCGTTGATTTGATTTAACTGTGTTGTAAGCGGCTCATCTTTAAAAGATAAAATAAGAGTATCTGTCTCTGCTGTTTCAATTGGCGCTTTTTCAATGACAACATCAGAAGTTTCGTTTTTTGAGAGCTTATTGATAATTTTATAAAATCTGTCAAGGTTTGTTTTTATCTCATACTCGTCATGGGATGTGTTGATAATTTTCAGTGCATCAAGCGCATCTTCAATTCTAAGGTTTGCCGCAACCCCTTTTAGTTTGTGGGATTGGGATTTAAGAGCATCCATGTTTCCGTTGGCAAGAGAGCTGTAGAGATCATTTTTAAAGCTGTTTGCCTGAGCGATAAAGTCTTGGACGAACTCTTCTACCAAATCAAGCGGCAGTCCTAAATCATGTGATGCAACATTTGGGTCAAAAATATAGCTGTCAAAAGGGTTCTCTTCGGCAAGCGCTTGCTTTACTTCAGGCAACGGCTCTTTTCTGCTCTCTTGAGCAGGGAGTTCCGGCTTTAGAACAACGGGCGTTTCTGCCAGTAAATCATCTATTTCAATCTTAATGTTACGTGGTTTGTTTTGTATTTCAGGTGTCGGTTCATAGGTTGTGTCTTCATAAGAATCTTTGATGATATTTGGGCTAAGGCTCTCATAAACTGGCTCTTTTTTAAGTGGAGTTACATTTCGAGGTGTGACTTTTTGCATTGGTGCAGTAGCAATGATTTGTGCTTCTTGCGCACCGGAGAGCGGTCTGAGGTTTATAAGTTCGACGATGAAAGCTTTTTGCGCAGGATTGTCGGCAAGGTAGATTGTTTTTATAGCAATGTTTGCAGTAAATTTCTTGTCTCTTGCGCCGATAATCGCTTTTGCATCCATACCGCTGTCGTTACACGCTATATAGTCAATCCAGTGAACATGCTTGAAGTTATGGATATAACCTGGTGTTTTAGTAAAAAGATCCGCAAAATCTGCGGCTTCCGTACGCATATCTGCTATACTAGAGAATCCGATGGCTTTAAGGCTAGATTCGTCTATCCCTACAAACTCTTTTTTATGATTATAAATTAGCATTGGTGCCCTTTGTTAGCGATTATCGCTATTTTGTTGCAATTTTTCATTTTCTTGAATATTTTTTCTCGGAGAAGGTTTACTGACAGAGATGTACCCTGTCATCTGATCTTGTTTGTTGAAAATAGGGGCAATTTCAATATCTATCCAGTAGTAGAGTCCATCTTTGCGTAGATTTTTAAGCATACCGTTATAAACTTGCCCACTTTTTAAAGTGTTCCACATCTTCTCAAAAATAGACTCATGTGTATCGGGATGTTTTGTTATGTTGATGTTACTGCCTAGAAGTTCCCCTAGTGTATAGCCGGAGACTTCACAAAACTTTCTGTTGGCAAAAGTAATATTCCCACTCAAATCAGTCTGAACGATGGCTACTTTTCCCTCAAAAAGGTACTCCTCATTTTTTGGTACAACTTTACTCATGAAAACCTCTGTTTATTGTCAAAAATCACAAAATCCGCTAAATATAGCATTAATAGTTTAAAAAAAAACTTATAAGTAGCTATCTTTTATTATATTTGCATCTTTTATGTTTAAAACGCAACTTATCTCTTGGATGCTAGCTTCGCGGAGTGCTTCAAACGTCCCAAAATGATTGAGAAGTTTGATGATTTTGGCTTGTGATATCCCTTTGAGGGTGAGAAGTTTGCTTTCTTGATCATGTTTTAATTTTGTTTTTTTATGGAAATTGAGAGCGCATCTATGTGCTTCATCCCTTAGTTTTTGTACAAAATGAAGTCTCTTGTCGCTCTCTTGAAGTTTCAAAATGCTCTCTTTTGAGTGCAAGATATCTTTTGCCTTTCCCTTTGCACGGTGTGCCTTAGCATCAACTTTCTCTTTTGCGATGGCGATAACATCTAAAAAAAGTCCATGTGACTCTAGAATTTCAAGGGCAAGATGAAGCAGTGTTGCTCCGCCATCAAGTACCCACAAATCCGGCGGCGGATTTTTTTCAAAACCCTCACACCTCCTTGTGAGCATTTCACGCATTTGTCCATACTCATCCTTTGCGCTTAGATGATAGATGCGATAGCTTTTTTTATCAAATGCTCCGTTGGCATAGACTGCCATAGCGCCGACTGTTGCCATGCCTGACATATGTGAGTTGTCAAAAATCTCGATACGCTCCGGTGTCCTTTGAAATCCAAAAAGATTCTTTATTTCTTCTTCAATACCGTTCTTTTTGTATGCAAACTCTTTTTTTAGAAGTTCGGCTGCATTGAGCAGTGCTAAGTCGATAAGCTGTTTTTTCTTACCCGTTTTTGGAATGTGAACGGTAGCTTTTTTTTCAAAAAGAGCAGTGAGATGTTCTTGTAAAATCTCTTTGCCCTCAAAATCAGAGGCTACTAAAATAGGCGCAATGATAGGCGGTTTGCCGTGTGCATAAAATTCCATTAGAGCCCGAGAGTAGAGTTCATCGGCATCGCATCCCTCATGTAGTGCGATAGTGTCATGAGAGGAGGAGATGATTTTTCCATCACGCATAAAGATACGAACAACGGCAGCTTTTGCCTCTGTATGGGCTATGGCGAAAATATCGTAGTTTTCTTTGCTTGCAAAATCTATCTCGCTTTTTACCTCGGAACGGCTTATACGCTCGCATCTGTCACGAATCTCTTTTGCCTCTTCAAAACGCAAATTCTCTGCATAAAAGAGCATCTTTTCTTCAAGTTTTTTAAGGAGTGTTTTTTTATTTTGGATAAGTTCTGCGGCAAAATCAATCTCTTTTTGATAACGTTCTTGCGGGATTTCTAATTCACAAGGACCAAGGCATTTGCCTATCTGATGGTAGAGACAAAGTTTTTTTGATGCGAGAGAACCTTTTTTTTGTACAAGAGAGCAGAGTTCATAGACAGAGTCCAAGATATCGCGCGCTCCAACGGAGTAGGGACCGTAATACTTTATGGTTGAGGATTTGATAATCTTTCTTGTTATCTCAAAACGGGGATACTTTTGCCCATAATCGATGTAAATGTATGGGTAGGTTTTATCATCACGAAGCAAAATATTGTACTTTGGCACCAACTGCTTAATAAGAGAGTTTTCAAGAATAAGCGCATCGTGTTCAGAGTTGACAACGATATAGTTAAGTGAGACGGTTTGCGAAATCATCTTTGAGATTCTGCTTGAGAGATTTGGATTTACTCTTAGTTTGGGACTAAAGTAGAAGTAGCTTTTTACTCTTTTTGCTAAACTTTTTGCTTTTCCTACATATAAAAGCCGTCCGTTTATATCAAAGTATTGGTAAATTCCGGCGGAGTCGGGAAGCTGTTTTATGCTCTCTTCAAGTGTCATTGTTTTTTATCTCTTTGATGATTTTTTGGATGCTTAACGCAATTGCATGAAGTTTTTCATCTTCTATAGGTATCTCAAAATTGCCGTTTGAACGCTCTTTGTAAACCTCTTTTCTTAACTTTGGCTCTTGCGATGATTTTCTTGGCGTATGTGTAACAAAAGCTCTAATGTCGTTAAAAAGAGGTGTATCTTCTTCCATGCACTCCGGCGGCATGTAGAATTTTAAAGCGCTTTTAATAGTTTGTATATTATTATCAAACTCTTGTTTCCCAGCGGGGTGATTGAATACAAAAAAAAGTGTTTTGTTCTTGATATAGGTGAAGTTAATCATTTTCTGAACCGGCGGTGTAAACATAGATTGGACTCTTTGCATGCATTTATGCCAAGAGAGTCTGGAAAATTGAGGTTGACTTTGAAGAGAATCTATAATCTGAGCAGCGTTTTTCATGGAGTAATTATAGCAATCTTTTTGCTTAATCTAAGCGGATGCGGGTATAAAGCCGACCCTTACTATCAGGAGAGAGCACCAAATGGTGATGATAATATCAAGTTTATTATCAAAAAGCCAAAGATTGATAATAATGAAAGCGAAACTGCACAAAAATGAAATATGATGTCATTGTAGTGGGAGCCGGCGTAGCGGGGCTTTATGCCGCCATGCATCTGCCTCGTGATAAAAAAGTCCTCATTATCAACAAAAGAGAGACTTTTAAGTGCAACAGTTTTTACGCACAGGGCGGTATCGCTCTGGCTATTGACGCAGAAGATATCCCTTCTCATGTCAAAGATACACTTGATGCGGGAGCCGGTCTTTGCGATGAAATGGCAGTAAGGGTTCTTAGTGAGAACTCAAAGGCGATTATAGATGATTTGATAGCGCGCGGCTTTGAGTTTGACAGAGACAAAGACGGCAAACTTCTCTACACCAAAGAAGCAGCTCACTCCAAAGAGAGGATTCTTCATGCGGGAGGCGATGCAACGGGTCGCTATATGCACTACTTTTTACTACAGCAAAATCCTCACCCGATGCTAACAGATGCCAGAGTAGTAGATTTGCTTATAAAAGATGGCGAATGTTACGGCGTAACGGTTCTTGACCATAGAGAGAGCCGCAATATTTATGCGGATAATGTCATCATTGCAAGCGGCGGAGTAGGTTCTTTGTATGCTTATCATACCAATGCGCCTTGTATCAGTGCCGACATGCAGGGGCTTTGCGTGATGAAGGGGATAGAACTTGCAGATATGGAGATGATGCAGTTTCATCCGACTGTTTTTGTGGATAACAACTCTGCGCAAAAACTGCTTCTTACTGAGGCTCTAAGAGGTGAAGGGGCTACGGTTGAAGATGAGAACGGAAGAAGATTTCTTTTTGATTATGACGAAAGAGGCGAACTTGCTTCACGAGACATCGTAAGCAAAGCGATTTACGATCACCATAAAAAAACAGGGATGCAGACTTACCTGTCATTTAAAAATTTTGAGCATGTTTATTTTACAAAACGCTTTCCAAATCTATATAAAAATCTTCAAGACTTAGGTTTTGATGTGCCAAAGCAGCGCGTTCCGATATCTCCGGCATTTCACTATGCTATAGGTGGGATTAAAACAGATATTAATGGTGCAGTGCCAAGCGTAAAATCTCTTTATGCCGTAGGTGAGGTTGCTTCCACAAAAGTACACGGAGCAAACAGACTTGCCTCTAACTCGCTCTTAGAGGGTCTTGTTTTTGGAAAAAGAGCGGTTGCACATCTTTTGAGTAAAAAAGAGCAAAAAAAGAGTGTTGTGTTTGAAGTCGCTGATGAGGTGATGAGCTACAAAGAGGATAAGGAGAAGAAAAATCTGCTTCGCCGTATTATGTGGGAGGATGTCTCCATTGTTCGAACAAAAAGCGGTTTAAAGAGTGCATTAGAGCAGATTAATGCTCTTTTGAATGAAAAAATTGGTAAACTACTCAAATTTCGTTTGCTTAGCGCAAGAGAGATTGTCCTTGCTGCATTAGCGAGAGACGAGTCTGTCGGGGTACATTTTATACAAAAGGATGAAAATGATTAGGTTGTTGATACTGTTGTTTCTTGGATTTGGGTTTGCCTACGCAAGCGGTGGGAGTTCGGATGGAGGCGCTATACCGGATTTGACGTTTACATGGGTGGGAATCGCTTCTCTTGTTATATTTGTTATCGGCTACTATTTTGTTGCCGCGGAGGAGAAGTACCATATAGATAAAGCCAAACCGGCTCTATTTACCGGGACATTTTTGTTTATACTCGTAGCATTTTACTATGCCGTGAACAGTATGGATATGAACCTAGTTCATACGCAGGTTGAGCATATTATATTAGAAATTGCAGAGATTTTCTTCTTCTTGTTCGTTGCTATGACTTTTATCGAATCAATGATTCATATGGGTGTCTTTGACAGACTAAAATACAACCTTGTCTCTAAAGGGTACAGCTATAAAAAGCTTTTTTGGGCAACGGGGCTATTGGCATTTTTTATCTCTCCTGTTGCAGACAACCTAACAACAGCACTTATACTTTCTACTGTTCTTATCACCATTGAGCGCAACAAGGCCTCTTTCTTGGTTCCCGGAGCTATCAATATAGTCGTAGCTGCAAATGCCGGCGGTGCATGGAGTCCTTTTGGAGATATCACTACCCTTATGGCATGGGCAGCGGGCAAAGGTGAGTTTATTGACTTCCTATTCCTATTCCCCGCTTCAATCGGAGGTTTTCTTGTAACGGGATATCTCTTAAGTAGATTTGTACCGGATGAGACACCGTTTTTTGATGCGACTACCGAGAAAAAGCCTGAGATGATGCATGGTGCTCAAGTAGTTATCGGACTTGGAGTATTTACCATCGTATGTGCGGTTTTATCACATCAAGTGTTGCATTTGCCTGCAATGTGGGGTATGCTCTTTGGTCTCTCTCTGCTTAAGCTTTATGCCTACAGACTTAAAAAAGTGCATAATTCTCACTTCAATATCTTTCACTCCATCGCAAAGATTGAGAACAATACGCTTCTCTTCTTCTTCGGTATCTTGGCAGCGGTCGGAGCGCTCTACTTTGTGGGCTGGCTTGGACTTGCGGCGGTGGTCTATGATCCGGCGGTTCTTGGTCCTACATGGTCAAACATAGGAGTTGGTTTTCTCTCTGCTATAGTAGATAACGTTCCTGTCATGTCGGCGATTCTAAAGGCTAACCCTGATATGGGACTTGACCAGTGGATGCTGGTAACAATGACTGCCGGAGTAGGCGGTTCGCTTATCTCTTTTGGTTCGGCAGCGGGTGTCGGCGTTATGGGCAAACTCCCGGGAATCTATACGTTTGGTTCGCATATGAAGTACGCATGGACTATTTTAGTAGGTTATTTTGCTTCGCTTGCTATCTGGTATGTTCAGTTTGAAGTGCTTGGACTTTACATCAAACATTAAACAAAATTAGTGTATCCTTTTGCTATCAAAGGGGTACGCACCCTTCTTTATGCTAACTCAGACACTTTAAGTTTTATTGTTTTGGCCTCTTTGAGGCAAGCTTTAGTGCCATAGCGGCTAGCGTAGCCAAAGGAATCACTTCCTTTGGCGTTCAAATTAAATAAAAGGCAATCAAATGACAAATGTTAGCATCATAGTTTTAGATTTCGGTTCTCAATACACCCAGCTTATAGCTCGCCGTCTGCGTGAAGATAGAGTATATTGTGAAATTCTTCCTTACTATACCAAAGCAGAAGATATCAAGGCAAAAAATCCGCAAGGTGTTATTTTAAGCGGAGGACCATCTTCTGTTTATAACAAAGATGCTTATGAGGTAGATCAAGAGGTCTATAAGATGGGTATCCCGGTTCTTGGTATCTGTTACGGTATGCAGAGAATTGCAGTTGACTTTGGGGGCAGCGTTATCCGCTCATCACATCATGAGTACGGCAAAGCCGAACTGACTATAAATAATTATGAGAACAATTGTTCACCACTCTTAAAAGATTGTGATGACGGCAGAATTGTATGGATGAGCCACAGTGACAAGGTGGATGTACTTCCTGAAGGGTTTACCCCGATTGCCACATCTCCCAACTCTCCTTATGCTGCGATTGCCGATGAGACAAGACGCATCTATGCGATGCAGTACCATCCAGAGGTTCAACACTCCGAAGAGGGCTATTTGATGCTTCGCAACTTTGCAAGAACTATCTGTGGCGTAACCGAGAAGTGGAAGATGGAACACTTCTTGAAAGAGCAGATTAAAAAAATCCGCGAAAAAGTCGGAAGCGGCAAAGTTCTTTGCGGGCTAAGTGGCGGTGTTGACAGTTCCGTTGTTGCGGCAATGCTTTACGAAGCAATCGGCGATCAGCTTGTTCCTGTTTTTGTTGACAACGGGTTGCTTAGAAAAGGCGAGAGAGAGCAGGTTGAAGAGGTGTTTAAAATCAACCTCAAAGTTCCTCTTGTAGTTGTTGATGCAAGAGAGAGTTTTTTAAGTAAGCTTGCAGGAGTAAGCGATCCTGAGAAAAAACGCAAAATTATCGGGCATACATTTATAGAAGAGTTTGAAAAAGAGGCTAAAAAACATGACGGCATCAAGTTTTTGGCTCAAGGCACACTCTACCCTGATGTTATCGAGTCTGTTTCGGTAAACGGTCCTTCAGAGGTTATAAAATCTCACCATAATGTAGGCGGATTGCCTGATTGGATGGATTTTGAACTAATCGAACCATTGCGCGAACTCTTTAAAGACGAAGTACGCAAAATAGGTCTGGAGCTTGGACTTCCTGAGTCGATGATTAACCGTCACCCGTTCCCTGGACCCGGACTTGCTATCCGTATTATGGGAGATGTGAATCAGCCGGACTTGGATCTTTTAAGAGAAGCGGATGTTATTTTGCTTGATGAGCTAAAAGCAAGCGGCTACTATGCAAAAACTTGGCAGGCATTTGCAGTTCTGTTAAATGTAAAGTCAGTCGGTGTTATGGGCGATAATCGTACTTATGACAACACTGTTTGTGTAAGAGTTGTTGAAGCAGTTGACGGGATGACTGCAACATTTGCTCATCTTCCGCACGACCTTTTAGAGAGAATCAGCAGAAGAATCATCAATGAAGTTGACGGGATTAACCGCGTGGTGTATGATATCTCTTCAAAGCCGCCAGCTACGATAGAGTGGGAGTAAAGCTCTTCAATATGCCAAAAAAAATCTACCTCTTTGCCACTTCCAAAAGTGAGCATGCCATCAATGTAAAATCTTTAGATGTCAGGTTTTTAAAGCCTGATATCGACTTTTCCGGATATGACCATCTAATTATCACATCAAAACAGACGGTAAAAGCATTGGAACAGTATGAAAAATCCGATTTTATCAATATTTCTGCACTCTGCGTATCTGTTAAGACGGCAAATACATATAAAGAGTTTGGCGGCAAAATCCTAGCTATCGGTGATGGTTATGGAGATAGCCTGACAAAATATATACAAGAGTACCCAAAAGAGACAAAGTGGCTCTATCTTAGAGCGGAACTTATAGCTTCTGATTTTGTTCAAAAAAGCAGAGATGAAGGGTATCTTATAGATGAAGAGATCCTTTATGTGAGCGAGTGTTCGCAAGAGATTTTAGATGTAAGAGTAAATGACAACTCTGCTCTTATCTTTACCTCTCCCTCATCAATTGAGTGCTTTTTGAAAAACAATTCTATCCATCCAGATGCTAAAGTTATAGTAATCGGTAAAACAACGGCTAATCTTTTGCCGGATGGAGTAAAATATACAATTAGCGAAAATACCTCAATAGAGAGCTGCATTGAACTAGCCCTAAAGTAGTGTTTTATAAAATATTTTGTATAATGTTTTTAGTAGTCTGGGCAGTTCGACCTATCGCATCATGAGGGTTCTACATTTTCACATAGCGAACTAGTAGCGTTCTTGTGTGTCGGTGCTATCGTTTGAGATATGTTAACTCTGTCGAGATAATGCCGCCGTTATAGAGCCTCGCTTCGCCCAAATACGGCTTTTTAGAACCAAGCCAAACGCGAAACGGCTGCTCGGGCTATTTATTGAAAAGTATTTGTTGAATGTATTTCGATATTTTGAACAGATTTTTGAACTGATTTGGGAGTTTTTATGAAAATTTTGATTATCGGCAACGGTGGGAGAGAGTACTCTATCGCTCGTGCAATTTTAAATGAAAAAGAGGTGCATGAACTCTTTTTTATGCCCGGAAACGGTGCGACTTCTTCTATGGGGACAAATCTCAATATAAAAGATTATAACGCTTTGGCAGAGTTTGTCAAAGAAAATGGCATTGAGCTTACTATTGTAGGACCTGAGGCTCCGCTTGTTGATGGCGTGGTCGATATCTTTAAGGCACAAGGGCTTGTTATCTTTGGACCAAGCAAAGAGGCGGCACAGCTAGAAGGCTCAAAAGTCTATATGAAAAACTTTTTGGCAAAGTACAACATCCCGACTGCACGTTATATTGAGACTGATTCTATCGAAAAAGCATTTAAGTTTACCGAGACACTAACTGCACCTATCGTTGTAAAAGCAGATGGGCTTTGCGGGGGCAAGGGTGTTATCATTGCGCAAACTCACGATGAGGCAAAAATTGCAATCTCTGAAATGCTTAGCGGAAAGAGTTTTGGAGATGCGGGGCGTAAGGTAATCGTAGAAGAGTACCTTGACGGGTACGAACTCTCTATGTTTGCGGTTTGTGATGGCAAGGATTATATCCTTCTTCCGGCGGCACAGGACCATAAAAGACTAAAAGATAATGATGAGGGACCAAATACCGGCGGAATGGGCGCTTATGCGCCAACGCCTTTGGTTGATGAGACACTCTACCAAAAAGTAAGAGAGCGTATTATCCGTCCAACGCTAGATGGGATGCAGCAAGAGGGCGCTCCATTTGAGGGTGTGCTTTTTATCGGTATTATGGTAGTCAAAGGTGAGCCGATAACGTTGGAGTTTAATGTTCGTTTTGGTGACCCGGAGTGTGAGATACTTATGCCGCTTATGACTTCAAGTGTAAGTGATATGTTTTACAAAGCTGCTACAAAAAGACTCGGCGAGATAAAAGTGGAGTTTTCAAAGCAGTATGCCGTGGGCATTGTAATGGCAAGTGCAAACTATCCTTATGGAAATTCAACTCCTGCCGAGATTATCGTTGATGATGTCTGCCACACCGAGATTGAGGCATATACTCATATCTCTTATGCGGGTGTGAGCAGAGTGGATGGTAAACTCTATGCAGATGGTGGAAGAGTTCTTGTCTGCGTAGGTCTGGGCGACACCATCAAAGAGGCAAGAGACAGAGCATATATGCGATGTGGGCAGGTTCATTTTGCAGGTAAAAAACTGCGCACAGATATAGCGTACCAAGCGCTATAAAAAGAGGGTAAGTGAACGAAGAGATTCAAGATAGAATGCACCGTGAGGGGATGTATCTCGCATCGATAAAAAAACGATCTTTTGCCTTTTTTATCGATGAGATGCTACTCTCTTTGTTGCTTATCTTAGCGCTTGGCGACTCTTTTTTTGAGGCAAAAACAGTTGAAGAGATGATTCTTCTCACCAATCAATTCGTTTTGGAGTATATGGCAGTAAAAGTGATTTATCAAGCCTTTTTTGTGATGCAGTATGGTGCGACGGTGGGAAAAATTCTTGTAAAAATTAGAGTTGTGGAGATGAAGACATTGCAGACGCCAAATGTTGTTGTAGCGCTCAATCGTGCAGTTGTTCGTGTGTTGAGCGAGATGCTCTTTTATCTTGGATTTTTATGGGGGGCTTTAGACCCGCTCAGACAAGCTTGGCATGACAAAAGTGCCAAAACATTGGTTGTCGATGTCTAGGGCAGTTCTTTTCTTGCTCTTTTTTACAGCAAGTATATGGGCAGAGGATGCAAAAGTAGAGGTGTTTGCCACTACAATGGATACAAAAGAGAACATCGTTACGGCAGACGGAGATGTGGTTGTTATCTATCAAGATTATCAATTAAGTGCGAAAAAAGCACGTTATGATAGAAATAGCGGTGATTTGGAACTTTTTGGAAATATTGCGGCAAGCCAAGGGGAGAACATCAAACTTCTTGGCGAATACGCTAAGTTAAATATAGCAAACAAAGAGCGAACATTCCAACCGTTTTTTATGCTGGAGAAAACATCGGATGTTTGGCTCAGTGGTGATAAAGGGTATGCAAAAGATACGGATGTTGAAGTGACATCTGGCGTTATGAGCGGATGTGACCCAAACAACCCGCTTTGGAAGATGGAGTTCACATCCTCAGAGTATAACACGGATACAATGTGGTTAAACCTCTACAATGCAAGAATTTATCTCTATGATATCCCTGTTTTTTATACCCCTTATTTTGGTTACTCGCTTGATACAACACGAAGAACCGGCGTACTGCCTCCGATGGTTGGTTACTCAACAAAAGAGGGATTATACTATGAACAAGCACTCTTTATAGCAGAACAAAACTGGTGGGATTTGGAGCTAAAACCTCAAATAAGAACAAGCAGAGGTAATGGTCTTTACTCAACTTTTCGTTTTGTTGACAGTAAAACATCAAAAGGCTCTCTTACTACAGGCTACTTTAAAGAGAAACAGAGCTATTTTAGCGATAGCCAACTTGCAAATGATGAGCATTACGGTTTTAACTTCTTATATCAAAATGATGATTTTATCAACCAATGGTTTGGGGCAACGCTTAAGGGGCAGTCCGGTATCTATGCTGATATAGTCAATATGAACGACGTTGATTATATCAACCTCTCGACAAATGACACAACTCAAAATACTACAACAAGACAGCTTCTCTCAAGGGTCAATCTTTTTTACAACAGAGATGATGACTATATGGGAGCGTATCTGAAGCACTACAAAGATTTGACGCTTGATAGCAATGAAAAGACTATTCAAAATCTTCCGGCGCTTCATTATCATACATACTTGGACTCATGGCTAGATAATCATCTCACATACAGTACGGATATTCAAAGCAATAACTATTACAGACAAAGAGGTGTGGGCGCAGTACAAACGGATTTGAATATCCCTGTAACGCTTCAAACATCGCTATTTGATGAGTTTTTAAATGTTGCATATACTTCCCATTTTTACGCACAGCATACTGATTTTAACGGTGAAAACAGTGTACAAAACAGCTCTTTGGAGTATGACAGCGGTCTTTTTGGCAGAAACTATCATCAGTTTAACGTATCAACACAGTTATCTCGTGCATTTGATACTTTCACGCACGTCATAGAGCTTGGAACACAATACCAGTCAGACGGTTTAGAGTTTCAAGATGGGTACTATGATGAGCAAATGGAACTCTTTACGCCTCAGCAAAGAGATGACTATTGTTCTTATGCAACAAATACAACAGACCCGGAGTATGCGGCTCGATGTGAATTTTATAATATTGCCAGTGTAGAGAAAAGATTGCAGCTCTATTTTTCGCACTATCTTTATGATATTTTAGGAAAGCAGATTCTCTACCATAGAGTTAGTCAAAATATTTCTTATAATAACAATGTTGCCGATGAGATAGAGAATGAGCTTGACTATCAGATAACGGATAATATAAATTTTTACAACAACATGATTTATAACTATGATGAAAGTGATTTTTCTAAAAATTTCAATCAGATATTATATAGGACTGCAAGTTTTGATTTAGCACTTTCGCATATGTATAAAGATAGTTTTGTGCCATATACAGAAACAACTTCGCCAATCACAAGCTACTTGACTTCAAGCATTAACTACAAATACGACAATCACTATTCCTATAGTTTTAGACATAGTTATGATTTGGAGAGAAGTCAAAAAAGAGGCTTTGAGATAGGGTTTTTATACCAAAAAAGATGTTGGGATTTTGGACTTAGATATGTTGAAAGCAACAGACCTATTCTGAATTTAAGCGGTATATCCGACTCTATTTACGACAGATATATATATTTAACCCTACGACTTAAACCTATTATGTCGCCAAATAGCAATGCGTCAGGTTTTGCATATAGACTTCCAGATAAGTCAAAGAGTAACTAAGCGTATGGGAAAATATAAAAATATTTTAAAAAATCGTGAGGACGCTGCAAAAAAGCTATATGACGTTATTCCGATGCAAAAGCTCAAAGATGAAAACTGGAAGCTCATCGCGGTATCTAAGGGAGGGTTGGAACTTGCTTATCATATCCGTGGCAAATACAAAAACAGTATAGATTTTCTTTTCTCAGAAGCGATTTTAGCTCCAAATAACCATGAGTGTGAGATAGCAAGAGTTTGTGAAGGAGAAGAGATAGTTATAAATGAAAACCTCGTTACCGCTTTTGGTGTCAAGTATGACTATATCTATGGCGAGGCGCATAGAAAACATGAAGAGAAGATTTTAAGCTACATCTATCAGTATAGAAAAGGTCGCCCTTTTACATCAATGGAAAATAAGATAGTTATGCTTATTGATGAGGGAAGCGAGACAGGGCTAAAGTTTCTCACCGCATTAAAAGCCATTTTAGCTATGAAACCAAAAGCAATCTACATAGCAGCTCCTGTTATACCCACGGATGTGCTTGAGTTTTTGGAGCCGTTTGCAGATAATGTGTTTTATCTGCACAAGATAGATGATTATGTTGAAACATCTCTTTATTATGAAGAGTTGGAGAAGATAGACGAAGAGCGAATAGAAAAAATACTAGGAGAAAAAAGTGAAATATGATGCAAAAGTAGATTTAAAAAACAAAGAAGAAGAATACTCCTTTAATGAAGTAGCAAAACAGTCCAACGGTGCGGCATGGCTCAAATGTGGAGATACGGTACTGCTTGCAACTGTGGTTATTGATGAGACAGAGGTTGTAAAGGATGACTTTCTTCCCCTTACCGTGCAGTACATCGAAAAAACATATGCGGCTGGTAAAATTCCCGGCGGATTTTTTAAGCGTGAAACAAAACCGAGTGATTTTGAAACTCTCACTTCACGTATTGTGGACAGATCTTTGCGCCCGCTTTTTCCAAAAGGTTTTGGGCATCCGACACAGATAACGATTTTAGCATTCAGTGTTGATAAAGAGGCGGACCTTCAAGTTTTAGCACTAAATGCCGCTTCGGCTGCACTTTTTGTGAGTGATATAGACATAAACACATCTGTATCTGCCATTAGAGCCGTAAAAATTGATGGGGAGCTTGTTTTAAATCCAACGCTTTCGCAGCTAAACAACGCAACACTTGATCTTTATCTCTCAGGCTCAAAAGAGGATCTTTTAATGATAGAGATGCGCAGTGTCGGCTCAGAGCAGGTTGATACGGCTTTTGTTATAGACCCATTGTTAGACCCGACACTAAGTGCGCCGCTTATAACAAAACAAGTCTCTAACGCTATTGCAGAAGATGAATTGGTTGCTATCCTTGAAAAAGCACAACAACTTCTTTTTGAAAACAATACAAAATATGAAAATTCTTTTACCCCGTTTAAAAAAGAGACAAATGAGATAGAGTACAAAGCGCATGTAGTTAATGAAGAGATGGTTGTGTATGTTCGTACACACCATTTTGAAGATATCAAAGCGGCAATGAACCAGATGGCAAAATCTGAACGTTCAACTGCACTTAGAGCGCTTAGAAAAAAAATTATGCTCAAGCAGGAACATTGGGATGAGGTTACGCTTAAAGATGCGATTGAGAAGGTTAAGCGCGAACAGGTGCGAAGCCAAATACTAAACGAGAGAGTACGTGCCGATGGCAGAGCGCTCAATCAAATCAGACCAATATCCATAAGTACAAATATACTTCCAAAAGCGCACTCTTCTTGTCTCTTCACTCGCGGACAGACGCAAGCACTCGTGGTTCTCACACTTGGCGGACCAAAAGATGCACAGATGTTTGAAATGCTTACAGATGATGGTGTACAAAACGAAAACTTTATGGTGCACTACAATTTCCCGGGATTTAGCGTTGGCGAAGCATCGCCGATAACAGGTGTAAAAAGAAGGGAATTGGGTCATGGAAATCTTGCAAAAAGAGCGCTGGAGCCTATAGTCGATACTAAAGGAAGAACTATCCGTCTTGTCTCAGAGATTTTAGAGTCTAACGGCTCATCTTCAATGGCAACGGTTTGCGGCGGCTATATGGCACTGCGTGCAGCAGAGATTGAGACAAGCGACGTGGTTGCAGGTATTGCTATGGGAATGGTAAGCGAAGGTAACAAATACGCTATCCTCTCCGACATTATGGGGCTTGAGGATCATGACGGGGATTTGGACTTTAAAGTAACAGGTTCAAAAGAGGGTATCACTGCTATGCAGATGGATATCAAACTGGGCGGTATCAGTCTTGAGGTTCTAAAAGAGGCGCTCTATCAAGCTAAAGAGGGTAGAGCGCATATCATTGATATAATGCTTGAAGCAGAAAAAGAGATAAAACTTAATGACGGTGTTTTGCCAAGCAGTGACTTTTTTCACATCAATCCAAGTTTTATCGGCGATATTATAGGACAGGCTGGAAAAACTATTCGTGAGATAATCGAGAAGTTTGAAGTGGCTATTGATATAGACAAAAAAGATGGTAAAGTAAAAGTAACAGGCAAGAGCAAAAGCCGTGTTAAAGCTGCAAGAGAGCATATCGAGGGGATTGCCAATACACCAAAAGCTCCTAAAATAGAGTATAAAGTAGGCGACACTTATAAAGGAGTTGTCAAAAAGATAGTTGACTTTGGAGCATTTATAGAGCTTCCTGACGGAACGGATGGGTTGGTTCACATTTCTAAGATATCTGACCAAAGAGTAGAGAAGGTGAGTGATATCTTAAAAGAGGGACAAGAGGTAAAAGTAGAAGTTTTAGAGTTCAAAGGCAACAAGATTTCTTTGGGAATCGTGTAGATTAAACTTACTTTTAGCAGTTTGTGTGTATTATTCGCCATCAAATTTCAGTAGGGAAATCCTTGCATTTATGTATGGGTTGCTACACCAAAAGTGTGGTTACGTAAGCCGAAAAAATTTGTAATATTTTTAACGGAGAAACTTATGAAAAAAATTCTTTTCTTAATGGTTGCACTTGCTACAGCTGCTCTTGCATCTGATGGTGATGTTGCGAACCAAACACTTAAAGCGTACTCAATGATCGCTGCAGGTCTTGGTCTTGGTCTTGCTGCGCTTGGTGGAGCTATCGGTATGGGTCATACTGCTGCTGCAACAATTGCTGGAACTGCAAGAAACCCAGGTTTAGGTGCAAAACTTATGACTACGATGTTTATCGCTCTTGCGATGATCGAAGCTCAAGTTATCTATGCACTTGTTATTGCTCTAATCGCTCTTTACGCTAACCCATACCTAGGGTAGGCACTCTTTTGCCGGAGAACTCTCCGGCAAAATCTTCTTAACAAAACGCGGACGTGGTGGAACGGTAGACACACTACCTTGAGGTGGTAGCGCATTACGTGTGTGGGGGTTCAAATCCCCCCGTCCGCACCATCTTTTCTAAGTCATAATCAAAACTCAACTCAACTTGCAAAATCAGTTAATAAGCGTAATACAATCCTCTTTCTTTGGAACCAAACATAAAAAGCTGTATGCTTCATCCCCTATAGTTTTGTAACTATGTGCTACACCTGCCGGGATAAGAAAGATATCTCCCTTTTTTGCTTCAATCATCGTATCGCCAATCTGTACTGTTGCGTGTCCTGCAAGCACATACTGTTCATGTTCTACACTGTTTGTATGAAGTGGCATGTGTCCGCCGGCTTCTATGATAAAGTTGCGCATCGCAAAGTTTGGTGATTCATCCGGAGATAAAAGCATCTTCATTGACACACCCTTTCCTGCCTTTTGTGCCACCGCTTCAACAGAGTCAATCTCTTTGTGTAAGTACATTTCATACCCTTTTCTTATAAATTTTTGGGTAGCATAACATAAAATTGTTTGGAGATTATTTATGAAAATTGCAAAAAACATCACTGAACTTATCGGTAACACTCCTTTGGTCAGGCTAAACAAAGCTTCTGAGGTCACGGGGGCAAACATCATCGCCAAATGTGAGTTTATGAACCCGACAAGTTCTGTAAAGGACAGAATCGGTTTTAACATGATAAGAAGAGCCATAGAAGCGGGCAAAATCACAAAAGACAGCACTATTATCGAGCCGACAAGCGGAAATACGGGCATAGCGTTGGCGGCAAACTGTGCGGCACTTGATCTCAAACTTATACTTACAATGCCAGAATCAATGAGTATTGAGAGAAGAAAACTTCTTAAAGCCTTTGGAGCCGAGCTTGTCTTGACCCCTGCCGCACTTGGGATGAGTGGTGCTATACAAAGAGCAAAAGAGCTAGAGAGTCAAATTCCAAATTCAATCGTTTTGCAGCAATTTGAAAACCCTCACAATCCTGAGATTCATGAGCTTACAACCGCTAAAGAGATACTTAGTGATACTGATGGGAATGTTGATGCGTTTGTTGCGGCTGTCGGAACAGGCGGAACACTCAGCGGCACGGCAAAAGTTTTAAAAGAGCAGATAGAGCATATCAGTGTCTTTGCTGTTGAGCCTGCAAGTTCTGCGGTTTTATCGGGAGAGTGTGCAGGAGCACACGCAATCCAAGGCATAGGTGCCGGATTTGTTCCAAAAACACTGGATGTCTCTATCTATGGCGAAGTTATCAAAGTGAGCAATGAAGATGCAATCAGTACGGCAAAAAAGTTGGCACAAGAAGAGGGGTTGCTTGTGGGCATTTCTGCAGGTGCGAATGTCTATGCTGCAATGCAAATCGCCTTACGTGAAGAGTTTAGAGGCAAAACGGTGCTTACTATTCTTTGTGACACGGGAGAGCGCTATCTTAGCACGGAACTCTTTAGTGAATAACACTTTTTTAGAGACTATCAAAGTACTTAATGGCGAAATTTTTAATCTCTCTTATCATCAGGCAAGGTATCAGAGAGTTTTAAAACATTTTGGTATAGATAAAGTACAGGATTTAGGTTGTTTTGTTGCGCCACCACAAAAAGGGCTATTTAGATGCCGCCTTGTTTACGATACAAAAGGGTTTATCGAGACTACCTACCACCAATATCAAAAAAGAGAGATAAATTCGCTCAAAATTCTTTATGATGATAGTGTTGAGTATGCTATAAAGTACACCAACCGAGAGAAACTTGATGCTCTTTTTGCACAAAGAGAAGAGGGGGATGATGTACTTATCGTAAAAAACGGTCTTATTACAGACACAACTATCGCAAATATCGCATTTTTTGATGGCAAACGATGGCTTACTCCTGCTTTGCCCCTTTTGCAAGGAACAACAAGAGAGAGATTTTTAAAGGAGGGAAAAATATTTGAAGAAGAGATACGCATCCAAGACATAGAGCGATTTAAGCAAGTTGCTCTGATGAATGCAATGATAGATTTTGCTATAATTACGAAAAATCCAAAGGAGCTGTTTTGCTAGATAGTATCATTGAAGATAAAAAATTTGCAAATGTTATGCAGAAAAATATAGAGAATTTGTTGATTTATCTCTTTGAGCGAGAGCAGTATTTTGGGATTCTTTGCAAGATAGAGCATATCACATTTGATCCGCCGCTTCCAAAAGAGATTAGTGCAGAGTTTCGTTCTATGACACTCTTTTTTCTAGCGGGATACACGTTTGAGACAGCAAATATTATTGATAATGACTTGGTCTTTGAGGCAGGGTTTGGAACAGAAAATTTTGGAAGTATAGTTACCGTACCACTGAGAGCGATTGTGCAGATAATCGTTGATGAGACACCGCTCCTTATAAACTTGGCAAATTATAAAAAAGAGATAAAGGTAGCAAAACAGCTTGATAACGGAGGCATTGAAAATTCAATGGCATCCTTTTTATCAAATCCTGAAAATTCTAAATTTTTAAAAAAATAGTATTAATACAAAATACAACTAACTATACATATCGTATGTATAGTCAAGCCTTGTTTGGTATTAAACTTTTGTAAGTGATAGAAGATAGTTTACGACATTATCTACAAAAGCGTCATGCTTTCTGTCTTTAAGGTAGGCTATATAGAAATGACGCTCTATTTTAAAGTTTTTAAGCCTAGCTTCAAAAAGTTTTCCCGTCGCAAGCTCGGCAGCGATAACGTGTCTTGACATAACAGACACAACAGGTCTCTCTGCAGTAGCATCTGCGTGTATAATCGACTCTTTTATGGCAGTTGGGCTGCTTAAAATTCCTAAAACATTAAAATTACTGCACTGCACACCCATCTCGTCAAAAGCTTCGCTTGTCAGTTTGCGCGTATGTGAGTGTTCATCACGGCAAATCCAGTCAAATCCCATCAAGTCCTCTGCACTGAGATGCTTTTTAAGCTGCTGGTTAGAAAAAACAACAAGCTCATCCGTAACCCACTCTCTGTAAACAATCCCATCTCTAAAAACAGGAGACTCTATAAGCGCAACATCTATTTTCTTATCTTCCAGCTGGTCGATGATTTCGCATGAAATACCGACGTTCATATAGACATTGTTGTTGATTCTGCTCTTAATTTCACCTAGATAATTCGGCAAGATGTAGTTCCCGATGGCATTGGAAGAACCCATTACAAAGGTAAAATCTTTATTGATAATTTTCAAAATCTCTTTTTCGCTGTTTGCTATGGCTTTTTCAAGTCTCAGAGCGATTCTAAAGAGTTCCTCTCCCTCTTTGGTAAGCAAAATACCATTCTTTTTTCTATCTACTATTTTTGTATCAAGGTAGTCTTCGATAAATTTTATCTGTTGAGTAACGGCTGGTTGAGAGATACCAAGCTTTGCTGATGCTTTGGAGAAACTCTTTTCTTTTATGACCATGAGAAAAGTTTGTAATTTCGCAAAATCTTTTAACATAATAATTCCTATAAGTTTAGATAATAAACGAAAGTATAACCCATTATTATAATTAAAGCAATAGTTTCGTAATAATTTATCTCTTTTAGGCTATAATAAACTAAATCAATGAAAATAGTGATGAGGCATGGAAAAAATATTTGAAAAACTAAACGAATCTCAGGCAAGTGCAGTTAAGCAAAGTGAGGGTCCCGTTTTGATTTTGGCTGGTGCCGGGAGTGGAAAAACAACAACAATCGTCTCCCGTCTGGCTTATCTTGTCGGTGTGTTAGGTATTCCTGCTTCAAATACGCTTACTCTTACATTTACCAACAAAGCGGCCAAAGAGATGCGTGAGCGTGCTTTTCATCTGATGCAAAATCCATCTTCACCACCGCTTTTGTGCACATTCCATAAGTTTGGGCTTCTTTTTTTAAAGTTTCATATCCATCTTCTAAAGAGACAAAATAATTTTGTTGTTATTGATACAGATGATAAAAAACGTATTATTAAAAAGATAAACAGTGAGATTGCTACACAACTTATCGCAAGCGAGATATCACGTTATAAAAATTCACTTATGTCTCCTGATGATGCCTATAAACAGGCAGAGTTTTTTAACTATCAGCAGATTGCAAAGATTTATGAAGAGTATGAGAACTATCTTTTAGAGAACAATCTTGTTGACTTTGATGATTTGCTTGCTCTTACTTTTAAACTTTTAGATGAAAATCCGGAGCTTGCCCGCACTACCTCTCAGAAGTACCAGTATATTATGGTGGATGAGTATCAAGATACAAACGAGTTGCAGCTCAAGCTCCTCCAAAAACTCTGTAGCGTACACAATAATATTTGTGTTGTGGGTGATGATGACCAGAGTATATATGGGTGGCGTGGGGCGCATATCAGAAATATTATGGAGTTTGACCAAGATTTTCAAAACACTGCTGTTTTTAAGCTTGAAGAGAACTACCGCTCACGTGAACCGATTTTAAAGGTGGCAAATGCGCTTATTGAGCATAACCGCTCACGTCTCGGTAAAAAACTTATCTCTACACGCGGCGGCGGGGAAGATATAACGATTTTAAACTCTAGTGACGAAAACGAAGAAGCAAGAAAAATAGCTCAAAAAATCACAAAGCTTCTTGATTCGGGGGTAAAGGCGCAGGATATTGCAGTTCTTTACCGTGTTAATGTTCTTAGCCGCTCCATCGAAGAGGGACTTAATCGTGCAAGAATCGCCTATAAGCTTGTCGGAGGGTTGCGTTTTTATGATAGAGCAGAGGTGAAAGACCTTATAAGCTACATAAGGGTTATCACAAATGTTCATGATGATTTTTCACTCAAACGTATCCTTAACAAACCAAAAAGAGGGCTTGGAAAAGCGAGTGTAGATAAACTAGAACTTGCTGCACATGCAGCCCAACTCTCTGTTTTTGAGTATATAAAAAGTAGCTCTTTGTCTGATTTGGAGGGTTTGGTTAAGAGTAAAAATGCAAAAACATTGAAAAAGTTTATCCAAGATATTCAAGATATTGCAAAGTTGGCGGACGAGTCCACCTACAGTTTTATCGACACATTGGAAGATACTTTCCATCTCAAAGAGATTTATGCAGGGATGCCCGATGAGGCGGAGAGAATTTTAAATATGGATGAGTTTTACGGACTTTTTAGAGAATTTGTAAAAAATACGCCCGAAGCCTCTTTGGACGAGTTTTTAAATGAGCTTACTCTGCAGAGCGAACAAGACCAAGTAGAGGGGGAAAGTATCTATATGATGAGCATCCACGCTTCAAAAGGGTTGGAGTTTAACCATATCTTTATTATTGGACTTGAAGAGGGATTCTTGCCTCTCATCGGAGACGGAAGCGACCTTGAAGAGGAGCGACGTTTGGGTTATGTTGCTTTTACAAGAGCCAAAGAGACACTCACGCTCTCTCATGTCGATAGCAGATTTTACAAGGGAAGAAGAAGCGATTTGCAAAAAAGCAGATTTTTCAATGAAGCTGGACTATGTGAGGGTTCTTTGATAGTAGAGAAAAACACTGCCTTTAAAAAAGGTGATTTGGTGCGTCATAAAGTATTTGGAACCGGGCGTGTCAACGGTGTAAGCAAGTCCGGTCAGGAGTTTAAACTCAGCATCAATTTTGCAGGAACAAAAAAAGATATTTTGGCATCCTTTGTTGAGCGTCTATGAATCGCCTCTTTGTTGCGTATAAGCCATCAGGCATAAGTTCAAATCTTTTTTTATCGAAGCTCAAAAGAAAGTATCAAACAAAAAAAGCCGGTTTTTCAGGGACGCTTGACCCTTTTGCAAAAGGTGTTTTGATAGTGGGTATGGGGAGTTACACAAAACTGTTTCGTTTTTTAGACAAAACACCAAAGCGTTACCGTGCAACACTCTGGCTGGGTGCCAAGTCAGATACGCTTGATAGCGAGATGATAGAAGAAATCACCATAGCGCCGGAGTTTGAAGAGGCAGAGATTGCAAAGGTTATTAAGTCGCTTGAGGGAGAGCTTGAGTATGAACCGCCCATCTTTAGTGCAAAACAGATAAACGGACAAAGAGCTTATGATTTGGCACGTGCTGGCAAAGAGTTTACCTTAGAAAAGATACACTCAACAGTCTATGAGACCAAACTTATCCACTATGCACACCCGTTTGTGACATTTGAAGCGACCGTTTCAGAGGGGACATATATCCGTTCTTTGGGGCTAATTACGGCAAAGAGGCTTGGTTTGTCCTATGGAAGCCTCAGTGCTTTGGAGCGGCTCAACGAGGGACAATTTTGCTATGAAGATGAAAAACCGCTTGATATAAGAGCATCTTTTGGCATCCGGCAAAATTTTTATCATGGCGACAGCGATAACCTAAAATATGGAAGAGTTCTTGCTTTGGAGGATTTAGAGATACAGGCGGATGGGTACTATTGGCTTGATAGCGGTAGTTTTTTATCGGTTATAAACATAGAAAATGCGCAAGTACATTATGAATTAGGCAGGGTTGAATGTTAGTCTTATCAAGAAAGCTGGATGAATCGATTGTAATCGGAGATGATATAGTTGTTAAAGTGATATCAGTGGATAAAGGGGTAGTCAAACTCGGCATTGATGCGCCAAAAAATCTCTCCATTGTCAGAAGTGAACTCTTAGAGGATGTCAAAGAGTCAAACAGAGCAGCCTCAAAAGAGATAGAACTCTCAGACCTTACCTCTCTTGGTGCAATTCTAAAAAAATAGGCAACACAATGAAGCACTACAAAGCCTATGCAAAGGTAAATATTTTTTTAAAAATCACCGGTATAAGGGGCGGTTACCATGAGATTATCTCCCGTTTTATGCGTGTGGATTCGCTTTATGACGAACTCTCTTTTATGCCAAAACAGAGCGGTGAGGATTTTGAAATAATAGGCTCTTTCTCATGTGAGACAAAACAAAACACCATCTATAAAGCGTATGTGGCACTTTTGGACTCTTTGAAACCTGAACAAGCACACTCCCTAGAGCAGCTAATGCAAAAGTATGGTGTTGCGGTGGTCAAAAACATACCGGCATTTGCAGGACTTGGCGGCGGAAGCAGTGACGCAGCTACATTTCTAAAAATGTGCAACGAGGTTTTGCATCTGGGATTAAGCCAAAACACCCTCGCTTCCATAGGCGTAAAAGTAGGAGCAGATGTTGCGTTTTTTGTCTATGGTTACAAAAGCGCCAACGTTAGCGGCATAGGAGAGGTAGTAGAGGAATTTAAGGAAGAGCCCCTTGATATCGAGGTTTTTACACCAAGCATAGAGATAAGTACGCCAAAAGTCTATGGAGTTTATAGAGAAAGTTTTTATAATCCGATAGATGGTTTTAAAGTAAAGCGACTAAAAAAGACCACATCTTTAGAGATACTTAAAAATATGAGTGCCCATGAGGCAAATGATCTTTTCAAGCCTGCACTGGAAGTATATAAAGAGCTAAAAAATCACTATAAACAAGGATATTATTTCAGTGGCAGCGGAAGCAGTTTTTTTAGAGCAAGAGAGAGGATAGTAGAAAAAAATGGGTGAAACAATAGCAAAAAATAAAAAAGCCTATTTTGATTACTTTTTGGAAGAGAAGTTTGAGGCGGGGATTGTTCTTAAAGGGAGCGAGATTAAAGCCATAAGAGCTGGACGTGTAAACCTGAAAGACAGTTTTATCCGTTTTGTGCAGAGCGAAGCATTTCTTTTCAATGCACATATAGGCAGACTTGAAACAACACACCACTTCTACTCGCACGAGGAGCGGGGAAGCAGAAAACTTCTTTTGCGTAAAAAACAGATAGCAAGAATGATTAAGGCTGTTGAGAAAGAGGGCTATACGGTTGTTCCTCTGGAACTCTACTTTAACGACAGAAATCTTGTCAAGATTCAAATCGCCATAGCAAAAGGAAAGCAGCTTCACGACAAGAGAAATGACCTTAAAGAAAAAGATATGAAGCGCGATATAGAGCGTTCATTAAAAGATTATTGATGCGTTTGTTGTTTCTTTTTGGCTTTTTATTCTCATACATGTTTGCATTGGATGTCGTGATGCCTCAAAAAGAGATTGCAAATGGAAAAACAGCTCTTTTGGAGTTTGTGGAGCAAAAAGGGGTAACATACGAGAGCGCGGTACTGGAGCAGAAAAAATATACTATTTTTAAGCATCCAAGCAAAAACGGGCAATATTATGTTTTAATTCCTATAGGCTACGAAACAAAGCCGCAAAAAAAAGAGGTAGAGATTTTTTATAAAGAAAACGGTGTGCAAAAAACCAAAATAGTTGTGCTGGACATCCAAGACGGAAAATATGAAAAAGAGACGCTCCAAGTAGATGGTTCCAAAGTGACTTTAAGCCAAAAGGACAAGGCAAGAACCGAGAGAGAGTATGCAGAGGCGATGGAGATTTACAAAAAAGCAACCCCAAAAACTCTTGTCTCTTCTGATTTTATTGTCCCATTAGATAGTAAAATTACAAGTGATTTTGGAAAAGCACGGGTTTATAACGGTTTGCTGAAAAGTTATCACGGCGGGACGGATTTTAGAGCAGCGGTCGGTACACCGATTACCGCTGCAAACGACGGAAAAGTTGTTTTGGTGCAAGATAGATTTTATTCAGGACAAAGCGTTATTATAGACCATGGACAGGGAGTCTATACATGCTATTTTCACATGAGCAAATTTCACGTCAAAGAGTCACAGAATGTTAAAAAAGGCGATGTTATAGGACTTTCAGGGTCAAGCGGAAGAGTAAGCGGACCGCATCTGCACTTTGGCATACGCATCGGCGGCGAGCAGGTTGACCCGCTCCATTTTATAGCACTTGCAAATGAAAATTTAGTAAAAGGCAAACAATGACACTATTTCAAATACTTATGCTGGGAGCTTCTGCATTTTTTGCATTTAAAGTGTATGAACATATACAAACTTTAAAAGACCCATCAGCGTCACCGCATGGAGACTCTTCTTCATCGCAGTTTGACCCTGAGGTGTTAGTGCAAAGAGCCGATGAGGAGTTTGAAGCAGGCAATATGCAAAAAGCGTTTGACCTTCTCAAAGAGGCAAATGCAAAAAGAGCACAAGATAGTGACGTGCTTTTTAAAATGGGCTACATTTTACAGCAGCTTGAGCAAAATGAAGAGGCGCTTGGTTACTACAAAGAGGCTCTTGAGATGGATAAGGAGAATGAGTTTATCCACAATGCTATCGCAAGCATCTATAGAGCCAAAGGCGAATTTGTCTCCGCAAGAATGCATTTAAGCGCCTCTTTGGCACTTGACAACAAAAATGCCGCCACTTATTATAATTACGGAAATCTTTTGGTTGATATGAAACACCTAAATGAGGCAAAAGAGATGTATAAAACAGCCTTAGAGATAAATCCGGACTTTAAAGAGGCTCAAGACGAGTTGGAGAAACTAGGCTGATGAAACTCTCTGAAATATATACATTTTTAGATAGCTTGTCGCCATTTGAGCTTCAAGAAAAGTGGGATAACTCAGGTTTGTTGCTCGGTGACTTTAGCCAAGATATCCAAAAAATCGTTCTTAGCATTGATGTGGATGAAGCACTTATTGACTCCATGGAGGAGAACTCCCTTCTTATAACACACCATCCGCTTATCTTTGGCGGACTAAGACAACTTCAATTTAACCAATATCCGGCAAACTTCATTCAAAAAATGATACAAAAAAATATCTCAAATATTTCCATGCACACAAATTTTGACCAAACACATCTAAACGATTATGTAGCAACTCAAATTTTGGGGTATGAGATTGTACAAAAAGAGGGGTTTGTTGCTTATATGGACGTTGAGGAAGATTTTGACACTTTTGCCGCCAAAGTAGCAACCGCATTTTCGCTTCCTCATGCAAAATGTGTAAAAAATGCACAGTGGATACATAGAGCAGCTCTTACAACAGGTTCGGGGGGCTCTCTTTTGAAGTTCGTCAAAGCAGACTGTTTTTTGACGGGAGATATAAAATACCATGATGCCATGGAGGCAAAAAGCATAAATCTTTCCATGATTGATATCGGGCATTTTGAGAGTGAGAGGTATTTTGCGGAGATTTTGCTTAAACATTTGAAAAATTTAGGTTTAGAAGCTATAATTTCATCATCAAAAAACCCTTTTACTTATATTTAAGAAAATCGGTACAACTATTTAATCCAAAGGAGATTAATGAACTTACACCTAAAACAGCTAATTGACCTATCCCACATAGACAAAGCTATCGATGCTTTTGAGCCGCAAATCGAGGAAGCTAACTACAAACTTGAAGCAGCATTGGCAAAGAAAAAGAGTATCGATTCAGATATCGAAAACTTAACAAGCGAAATCAGAGATGAAGAGATTAAAAAGAAGAAAAACGAAATTCATCTTGCAGAACTCTCTCAAAAACTTGTAGATAACTCAAAAAAAAGCGGTGATGTCAAGACTGAACGTGAGATGAAATCACTTCAACTTGAAGAAGAGATTGCAAAAGAGCAGGTTGCTTTTGCAAATGAGGAGATTGAGAGACTTGAGAGAATTGTAGAGTTAAAAACTGCTCAAGTTCAAGCAGCAAAAAAAGTGTTAGAAGAGCTTGATGCAAACTTGGCATCTATCAAAGCTGAAGTAGATGAAAAACTTGAAGTGATTAACCAGTCGCGCCAAGATGTTTTTCAAAAAAAAGAGAAACTTATTTCTGAGATGAACCAAAAAGGATTGGCGTTTTATCAAAAGATTCGCAGATGGGCGAAAAATTCAACGGTAGTGCCTGTTGAAGATCAAGCTTGTATGGGTTGCCATATGCTTATCAGCGATAAGATTTACGCGGATGTTATCAAAGCTGAAGAGATTACGACTTGCCCGCACTGTGGGCGTATTCTCTATGTGGAAACTGACAAAGAATAGGCTTGAAGCCATTTACTCTTCTCTATTTTATCTTAAGCGCACTGCTCTATTTTGTAGCTTTGCCGCTTTTGGTTTTTCTCTCGTTTAAACAAAAATACAAAGAGTCCATTCCCGCTCGTTTTTTTCTCTTTAACAATCCAAGATTTAAAAATGACGGCGGTATCTGGTTTCATGTTTGCTCACTCGGAGAAGCAAGAGCTTTAAAACCGATTTTGGAACTTCTAAATGAGCATGAGATAAAAATAACGACCATAACGCATACGGGACAAGCGGAAGCAAAAAGATACAGTGCAGAGGTTAGGTATCTGCCTTATGAGATGTTTTTGCCGTTTTGGGCTAAAAAGCATGATGTTTTGGTTGTTTTAGAGGCTGAGTTTTGGTATATGTTGTTTGTGGTTGCAAAAGCAAAAGGCGCAAGAGTTATACTTTTAAATGCTCGTATCTCTGAGAAGAGCGTAAAAAAGTATCTTCAATTTGCATGGTTTTATCAAAAAATCCTCTCCGATGTTGAGATGGTATATGCGCAAAGCGAAGCAGATAAAAACCGTTTTTTGGCGCTTGGAGCTAAAAATATAGAGGTAATCGGAAATATCAAGCTCGCAGGCAAAATTTCCAAAACAAAAGAGTATCAAAAGCCGCAAGAAGAGCTTATCGTCGCAGGCAGCACACATGATGGCGAAGAAGAGAGTATTTTAAAATCATTTGTAGAGTACAAAAAGCAGAGTGATGCAAAGCTCTTTATTGTTCCAAGACATCCGGAGCGCTTTGAAGCCGTGTATGAGCTTATGAAAAAATATGCCCAGACAAACTCTTTGTCTCTAAGCCGTTTTTCTCAAGATAGAGAGTTTAAAACAGACATGGTTTTGGTGGATGTCATGGGGGAGTTGAACAATATCTATGCCATCAGCGATATAGCGATTTTAGGCGGCGCTTTTAGAGAGGATGTAGGCGGACACAACCCTCTTGAACCGGCTCATTTTGGATGTAAAATTATTACTGGCAAACACTTTTTTCATCAGAAAGAGCTTTTTAGATATGTGCATCATGTTCAATATGTCGAGCCAGATGGGATTCATAAAGCACTTATGAAATGTAAAGAGTTGCCGCCGAGTATGGTTGAAGAAAAAATTGACCTAGAACCTGTTATAGAAAGACTAAAAATCCAAATCTACCCCTTTAGGGGTTGGCTTCAGTGCCCGAGCGGCTAGCGTAAATGTCGGAATTACTTCCGACATTGTTCAAAATAAATGGAGGGATTCCTTCATTTTTTGTAAAAAAATTAAGGAAATAAAAATATTATGGCACTAGAAAAAGCATATAAACTTTTAGCAGCACAAGAGGGAATCTCAAATTCGGAAGCAAAGTCAATGATTGACCGAGGGTTAGTCTATGCCGCAAATAAAAAAGTGATGATTGCCCGCGGCGATATCGACACAAAGACGATTTTTAAAGTGGAGAAAGTAGAAAAGATAAAACCTCTTTTTGAAAATGATGATTTGATTGTCGTGGACAAACCGGCTCATGTTAACTCTGACGAGATAGAGAGACAGTTTAAGCCGGCACAACTTTTGCATAGACTAGACCGTGAAACAAGCGGAGTTTTGATGCTTGTAAAAAACGAAGAGTTTAGAGAAAAAGCGATACAAGAGTTCAAAAGAGACAGAGTTTACAAAGAGTACATCGCATGGGTTGAGGGGATTTTAAGCGAGCCTGTTGACATCGACAAGCCCATACTTACCACCAAGAAAAACAACCGTGCATCATCAAATGTATCCTCAAAAGGAAAACCTGCAAGAACAGAGGTTTTTCCGGACATAGTAAGCGCAAACAAGACAAAAGTGAAGTGTATTATCCATCATGGAAGAACGCATCAGATAAGAACGCACTTAAGATATATAGAACATCCCATTGTCGGTGATGAGCAGTACGGCGGCAGACGAGCAAAACGGGTTATGCTTCATGCATATAAAGTAAGGCTTTTAGGCATGGAGTTTATAGCGCCCGAACCAAAGGCATTTATCCATTTTGAATAACAAGCAGATGTGGTATGTCTATATTTTAAGATGTGGCGATGACACGCTCTACACGGGAATTACTACAGATTTAGACAGAAGGGTTTATGAGCATAACAACTCTCCAAAAGCGGCGAAATATACACGCATCAGAAGACCGCTGGAGTTAATCTACTTTGAGTCTTGCGAACATAAAAGCAGAGCATCTAAGCGAGAGTATGAGATAAAGCGTCTCTCAAGAACTGAAAAACTTTTTCTCGCAAGCTCTATGCTAAATTTATGATAAAAGCATACTTAAAGTAACTTTCAGCTAAAATTCGCAACTTTTTACATCCAAAGATAATTTAAAAGAGGAGGGCTCATGTTTGATATATTGACCGATTCGTTTACAAATGCTATTAAGAAGATTCGTTTTCATGATGATGACAAAGCTCTCGCTAAGGCTCTTGATGAGCTGAAGAAGTCTCTTTTAAAAGCAGATGTAAACCATAAAGTTGTAAGAGACTTGATAGCAAAAGTTCAAGTAGAGACTAAGAAAAACGGTATCGGCAAAGACCAGTTTTTATCCGCTTTGCGGGGGGCTCTTTATGAACTTTTAGAAATTGGAGGAAATAGAGGATTTGTTTTTGCTTCAAAACCTCCAACCGTTATTTTGATGACAGGACTTCAAGGTTCTGGAAAAACTACTACTACAGGTAAGTTGGCAAACTACCTAAAAAACAGACAAAAAAAAGTCATGGTTGTAGCAGCTGACCTTCAGCGTTTGGCGGCAGTAGAGCAGCTTCGCCAAATTACTGCTCAGGTAGGTGTCGAGCTTTATGAAGATGAGAGCAGTAAAAATCCTGTAGAAGTTGTAAAAGCCGCACTTCAAAAAGCACATAACGGTATCTATGACGTTGTTCTCATAGATACCGCAGGACGTTTGGCGATAGACAATGCGCTTATGGAAGAGCTAGAAGCAGTCAAAAAAGCGGCAAATCCAAGTGAAATATTTTACGTTGCAGACTCTTTAACAGGGCAAGATGCAATCAAGACAGCAGCGACTTTTAAAGAGAAGATTGGAATTGACGGCGTTATTTTAAGCAAATATGACGGCGATTCAAAAGGCGGCGTTGCACTCGGATTATCATCGCAAGTTCAAGTTCCGCTCCGTTTCATCGGTAGTGGCGAGAAGATGGAAGATTTAGAAGTTTTCCTGCCTGAGCGTGTAGTAAATCGTCTTATGGGCTTTGGAGATATCGAAGGACTTGCTGAGAAAACAGCTTCTGCAATTGATGAAAAACAGGCTAAAAAACTTACTTCTAAAATTAAAAAAGGTGAGTTTAATTTCAACGACTTTTTGGAACAAATGGAAAGCATGAAGAAGATGGGAAGTATGAAATCCCTCTTAGGTATGATTCCGGGCATGGGTAATATGTCCAAAGCGCTCAAAGATTTGGATCTTGAAAACTCAAGTGAGCTAAAAAATATCAAAGCGATGGTCTCCTCTATGACAATGAAAGAGAGAGAAAATCCAGACTTGCTAAATAACTCGCGCAAGCTAAGGATTGCAAAAGGGTGCGGACTTACTCAAGTTGAGATTAATCGCATGATTAAACAGTTCAAAAATGCCGGTAAGATGGCAAAACGCTTCTCAGGCAAAAGCGGTATGAAAGAGCTTCAGTCGATGATGGGACAGATGGGCGGAGCAGGGGCGTTAAGAAGATAGCTTCTGTTAAGTGAATGCAAATCTGTAGGCTTTTGGAAGCTTATAGATTTGCATTCAAAATGCAAAATTTAACATATACAGCAAGTTGAAATATGACTTGCGCAGAGAAGGACAAAACATGGCAACAGTAATTCGCCTCACTAGAATGGGAAGAAAAAAACAACCTTTTTACCGTATTGCGGTAACAGACTCACGCAAAAGAAGAGACGGCGGTTGGATAGAGTTAATTGGACATCACAATCCAATGGTAGCAGAAAAAACAACAGTTGTTGATAATGAAAGATTAGATTACTGGTTAAGCGTTGGTGCTAAAATGAGTGATCGTGTTAAAAAGATAACAGGTCGCTAAGATGATAGCTGATTTTGTCGCACAATTTGCAAGACTTATAGCATCCTACCCTGATGATGTAAGAGTTGAGGTAAAAGAGGGCGATGAAACAACAGAGATTCTTCTCTATGCCAATCAAGCCGATATCGGTAAATTGATTGGCAAAGAGGGCAAGATGATTGGTGCGATTAAAACCGTTATCTCTGGCTGCAAAGCAAAAGACGGCATGAGTTACCGTATCAATGTCGAAGCAACAAAGTAAATTACTTCACATAGCCACAATCGGCAAAACTGTCGGTTTAAAGGGCGATATGAAGCTCCACATTAACAGTGATTTTCCGGAACAATTCAAAAAAGGCGCATCTTTTTTTCTTAATGAAAATCAGAGTCTAACTATTGGCGACATCAACCATGAGAGAGGCATTGTCAGATTTGTCGGTTACGCTTCGCCTGAAGATGCTAAAAAACTTACAAACAAACACCTTTACACAACTATTGAAAGAACAAGAGTAGAGTGTCATTTAAAAGATGGCGAATATTTTTGGTTTGATATTGAGGGTTGCAAAGTAGTTGAAGATGGAGAGATTTTAGGTGTTGTTGATGAAGTTGACAGAATCGGAATCACAAATTATCTTTGTATTGTAACTGATGAAGAGTTGGTAAACAAAGGTTTTGCAAAAAGTTTTCTTTTGCCTTTCAACAAGCCCTTTACGCTGAGTACTGACATCCAAGCAAAAATCATAATCGTTAGCGGTGGTATGGATATTTTAGAAGCTTCCTAATGAAATTTACATTTGTGACACTATTTCAAAATATAGTTGAGGGATATTTTAAAGACTCTATTTTAAAAAGAGCAATCCAAAAAGATATACTCCATATAGAGTATTTAAATCCAAGAGATTTTAGCAGTTCAAGACATAACAAAGTTGACGATACTGCTGTTGGCGGCGGTGCCGGAATGGTTATGAATCCACAACCGCTATTTGAATCACTGCGTAAATTAAAAAATACAGATGCGGATGTTCATATTGTTTTTTTAACTCCGGTTGCAAAGCCATTTAAACAAAATGATGCCAAGAGATTGGCACAAAAATCCCATATAGCGTTTGTGAGCGGAAGATACGAGGGTATTGACGAGAGAGTTGTTGAAATGTACGCCGATGAAGTTTTTAGCATTGGGGACTACATTTTAACAGGAGGAGAACTTGCTTCTTTAGTTCTTTGTGACGCAATCGCAAGAAATGTAGAAGGCGTTTTAGGAAATAGTGACTCATTGAGCGTTGAGAGCTTTGAGACGAACCTTTTAGAAGCACCATCTTTCTCGAAACCGGAAAATTATGAAAACATTTGTGTTCCATCAGAATACTTAAAGGGAAATCATAGTAAAATTCGCTCACTAAAATTAGCTCTATCTGAATGCAAGACTAAATTCTTCAGACCTGAGCAGCTTTTAAAGCATAGAACAAGGAAATCTTATGAGAAATAAGTACATAGAAAACTTTGAAAAAGCACAGACTGCCGGAAAAAATATTCCTGACTTTCGTGCTGGTGATACTGTTCGTTTAGCAGTAACAATTAAAGAAGGTGACAAAACCCGTGTACAAAATTACGAGGGTATTTGTATAGCAAAAAGAGGTCAAGGCACAGCTCAAACTATTACAGTTCGCAAAATAGGTGCTAACAGCATTGGAATTGAAAGAATTTTCCCAATGTACAGTGACTCTATTAATGAAATCACAGTGGTTCGCCGTGGACGTGTACGTCGTGCAAAACTATTTTATCTACGCGACCTTGCTGGTAAAGCGGCTCGTATTAAAGAACTTAGAAGAAAATAATCTTCTAAGTTTCACTCTCTTTCGTTTCTCTTCCAAGTAACCACTTTTCTAAATCTAAACAATACAAACCGCAAAGCCCTCTATTTTTAGTTGACAGAATTTTATTAGCCCATTTACCTATAAATACAATACCTATATTTATCTGCCCATTCAACAATCAAAGATGCTTGCAAAGAAATAATTTAGGTCTATTTCCACAAATTTAATTTCTTGTTAAATCCCACCTCATTTTAAGCCCCCTCTAAGAATCATTTCCCTATAATTCCCATCCACAAACACAGAGACCTAAAGTTTAGGTTTCAAGAGGCTTTGTAACGAAGTTTCAGGGTAGTTTGAGATCATTGAAAACTAAGCAAGTAAACAGACT
>NZ_JAQVKP010000012.1 GCF_028694605.1 Sulfurimonas sp. | reverse complement strand
CGGCTCCATTCCGAACCCGGAAGCTAAGCCTCTCATCGCTGATAATACTGACCCTTACAGGGTTGGGAACGTAGGTCGCTGCCTAGTTGATCATTTTTTTATTCCGCTACAATTACAATCAATATAATAATTATTTGAAGACTGTTTTTTTAAATAAATATTTTCTATGTGATTCAATCAAGATTTTCTATTTTCCATACATGTTCTATATTTGTCATATTTGTTTTATGTAATCTGCTTAAAAAATTATCCCTGCTAACCTCTTTTGCTCCCAAACTCTTAAGGTGTGGTGTAGGTACTTGGCAGTCTATAAAATCGTATCCCCAATGCTTAAGATGTTTTATAAGTGTGGCATAAGCGGATTTTGAGGCATCGCTAACATGTGCAAACATTGATTCGCCGCAAAATACTCTACCTACAACTACACCGTAAAGCCCGCCGACAAGTTTGTCATCCAAATAGGCTTCAACGCTGTGTG
Organism: Sulfurimonas sp.; assembly: GCF_028694605.1. GTDB lineage: Bacteria > Campylobacterota > Campylobacteria > Campylobacterales > Sulfurimonadaceae > Sulfurimonas. The sequence goes on along the minus strand of NZ_JAQVKP010000012.1, from coordinate 90,037 downwards.
CGATTCCCATATCATGAAGTTCGGAGTAAGCTTCTATGACTTCATCTTGTATCCATGTACCGTTTTGATTTTCTCTTTTGATGCTGCTGCATTGCTTGACGACTTCTCTAAAATTTTTATCAAACTTATAAGAAAATTTTTTGATACTTTTTTTAAGTGAGTGGCTTAATTTAAAATCATCTAACTCCATAATCAGTCTTGGATTGGTTGACCACCAGAGAATAGGATCGTCTTTTGAATACCATGGAAAGATGCCGTTTTGATAAGCGCGCATAAGTCTTGATGGAGTTAAATCTCCTCCCCAAGCAACTATACCGTCTTCATTTGCATCGTTTGGATGCGGAAATGATAGGCTGTATTTGTTTAGTCTGGGAATGCTCACGCTGTCTCTTTGAACTCTAAAAGAAGCTTTTCTTTGTAGGTGACTTCTACATAGCCGCCTTTTTTGAGTTTTCCAAAAAGTATCTCATTGCTTAGTTTATTAACTATATGCTCTTCGATATATCTTTTGATTGGTCTGGCACCCATCTCTGGTGAGTAGGCACTTTTTGCGATAAATTCTACTGCTTCTTTAGAGAGAGCAAGGAAAATCTTCTTCTTTTTAAGTTGTTTGTTAAACTCTCCGATAAATTTTTCGACAATTCCAATAGTTATATCAAAAGAGAGTGCTTTAAACTCTATTATAGCACTTAGTCTGTTTCTAAACTCAGGTGTAAAAAAGTGTTTTAACTCTTCATTCTTCGCAATAGATTCATCTTTGTTGAATCCCATAACGGCTCTGGCATTTGCTCCGACATTAGATGTCATAATAAGGATAACATTTTGAAAATCAGCTTTGTAGCCGTTGTTGTCTGTCAGAGTTGCGCTGTCCATAATTTGAAGGAGAATATTGACTAGATTAGGATGCGCTTTTTCTATCTCATCAAGAAGTAAAACCGAGTAAGGGTGTTTTTTTATCGCCTCTGTAAGTAGACCGCCTTGTTCATACCCGACATATCCCGGAGGTGCTCCAATTAGGCGGCTTAAGGCGTGTTTTTCCATATATTCGCTCATATCAAATCTCTCAAAATGGATACCTAAGAGTTGGCTTATGGAGAGTGCAAGCTCTGTTTTGCCGACACCCGTGGGTCCCATAAATAAAAAAGAGGCTATTGGTTTGTTTGGTAGTGTGAGACCTGCTTTGGAGATAGTAATTGCTTTGACAACCTCCGCAACTGCTTTTTCTTGTCCTATGACTCTTTCTTGGAGTTTCTCTTGGAGCGAAAAAAGCAGTTCTGTTTCATCTTTTGTGGTTTTAGGAGTTGTGATGCCTACAATTTTTGAAATTGTTTCTTCTATATCATGCCCCGTTACTACTCTTTTTTTGTGCTCTTTGAGATGAAATGAAGCTGCTGTCTCATCTAGGAGGTCGATAGCTTTGTCGGGTAGAAATTTGTCTGTTATATATCTTTGCGAGAGCTCAATCGCGCTCTTTAGCGCTTTGTCGCTGAAACTCACCCCGTGATGCTCTTCGTATTTGCTCTTTAACCCTTTGAGAATTTTGTAGGTTGTCTCTGAAGAGGGCTCATTTATATCTACCTTGGAGAATCTTCTGTTAAGAGCTTTGTCTTTTTCAAAACCGTTTCTGTACTCTGCAAAAGTTGTTGCACCCATGCATTTGAGCTCGCCTGAAGCAAGAGCCGGTTTTAGCTGATTTGCAGCGTCCATGCTTCCGCTTGTAGAACCTGCACCCACAAGTGTGTGAATCTCATCGATAAAAAGGATAGCGTCTGGCATGGATTTGAGTTCATCCATCACGCCTTTTAGGCGTTTTTCAAAATCTCCTCTGTATTTTGTGCCTGCGAGCATTGCGCCTAGATCGAGTGCAAAAAGTTCGCTTTTTTGCAAAATCAGAGGTGCGTTCCCTGAAGCTATGCTAAGTGCCAGTCCCTCTGCAATAGCTGTTTTTCCAACTCCCGCTTCTCCGACTAAAAGCGGGTTGTTTTTCTTTCTGCGGCATAAAATCTGTGTTACTCTCTCTATCTCATTTTCACGCCCGATAACCGGGTCTATTTTCCCTTCTTTGGCTTTTTTTAGAAGATTGATAGCGTACTTTTGGAGGTAAGATTCTTTTTGTTGCGGTGTCTGGCTCTGCTCTTGTTGTGTAATTATCTCTAGGATATCGAGCTTTGAGATGTGATACTCATTTAGCAGCAGATAGGCAAAAGAGTTGTTCTCATCATAAATAGCTACAAGTAAATCTCCGATGTCTGCACTCTGTTGTCCCGATACTTGAGTATGTTTAATCATAGCATCAATCATTCTTGAGAGTGCGATACTCTCAAAAGGTTCATCGTGAATATCTTTTGGCAGTATGGGAGTGTTTGTGTAAATATAGTTTTTGACAATCTCTTTCATTTTGGCAACATCGCCGCCACACTCAAAGATGATTTTTGCCCCGTCTGCAGAGTTGAGAATTTGATAAAATAGATGTTCAATAGTGATATATTCGTGCCTGAGTTCTTTTGCATGGACAATTGATTTTTGAAAAATTTCATTGAGGGCATAGCTTATCATTACTCATTCTCCATCTGTGCTCTTAGCGGAAAACCGTTATCTCTGGCTTTTTGATGCACCTGTGCTATTTTGGTCTCTGCAATCTCATGCGTATAGACACCGCATACTCCTTTGCCGTTTTCATGTACTTGAAGCATGATATTTTGAGCTTCATCATACCCTTTGTGAAAGATGCGCATTAAAATATCGATAACAAACTCCATCGAAGTATAGTTGTCGTTTAAAAGGAGTACTTTGTATCTTTTAGGATATTTGAGCGATATTTCGCTGATAGTTTCTAATTCTGTATTCGTTGCCATAAATTTCCTATAATATTTATCTCTTATTGAAAAAAATTATAACGAAATTGAGATAATTATGACAAAACGAATCTTCGTAACTGCTACAAATACCAACATAGGAAAAACATATACGACAAAACTGCTTCTTAGAGAGTTTGCTTTGCGCGGGTTTAGGGTTGGGGTTATCAAGCCGATTGAAACTGGGGTTTTGAATGGGTATGCGACGGATGGAGAGGAACTTTTAGAACTTGTAAAAGAGGTGAATCCAAAGCTGTGGCATCTGGAGGCTGAAGATATCGTTCCTATAATGTACGAGATGGCAGCGGCTCCGTTTGTGGCATCCGGCGGCGTGAAGCTGGATATAAAAAAAGTAGAAAAAAAGATCCAAGAGCTTGAGGCTTTTTGTGATATTGTTATTATTGAGGGGGCTGGCGGGCTTTATGTGCCTATTGATGCAGACACTATGATGATAGATTTAGTGCAGAAGCTTAAAGCTGTTGCGCTTTTGGTTACGCACTGTTCTCTTGGCTGTATAAACGATACACTGCTTAGTAAAAAAGCTCTTGAAGATAAAAAGATAGTGCATGCGGTTGCGTTTAACTGTAAAGAAGATAGCGGCAGTTTTGAAGCTATCTCAAAGCCTTACTTTGTACAAACGGGTTTTGAGGTGCTTGAAGCGGATCGTGATATTGAAAAAATATGTGATGTCTTGTATAATTTATAAAATAAATTAGATTCCGTACTTGATACGGAATGACGAGTGTAAGGAAAAAATGAAACATTTAATTCGTACAGATGATTTTACGACTAAAGAGATAGAGTCGATTTTAGAGGATGCAGAGCTTTTTAGCGATGGCAGATTTGAGGGGATTTTAAGGGATAAAATCATAATTACGCTTTTTTTTGAAAACTCAACAAGAACGAGAAGCTCTTTTGAGATTGCCGCAAAGAGGCTTGGGGCGGAGATAGTGCATCTTGATGTGGCAAATAGCTCTACTAAAAAAGGCGAAACGCTTGTCGATACGGCAATGAACCTTGATGCGATGGGTCCTCATGCCATCATCGTGCGACATCAAAACTCCGGTGTACCAAAAATCCTCTCAAACCATACGAAAGCTTCCATCATAAATGCAGGAGATGGCGCACATGCGCACCCGACACAGGCACTTTTAGATCTTTTTACTCTTAAAAAACATTTTGGAGATGTTAAAGGAATAAAAATAGCCATAGTCGGAGATATAAAAAATTCAAGAGTTGCAAACTCCAATATCGAACTTCTTACTCGCTTTGGGATGGAGGTGGTTTTGGTTGCACCGCCACAGTTTTTGCCAAAAACAAATCTGAGAACGACACACCGCATTAATGAGATAATTGATGAAGTGGATGCTATCATGAGCCTTAGAACCCAAACGGAGAGGCACTCTTCGCAAACTTACGCATCGCTTAAAGATTATGCGAGTGATTTTTGCATAACCTCGGAAGTTGTGGGAGATAGAGATATTATCCTGCTTCATCCTGGACCCGTTCATAGAAATATAGATATTTGTGATGTGCTTTTGGCAGATAAAAGATGCAAAGTTTTAGAGCAGGTCTCAAACGGTGTTGCTATTAGAATGGCAGTGCTTAAAAAATTGATTAATGACATTTGATGATTTAAACTCTCTGGGTGTAAAAAGGGAGCCTTTTTTATTTATAGTCGATTTTAAGGCTCAAAATATAATAGCTTTTCCTTTGTGTGAACTTGAGGCAAACGACATTGAATTTTGCATAGATGAAAATTATAAAACAAAAGAGCATGCAGACTTTTTAGAGAAAAAAGGCGCAGACTTTAGCGAATATAAAAAAAAGTTTGATTTTGTCATTGAGAAGATAAAGGCAGGCGAAACATATCTTTTAAATCTTACTCAGCCCTCATTTATAAAAACTCCGCTCTCTCTCAAAGAGATATTTTGGTGTGCTAATGCCCAATATAAACTAAGATATAAAGATGAGTTCGTCTGCTTCTCTCCGGAAAAATTTATCCGGATTGAGGACTCTAAAATCTCTACTTTTCCCATGAAAGGGACAATTGATGCATCCATCACAAACGCCAAAGAGAGCATCTTAGCTAACCAAAAAGAGATGGCAGAACATGTTATGGTTGTTGATCTCTTGAGAAACGACCTCTCAATCGTGGCAAAAAAGGTGAGAGTTGAGAAGTTTAGATATGTTCATGAGATAGAGGCAGGAGTGAAAAAACTTTTGCATGTAAGCTCTCGCATAAGCGGAGATGTCGGTGAGGATTGGCCCGAGAGGATAGGAGATATATTAAAGGCACTTCTTCCGGCGGGAAGCATAAGCGGTGCGCCAAAAAAGAGTACTTTGGAGATAATCGATGCGGTTGAGGGGTATGAGAGAGGATTTTTTAGCGGAGTGTTTGGTGTATATGACGGCAAAACACTCGATAGTGCGGTTATGATACGATTTGTGCAGAAGTCGCAAGAGGGCTATATTTATAAAAGTGGCGGCGGCATAACACTTGATAGCGATGCACAAAGTGAGTATAATGAACTTTTAGATAAAGTCTATCTGCCATAAAAGGAGAAGCGGATGCTAATAAAAATAAAAGATGTTTTTACAAGCGGTTGGGTTTTTGATGCATCGGAGCATGAGTTAAAAAATAGATACCAGATGGTAAATATAGGTATTTTGCTCTCAAGTGCAGGTCTTGTTTTTGGGATAATCGGTAACTACATAAGAGATTTACACGACTTTATTCCTCTGGAAATCGCTCTACTTTGTATGAACTTTGTGATGTTTTTTGCTCTTCGGAAGTATCGCAACTTTTTTGAGTTTTTTGCTATGGGTATGACGTTACAATATACCTTTTTGTTTCTTTTCCTTATCTATCTTAGCCATCCAAGCGATTTAAAACATCTTTGGATATTTACTTACCCTATTATTTTGCTCTATTTTCAAAAAACGGTTCACTCATTCTATTGGCTTTTTTTTATTCTTCTGATGCTTTTGGTCGCACCTTTGCAGAGCTTTGTGGAGATAAAATACTCTATGTATCAAGTTTTTTACATCTCTTTTGTTTTGGTAATTGTTAGCATTATTATCTATTTTTACAAAAAAAAGATTGATGAGGCAAAATCAACAATATTGCAACAACAAGAGATGCTAAAAAATTTTAACTCCGAACTTGAAAAACAGGTCAAAGATAAAACCATGGAGCTTATCAAGCTCAATGAATCGCTTGAGGTAGCGGTGGAGCAAAAACTAGAGGAGCTGAGAAAAAAAGACCAAATCCTTGAGGTACAGTCCAAACAGGCGGTAATGGGGGAGATGATAAGCATGATAGCGCATCAGTGGAGACAGCCGCTCTCTACCATAACGTTGCAAATAGCAAATCTACAACTTAAACATATGCTAAGCAATGAAAAAAGATGCAAAGATATGGATGAGGCACTTAGTAATATAAGCAATACCATCATCTACCTTTCTGAAACTATAGATGATTTTCAAACATATTTTCGTCCAAATAAGGAGAGCGTAACGATTGAGTTGCAAGAATTGCTGCAACGGGCGGTAAATTTTGCTCTTACCAGAGTGCATGATAGGAATATTTCGCTCACCGTAGATAAACAAAACAGTATAACTCTAAAAACTTACGCCAATGAGCTGGTTCAGGTAATTTTAAATATTTTAAATAACGCTATTGATGCACATAATGAAGCTAAATCTTCAAATCCTTTTATTGCCATTGATACATTTATAGAAAAGGAGCTGATAACAATCTCTATCCATGATAATGCCGGCGGAATTGCAAAAGAGCACATTTCACGTCTTTTTGAGCCATACTTTAGCACAAAAGGAAAAAATGGAACAGGATTGGGACTCTATATGAGTAAAATGATTGTTGAAAAACAGTTTGGTGGCGAGATAGAAGTACAAACTTCCGGGAGTGAGACAACGTTTAGTATCAAAATACCTATAAATGTAGGTTGATTTGAAATTGAGATTTGTTAAGATATAATTTACCGAACAAGAAAGGGGCTTTGCGTGTATATAGAAGATTTAAAATTCTCTTTATGGGCTGATTTTATAGAGAGGGATTATTTGGATAGTGAGTTTAGGGATTTGATTGCACAAGGAATTGTTAACGGTGCGACCTCTAACCCAGCAATTTTTAAAAATGCGATACTTAGTTCAAGTGCCTATAAAGAGCAGCTAGCTGCTCTAAGTACTTTAACTCCTAAGCAGAAGTATGAGGCGGTTGCTATTTATGATATTCAAAAAGCGGCAGATATCTTAGCGCCGCTTTATGAAGCGGGAGATGATGGGTATGTGAGCATTGAGGTAGATCCATATCTTTGTGACGATGCAGAGGCAACCATAGAGGAAGGGAAGCGACTTTTTGCTCAAATAGGTCGCAAAAATGTAATGATAAAGGTTCCGGCTACAGCAGCCGGATATAGTGCTATGCGGGAGCTTGTAGGAAGCGGTATCCCTGTGAATGCGACGCTTATATTTAAAATGGAGCAGGCACTTGCTTGCGCAGAGGCATTTGGCGATGGTATGGCGAAATATGGCTCCAAGGTTGATACAGTTATCAGTGTTTTTGTAAGCCGTGTTGATAGAGCACTTGACGCGCTGCTTGCAAAAAACGGTGTGTCAATAGGTCTGAGCGGTATCTATAACAGTGCTGCTATTTATGCAGAAGTTGAAAAGCTGGAAGTGAACGGATGTAGAGTTCTTTTTGCAAGCACAGGAGTAAAAGATGATTCTCTTGATGCACATTACTACATAGAAAAACTTTTAGCGTATAACACTATAAACACTGCTCCGATTGAGACCATAAAAGCATTTCATGCAAATGGGCTTCAAGCCGCAGCGTTGCCGGTTGAGCCAAAAATGATAGAAGAACACTTTGAAAAGATTAGGGGTTTGGGTATTGATTTTGATGCTGTTTTGGCAAAACAGATAGAAGATGGATTGCAATCTTTTAAAGATGCATTTAAAGATATATTGGAGTCATTATGAGTCAAAATAAAAATGAAGTAGATATAAATCAGTTAACGTTTGAACAGATAAAAAAGATAAGAGGGTACCTCAAAAAACTTATTGAAAACGAAGGCAGTGACTTGCACGTAAAATCAAATGGAGTGATACGCGCCAGAATCAATGGGACGATAATTCCATTTTCCGGAAGTGTATTTTCATACGATGATGCAATGGTTTTGGCAAAAGAGATGTTGCGGGGAAGATATTCTGAGTTTGTTGAAAATAAAGAGATAGACTTTGTTTATCAGTTTGATGAGAGTAATCGCTTCCGTGTTAATATATTTTTTCAAACGGACGGTCCTTCTTTTGTTTTTCGTGTAATTCCTATGAAGATTCCGACTATCGATGAGATGAAATACCCTGAAGCAGTAAGAATGTTTACAAAGGAATCACGCGGGCTTGTGCTTGTCACGGGGACAACGGGAAGCGGTAAATCAACAACGCTTGCTGCTATGGTGAATGAGATAAACTTTACAGATAAAAAGCATATTATAACGATTGAAGACCCTATAGAGTTTGTTCACAAAGACAGAGGTTGCATCATCAATCAGCGTTCATTGGGTCAAGATACTCTATCTTTTGATAGAGCCCTAAGAGCAGCTTTGCGTGAAGACCCCGACATCATCCTTGTCGGTGAGATGAGAGATAGAGAGACCATAGAACTGGCACTTCATGCCGCAGATACCGGTCACCTCGTTTTTTCTACACTCCATACGCTTGATGCAAAAGAGACAATCAATCGTATCATAGGTATGTTCCCGTATGAGGAGCAAAATCGTATTCGTCTCTCGCTGGCGAGCGTTCTTAGGGGGGTTATTTCACAGCGCCTTATTCCGACAATTGACAAAAAGCGTGTGGCGGCGATGGAGATACTTGTCAAAACTCCTACGATAGAAAAATTGATTTTAGAAAATCGTGATATTGAGATTCGTGAAGCAATAGAAAAAGGGCGTGACCACTACAAATCACAGAGTTTTGATCAGCATATTTTCGATATATATAACACAGGGGTTATTACAAGAGAGAAAGCCAAAGAGTATGCAACAAGCGCTTCTGACTTAGAGCTTAAAATGAATGGTTTTAACAGCGGAAAGGCTGCTGATGTCAAAAAGCCGGAAAACTGGAAAAACATTGATGAAAACAGCGCAGTTGAGGAAGATGTTTTTGATTTAAAATAGCCTTGTTTAACTACACTTAAAGCTTAAAAAGGTATAATTCCAAACATTTTTTATGAAGGATTTACTATGTTAGAAGGTATCGTTAGAGAGAGTATTGGCAAAAAAAGCACGAAAGCGCTTCGCCGTGATGGTTATCTAATTGCAAATATTTACGGAAAAGGGCTTGAAAATATTCATGCCGTATTCAAAGAAAACGAATATATCCGTACTGTTCGCAATAAAGAGAACTTAGCATTCCCGGTCTCAATAGCCGGAAAAGAGATGAATGTTGTTGTTCAAGCATATGAAGCACATCCTGTAACAGGCAAACTACTTCACGTGGACTTGATGGTTGCACAAACAGGTGTTGTAACACACTATCATCTTCCAGTACAAACAGTTGGTGATGCAATCGGTCTTAAAAACAAAGGTCTTGTGCATATTTCCAAGCCGCGTTTAAGAGTAAAAGCTGCTATTGAAAACGTTCCAAACAGCGTTATCGTAGATGTTGCAAAAATGGATGTAGGCGATGCTAAGATGGTACGTGACTTAGATAAAATTCCAAACGTAACATTTACAGACGCTGACCGTGTATCTGTTTTAAGTATTATTAAAGCTAAGTAATCATGTTAATAGTCGGACTAGGAAATCCTGGCCCGAACTATGAGCATACCCGCCATAATATAGGTTTTATGGTTATTGATGAGCTTGTCAAAAGACAAAATGCTCAAAAACTCTCTTCCTCATCTTTTCAGGGTGAACTTTTCAAATTTTCAAATCATTTTTTATTAAAACCGCTTACTTTTATGAATCTATCAGGCGTCTCTATTGCGGCTGTTAAAAAATTTTACAAAATTGATGAAGTCGTTGTCATACATGATGATTTGGACTTGCCATTTGGTGCGCTTCGCTTTAAAAAGGGCGGCGGGCACGGCGGGCATAACGGTCTTAAATCTGCCGATGAACATATTTCTAAAGAGTATATCCGAGTGCGTATGGGCATTGGCAAACCAGAACACAAAGGAGAAGTTGCTTCTTATGTTTTAAGCGACTTCTCTAAAGAGGAGCAAAAACACCTTGGTAGATGGATAGAGAGTGCCGTAAATGCGCTTGAAGCACTGCTTATGGATAGTTTTGAAGATGTTAGCTCAAAATATACGATTAAGGACACCTCTAAAAACATTAAGCTACAATAGCGACTTAATGTTTTTTTTGGATTGGTAGAATGCTAGCTTTTAAATATATCTCTTTTCACTATGTAAGGTATTTTATTATTATTTTGTTGGCGCTTATTCTCTTTTTGGTCGGATTTGACTATATGGGAAGTACTGAAAAGCTTGATATCTCCGCAAACTTGCTGCTTATCTATCTTGTTTATAAAACTTTTTACGCTATGGATATGCTTCTGCCTCTCTCGCTTATCTTTGCTATGATTGCAACAAAATTATTTTTAATTCGTTCTAATGCGCTTGTTTCCTTTTACTCTTTGGGCTACTCAAAAATCGACATTTTAAAACCGTTTGTTATTGTTTCTACGTTAGTGATACTTCTTTTTATCTCTCTGCACTCTATTTCAAATTTTGCACGTGCAGACGAATTTGCAAAAAATATTCGTAAAAACGCCCAATATCTTAGCCCGACACGAGACCTTTTTTTCACTTATAAAGAGAAATTTGTCTATTTTTCAAAACTGCTTCCTCTGCAAGAGAGTGCTCAAAATATACGTGTATTTAGTTTTGTTGACAACTCACTTAAAGAGGTTTTGGTCGCTTCAAAAGCAGCTTATAGAAATGACGCATGGCTTATCAATGAAGCCGATATCATTACCAAACCAGATCATGCTGATTTTGAATCATTAGGCATAAAAGTAACACAACAGAAAAATCTGGAGATTCTTCAAGGGTTTCGTCCAAAAATGTTAGATCAGGTTTATGAGGGAAAAGTTAACTTCTCCATAATTGATGCTATTGATGCTTATGTACTTTTAAAGGCGCAAAATATCAACACAAGCATACTCAAAAGTGCTCTTTATAAGATATTTGTCTATCCTTTTTTTGTTCCAAGTTTGATTGTGATTATCTTCTTTTTTGTTCCCGTCAGTGCAAGATTTTTGAATGTCTCTCTCTTTAGTTTTGGAGCAATTTTAGCATCACTTATGGTATGGGCGTTTCTTTTTGCGCTTATTGAACTCTCAAACCATAAAACGCTTCCAAGCGAGGTTGGCATCATTCTTCCAAATCTGCTTCTCCTTTTAGCCGCACTAAGGCAATGGAGGAAATATCGTACAACGGCATAAAAATAACAAAATTATAAGTACTTTTTGGATAAAATCCATCAAAAAATATTTAGGATTTTTATGATAAATTTTAAAGAACTTGCGTCCACCTACAAAACCCCACTTTACATTTATGATTTAGATGCTATGAAAGCGCAGTATGAGCAGCTAAAGAGCGCATTTAAGGGTAGAAAATCACTTTTGGCATTTGCTATAAAATCAAATTCAAACCTTAGCGTTATTAAAAATTTTGCAGACCTTGGAAGCGGTGCGGATTGTGTCTCTATAGGCGAGGTACGCCGTGCATTTTTGGCGGGAGTTCCAAACTATAAGATTATCTTCTCGGGCGTGGGAAAGAGCGATGATGAGATACGAGAGGCGATAGAGCGTGATATCTTATATATAAACGTAGAGAGTGAAGCAGAGATTGGGCGTGTAGAGCTTATCGCAAAAGAGCTTGGCGTGCAGTGCAGAATCAGCATCAGAGTAAACCCAAACATAGACCCAAAGACACATCCGTATATCTCAACGGGACTTCATGATAATAAATTTGGTGTTGAGATAGATGCGGCAAAGAGGATGTATATCCGTGCCAACAACTCTGAACATCTTGACCCTGTGGGGATCCATTTTCATATCGGCTCACAACTTACAGAGTTAGACCCTATCTATGAGTCTGCCGTTATCGTTGCTGATTTGGTGCGTTCGCTTCAGAGCATAAAGATAGAGCTGAAGTTCTTTGACATCGGCGGCGGTCTTGGCGTGCGCTACAAAGATGAGGAGACTATCAAACCTTATGATTATGCGCAGGCTATTTTGACTGCACTTAAAGGGCTTGATTTGACTATCGTTTGTGAGCCGGGGAGATTTTTAACGGCGAATGCGGGCTACTTCCTGACAAAAGTTCTTTACGAGAAGAAAAACGGCGCAAAGAGATTTGTCGTGGTTGACGGTGCAATGAATGACCTTTTGCGTCCAAGTCTTTACAAAGCATATCACAGAATCGAAGCACTTACTCAGAGCCAAACAGAACTCAGTGATGCCGATGTAGTCGGTCCGGTGTGTGAGAGTGGGGACTTTTTTGCGAAAAACTATCCGCTTCCGATTTTAGAGCATAACGATTTGCTTGTGATTCACAGTGCCGGAGCGTATGGTTTTGGAATGGGCAGCAACTACAACACAAGAGGCAGAAGTGCCGAGGTTGCCATAAGTCATGGCGAAGTAAAGCTTATTCGCAGACGAGAAGAGTTTGAGGATTTGATAGCTTTAGAAAAAGAGTATTTGGATAACTAAGATGTATTTTATTGATGTTCAAGGCACACTTATCAGCGATAGTGACAAGTCCCCCATTCGCGGGAGCAGAGAGTTTATTGATGCGCTGAATGCCGGAAAAATCCCCTATATGGTTTTGACAAACAGCACAAAAAAAGCCTCTGACGAATTTTATGCTTTTCTCTACTCTTTAGGGTTTCATTTTGACTTTTCACACTATCTTGACCCTTTGATGCTGCTGGAGTCTCGTGTCTCAAAAGAGGCGGTTGCGGCTTATGGCTCAGAGGAGTTTTTGGAAGTTTTGAGAAAAATGGGCTATGTGCTTGACTATAAAAATCCAAAAACAGTGCTTATCTCAATCAAGGAGAACTTTACCTCTGACGAGTTTGCCCAGATTATCGACTTTTTACTCAGCGGTGCCTCGCTTGTCGGGATGCATGAGACCTCCATCTATGCAAAAAACTCCAAGCGTTATCCGGGAGTTGGTGCTATCTTGAAGATGCTCTCTTTTGCGACATCATGCTCTTATGAAGTTGTCGGCAAGCCAAGCGTTGCATTTTACAATGAGGCGCTTATGATGCTTCAAAAACAAAATCCCGATGCAAAATTTAGCGATATTACCATCATAAGCGATGATGTCAAGGGCGACCTTGGCGGTGCAAAAGAGATGGGGATGAAAACTGTTTTTGTCACAAGCGGCAAATATAAAAGTGCAGACGAGATAGTTCCTTTTTTAGAGCCCCATCTTAGACCGGATTATATTTTTGCAGATATGCAAGAGATATTGGAGCAGTTATGAATACATTAGAAGAGTGCCGCACTGCGATAGATTTGATTGATGATGAAGTTTTAGAGCTTCTCAACAAGAGAATGCAGGTAGTCAAGCGTGTCGGAGAGATTAAAAAGAGCAGCGACACTGCTATTTACAGGCCTGAGCGAGAAAAGGCAATAATTCAGCGTTTAACCCAAAAGAGCGCCAGTGAAGAGGGGCTTTTAAACGGGGGTGCGATTGAAGCGATATTTTTGGAGGTTTTTGCAGTATCAAGAAATCTTGAGCTTCCCGAGCGCATAGCCTACCTCGGACCTGAGGGGAGTTTTACGCATCAAGCTGCGGAGAGCCGTTTTGGGGCGATGAGTGACTATCTTGCAATGCACTCCATTCCTGCTGTTTTTAAAGAGCTTGAAGCCAAAAGAGCAAAATTCGGTGTAGTACCGATTGAAAATTCAAGAGACGGGATAGTCGGTGAAACGTTGGATTTGCTTGCAAACAGCTCTGTAAAAATTGTGGCAGAACTCTATATGCCCATTCATATGTCTTTTGTCAGCAAGGCAAGAAAGATAGGTGACATCACAAAGATTTACTCAAGAGACAAGGGTTTTGGTCAGTGTAGAGAGTTTTTGCAAGAGCATAATCTCTCGGGTGTTGAACTTATCCCCGTAGAGTCCACGGCAAAAGCGGCAATTCTTGCCTCTAAAGACCCAAGTGCCGCAGCGATTTGCAGCCACATCGCAGCGAAGCTTTACGGTGTGCCGACTATGTTTGATCATGTAGAGGATAATATCGGTTCGCAGACAAGGTTTGTTATCTTAAGCGACTTTAAAAATGCGCCGAGCGAGGATGACAAAACCTCTATTTTGGTACGCCTAAAAGACTCGGTAAAGGCTGGTTCGCTTGTCCATTTTCTGCAAGATTTTGAAAAAGAGAGTATCAACCTCTCCAAAATAGAGTCTCGCCCATCAAAAGACAAAGGCGGTTTTGATTACTGGTTTTTTATCGATTTTTATGGGCATGTGGATGATGAGAGATTTAAAAAAGTGTTACAAAAACATACGGGAGAGGTAACTTGGCTAGGAAGCTATGTAAGAGGAGACGAAATTGAATTTCAATAAACACTTAGAAGATATAAAAACGTACGAGGCGGGAAAGCCTATAGAGCTGGTAGTACGGGAGTATGGCATTGAGCCAAAAGATATCATTAAGCTTGCGTCAAATGAAAATCCTTGCGGATGTTCGCCAAAAGTGGTTGATGCAGTCGGTGCTATTTTGTCCAAAATGGCACTCTATCCTGATGATTCGATGGTTAATCTTAAAGCTTCGCTTGCCGCAAGATATGGTGTTGAGAGCCAAAATGTCATTATCGGTTCGGGAAGCGATCAGGTTATAGAGTTTTTGATTCATGCAAAAGCACATGCCGGCTCAAAAATACTTATGAACTCCATCACTTTTGCGATGTATGAGATTTACTCCAAACATGTAGGCGCACAGGTGATTCGCACCTCTTCGCAAGAGCATAACATGGACGAGTTTTACAAGCTCTATAAAGAAGAAAAACCTGAAATTATCTTTATCTGTACTCCAAACAACCCAACCGGAGATGCGCTTGACGCACAAAAGATTTATGACTTTTTGGAAAAAATCGACAGCGAAACTCTGGTTGTAGTTGATGCTGCCTATATGGAGTATGCGTTTTACAAAGATGCAAAAAAAGGTATTGATGTTAAAGAACTTATTGAGAAGCATGACAATGTTATCTATCTTGGAACATTCTCAAAAGCGTATGGTCTTGGCGGGATGAGAGTAGGGTATGGCATTGCCGATACTAGAATTATAAAAGAGCTTTATAAACTCAGACCCCCTTTTAACATCACTACACTCTCTCTTGAAGCAGCAACAGTTGCACTCAGCGACGAGGAGTTTGTGCAAAAGAGTGTTGCACTTAATTTAGAGCAGATGAAACGTTATGAGGAGTTTGCAAAAGAGCAAAAAATAGATATAATAAACAGTTATACAAATTTTGTCACTTTTTGCTTTGATTCTAGGTTCAATTCCTCAAAAATAGCAACGGCGCTACTGCAAAAAGGGATGATAGTTAGAGATTTGAGTAGCTATAAGATGAATGCCATCAGAGTAACGGTTGGCACGCATGAGCAAAATAGCCGCTTTTTTGAACTGTTTAAAACATTGTTACAATCATAAAATGGAACGTTGATGGATTTTAAGGTACTTTTTTCGCAACTTGTTATTCTCTATGATAAGCTTACAAAGCAACAAAAAATCATCATAGGTTCTGCAGTTGTCGGTATTGTCGCATTTATCATTTTTTTGGTTGTTTATACGGCAAAAAAAGAGGGTGCTGGCAAATATGAAGTGCTTTTTGACTCTTTAACTTCACAAGATGCCGCAAAAGTTGTAGAGCAGCTTGAGAAAGATAAAATTCCTTATGAAATCCATGATAACAATGTAATTAAAGTTCCTAAAAACGCAGTATATAAAGAGCGTATCGCAATCGCATCGCTAGGGATCCCAAAAAACAGCGGAGTCGGATTTGAACTCTTTGACAAGCAGGAGTTTGGTGCGACAAGTTTTGACCAGAATGTAAAATATCTCCGTGCGCTTGAAGGGGAACTCTCAAGAACCATCAGTGCTCTTGCTCCGATAGAGAGTGCAAGTGTCAGCCTAGCGCTTCCAAAAGAGACACTTTTTGTTGAAAAACAGAGCGCGCCTACAGCTTCTGTCATGGTAAGATTGGCAGATGGGGCAAAACTTACTTCCAAGCAAATCAGAGGGATTAAAAATCTTGTTGCTGCCGCAGTACCAAATCTTACGCCATCAGGTGTAATGCTTATTGATAATGACGGCGAAACGCTTGGCGATGACGATGAGATGGTGCAGATGAGCGAACTCTCTGTTGTGCAGCAAAACTATAAAACAAAAGAGGAGAAAAAGAGACAAAGAAAGATTGTCGAAGTTGTATCTCCTTTTGTCGGTGGAGAACAAAAAGTTGTTGCGCAGGTAAGCGTGGAGTATGATTTTTCTATCCAAAACTCTACTTCAGAGAAATTTGACCCGGAAAATGTGGTCAGAAGTGAACAAGTCAGCGAAGAAAAAAGAGACGGCTCCGCTCCTCAAGAGGTGGGCGGTGTTCCGGGAACAGTGAGCAATATAGGACCGGTAGAGGGGCTTGCAAATAACAAAACAACTGAAAAATATGAAAAAAACACGGGAACAACAAACTACGAGGTAGGTAAAACTGTCTCTACAACAAAAAGTGAGTTCGCACGTATTAAAAGAATTACGGCGGCGGTTGTTGTGGATGGAAAGTACAAATACAAAGCGGATGCAGACGGAAAGCCGACAAGTGAGATGGAGTATGAGGCGCTATCTGAGAGTGATTTGGAAGCTCTTAGTGCTCTTGTAAGCCGTTCAATCGGTATCAGTGAAGCAAGGGGAGACCAGATTAGTGTGCAAAACTTGCAGTTTAAAAAAGCTGATATTGACCCTTCGAAAGCAAAAGTCAATGAGGTTATCGCATTCTCTCAAACGTACATAGCACCATTTTCTGAACTCTTTAAATATCTTTTTGTGCTTATCTTGCTCTTTATTCTTTACAAAAAAGCCATTGCACCGTTTGCACAGAGAATGCTTGAGATATCCAAGGAAGAGGATGAACTTGGAAAGCCGATTTTATCTATTGAAAATGATGAAGATGAAGATTTGATTGAAAAAGTTCAATCAATGCGTAAAAAGGTTGAAGAGCAGTTGGGTGTCGGCGATGCTTATAGTGAAGATGAGCTAAAATATGAAGTGTTGCTTGAAAAAATCAAAGCAATGGCAGATGAATCTCCAGAAGCAATGGCACTTGTCCTTCAGGCGCTATTGACAGAAGAAGCTGACACATCGGTAAGATAGAACAAGGAGAGAGCCAGATGAATTTAACCCCCTCGCAGCAAGCAAAATTTGATGAAATGAGTATGGGGCAAAAGATTGCCATCTTGCTGATGCAGCTGGGCGAAGATGTAACTGCTGCAATATTTTCAAACATGAATGTTGATGCAATTACAGAAGTTTCAAAGTTTATTGCTACAAATAAGAGTGTTGAAAAGGCTGTTGCAACTGCAATTCTGGAAGAATTTCATGCTATTTTTCAATCCGGTCAATTTATAACAGCCGGCGGTTTGGAGTATGCAAGAGAGCTTCTTTATAGAACTTTGGGACCTGAAGAGGCGAAAAAGATTTTAGAAAAACTCTCAAAAAGTATGCAAGAGACGCAAAACTTCTCTTACCTCTCAAAAATCAAGCCACAGCAGCTCTCTGACTTTATTATCAATGAACATCCTCAGACAATTGCGCTTATTTTGGCACACATGGATCCTTCCGAAGCCGCAGACACGCTTCAGTATTTCCCAGATGATTTGCGAAGCGAAGTCTCTATGAGAATGGCAAAGCTTGGAGATATCTCGCCGTCTGTTATCAAAAGAGTTTCGGCAGTCTTGGAGTCCAAACTTGAATCTCTTGCTTCATACAAAGTTGAAGTCGGCGGACCGCGCGCTGTTGCAGATATCTTTAACCGTCTTGGTGCAAAAGCCTCTAAAGAGACGCTTGCTAAGATTGAAGAGAGAGATGAGGAGATGTCTAATCTCATTAAAGAGATGATGTTTACTTTTGAAGATATAGCAAAACTTGATAAAACTGCGATTGCCGAGATACTCAAAGCTATTGAAAAACCAGACTTGATGCTGGCGCTAAAGAGTGCACCTGAGGATTTGAAACAGAAGTTCTTTAGTGCTATGAGCGAGAGGGCAAAAGAGGCATTTGAGGAAGAGATGCAGTTTATGGGTGCTGTTAAGATGAAAGATGTTGAAGGAGCGCAAAGAAGAATTGTTGAGGTGGTCAATGGTTTAGCAGAAGCAGGAACAATTCAGCTTGGAAGTTCATCTGAAGAGATGGTAGGATAGTATGGCAAATATTATCAGCGGTGAGAGAAAAAGTCGGCACAAAGTTGATAAGTATAATTTTAAAGTGTTGACGCTTGGAGAAGAAACGGATGATAAATTTGTTGCAACTTCATTTGCCCAAAGAGAAGATTTTACAGAAGATAAACCTTCTTTTAAAGAGAGAGAGGTGGATTCAAGTGCGATGAGTCAAAGTTCTAAAGACTCTCTTATTGAGTCGCTGCTCAACAAAACGGATGAGATGTCGTCCAATTTTATTAAGCTGCAGATGAAACTGGAGAGTATGACAGAGGAACACAAGGCAGAGCTTAAAAAAGTTAAAGAGGAGTCTTTTGCGGCGGGAGTAGAGAGTGGCAAGGAGAAGGCTCTTAAAGATGAAGAGAAAAAGATATCCGAAGCGGTTGCACAATATAGCAGCTCAATTGGGAAACTTGAGAAGAGTGCGGCTATGTTTGAGGCGGCACTTGAGCGCATCAAAGAGGAGCTTATAAGTGCGGCACTTGATATCTCGAAAGAGGCAATTAAAGTGGAACTTAGCGAAAATTCTCATAAGGTTGTCACACTTTTGGCGCAAGAACTTGTCAAAGAGCTTCAGAGTGCTTCTAAAATCGTTCTTAGAGTAAATCCTGCTGATCATGGTGCTATTTCTCAAGCACTCGGTACGTTGGCGCATGTAGAAATCGTCTCAGATGCTGCCGTAAGCTTGGGCGGTGTTATAGCTATGAGCGAAGCAGGAAATATAGATGCGCAGATAGCAAAAAGATTTGAGCGTATAAAAAGAGCAGCATTAAGTGAGTAGCTAAGGACTTAGAAGATATATGAATATGAAACCAAACAGAATAAAAGAGCTAGAAAAACTTTGCAAAGAGATACGAGAAGAGATACTAAGAGTTGTAAGTAAAAATGGCGGGCATCTTAGTTCAACGCTTGGGGCAACAGAGCTTATCGTTGCGATGCATGAAGTTTTTGACTCCAAAAAAGACCCTTTTATCTTTGATGTCTCACATCAGGCATACGCACATAAGCTTCTTACGGGAAGATGGAATGAGTTTGGTACGCTTAGGCAATTTGGCGGCATTTCAGGCTACACAAAACCAAGCGAGAGCGAGCATGACTACTTTGTTGCAGGGCATAGCTCCACTTCTATCTCTTTGGGTGTGGGTGCTGCAAAGGCTATCGCACTAAAAGGGGAACAAGAGAGCAGAATTCCGGTTGTGATGATAGGTGACGGCTCAATGACTGCGGGGATGGTTTATGAAGCGCTAAATGAACTAGGCGATAGAAAATACCCGATGGTTATCATCTTGAATGACAATGAGATGAGTATAGCCAAGCCTATCGGGGCGATTAGCAGAATGCTTAGTTCAGCCATGGCATCTCCTTTTTATCAGAGTTTTAAAAAGCATACTGAAAATTTTGTAGATAATTTTGGAGATGGTGCACGCTATATTGCTAAAAGAATGGAAGAGTCTATTAAGCTTATAACGCCCGGTATTATGTTTGAAGAGATGGGAATCGACTATATAGGACCTGTTGACGGACATAACCTTTCCTCTTTGATAGAGATTTTGCAAAAAGCAAAAGAGCTTGGCAAGCCTGTGATAGTGCATGCACAAACACTTAAAGGCAAGGGGTACGAGATTGCCGAGGGCAAAGAGGAGAAGTGGCACGGGGTTGGACCTTTTGACCTTAGCAGTGGTGCATCTTCCAAAAAAAGTGAGCAAAAGAGTGCAACGCAAATCTACGCCGAAGCACTTTTGCATCTGGCAAAACACAATGACAAGATTGTCGGAGCAACCGCTGCTATGCCAAGCGGTACGGGACTTAGTGAGCTTATGGAGCTTTATCCGACAAGATTTTGGGATGTTGCGATTGCGGAACAACATGCTGTTACTTCTATGGCGGCACTTGCCAGAGAGGGTTTTAAACCGTTTTGTACTATCTACTCTACTTTTTTACAGCGTGGCTACGACCAAGTGATTCACGATACATGTCTTATGAATCTTCCTGTTGTTTTTGCGCTTGACCGTGCCGGAATCGTGGGAGAGGACGGAGAGACGCATCAAGGCGTTTTTGATATCAGCTTTTTAAGAGCCATTCCAAATATGACACTCTTTGCTCCGCGTGATGAGAAGAGTTTTCATCAGGCGATGGCATTTGCGGCATCATACTCCCATCCATGCTCATTGCGTTACCCAAGAGGCTCTTTTATGGCTACGGATTTGCCTGAGTCGCTTCCTTTTGAGCTAGGCAGGGCGCAACTGCTTTGCTCCTCAAAAAGTGATATACTGCTTATTGGCTATGGCAATGGAGTAGGGCGTGCATATGAAACGGCTAAGTTCCTTGATTTTGAAGTGAGCATCTTGGATCTGCGCTTTGTCAAACCGCTTGATGAGGAGATGCTGTTGGCTTTGTCAAGCCGACATAAAAAATGGTTTATCTTTAGTGATAGCGCAAAAATGGGCGGTGTCGGAAGTGCAATTTTAGAATTTTTAGCTTCTAAAAAAATAACCGATATAGCGCTTGAGAGTTTCGAGTATGAAGATAGTTTTATCACTCATGGAAAAACCGCGGCAGTTGAGGAGTCGTTGGGGCTTTTGCCACAACAGATTGCTCTAAAAATAAAAAATTCTCTCTAAGGAGTTAGTTATGAAAATAGTCAAAAGTTTTGTTGTATCGTTTTGTATTTTGACATCGTTGCAGGCATTTGATTTTGATATAGGAATCTCTGGAAGAGACGACGATGTCGATGGGTTTTACTTTTCCATAGGAAATCACTATAACGCTCCAAGAGAGGAGATTTATGTGGTTGAGAGACGCATCCCCAGAGATGAGGTAAATATCGCATATTTTCTCGCAAGAGAGTCAAGAAGAGATATAAAGTTTATCACTGATTTACGCCTAAGAGGGAGGAGTTGGTGGGATATAAGTTTAAGCCTTGGGCTAAATCCCCACACTCTTTATGTTGTGGAGACATACAACAATTATGGTCCTCCATACGGAAGAGCTTACGGATACACGCACAATAAGTACAGACTTAGCGACAGAGAGATTATGGAACTGGTTAATGTTCGTTTTCTTTCACGCTACCACGGTATCAGTCCTGATGAGGTAATCGAGCGCAGACATAGAGGAAGTGGCTATTATCGTGATAGAAATGAGTATCGTGAAAAAAGACATAAGATAGAAGAGCGTCAAGAGAGACGTGATGTAAATCGTGAAAGAGAGCACCCAAAGTACGATAAGAAAGAAGAGAAAAAAAATGACAGAGACCGAGGCGGCGATAGAAGAGGGGATGATAGAGGTAGAGGCAGAGAGTAGTCTCTTCTCATTACCCCAACATAATAATCCCTGCAAATCTTCCGGTTTTTTGCTCTGCTCTGTATGAGTAGAGCTTGTGAGGATTGCAACAGCTGCATTCGTCTGAAAACTCTATATTTTTTTCATCAAGTCCACATGCAAGAAGCTGGTTTTTTACTATTTTATTGATATCGAGATAAAATCTTGAGCCTTTTTTTTCAACCGCATACTCTAATCCCAGCTCTTTTGCCTCCTGAAAAATTTCTTTGCCCACCTCATAACAGCATACACCTATATTTGCACCGACAACCGCGACTATATCCTTTGGGTTGCTTTGAAAATTTCCAAATGAATCTATAACATTTTTAACTATATTTTTAAACGCTCCAGCTCTTCCCGCATGAGCTACTGCAATCACTTTGTATATTTTGTCGTAAAAGAGTATAGGGGAGCAGTCTGCTACCATAACCATGAGAGGAGTTCCTGTTTTGTCGGTTATAAGTGCATCACAAGTCGGCGGTGTGTTAAAATCTTCATCGGCAACAACATAAACCAAATCGGAGTGAATTTGCTTCATATAAACGAGTTTCTCTTTTTCATAACCGAGGTTATTGCCAAGGAGTTCGTGGTTTTTTTCCACGACAACAGGGTCGTCTCCGACGTGAAAAGCCAAGTTGCCGCTCTCTTTTGTGGTAAAAGCATGCAAAAGGTTAGGAAAGTGAGATAATTTTTGACTATAATAAAATTTCATAGAAAAATTATACCAAAAAGGTTTTATTTTGAGCAGATTGAGTTTATACCCGCCAACACTTGATGGCATGGACATTGAGGCAAAACGCAAAGAGATAAGGGCGTATTTTCATAACACTTTTTCGCTTTTTGAAAAGATTTTTGAAATGCTTAAAAGTGAAGATGTTTTTTATAAAAAGTCAGAACCGACACGCCATCCGATGATATTTTATTTTGGACATACTGCTACTTTTTTTATCAACAAACTTGTACTTATGAAGATTGTCTCACAGCGCATCAACCCAGATTTTGAATCCATTTTTGCCGTAGGCGTGGATGAAATGGAGTGGGATGATTTGCAGAGTGCTCACTATCGTTGGCCAAGGGTGCAGGAGGTCAGAGAGTACAGGGCAAAGGTGAGAGAGGTCGTGGACGGGCTTATTGAAACGCTTCCTTTGACACTGCCAATCACGCAGGATTCGCCTATGTGGATTATTTTGATGGGGATTGAGCATGAGCGGATTCATATAGAGACCTCGCTTGTTTTGCACCGCCAGATGCCACTGGAGTTTGTGCAAGAGGTTGCAGAGTTTAACATTTGCCTTCACAGTACTATCGCACCAAAAAATGAGATGGCAGAGATGCAAGGCGGCAGGGTTGTTTTGGGCAAAGAGAGGTCACACCGTCTCTATGGCTGGGACAATGAGTATGGCAGATACGAAGAAGATGTTGAGTGCTTTTTGGTCTCAAAGTATCTTGTAACCAACGCCGAGTTTATGGAGTTTGTTAAAGAGGGCGGGTATGAAAATGAGGTGTTTTGGGATGAGGAGGGTAGGAAGTTTTTAGCCATAAGCGGTGCGAAACATCCGCCGTTTTGGGTTTATGAGGATGGTATATACAGATATAGAGCGCTTTGCAAGGTTATTGATATGCCCCTTGATTGGCCAGTTGAGGTCAATGCGCTTGAAGCAGAGGCATTTTGCCGCTACAAAAGCCAAAAGGAGGGAGTTGTTTATACACTTCCGAGTGAAGCGGAGTATCGCTTGCTTTATGAGTATGCAGGTTTGAGAGATATTCCAGAGTTGCATGAGAGCAGGGCAAACTTGAACTTTTACCACTACTTTAGCTCATGCCCCGTCAATGAATTTGGCTTTAACGGTCTTTATGACGTAGTGGGCAATGTCTGGCAGTGGAGCCGTACATCAATTTTTGGTTTTGAAGGTTTTGAGGTTCATGAAGCGTATGATGATTTTTCTACGCCGACATTCGACAACAAACATGCGCTGATTTTAGGCTCATCATGGGCAAGCAGCGGCAACCTTATCATGAAGCACTCCCGTTACGCATTTCGCAGACACTTCTATCAAAACGCAGGATTTAGGTATGTCATCTCCTCAGGCAAAACGCAAGAGCAAAAAGATTTTTACGAAGATGATACGGCGGTTGCGCAATACTGTGCCTTTCAGTACGGCAAGAGCTACTTTGGAGTGAAAAATTTTGCCCTAGAGTGTGTAAACATAGCCTCCAAATTTGCCAAAAACCGTACAAAAGCTCTTGATTTGGGATGCGCAACGGGAAGAGCGACATTTGAGCTTGCAAAGAGTTTTGATGCAGTAGAGGGAGTTGACTTCTCGGCGAGATTTATAGGTGTCGGGGTAAAGCTCAAAAATGACGGTTATGTCGCATACGCTTCAAAAACAGAGGGCGATTTGGCGGAGAAGAAAAAGGTAACCATAGAGGAGCTTGGCTATGAAAGCGTGAGAGAGAAAGTCTCATTCTGGCAAGGCGACGCATGCAACCTTAAGCCAAATTTTACCTCTTATGACTTAGTTATGGCAACAAACCTTATAGATAGACTCTATAGCCCCAGACTATTTTTAGAGGATATACAAAATCGCATAAATAAGCATGGTGTACTACTCATCGCTTCGCCATACTCTTGGCAGGAGAGTTCGACTAAAAAAGAGCTATGGCTCGGCGGATATGTAGATAGTAACTCTAAAGAAGTAAAAACCATAGATACTCTAAAAGATATTTTAAGCAAAAACTTTGAACTTGTGCATATACAGGATTTAGAATTTGTCATAGGAGAGAGTGCTAGAAAATTTCAACATAGCGTCGCAGAGGTAAGCGTGTGGAGAAAGAGATAAGATATTGCAAAATTGTTGGTGTTTAAAATAAAAGGTTGAATGTGAACATAATATCCTTATTCTCAGGTGCAGGCGGCTTAGACCTTGGTTTTGAAAAAGCTGGTTTTAAAACTATTTGGGCAAATGAATATGACAAAGAAATCTGGGAAACTTTTGAAAAAAACTTTCCATCCACAAAACTAGATAGAAGAAGTATAGCTGCTATTCCATCAAGTAGGATTCCTGACGCTATTGGGCTTATCGGTGGACCGCCTTGTCAAAGTTGGAGTGAGGCGGGAGCTTTGCGAGGCATAGAAGACCATAGAGGACAGTTGTTTTTTGAGTTTATCAGAGTGCTAAGAGATAAAAAACCGCTCTTTTTTTTAGCTGAAAATGTATCTGGAATGTTAGCTTCTCGCCATAGTGAGGCACTTCAAAATATTAAAAATCATTTTATAGATAGCGGATACGACCTCTCTTTTAAACTTTTAAATGCTCATGATTTTCAAGTACCTCAGGACAGACAAAGGCTCTTTTTTGTCGGATTTAGAAAAGATTTGGGAATATCGTTTGAGTTTCCGGAGGGATTTTCTAAAAAAAGATTTTTAAAAGATGTGATTTTTGACCTTAAAGAGAGTGCGCTTCCTGCAGAAGATAAAAACTATACTAACGGCGATAAGTGTAGCATTGAAAACCATGAATATATGACAGGCGGTTTTTCAACAATGTTTATGTCAAGAAATCGTGTACGAGGTTGGGATGAACCCTCTTTTACGATTCAAGCAGGAGGGAGACATGCTCCTCTTCATCCACAAGCTCCCAAAATGGAATTTGTAGAGCAAAATAAAAGAGTTTTTGTGAGCGGTAGTGAGCATTTGTATAGAAGACTTAGTATTAGGGAGTGTGCAAGAATCCAAACTTTTCCCGATAGTCATAAGTTTTATTATAACAATTTGAGTGCAGGGGTATAAAATGGTTGGTAATGCCGTACCTCCAAATTTAGCTTACTATTTGGCAAAAAAAATAGCATTAGATGTAAAAAAGGCTATTACATTAAAAGAAGCAAACGATAGGATATTTTCCAATGAAAATAGATATACAAATGATGTGCGGATAATGTATTGATAAAAAAATATAACTTCTCAACCTCTGCCAGTAGAGAAGGCACAAACGCAGAGAAATACACTATGAGAAAAAAGCTCTTTGGAAGTGATGTCGTTATACCTCTTTGGGTGGCGGATATGGATATAGATACGCCTGATTTTGTTTTAGAAGCGGTAAAAAAGCGTCTTGAACATCCCGTTATGGGTTATGAAGAGATGCCGCGTAGTGCATTTGAAGCTCAGTGTGATTGGATGAAAAGAGAACACACTGTTGAATTTGAAGTAAGTGAGCTGTTTTACTCACACTCTGTTGTGGCAAGTATGAATACGGTTATAGAAGCTTTTACTGGAAAGGGCGATAAAATTATAGTTCAAACACCGGTATATCCGCCGTTTTTTCATAGTGTGATAGAAAATGAGAGAGAGCTTTTAAAAAACCCGTTAAAGCTAAAAGATGATGGAACTTACTCGTTTGATATAGAAGATTTAAAGTCAAAAATAGATGAAAAAACAAAACTTCTGCTTCTTTGTTCTCCGCACAATCCTGTAGGGCGAGTTTGGAGAAGAGAGGAGCTAGAAGAGATTTTAGAGATTTGCCTAAAACATAACATCATAGTTTTTAGTGACGAAATACACTCCGATTTAGTTTATGCTCCAAATATTCATATACCATTTGCATCGCTAAACGATAAAGCAAGAGATATAACCATAACCGCCATAGGCGTAGGAAAAACATTTAACATGGCAGGGTTTGCCATAAGCACGGTTGCCATAACAAATGATGAGTTAAGAGCTAAATTTAAAAAGGTGTACGATAAAAGACATTTTGCATTTGGAAGCTCACTCTCGCATATAGCCTTTGAAGCGGCATATAAAGATGGTAAAGAGTGGCTTGAAGAGCTTAAAATCCATCTTTATAAAAATTTTCTTCTATTAAAAGAGTTGTGTGATCAATATCCGCATTTTATAAAAATAACTCCGATTGAGGGAACTTATCTCGCCTGGCTTGATTGTAGAGGTATGCTTTTAAAGGATAAAGAGCTAAGAGAGTTTTTTGTAAAAGATGCAAAGCTTGGGCTTAGTGCAGGGATAAGTTTTGGCAGAGAGGGAAGCGGTTTTATGAGGTTGAACTTTGCTCTCTCATCTGCTAAAATGGCACAAATAATAGAAAACCTGCAAAAAGCATTGCAAAGCATAGGAAGAAAAAGTGATTGAGATAGATTGGAACGATTTTAAATTTTTTAAGCAATCCAGCGAGAAAAAAAGTGATAACTTTGAAGTCTTGCTCGATTTTCTCAAGAGCCACTATAAGATGACTTCTCCAAAAGAGATGTTTGAGACAATGGCTAATGATGATACTGCACGGCTGATGCTATCTAAAAGAGAGATTAACTCTTTGGAAGATTTAGAAAAGCGTCTTTATAAGAATTTCAATGTTAAATGATTTAAAAAAAATAGACTCCTTTTTACAAAAACATCATGTACTTACACTTGCTACTATAGACGACAGCGAGCTTAGTGCATGCAACCTATTTTACGCTTACGATGCCCAACAAATCTCTTTTGTCGTAGCAAGCAGTGATGAGACAACACATATAAAAAATATAACAATTAATCCAAAAATAGCCGGAACGGTGGTTTTAGAGACAAAAATCGTGGGTAAGATAGAGGGAGTTCAGTTCAGAGGCGAGTTTTTGCCATTGGAAGATGAGAGTTTAAAAAAGTTATACTTTAAAAATTTCCCTTACGCACTTGCCATGAACCCAAAACTTTGGCAGATAAAAATCAACTATTTCAAATTCACCGACAACACTCTTGGATTTGGCAAAAAACTTATTTGGACGAACTTTTCTCTTTGAATATAGCGCACTCACTCCTGCTACTTTGAAAGACAACTAAAGATGGGATTTGCGGCGATTTAAACCCATACGCCTTGCATCCATGTGGTCTTGCGGCTTCCCATGTGACAAAATAGTATTCGCATTTTCTACAGTCAATTCTTTTCATACAGCTCTCAATTTAAGTGCGCTATTTTAGCATATTCGGTACAATAGGCGAATTAAATTTGAGAGAGAAAATATGGACAAAATATCACTTATGCTACAGCTGCAAGCCGATTTAAACAAGGCTACAAATGGCGACAAATGGACAAGCGGGATTACAAAAAACAACAAGGTTATCAACTGGAAGCGTTGTATCTACATGGAGTGTGCCGAGATGATAGATAGTTTTTCTTGGAAGCATTGGAAGAACATCGACAAAGAGGCCAATTGGGCAAACTTGCAGATAGAAGTTGTTGATGTTTGGCACTTTATAATGAGTTTGGCTATAGAACTGGATGCGCAACATGCACAAAGCGGTATCGGTGCAATCGCATCTTCCCTTGCTGATGCAAAGAGTTTTGAGAAGATTATTGTCAAAAATAGTCTCTTTGCCAATGAAAATGAGATTATGGAAAAAATCGAAGCCATCATGCTTGAGTCACTCTTGAAAAATGAGTTCAGTTTAGAAAAATTGGTCAATGATTTTTTTGACTTGGTTGTGATGAGCGCTCTTGATCTTGAGACACTCTATAAGCTCTATGTAGGTAAAAACATCCTTAACCAGTTTAGACAAGACCATGGCTACAAAGATGGTTCTTACATTAAGGTCTGGAATGGCGAAGAGGATAATGTGGTTATGCAGAGAGTTTTGGAACAAAACAGCGATATCGCACCGGCAGAACTTTATGAAGAGCTTGAAAAGCTATATCCTGCACAAAGCAATAGCTAAATATCTATGGTTTTAGAGGTAAAGAATCTCTCTTTTGGATATAAAAAAGAGTCTATGCTTTTTGAAAACCTCTCGTTTTCATTAAAAAAAGGGGAGATAAAAGCGATAGTAGGCGAGAGTGGAGCAGGGAAAAGCACTATTTTTGAACTTATTCTTGGCAACTTAAAACCCCTCAGCGGAGAGATTAAACACTCCGTTTGCTCAGAGGTATTTCAAGACCCATACAGTTCTTTTCATCCTAGCTATACGCTTTTAAATCAGATAAAAGATGTGGCAAAACTTGATGATTTAGAGTTTTATCTTACAAGCGTCAAACTTGAGCGTGAGTTGCTTTTTAAACTTCCCCATGAACTCTCAGGCGGACAACTCCAGCGTGCTTCCATTTTGCGTGCAATGCTTATGAAGCCGGAACTTCTTTTGCTCGATGAGCCAACCTCCGCACTTGACAATGTTATCCAACTTGATGTAATGCGGATGCTTGTGCACCATTTGGACGACATGGGAATGCTGCTCATCACGCATGATTTGGATTTGGCTAAGTGGTGCGCGGATGAGATAATTATGCTTTGAAAAAAAGCTTTACGATATAAAAACCGCTTCCTGCCATAAAAATAGAACCAAAGGCATTAAGTGAGATATTTGCAAGTGCGAGAGCGATTTGCCCGCTGTTAAGGAGTAAAAAACTCTCAATGGCAAATGTAGAGTAGGTTGTAAGTCCGCCCAAAATGCCGGTTGTGAGAAAAGATTTAACATGGAGTGAAAAAAAGGTTGTGTGCATAAAGTAGGCGATAAGTACGCCCATTACAAAACTGCCGCCCAGATTTACCCCAAGCGTTCCAAAAGGTAAATCATGGGGCATTCTGTGTGAAATTACCCCGTTTAGATAGGCACGCAGCACCGCCCCGATAAAACCGCCGCTACCTATGGCGAGGATGG
Organism: Sulfurimonas sp.; assembly: GCF_028694605.1. Classification (GTDB taxonomy): domain Bacteria; phylum Campylobacterota; class Campylobacteria; order Campylobacterales; family Sulfurimonadaceae; genus Sulfurimonas. The sequence goes on along the minus strand of NZ_JAQVKP010000012.1, from coordinate 60,748 downwards.
TTTGCCAGCTCATCGTTATAGACCTTCTGCATCTTGATTCTTAAGTTATTCAGCCACTCGCTATCGTTTTTATCTGCCACAAACGATTCTAAAAATACCACTTTGATTCTTCCGGGTTTATATAGAAATTTTTTTGTGTTGTAGTGTTTTGCGGTTTCTATTAGAACGACAGGTTGCACTATAAGGGAGTTTGCATCAGCTACCATTTTTGCACCCGATTTAAAAGGGAGCATCGTTCCGGTGGCAGAGCGGGTACCTTCAGGAAACATTGCAATGGCTCTGTTTGTACTGACAACTTTTTTTGCATCTTTGAGAAGTTTTATAAGTGATGTTTTACTTTCTCTTTCAACGGCGATATCTTTTGGAAATTTTAGTGCCAAACCGAAAAAAGGGATATCAAAAAGTTCTTTTTTTGCCACCCATGCAATGTCTCTAGGTGTGATAGTTTCCATCACGGCAATATCTAAATCGCTTTGATGGTTCATTAAAAAGATTTGTGCTTTTGGATCCTCTTTGCCAATTACCTCTGTAGAGAAAAAAGTGCTAAGTCGGATAAGCCATGCGGCTAATTTTCTGCTGTATGGTTTTGGGAGAATGTAAAATGTAAAAATCATCAAGCCAAGCGATATGGCTATAATGATGGTTGCGTAGAGCCAGCTAATTTGAGCAAAAATCTTCATTTTTTACCCAGCCTATTTTTTGGTCTTGAAGCTGCACTTTTGTCCAACCTTTTACTTCTGCCTCTTTTTGGAGATGGTACTCTTTGGGAGCTTGCTCAAAAATAGTTCCATTGGACATCGGAAGCAGATAGATTGCAGAACCCTCTTTGATACAAACCTCTTTTGATGGGAGAGCGATAGAGAGGATGTAGGCAAGCGGAAGTGCTATAAAAACAAGGTAGATATACTTTCTTCTCCACAAAATAATAATAAAGGCAACAAAAGCCACTATCGCGGCAGCTCCCATTTTTAGAATCTCATTTGATTGATCTTTTGGTTTTAAATCACTTTGTGTTGTAACGCTGTCATCATTGACTATAATGGGTATGTTGACAAAAATAAATCTATTTTTTATAAGATTAAAATAGGAAAAAGAGAGTGTTTGGACGCTTTTGCCGATTATGGCATAATAGGTAATCTTAGCATCCGTAAAAGAGTTTGTAACAGACTCAATCCCCTGTTTATAAACACCGCCTAGCTTTAAAGCAGAAATATCACAATTTTGTGCAGTGGCAACAAAAACAACAATGTTGTGTGTTGCATCATAGCTTGTTGTTTTATACTCTACTATCTCAAAAGAGTTTGCAATTATATTGGAGAAATCGCTTTTTGGGTTAAGGGAGATAACATTTAAAGTTTCTCCGCTAAGTTGCGTACTTTGGTAGTTTTTCTTACTTGTATGAATGAGAGTTGCTTCAAAATCAGGAAGTTTTGCATTTTGTGAGGTTGCTATAAAGTAAAAAGTATCATAGTAGTATTTTGCATCTTTAACTCTTGAGGGTGTATCGCCGAGCATTTTAAGCCCTTGCATATTTGAGAGTTTATACTGGATATCATCAAAGTCTTGAATAACACAAAGAGTTTTAATAGTTATGGGAAAAACTTCCCCTTTAAGAACTCTTTGAGGAATCTTTTCAAAGTTAAGATAGAGAGCTTTAGATGCCTCTTCAATAGCCTCTTCATAGGGAACATCAGCATTTGCCCCATCCCCTGAAACATTAGCATTGGCAAATACCAAGCTTGAGCAAAAAAGCCATATAAAGAGGAGTTTAATCACGCTTGTAAAAACCCTTGAAGCATTTTGACGCCGTCACTGCTTCCTAATATTGCTTCCATTGCTCTCTCGGGATGAGGCATAAGCCCAAAGACATTCTTTTCTTTGTTGCAAACACCGGCAATCGCATCAACGCTTCCGTTTGGATTTTTCTCTTTACCCTCTGCATCACAATACTTTAGAAGAACCTGGTTGTTTGCATAAAGCTCTTTTAAACCATTTTCATCTATGTAGTAGTTTCCGTCATGATGAGCTATGGGAACATTGACAACATCACCGCTATTTAGTTCTTTTAAAAAAACATTGTCATTGTTCACGACTTTAAGGTGATGGTGCTTTGAGAGAAAGTGCAGGCTCTCATTTCTCTTAAGTGCACCCGGTAGGAGACCTGCTTCCGTTAGTACTTGAAAACCGTTACATATACCTAAAACTTTTCCACCTTTGTTTGCATATTTCGTCACAGCTTTCATGACAGGACTAAACTTTGCGATAGCGCCGCTTCTTAAGTAGTCGCCATAGCTGAATCCGCCTGCTACTACTAGCAAATCGGTATCTTCCGGCACAACCTCGGATTTATGCCATAAAATCTCTGTTTTTGCGCCTAAGGATTTAAAAGCATGCTCTGTATCGTACTCACAGTTAGTACCTGGAAACTGTAATATCGTTACTTTCATTTGATAATCTCGATTGTATAGTCTTCTATAACTGTATTTGCAAGAAGCTCTTCGCACATTTTTGTAACATCTGCCATAGCTTTTTTCTCATCGCTTTCATTTATCTTAAGAATAATCTGTTTGCCGACACGTACATCCTCTACGTTGCTGAAGTGGATGGATTCAAGAGCATGATGCACCGCTTTTCCCTGAGAATCCAATACACCTGCTTTTAAAAATACATTAACTATCGCTTTCATGATATCACCTTTTTTTTATTTGCTTAATATTCTGTTTAAAACTTCTTCATACGCCATCTTCAACCCGCCCAAACCTTGGCGAAATCTGTCTTTATCCATTTTTTCACCGCTTTGCATATCCCAAAAACGGCAGTTATCAGGGCTGATTTCATCAATCAAAATGATATTGCCGCTGCTATCTTTCCCAAATTCAAGTTTAAAGTCAACAAGATTGAGACCTTTTGCTGCAAAGTACGGCTTTAGGATATCATTTATCTCTCTTGCCATACGGCGGAGTTTGTCAAGTTCATCTTGATACTTTACAAGCCCTAAGATAAGTGCGTGTTGGTCGTTTAGTTTTGGATCGCCTAGTGCATCATTTTTGTAGTCAAACTCAACGAGCGTAAAAGGAAGTACCGTACCGTCTTTAATTCCAAGATTTTTACTCAAACTCCCCGTTGCAATGTTGCGAACGATTACTTCGATGAGAATAACATCTGTTCTTTTGTGGAGCATGTGATTGTCATCAAGCATCTTGACAAAGTGTGTTGGAATGCCATCTTCAGCCAAGAGCTTGAAAAGTTCTGTAGAGATTTTATTGTTCAGTGCGCCTTTGCCTGCTTCGCTTGACTTTTTCTCTCCGTTAAACGCAGTTAAATCATCTTTGAACTCTGAGATAAGCAAATTTGCATCATCAGTCGTAAAAAGTTTTTTTGCTTTTCCTTCGTAAATCAACTCTCTTTTTTCCATGGTTATACTCCTTTTGTGATAATTAAAGCTTTGATGATATCGGTTCCCACTTTAAGCTGAATGTCTTTTTGTATCATCTCATCGGAGATAATGTGTTTTGTATCAACTTTATCTCCTTTCTCCTCTTGTGTGCCGTTTACTTTTTCCAACTCTTCGGTCAAATGTTTTTTGAGGTCGGCTTCTTTTAATGCAAACTCATTTTTGCTAGTTTTTACTTCACCCGGCAAAACCTCAATATCGGGCTTAACGCCGACAGCCTGAATAGTTCTTCCGCTTGGCAGATAGTATCTTGCTACCGTAAGTTTGATTGCCTCTTCTTCATTTATCGGTAAAACGACCTGAACGCTTCCTTTTCCAAATGTATTTTGACCGACGACAACCGCTCTTTTATGGTCTTGAAGTGCGCCGCTTACGATTTCGCTGGCACTAGCACTTCCGCCATTGACAAGGACAACAAGAGGGACATTAGTAAGGGTGTTAATCGCTTTTGCCGTGTAAACTTCATCATCAGCTTTGTTTTTGCCCTTTTGTGAGACAATGTCTCCCTTATCGACAAATATGTCCACAAGCCCAACTGCTTGATCGAGAAGCCCCCCAGGGTTGTTTCTCAAATCAAGAACGATTCCTTTTGTCGTTGCTTTTTTTTGTTTGATTGCTTTAGAGACATCATTTACAACTTTTTTATCAAAGTTTGTGACGCGGATATACTGAATATTGTCTCCGATAGTTTTTGCATATACCGACTCTATAGTGATAATGGCTCTTGTGATACTTATAGCAAGAGGTTTTGTCTCACCCTCACGGACGATGGTAAGTTCAATTTTCGTGCCTACTTTTCCTCTCATAATAGAGACAGCTTCATCAATAGTCATGTTAAGAGTAGATTTTTCGTTGATTTTTAAGATGATGTCACCGGCTTTTATACCGGCTTTGTCCGCAGGCGTACCCTCTATCGGAGCAATAACGGTAAGCGCTCCGTCTTTTACGCCTACAGTAATACCAAGACCGCCAAACTCACCGTTTGTTTGGATTTTTAAATCTTTATAATCTTTTTGAGAGAGATAGTTAGAATGCGCATCAAGATTGCTCATCATGCCCTGAAGTGCTTTATCCATAAGCTCTTCAATCGTTACGTTGTCAACGTTGTACTGCTCGACAATACTGAGGACTTTTGTAAATTTCGCTAAAGCTTCAAGTCTAGACGCCTCTTTTGTCTGCTCTTTTTTTGCTGTTGCGGCAAAAAGATTGGTTGAAAAAAGTAGAGCCAGAGCGACTGTAACAGAGGCAAAACCCAGCGTAATAAGTTTTTTGTTTTTCATCATTTGTCCTGTAAAATTAAAGCGCGTATTATAGTAAAAAGCTCTTTAAATTAAGATAATGACAATTATAATACCTAAAATTAAATAATTGAGGTATTAAGTATGAGTACAATAAAGGGATTTTTAACTGAAGATCATGGACGTTGTGATGAACTTTTCGCAAAAATGGAGGATGAGGCGGCAAAATCGATAGAAAATGCAAAGGAAGCGTATGAAGAATTTGCAAAAGCGACAGAGAGACACTTTCAAATGGAAGAGCGCGTTATGTTTTTGGAATTTGAGCAAAAAACAGGCATGACACAGGGTCCTACTGCGATTATGAGACATGAGCATGCACAGATGAGAAATCTTTTGGCAGAGATGGGCAAAGCCATGGAGTCGAAGGATAAGGATAAGTTTTTTGGCAATAGCGAAACGTTGATGATTTTGATGCAACAGCACAACATGAAAGAAGAACAGATGCTCTACACTATGGCACAGCAACACCTAAGCGCTGATGCAGACCGCATTGTGGATATGATGCAATCGATGATAGTCGAGTAGGGTATAGGGGACGGATAATGGATTTTGACGGATTGTCGGTTGATCAAGCACCGCCGATAACTGCACCGCTAAGGTTTTTTGCAACAGCACCGATTTTTGCTATCTTGGCAGGTTTTTTTATTTTTTTTAGTGACGCTGCTGCACTCTCAAGCCGTTTTGCTCCCCAAGCTATAGCTGTTACTCATGCCATTACCATAGGTTTTTTTTGTTTTGTCATGTTTGGCGCACTTGTGCAGATGCTGCCCGTACTAGCAGGGGTAAAAATCTCAAATGTAGATAAAGTTTCCAAGCTCTCCTACATCCTTCTTTTGGCAGGTACGCTTGGAATGGTTTTTGGATTATGGTTTGAACTCCAAAAGTTACTTTTAATCGCATCGCTGCTTTTGGGAGGAGGATTTTTGCTCCTTATAACTGCTATGTTATTTGCATTTAGAACAGTTGTTCATATCAATGCGAGTATAAGAGCAATGATAACAAGTCTCATATTCGCTCTTTTGATTACTCTCTTGGGAGTGCATCTTTTGGCATCTTACGGGATTGGAAAAATTGGAGCATCCCATCTTCTCTTTGCCAATATCCATAGCGTTTGGGCAATTTTTGGATTTGCCGGTATTTTGATTGTCGGTGTTGCTTTTCATATCTTGCCCATGTTTTATGTCGCACCGAAATTTGAGCCTTTTTTTCAAAGATTTGCCGTGCTTATCGCTGTTGCTGGTCTCGTGCTTTGGTTGATTTTGAATCTTTTTGCGGATTCATACGCAATAGCCGCAAAATCCATAATCGCATCCCTTTTTATGGTGTTTGCTATTATGGCTTGGTTAAAAGTGAGTGCTAGGCGTAGAAAAGTAAGCGATATCACAATTTGGTATTGGAAGAGCGCAGCCGTGTTTATGACGGTAGGTACCGTTGCATGGGTGGTAAATGATTTTTTTGACGAAAAGTACACTGTTTTTGTCTCTATTTTAGTAGGAGGCGGTTTTATCTTCTCTGTTATGTCCGGTATGCTATACAAAATAGTCCCGTTTCTGGTCTGGTTTCATTTAAATGCAAAAGGGTATATGTCCATTCCGACAATGAATGATATGATAAATAAAAAAGCAACAAAATGGCAATTTGCTCTTTTTATCTTCTCTTTGATTGGTTTTGCATTATCTTTTTTTGTTTCGCAGTTTTTGGGATTTTTTGCACTTACCTTTATTGTCAGTATGGTACTATTAGAGTTCAATATCATCTCTGCTGTTTTGATTTATTACAAAACCATAAAGACGAAACCTGATTTTGATATGAGTATGTTTACAATGAAAGCGGAATAGCAAAAGTGAAAAATATAATTTTAATAGGTTTTATGGGTGTCGGAAAAGGAAGCGTTGCTCGCGAGGTGATTAAGATTTCTGAGTATCTCTCTGTGGATACGGATGATCTCATAGAGAGTATGGAAAACAGAACAATAAAGAAGATATTTGAAGAGGAGGGTGAACCTTACTTTAGGGCACTTGAGAAAAAGGTGGCAGAGTGGCTGCAAACAAGCGTCACCAACACGCTTATTTCTACCGGAGGCGGTTTTTACAGACAGGAAAATCTTAAAGAGATAGGAACAGTTGTCTTTTTAGATTCCCCATTTGACAAGATTATTAAGCGGATAAAAAACCACCCGAATGCGGCAAAAAAACTTAAAAAACGTCCACTTCTAAGTAACCTTAAAAAGGCGAAAGAGCTCTATAATGAACGTTTGCCACAATATGCGGCAGTTGCGGATATTATAATTGATGTAACAGATAAAAGTGCACTGGAGTGCGCGAAAGAACTTCTACTAAAGGTAAAACAAGATGCGTAAATTTTTTCTTTTTCTTCTTTTTGGGATTTTTATAAATCTCACGGCCGCTGAAATAAAGTGGGCGAAAGATTATCACGACGGGATTAAAAATGCACAAGCTGTTTCAAAACCCGTACTTTTTGTCTCGTCAAGGCACTCATGTAAATATTGTGTTATTTTAGATGAAACGACCTTTAAAGACAAAAGAGTGGTTGAAGAACTCAATAAAAACTTTGTCACAATCATCTCCTATAGTGATGAAAATGACTATATGCCTCGTGAGCTATGGCAACCCGGTACTCCTGCTATCTGGTTTTTGTATCCGAGCCAAGAACCGATGTTTCAACCGCTTATGGGAGCTATTGATGCAGAAAATTTTCTCAAAGCATTAGAAATAGTCAAAGAAGAGTTTAAGAAAGGAAAAAAGTAGAGAATGATTTTTACAAATTCAAAAAACAGTAATTTTAAAGCCGAGTTTGAAGAGCTCCTCGGACGCGGCAAAATGGACATAGCTCATGTTAGTGCAATAGTCGGAAATATCATAAACCAAATCAGAGAAAATAAAAATCAAGCGCTCAAAGAGCATATAGCAAAATTCGACAAGTGGACTCCAAAAAGTGATGATGACCTTAAAATTACAACGGAGTCTATGAGCAAGGCTTATGGCAACCTTGATGCACAACTCAAAACTGCTTTGCATCTGTCTTATGAGAGAATCAAAGCTTATCATGAAAAACAGAAGCCTAGATCTTGGTTTGATGACGAACCAAACGGAACGATTTTAGGTCAAAGAGTCACACCGGTCGATAGCGCAGGGCTCTACATCCCGGGCGGAAAGGCAGCATATCCGTCTTCGCTTCTTATGAACGTTATCCCTGCACAGGTTGCAGGAGTTGAGAAGATAGTTGTCTGTACGCCTACGCCCGAGAATGAGCCAAATGAGCTTCTTCTTGCGGCATGCCACTTGTGCGGTGTGAGCGAAGTTTATAAGGTTGGAGGAGCAAGTGCGATTGCGGCTATGGCGTATGGCACAGAGACTATCCCAAAAGTAGATGTTATTACGGGTCCGGGAAATATTTTTGTCGCAACAGCAAAAAAGATGGTTTTTGGAGATGTTAACATTGACATGATAGCAGGACCAAGCGAGATAGGAATCCTTGCAGACGATAGTGCAAATCCTTCGCACATGGCGATAGATATGCTCTCCCAAGCGGAGCATGACGAGATGGCAAGTTCTATCTTGATTACCCCGTCACAGGCATTGGCAGATGCGGTAAAAATTGAGCTTGAAGTTTGGCTACAAAAACTCCCGCGTCAAGAGATTGCAAGAAAATCCATAGAGGAGCGCGGAGCAATAATTGTTACAGATACGATGCAAGAAGCGATTGATTTGATGAACCAGATTGCACCGGAACATTTAGAAGTAGCAACGCTTTCTCCTTTTGAACTGCTTCCCCTTATCAAGCATGCGGGAGCCATTTTTCTGGGGCATAACACACCTGAAGCTATCGGAGACTATATGGCAGGTCCAAATCACACTCTGCCGACAGGCGGAACTGCCAAATTCTATTCCCCGCTGGGAGTTGAAAATTTTATGAAAAAAAGCTCTATTATCTCATTTAGCAAAAGAGCTATAAATGAGATAGGAGAAGAGTGTGCGTTGATTGCAAATATTGAAGGTCTTAGCGCTCATGAACAATCAGTCAGAGTAAGAGTAGATAAATAAAAATTTCAAATATGCACATAATAAAAAATTATTACACTATTATCACAAAATTGTGATAATTTTATAACTATTTTAAGGTTTATGTAGGTAGTATTGTTGCAGTAGAAGCCCTTGTTTAGGACTAAAATAAGGGTTTCTTTTATGAAAGATTAACTGTTGTTATAAATCTTAATATTTGTCTAAAAAGGCTTAAAAGAAGGAGAGTATATGCAATTGGGCTTCCTAGTTGACTTGCATTTGTGTATGGGATGTAAGGGGTGCGAAATCGCATGTAAAGTGGAAAATGAAGTTCCGCTGAGTACATGGAGACTTCGTGTAAAATATGTAGATGTGGGGACATTTCCTGAAACAAAGAGGACGTTTACTCCTCTTCGATGTAACCACTGTGAAAATGCACCTTGTGAGAGAATTTGTCCTGTAAGTGCACTTCATTACTTGGAGAATGGTATTGTTAATATAGATAAAGAGCGCTGTATCGGGTGTGCCGGTTGTGTTATGGCATGTCCGTACGGAGCGATTTATATCGACCCTCAGACACAAACTGCAGACAAGTGTACATATTGTGCACATAGGGTTGCATCATCCATGATGCCTGCTTGTGTTGTTGCATGTCCGGTTCAGGCAAACATATTTGGAGATTTAGAGGATCCGACATCAAATATCTCTAAATATATTCAAAAAAATCAAGGCAGTGTTCAGGTTCGTAAGCCGGAGAAGGGAACAAATCCTCATCATTTCTATGTAGGCGGAGGCAATATAACGCTTAACCCTCTTGCTTCAAGAAGAGAAAATGGTCACAATCTATTTAATAACATCACAACACTTCCAGTAGGAGGGCACCACTAATGGCACATGAAATTTTATCAGCAACGAACGCTGTCGTAACACTGGATGTGGCATTGCCGGGGATAGTATGGCCATGGTTAGTAACAGTAAATATGTGGGCAAAGAGTATCGGTACAGGTGTGATTTTTATGCTTTTTGTGCTTTTAAGAATGTATCCTGAACAAGCAGGCAAACTTAGACTTCCTGCATCAATAGCGGCATTCGTCTTTATTAATATTTTCTTGCTATTCACGCTTGCCGATTTGCATCAGCCTTTTAGAATGTGGCATATATTTGTCTATTCAAATTGGACATCTGCTATTGCAATCGGCTCTGTTATGGCTTCAACTTTCTTGGGTCTTTTAACGCTTTTAGGATATTTGGCATGGAAGAAGGACGGTGAAACTTTTGATAAAGTGCTTTTATGGACGACGATTTTAGCTATACCGGTAACTCTTTACACGGCTTCTCTTATGGCGCAGTGTACTGCACGTGAACTGTGGCAAATGCCGGCTGAATCAGCCCAAATGATTTTAGCAGCACTTCTTGCAGGTTCTGCATTTATGCTTTTGCTTGGCGGCAATAAGCTTGGCGATGAGGCAAAGAATCTCCTAGGAATCATTCTTGGATTAAGTGCACTTATGGCATTTATCATCTATATGTCAGAGTATATCTTTGGACCAATGAAAGCAGAAGAGATAGCTGCAACGATTGGATATGTTAAAAATAATGGACCGTACGCAGTTATGTTCTGGGTTGGTCAATGGATGACATATATTTTACCAATGATGTTAGTGGTGTTAAGCAGAGTCGGCAAATCAGAGTCTATTCTGAAACTTGCAGCGATTTTAGCATTAGTCGGTTTGGCGGTTGTTAAACATGTATGGCTAATGATTCCACAATTATTACCAATGAGTTAGGGAGAATATTAATGTATTTAGAAAGTAGAAGAACGTTTTTAAAAGGTGCTGCATTTACGGTTGCAGGTGCCACAATAGCAAAGGGTGTATTTACAACGGATGCGGTTGCCGAATCTGTTAAAGATAGTAAGTTTACAAATACTCCGGATTCTTTGTCATTTTATCCTCCGATGAGTGAATGGAATGATTTTAAAGAGTTAGACGGAGATGACTGGAAAAGAGGCGGGATTAATCGTCACGGCGTAAGAAGTTCATCTAATCCTGATGGTATAGAAGTAAATGACTATATGATTGTACCAACCGCATGCTCTAACTGTGAAGCTTCGTGCGGACTTACTGCATGGATTGATAAAAAAACATTTATGGTTAAAAAATACATGGGTAACCCGTTTCATCCGGCTTCACGCGGACGTAATTGTGCAAAAGGTTATGCAGTGCAATCTCAAATGTATGATCCCGATCGTATAGCATTCCCGTTAAAACGTGCACCTGGTTCTGCTAGAGGGGAAGGAAAGTGGATTCGTACAACATGGGATGAAGCTATGACTACTATCGGTAAAAAGATGCATGATACCATTAAGGTCGGTGATGAGCTATCCAAAAAATCAGTTATGTACCACGTTGGTCGTCCAAACGAGAATGGTTTTACACCTCAAATCTGGTACACTTTAGGTCAGGATTGTACAAACTCGCATACAAATATTTGTAGTTCCGGCGGGCGTACTCCTACGATTCAGTGGGCGAATGATGACAGAATATCTCCTGACTGGGCTAATGCAAAGCTTCTCTTCCTTAACTCGTCACATGCGGCAGATGCTGGGCACTACTTTGCGCAGTCGGCTGCATTTATAGCTGAAGCTAGAGCAAAGGGTGCTAAGCTGGTTGTAATGGACCCTCGTCTTTCAAACTCTGCAGGTATGGCCGATCTTTGGATTGCTACATGGCCTGGGACGGAGCCGGTAATTTATCTTTATTTGACAAACAGAATCTTAAATGAAAACAAAGTTGATAAAGAATTTGTTAGAAAGTGGTTGAATTGGGAAGTATTCTTAGATAATAAAAAATATTTGGAGTTTATGGTTAGTAAAGGTTATATCTCAAAAGTTCCAAATGGTAATGATTTTGATTCTTTCATTGAAGTTTTAAAAGAGCTTTATTCTCCTTATACGCTTGATTTTGCCGTAAAAGAGACACATGTTCCTGCGTATAAGCTTGAAAAACTTTATGATATGTTTATATGGGCAGGAACCGCTATATCTACATATTTCTGGAGAGCAACAGCAGCAGGAAACCGTGGCGGATGGATGAGCGGGCGCTCTGGATATCTGCCGCTCGCGCTTCGTGGCGCTATTGGACCTGAGGGCGGTACGTTTTTCCACCACTGGCATGTTATTTCAGTTGCAGGAAAAGGCGGTAGCGCGACGGTAGGTCAAGGAGTACGCGGGTCTAATGTTCCAAAAGTAGATGTCTATAATGAGCTTTCGTGGCCGCCGGAGTGGCCAATTTCGACATATGAGTTGTCTTATCTTCTTCCTCACCTTTTGGCAGATACCAAATGGCAGGAAAAATGGATAGCAAAGGGGTTGAATGTTCCTCAAAAGCTGGCAGTATGGATTCCTCGTATGTATAACCCTGTTTGGATTAATCCGGATGGATTTAGATGGATTGATACACTGAAAAACGAATCTAAGATGGAACTTACATTTAACCTCTCTCCGGTGTGGTCTGAGACTAACTGGTATGTTGACTATATCTTGCCTGTTGGTTTGGCGGGGGAAAGACACGATCAGCACTCTGAAGCTACAATGCCTGCACGTTGGACATCTTTCCGTCAGCCGGTTATGAGAGTGGCACTTGAAAAAGCCGGATGGAAACCAAATAATCCAAACCGTGCAACATTGGAAGCACACATAAAAGCAGGTCTAGGTGAAGTATGGGAAGAGAATGAGTTCTGGATTGATTTATGTGTTAATTATGTTGACCCTACGGGTGAGCTAGGCATCAGAAAAATGTGGGAATCTAAAAAGAATCCTGGCAAGCCGGTTACAATCGCTGAGTGGTACGATGCGGCATTCGGTGATAACCTGCCAAACCTAAAAGCAACTGCTACGGGCGATGAGAGATATAAAAACTCAGAGTACCCAGTATATGAGTATATGAGGGATTACGGTGCATGGATGGAAGAAAACCATATCTATTCGGCACAAGAGCGTGAAATAAAAGATGACGGCGAGAACTATATTTCTCATGGTCATAAATACAACAAGAACGACGTTACAATTAACAAGAGAACAGGTGTTATGACAGCTGAATCTCATGGCAAGAAAACATCTATAGGTATTGTTGTCGATGGTAAGAAAATGGAAGGTTTTGCAACTCTTGATAAAAAACTTGACTTCTTCTGTGAGTGGCTTGCCGATGATTGGAAGTGGCCTGAATATGCTATTCCGTTCTATCCGAGAAGCGAAGAGGAGAAAAAAGAGATGGTTCACATTGTTTCGCATGTAAATCACTCTTTTATGACAGAGAAAAACTCTTATGCATTAAATACCGTTTTCCGTCTGCCGTACAATATTCATACACGTTCTGCAAACAGCAAGCACTTGATGGAAATCTCTCAAAACCACGATCCTATTTGGATAAATACAGTGGATGCAAAAAGACAAGGATTTAAGCGCGGTGATGCAATCCGTGTTAGAATTGTGGATAGCTTAACAGGGTTGGAGTCAGGTTATTTTGTTGCGATGGCAGTGCCTACCGAGGGAGTTCTTCCGGGAACATTGGCATGTTCACATCATGGCGGTCGCTGGAAACTTGTAAATGCAGTAACGATTCCAAATGGTATTACAGATGGCAAAGTGGATTCTCAGCCAGTAAAGAGAAATATGAACGACTCTAAATTTTTGGCTCATTCTCCGGAGAATGCAGGAAAGAATGGCGCACAAATTAAGATTGAAGATTACAGTGGGACGGCAGGAATCAACAGCTTTGGTGTGCCGACCGCAGAGCTTCAAATGGACGGCAAAAATGGCAAGCTAAAATACGTTGAAGGTATTAAACCGTTTAAATCAGAGAGATTTGCGGATTACAACAGAGACAGTGGAAATATCTGGTGGGATGGCTTAAGCGGTTCATGGCAGAATGCTGTAGCAGCACCGCATCCAGATCCAATTTCAGGTATGCACTGTTGGCACCAAAAAGTTATCTTAGAACCTGCTCAAGCCGGTGATAAGATAGGCGATATTCAAGTGAATTATGATAACAACTTCAAAGTATATCAAGGATGGAGAGATACTTTGACGAGAGGTCTGGATGAAAACTCTACACTTCGCCGTCCGAAGCATATCAAACGTCCATGGGTTCCTCTTTCTGATAAAGCATACGTTGTACAGATTAATAAGTAGTAAAGCTTCAAACAGAGTGGGTAATGCGCCCACCCTGTTACTCTACCCACCACATTCTAAGCCAAAGACCAAGAGTTGATGTATATCCTACATCGCCATAAAAATAGTCTCTCTCTTTGTCGTATATCAAAGTAGTCGGAAATACAGAAATTCCAAATTTATCTGCCAGTGAGCCATCAAAATCGTTTATGACTCTAAAATCTAAAATGTGCTTTTTAATATACTCTTCTATTTGTTTGTCATATCCTGATTTTACGGCAACGGTGATTACTTGATACTCTTTTGAGATTGTTTGGATATTTGGAGATTGTACTTTACATATAGGGCACCAACTTGCCCAAAAGTAGAGCATAATTGGTTTTTCGTCAGACAAAATGTAGGTTTTTTGACCCAGTAGTGATACGCTGTTTATATTTAAAGAGTCGCTACTTATATGACTGCTTCTAAAAAAACTCACTATATTTGCAAAAATGGCAAGTAATACAATAAAGATAAGAATCTCTTTTGTGTAACCCATAATTTTACTTTTCATATTCAATTCCAATTTCATAATTTTTTAACACTATAGTAATCATTTCTAGCTAATATTTTATTAAAGGGCATCTCTAAAAATTCTAACCGCCTTGATTGTGAACTTGGCTCTATCGCTGAAGGTGGTTAGAATTTTTAGAGGTGCCCTAAAGGAGATTATATATGTATAAAAAAATTATTTTATCGCTAAGTGCAGTGTTTTTAGTTGGCTGTGGTGTTCAAAGCGGTGTTGCAACTAAGAACGGAATGTTTCAGAGTGTTACAGAAAAAGAGGCTGTTTTATTGCAAGATTCAAAAGATAGAGAGTCCTGTCCTCGTTGTGGTATGAATTTGCCAAAATATTATAAAACAAATCATAGTGCTTCTTTAGATGGAAAAACATATCAATACTGCTCAATTCATTGTTTGCAAGATCATCTCTATGATGGAGTTTCTCTTAAAAATCCTCTTGTTGTAGATATCGCAACACTTAAGTTTATTGATGCCACAAAGGCGTATTATGTTGTCGGCAGCAGCGTTAAAGGAACAATGAGCAGGATAAGTAAATATGCTTTTGCCACAAAGGAGAAAGCTGAGTTGTTTCAAAAAGAGCATGGCGGCGAGATTTTAGATTTTTATCAAGCACTTGAAGTTGCAAAAAAAGACTTTAACTAGCAAAATTGAGCATTTATATGCTCAATTTATATCATAATGCCTTTGATTGTAAAGTAAAGGATACCTGCAAGAATGGCAGCTACAGGTACCGTTATAAGCCATGCTGCTACAATTTTTTTGATGGCATCCCTACGGACATACTGAACTTTTTTTGCTTTTTTGATACTCTTTTTCGTTGATTTGATAATTTTTTTCTCATTTTCAATCATCTTGTAAAGCGTAACAATTCTTACATAGTCAGCCTGTGTTTTATCGCTTTTTTCTTGGAGGGTCTTTAGTTCTGATTTATACGCATTTTTTGTCAACTCTTCATCTTGAATAGCAAGGATATCTTCCTCAAGCGTATGATTATTCTCATCTTTGATGTGTAGCCACTCTCTTAAAAAACCTACGCCAAATACACCGCCGATGGCTATGTGTGTCGAACTGACAGGAAGACCCATTTGTGATGCAATGATAACTGTAACTGAGGCCGACATAGCAATAGAAAAAGCCCGTATCTGGTCTAGTTCCGTGATTTCACTTCCGACTGTTTTTATAAGCTGAGGACCATAAAGCGTGAGTCCAATAGCTATACCAAACGCTCCAACACTCATAACCCATAGAGGAATTGAAGCGCTTGATGCTACACCTTTGTTAACAACGGCATCATTAATAGCAGCTAATGGTCCGATAGCGTTTGCAACGTCATTTGCGCCGTGCGCAAAGCTTAGAAGAGCAGCTGCAAAAATAAGCGGGATGGTAAAGAGAGTATTGACGGAAGCTTTTGTGTTCTCCAAAGTTGTTGTGTTGGAGCTAATTCTTTTTTTAATGAAAAAATAGACAAAAACAGCAAAAATTAAAGCGATAATGAAAGCAGTTGCAAAAGAAGGCTTTTTTGTAACTTCGAGTGAAACTAGGGGTAGGATGTTAAGCAATTCTATGGTTTTTGACCATATTTGCTTCATTCCCTTAAGAATAATATATGTAACAAATGCCAGTGCCATTAATGAAACAAAAATAGGAACATATTTTTTTGCTGCTTCAACTTTGTCTTTTTTAAATATAATGGATTTTTTGATGGCATAAAGAAAAGCGGCGGCAACAACGCCCCCTAAAACCGGCGAGATAATCCAAGAAGCAACAATCTCACTCATTGTCCCCCAGTTGACGATGTTAAAACCGGCAGCTGCTATTCCTGCCCCCATAACGGCTCCAACTATAGAGTGTGTTGTGGAAACAGGAGCTTTCATCATTGTTGCAAAGTTAAGCCACAAGGCTGCAGCTAAAAGAGCCGCCATCATTGCCCAGATAAATTGGTCTGGATTGCCGCCAAAGGCAGATATATCGATAATTCCGTTTTTGATAGTTTTTACGACTTCTCCGCCTGCTATAAGCGCACCTGATGCTTCAAAAATGGCTGCAATAATAATTGCCGTAGCCATTGTCATTGCTTTGGAGCCTACGGCAGGTCCGACGTTATTAGCAACATCGTTTGCTCCGATGTTCATCGCCATATATGCACCAATCAGAGCGGCAACAGCAAGGAACATGTTATTTGAGATACCACCGTTGCTTAAAAAGGTAAAGGTTAAAACTCCTATCATAAAAAAGAGTGCAAAACCCAATCTTGTAAAATCTGTTGAACTCTTTTTTAAAGCCTTTTTTTGCAGTTTGTCAATTGTTTGAAATTCCATAAAACGCCTTTTATCTGTTTTTTGTATGTCGAGGGATTGCTGATAAGTTCATGAAAAAACCTACTTTTTAACAGTAACACTGATGATTTTTTGTGTCTCAAGCGGTCTGTCTCCGCCTCTTTGCCCTGAGGTAGGAACATTTTCAAGTTTTTGTACAACATAAAGTGTTTGCGGAGTCACTTGTCCAAAAATAGTATGTCTTCCATTGAGCCAAGGAGCAGGTTTTGTTGTTATGAAAAACTGGCTTCCGTTTGTATGAGGACCGGAATTTGCCATAGCAAGAACTCCTCCGCGTTCAAAGAGCTTATCTGTAAACTCATCTTTAAAAGGCTTGTTCCAGATACTCTCTCCTCCACGTCCGCTTCCTGTAGGGTCCCCGCCTTGAATCATAAAATTTTTAATGATTCTGTGAAATGTTAAACCATTATAATACCCATTTTTTGCATGCGTGAGAAAGTTTTCAACAGCTAATGGGGCAACCTGAGGGTAAAGTTCAATTTCAATAGCACCCTGCGTAGTTTCTAAGACAACGTGAGGATTATTTTCATTTGCATATAGATTTATTGACAATAACATCAATAAAACAAGCATGATTTTTTTCATCTTCTCTCCATGAAGCAATTTTGTAATCACATTGTAACTTTATTTTGCAAAATTTAAAATTGAAAGAGAGAGGAAAATATCAGTGAGTAAGATTTGTCGCAAAAAAATTGCGACAAAAGAAGATTATTTGCCAGCAGAAACGCGGTCTTTTAAACCTTTGCCTGCTTTGAATTTTGGAACCATTTTATCTTTTGTAGTATAGCTCTTGCTTGTGCCAGGAACCTTACCACTTTTACCTTTTTGTAATGAAGCGCTAAAACTACCAAATCCTACAAGAGAAACATCCTCTTTTTTTACTAAAGCAGTTGCAACCGCCTCTGTAAAAGCTTTGATAGCTGCCTCAGCTTCAACCTTGGTTTTGTAATTGCCACTTGCTTGCACTAGTTCAACGAATTGAGCTTTATTCATAAATCTACCCTTGAATTTATAAAGATTTTCCGAAACTACTAAAACTATAAAAACAAGATTTTCCAGTCAAGTAATTCAGCTATAGACACTTTATAGTTTATTTGCTTAAAGATTTCTTCTTTTTGTTAAAAAATGAGAAAAAATATAACGTTTTTCTCTTTTTAAGTCCGATTTTCGCATGTTTGAGTACTTTTGATGCAACGCTGCTTATGTCGGCAGCTATAATTAAAGACGATAATTCTTTTACTTTTTGGTATCTTTTTTCACTTGTCGTATGTATAGACAAAAAAACATCTTCTAAGCCATCTCTTTCTTGTTGTGTCAGTGCGCTCATTCGTTTAATCCTTCAGCTTATTGATTTTTCTTACAGCTCTAATAATCTCTTCGTCTTCAAGTCTTCCAAGCATCTGTATAACAGTAATAGCAGCTTGTGGCTTTGCACGCCCAAGTTTCCAATCTTGGTACGTTCTCATGGGAATCCCTAGTGAATCGGCCATCTCTTTGAGGGAAATCTTTTTCCCATTGTTTTGAGACTCAATAGAGTTGTGAAGAATATTAAACAGATCATTAATTTGCATAAAGAAAATAATACAGAATAAATACTTAAATATACATTTTATTTATTTATAAGCACGTAATAAATTTTAAAATATAAATTATTAATGATATAATATAAATAAATACAGTATTAATATAATTTATATGCTACTAAAAACACGGAAATACGTATCTTTTTTATATGAAAATAACCTATAAATGAAAAAAATAGCAGAAGCGGAGATTTAAAAAAATGTTATTCTATGGAGATTTTTTTGTTCGTTGGATGAAGTGTTATTGAGTTTTCTGATGCGATAAGGTAGAAAGGGTCATAAGACATAGCTTCTGTTTTAAAGAGAATATCTTCATCATTTGCAATGGTGAAAACAATGGTGTTCATACCCCTAAAAGGCTCTTGTACTGTTATTTTTGCATGCATTGCACTATTGATGATATGCTCTTGTGTGGCTTTGAGTGTATCAATTTTTTCTTTATAAAGCTGAATTTTTGCAGGCGAGTGTTTTTTTGCACCTTCAAGTTTGTATTTGAAATCATCTATCTCTCTAGCTATATGGTTGTATTTGCTTTTGAGTGTGGAAATCTCTTTGTAGTTGATTTTAAAGAGATTGTCTTCTCCGCCTACAAGTTTAACGGTAATAGAGTTGGATGCATATACTTTGAGATTACTTTTAACATGAGAGATTGTGATATTTTCTGCATAAATAGCCCCGCCTAGAGAATTTTCTACTTCTACATTGGTAGCATGAATCTCTCCTCCTTCAAGGAGTTTTATTTTTGCACTATGGCATCTAAGTTTGCCTTTATGTCTGTTAATAAATGCAAATTTAGCCTCTTGGACAGAGTCTTTGTGTGTTGCACCGTCTATTGTAAGATTGACTGCCCTTAAGCTTGATTTAGCACCCACATGCCCATGTATATGGATAGCCTCGGAGATGAGTTCTACCCCTTCTCCAAGTGAGTCAAGTGAAGTGTCATGCTGTGCGATGATAACTTCGATATTGTTTGCTTCATCTTTTGCTACGCGTTCTTGAATGCGGGAGAGTGACTGCATCTTTATCTTGTTGTCTATGTAGAAATTTTGTGTATCAAAATGAACGTAACCCTTAACTTTGCTTCTATAAATTTTTCGATCGCTGTTCTCTATGATTTCAATGCCTTTTGCGTCTATCTTGCATTTTAGGTCATCAACATTTTTTAAAGAAGCGTTATCAATAATATCACCAAAAGCGTTAAATCCGTTTTTCCCAAAAACGGGTTTGATGTACTCAACAAGTATCTCATCTTCTACAACTTCAATTACTTGAAGGTGAGACTCTTTTTCTAAAAAGCGCATGAGTAGTTTGCTGCTTCTTCTTATTTCTGGGTCGATGCCTTTAAAAAGCGGTATTTTTACTTTTTTGACAAATTTGCCGGCGTAGAGATATTTGACAAATGTTTTTAGTTTCTCTTTCATCTCCTCATCAAAAAGGTTGATTAAAATCCCGTTTGCGGCTTTGATGTTGTTGAACTCTTTAAAAAGAAGAAGAAAAATCTCCTTTGGCTGGTACTTAGTGTATGGAATTTGTGATTCAGGATGCAAAACAAGAGCAGGGTGTGCATTATTTGGCGAAAAATCGATTGAATAGTTGAGTTTTATGATTTGTTTAGGCGCTTGTTTTACGGTAATTGTATAAATCTGCTTGATTCTAAGATGCTCATTAACCATTTTTTGGGGATTGTCATAGTAGTTAAGAGAGTCTTCGTTGTAAATTTTAAAAGTATCATCTGACGTACTTTTGATATAAGTCTCAATCTCATTGATAGCAAAAGAGAACTCCAACGGCGAACAGTTGTTTTCTAACGCAAATTTTTCGATAGTGGTAACGATATTTTTTGTTTTAAATTTTTTAGTAAGCAAGCAAATCACTATAGTCGTATTTTGAAAAGTCAAGGTAGAGCTGTCCGTTTTTGTGGATAACCCTTGTGTCATTGTCATAGGCAGCCAAGAAACGTTTTTTTATAGCTTTCCTCTGAGATGACCTGATAGGGAGTGTGCGAAGATACTCTTTTAGCTCAACAAAACCTGCATTAGAATTTGTATCACGAACAACCTCTGCTTCACCTTGATGTTCATAGTTTTCTATTTTATGCGCCTCATGCAACAAATCTTTTTCCTGTTCAAAGCGCATTTTTTTATTTACAAGTGTCAGTATGTTTTTAAGCTGTTCATCTTTTGAGCTATAGATTTGCTCTATCTTATCTCTCTCACTGCGCAACATTTGCTCTTTATCGTCGATAAGCTTGTCGATTTTGCTCTCAAGCTGAACAATCCTATTTTTAAGGTAATTGTTCTCTTTTTGAAAAAGTGCCAAAACAGTTGCAACGGTTGTTT
Organism: Sulfurimonas sp.; assembly: GCF_028694605.1. Taxonomy (GTDB): domain Bacteria; phylum Campylobacterota; class Campylobacteria; order Campylobacterales; family Sulfurimonadaceae; genus Sulfurimonas. The sequence goes on along the minus strand of NZ_JAQVKP010000012.1, from coordinate 39,982 downwards.
TTGGCTTTGCTGAGGGAATATTTTGTAGCTGAGTTTTTTCTGATAGATCTGTTTTTTTCCCTTCTTTTAAAGCTGCGGGGACAATTATGAAAGTTTGGGATTCTTCAACAACGTAGTCTAGTTTTTTTGCTCTTATTTTGGCGTAAACCATCTCTTTGGACATTTTAAAACGTTTGCAGTACTCATCAACAGATAGTTTCATAAAAAAGCCCCGAAGTTTTTGTGTTATTCTAGCATAAAAAATTTTTCAAAAGGTCAGTTAAATAAACCCTGTATTATAATTTGAGACAAATTTTATAAAAAGAGTTTAAAAGATGGGCATTTTAGATATCGTAAAAGCGGGTGTGTTATTTGGTGATGATGTACAAAAAGTTTATCAGTATGCAAAAGAGAACGGTTTTGCTCTTCCTGCTATAAATGTTGTTGGAACAGACTCCGTTAATGGCGTTTTGGAAGCTGCTGCAAAAGTAAAATCTCCCGTGATAATCCAGTTTAGCAACGGCGGAGCAGCGTACTATGCAGGTAAGGGGCTTAGCAACGAGGGTGAGAGAGCTGCTGTTGCGGGCGCTATTTCCGGTGCTATCCATGTTCATATGATGGCAGAGGCATACGGTATCCCTGTTATTTTACACACAGACCATGCTGCTAAAAAGCTTCTTCCATGGATAGATGCACTGCTTGATGCAGGTGAAACCCACTATAAAACACATGGCAAGCCACTCTACTCTTCTCATATGCTGGATTTATCCGAGGAAAGCTTGGAAGAGAATGTGGCAATTTGTAAAAAATATCTCCAAAGAATGAGTAAAATCGGCATGAGCATAGAGATAGAGCTTGGCGTAACAGGCGGAGAAGAGGATGGCGTGGATAATTCTAGTGTTGACAATTCTCTTCTTTACACTCAGCCCGAAGATGTTGCATACGCTTATAAAGAGTTAAGTGAAGTTTCTCCAAACTTTACAATTGCAGCATCGTTTGGAAATGTGCACGGTGTTTACAAACCGGGTAATGTCGTGCTTACTCCAAAGATACTTGATAACTCTCAAAAATATATCCAAGAAAAATTTTCCACTGCCGACAAACCGGTAAATTTTGTTTTCCATGGCGGTTCAGGCTCAACGCTTGAAGAGATTCGTGAAGCAATCAGTTACGGTGTAATCAAGATGAACATTGACACGGACACACAGTGGGCGACATGGGTCGGTGTGAAAGATTATTATGAGAAAAACAGAGCCTATCTTCAAGGTCAAATCGGAAACCCTGAGGGTGAAGATAAACCTAACAAAAACTATTATGACCCTAGAAAATGGCTAAGAGACGGTCAAAAAACACTTGTAAAAAGAGTAGAAGAGGCGTTTAGCGATTTAAACGCAATCGGTAAGAATTAATCATCTATGAATGACAAGGTCTTTGCAAAACCTATAAAAAAACAGTTTGAATTTGATGCAGAGGTTGCAGCGGTTTTTGACGACATGCTGCAACGAAGCGTGCCGTTTTATAAAGAGTCCCAAAAAATTACGCAGTTTTTTGCTCTCAAAGCACTTCAAAATGGCGGTATTGCCTATGATTTGGGCTGTTCTACCGCCACGATGCTTATAAACATCAGCAAAAAGCTACAATGCAAAGCAGAGCTTATTGGGCTAGATAACTCTGAAGCGATGCTGGAACAGGCGAGAAAGAAGTGCGAAGCGTTTAATGCAGATATAGAGTTGAAAAATGCCGATATTTTGGAGTATGACTATAAAGAGGCCCAACTCTTTATAAGTAACTATACTTTGCAGTTTGTCCGCCCCCTTATTCGTGAGGAACTTGTAAAAAAGATAGCAGCTTCTTTAAAAAAAGATGGACTTTTTATCTTTAGCGAAAAAGTGATAAGCCATCATCCCAAACTAAACAAAGATTTGATCGAGTGCTACTATGATTTTAAAAAAGAGCAGGGTTACTCGGAGTACGAGATAATGCAAAAAAGGGAAGCTTTGGAGAATGTTTTGGTGCCTTACAGCGAGGATGAAAACATTAAAATGGTCAAAAACTGCGGGTTTTCACACTGTGAAGCAATCTTCCGCTGGGCAAATTTTGCCACCTTTATAGCTATAAAATAAAAGTTACCAAACGTTCCCTTTTGGTTTTTCTTCCTCTTTGCCTATAACGGTATCGACAAGCTCTCCTGTTTTTGTGCGTATCTCTTTGTATGTAACGATGTCATCTTTGCCGCACTCTTTATGGTAGTAGCCTTGGAGGTCGTAGTACTCTTTGCAATCACTGTAATACTGGAGTGAAATGCCATGCTTGTTGAAGCATCCCGAGAGTATAAAAAGCACTGATGAGAGAAGTATATATTTTGTCATAAACTGCTTCAAGCAAATACTAATCCAACTTTTATCCAACTTTAAAACTCTCTTTTGTTTTACAGTACTGAGTTAAAAAACACTCATCGCATTTTGGGTTTTTTGCTTTGCAGATGTAGCGTCCAAAAAGAACTATCCCTTGATGAAGTATCCTCAGGTTGTTTTTAAACTTCTTAACAAGCGTTGCTTCAGTAGCTATTGCTGTTTTATCGTTACTTAGTCCAAGTCTGTGTGAGACACGAAAAACGTGTGTATCAACTGCCATTAGATTTGCTCCCATGTACTCTATCATAACTACATTTGCTGTTTTTTGTCCAACGCCTGCAAGGGTGACAAGCTCTTTTTCATCCATTGGTATCTCGCCGCCGTATGTTTCAACAACTCTTTTTGCCATTTCAATGATATTTTTTGCTTTGTTGTTAAAAAATGAGCAACTGTTTATAAGAGATTTTACATCTTCGATATCTGCAAGGGAAAGTGCTTTTGGGTTTGGGTATTTTTCAAAAAGAGCTGGAGTTATAAGGTTGACTCTTTTATCGGTGCATTGTGCGGAGAGTATGACGGCTATAACTAGTTCGTAACTGTTTTTATAGGTTAGTTCAGTTACTGCATCACTATAGTTTTGGATAAAAAGTTGATGAATTTGTTTGATTTCTTCTCTGTTTGCTTTTTTCATAGGGCAAATTATACAAAGAAAACTGTTTTGTTTAATAATCATTAGTGTTAACAAACTACAATTTTTTAATTTTAGAGTATCATCGGGGAAGTTTAATGAAATCAGCAACAAAAATAGTATTGTCTTTAGCTCTTATGACATCAATGTCAATGGCGCAAACACTAGTAACGGTTAATGGAACGGCTATCACACAGCAAGATGTGGATAAGGAACTTATGGCGGCAACACAGGGGAGATTTAATCAAGTTCCGGCTGAAAAGCAGGCAGAATTTAGAAAACAGGTGCTTGAACAGTTGGTTGCAAAAGAGCTGGTTTATGATGATGCAAAAAAAAGTGGAATACTGAACTCTGCTGAATATAAAGATAAATATAAAGAAGTAACACAAAGAATTGAAAAAGAGATAGCGATTCAGGTGTGGCAGAAAAAAGAGATAGACAAGATTGCTATTTCAAATGAAGATTTAAAAAAATACTATGATGCCAATAAAGAAGAGTTTGTTGAAAACGAAAGTGTTAATGCACGCCACATACTTGTAGAAAAAGAGGGAGATGCGAAAAATATTATTGCAGAACTTAAGCCGCTTAAGGGTGATGCTCTTAAAAATAAGTTTATGGAAATAGCAAAGGCAAAGTCAACTTGTGCAAGTGCTGCACAAGGCGGTGATTTAGGTTATTTTATGTCAGGTCAAATGGTTCCGGAGTTTAATGATAAAGCATTTGCAATGAAGCCAAAAGAGATGACTATGGAGCCTGTAAAGACACAGTTTGGATACCACGTCATCTATATAGAAGATAAAAAAGCAAAGAAAGCAAAAACTTTTGCTGAAGTGAAGCCTTTTATTGAGCAGAGACTAAAGATGGAAAAAGCAAAAACCGTTATGCTTGCAAAAATGAAAGAACTAGAGCAAAAAGCACAAATCAAGTAAATCTATATGTATAACACTCCCGTCACTGAAATCTCTTTGGATGGGAGGAGTTTTTATGTCAAAAGGGATGATTTGGCAGACCCTTTTTTGGCAGGAAACAAATTCCGCAAACTTCACGCACTTTTACAAACCCAATCAGACAAACTTGACAAAATTATCTCTTACGGCGGTACACAATCAAATGCAATGCTTGCAATTGCCGCAATGTGCAAGAAGAAAAGCTGGCACTTTACATACTACACCAAACCTCTTAGCGATACACAGAAAAATGAAAATTGCGGTAACTTTTTTAATGCAAAAAAACTTGGCATGGAGCATGTGGAGATAGAAGAGTACTACTACAAAGATTTTGTTGCTTCCGTGCGTTTGAGTATGGATGAGAGAATGTTTGTCATTGATCAAGGGGGAGCAGTAGAAGAAGCAAAACTCGGACTTGAGGTTTTGGCAAAAGAGATAAGAGAGAGCGGTTTGGATGTTATGTCTCTGGCTACGCCATCAGGAACAGGGACAACTGCTCTTTTTTTGGCACTTAGTTTGCCGGAGTACAGAGTTTACACCACTCCTTGTGTTGGAGACAGTGAATATCTTAAAAAACAGATGAGTGCTTTGCATCCGCTCCCAAAAAATCTAATCATACTAGAGCCAAGAAAGAAGTACCATTTTGCAAAGCCATACAGAGAGTTTTTAGAGATACAACAAAAACTTTTAGGCACCGGAGTAGAGTTTGATTTGATTTATGCACCATCTATGTGGATGGCACTCTTAGAGCAAACACAAGAAGAAATTTTGTACATTCATAGCGGAGGTGTAAGCGGCAATGAGAGTATGCTTGCACGCTACAGGCAAAAAAGTCTTCTTTAGACTTCTTTTGCAAGAATCCTAAAGAAAAACAACACTTTCGCTCAGCGGAACTCTCGATGGTCTGTAAGTATTGATTTTGGCATCTTTGTCTTCGTATCCCAGAACAACGCTATAGAGCAGGGCTAAGTTTTGGGGTGCATCTAGTACCTCTGCGATTACCTTGCCAAACTCTGTCGTTGAGCCTTGCGGGCAGCTCTCTATGCCAAAGACTCTCGCTGCTAACATAATGCTTTGCATATATGCGCCGCAATCGATTAACGCTCCTTGTGCTCCCTCTATCATCGCCTTGTCGGTGAAGACGAAAAAAACTGTTTGTGCGCCAAACCATCGAAAGTTATCATGCCACATCTGCGTTCTTTTTTCTATATCTTTTCTCTCTACACCCATAAGTTCATAAAGACCCACGCCTGTCTCAAGTCTTCTTTTTTTATAGATAGGTTTCCAATTAAGCGGATAGTATTGGATAAACTGCTCGTGTGCTACACCGCTTTGCATTTTTTGAATGATAGCATCACCGATTTTTTTTAAAATCTCTTGATTGCTTACCGCATAGGTTATCCATGGCTGCATATTTGCTCCGCTTGGTGTCATGGCAGCGGCTTCTAAGATTTTTTCTTGGATATCAAGCGGTACAGGTCTTGGCAGATATGCTCTTTTGGAGGAGCGGTTGATGATGGTGTCAAGGATAGTTGGCATAGAAATCTCCTTGTAAAATTTTTTTGGAATTATAATACAAATCAAATTAAAAGTAAGTTTAATACAGTTAGACTAAAAAGACTTGACAAGAAGTCACTCAACTTGCTATAATTTTTCCAACTTTTAGATACGAGGATAAAGAGTATGAATAATATATTTGAAAAATTGACAAACAACATGAGTGAATCCATTGAGTCGGCAGTTTCGCTTGCTTTGCATAACAAAAATCAGGAAGTAGAGCCGATACATTTTTTGTGGGCGCAGCTTACAAACTCCAACTCTGTACTTAACCAGATATTTAACAAGATGAACATTAACAAGGTTGCGATTGAGCTTGATGTAAAAAGTTTAAGTGAAAAACTTCCAAAAGCATCTTCTCTCTCAAAAGAGAACATCAGAATCTCAAGAAATTTTGTTCAGACACTTGAAAACGGTATAGGTTTGATGACGAAAAACGGAGACTCTTTTTTGGCGGTCGATACGTATCTGTTGGCAAATATCAAAAATGAGCCGTTTTTTACTCTCTTTAAAAAATATCTTGATGTTTCAGAGTTTGCTAAAAATATTGAAGCAGCCCGCGGCGGTGCAAAGATAGAGTCGCAAAGCTCTGATGAGACATTGGAGTCTTTGAAAAAATATGGAATTGATTTGACGGCAGAAGCAAGAGAAGGTAAGCTTGCTCCTGTGATAGGGCGTGATGAAGAGATTACACGCATGATGCAGATTTTGATTCGTAAAACAAAAAACAACCCAATGTTGCTCGGTGAACCTGGAGTTGGAAAAACTGCGCTTGTTGAGGGTCTTGCACAAAGAATCAGCGATGGCAAAGTACCAACGTCACTTCAAAATAAAAAGGTAATTGCACTTGATATGAGTGCACTCATAGCGGGTGCAAAGTATAGAGGCGAGTTTGAAGACAGACTTAAATCCGTAGTAGATGAGGTCAAAAAGAGCGGAAATATCATACTCTTTATAGATGAGATTCACACTATAGTCGGAGCGGGGGCTAGTGAGGGGAGTATGGATGCGGCAAATATCCTAAAACCTGCACTTGCTCGCGGAGAGCTTCATACTATCGGGGCGACAACGCTCAAGGAGTATAGAAAGTATTTTGAAAAAGATATGGCGCTCCAGAGACGCTTTTTGCCGATTAACCTTGATGAACCGACAGTCAATCAGTCGCTCCAGATTTTACGCGGTATAAAAGAGAGGCTTGAAACGCACCATAATGTTACCATTACAGACAGCGCGCTTGTTGCGGCGGCAAAACTCTCGGATAGATACATAGCAGATAGATTTTTGCCGGATAAAGCTATCGACCTTATAGACGAAGCTGCCGCAGAACTGAAAATGCAGATTGAGTCTGAACCCCATGCGCTAAGCAGCGCAAAAGTAAAAAGGTCGGAGTTGCGTGTTGAAGAGGAAGCTCTTAAGATGGAAGAATCCGCTGCAAATACAAAACGACTTGAAGAGATAAAAAAAGAGTTGGCAGATGTTGAGGAGAGAGTAAGAAGTCTGGAGTCTCAGTTTGCCTATGAAAAAGAGGTCTTTGGAAAGATTTCAAGCATAAAAAATGAGATAGAAGCAAAAAAAAGAGAGGCAAATATCGCAAAAAATGCTTCTGAGTTCAACAAAGCCGCAGAGATAGAGTATGGGCAGATACCACAGCTTCAAGCTGAGGAGAAGAAGGTAACAGAAAACTGGGCAAGAATGCAAAAAGAGGGTACGCTTCTTAAAAACAGTGTTGATGAAGAGTCTATAGCTTCTATCATCTCAAGATGGACGGGCATACCCGTAAAAAAGATGCTCCAAGCAGACAAAGACAAGATTTTAAATGTCGAAGAGGAGCTTAACAAAGAGGTTGTGGGACAGAGCAAGGCGACGCATGCGGTTGCTCGTGCCATAAAGAGAAACAAAGCGGGGCTGTCTAGCGGTAACTCTCCGATTGGAAGTTTTCTCTTTTTAGGACCTACGGGTGTCGGAAAAACACAGACGGCGAAGACTTTGGCAAAGTTTTTATTTGACTCTCCCGATGCTATGGTGCGAATAGACATGAGCGAGTATATGGAAAAACACTCAGTTTCACGCCTTGTCGGTGCAGCACCCGGATATGTGGGGTATGAAGAGGGCGGACAGCTCACGGAAGCGGTAAGAAGAAAGCCTTACAGTGTCATCTTGTTTGATGAGGTGGAAAAGGCGCATCCGGATGTTTTCAATATCCTATTGCAGGTGCTTGATGATGGAAGATTGACGGATAACAAAGGGGTGACGGTTGACTTTACAAATACTATCATCATTTTAACTTCAAATATTGCAAGCCAAAAGATTATAGAAAATCCAAATTCAGATGCGCTTCAAGAGATGGTTTTGGGTGAGCTTAAAAAATCGTTTAAGCCGGAATTTTTAAACCGTTTGGATGATATTGTTATCTTTAATGCTCTGGGTCGTGAACAGATAGTCGGAATCGTTGATATTTTCTTTAGTGAAATCGCTAAAAAAGTGGCGGGAAGAGATATCCATATAGCGTTAAGTCAAAATGCAAAAGCCTATATCGCAGAAGCAGGGTTTGACCCTATCTATGGCGCAAGACCGCTTAAGCGTGCTCTTTATGAGATTGTTGAGGATAGACTTGCGGAGCTGATTTTAGAGGGCAGGGTTGTTGAGGGTTCTTATGTAGAGTTTGATTATAAAGACGGTGAAATAGAAGTAAAAATCTCTTAAGAGGTTACAAAAGAGCGGTTGGCAGTTTGAAAAATAGAAAACTTAACCGCTCTTTAAGTAACTTTCATATATAGTTTCGGACTTAATTTTAAAGAAGGATATGTCATGAAAAGAACATACCAGCCTCATGGTAAGCCGAGAAAGTCAACTCACGGTTTCAGAGCAAGAATGGCAACAAAAAACGGTCGTCGTGTACTTAACCGTCGTCGTGCAAAAGGTCGTAAAAAATTGTCAGTTTAGGAAATTTCTATACGCTGAAACTGCATCGCGAGTTTCAGTATATCTATAGAAAAGGGAAGGATGCACATACAAGCAGTGTTGTACTGTTTTTTCTCCCCGCAGCCAACACTAAAAAAGTTGGGTTTACGGCTACTAAAAAAATTGGCAACGCCGTACAGAGAAACAGAGCAAAAAGAAGACTTCGGGCTCTGTTTATCACTTACTCTTCTATGCTTGAAGATGGCACATATATCTTTGTAGCCAAGCAAGCCATTAATGAAACAACTCATGAAAAACTCAAATCGGATTTTGAAAAAGTTTTAAATCGCTTGAATACTTTTAAAAAGAGCGCAAATGGTTAGAGCATTTTTGCTGAAATTATTATGGCTTTATCAGAAGTTTTTTACTCTCATTGGCTATGGCAGTTGCAGATATTACCCATCTTGTAGCCAATATGCAAGAATTCATTTTGAAAATAACTCCATTTCAAGTGCTTTTTACCACACTTTTACTAGAATACTGCGTTGCAATCAACTCTTTGAGGGCGGTATAGACTATCCATTGCTTGATAAGCTCTCTTTAAAACCCGCAAAACTTGGGGTTGATGCTATAAAATATTGGTTGGTTCCAAATAAAAAAAACCGTTTTTATATCATAAAAAATTTTTCATATAAAGGGTGACCGTGTTCGACAAAATGACACCAAATCAGAGATTAATAGTAGCCGTATTGCTATCGTTTGTGTTTTTTATAGCATATACAGCAATTTTTCCACCGGAGCAACAAGAGGCAGCACTGGTAGCAACTCAAAACGCAAAGAGTGCGCAAACAGCAACCCAAACTCCAACTCTCAAAGCTGAGGAAGCGGCAGGACATGCAGTCTCCGCCAGTGAAAAGATAGCGGCAAATGATTTAAGTACGTTAGTAACACTGAACAATAGTAAGTTTGTTTTAAAAATGGACACACTGGGAAGAGTAGCGTCAAAAACGTTGCTTCAAGACAAATACAACGATAAAAACGACAAGCATGCCGAGCTTATACCGGCAAATGGAACCAAGCCTCTTTTTATCAGATTTTTGGATGAGAATCTCAATGAAGAAGCTCTAAAAACTCCATATACCGCAGATAAGTCTGCAATAACACTAGAGGGTGAACCTCAAAAGGTGACTCTTACGCAAAAGCTCTCAACACTTACGGTGACAAAAGAGATTACTTTTTATGATGATGGGCATTATGATGTCAAAGTTGCACTCTCTGAAGATAAAAAATATTTTATCTATTTAGGGCAACGACCGCAAATCACTGAGCAGATGATGACGGTTTCGGGTGCAATGGTTTATACTGACGACCAGATAGTTACTATCATTGAAGATGGTGATGCACAAGGGCGTAAGACATTTTCGGGGGTAGAGCTAATCTCTGCTTTTGATCAATACTCTGCAAGCATTATGTATGGATTTGCTAAAGATACCAACATAATCGTAGAGAGAGACAAAGAGAGTAATCCTGTTCTTTACTTTGAAGCACTGCAAAATATGAACTTTAGCGGCTATATAGGGCAAAAAGAGTACAAAACTCTCCACGCGATTAATCCTGTTTTGATAAATGCGATTGAGTATGGGTGGTTTACATTTGCTTCTAAACCGTTGTTTCAGCTTCTTATGTGGCTGCACGGTATCTTTGGAAATTGGGGTTGGTCGATTATAGGGCTTACGCTTATCATCAGAGTGATTCTTTATCCTTTGACGTACAAAGGTATGGTTTCGATGCAGAAGATGAAAGACATCGCACCGCAAATCAAAGAACTTCAAGCAAAATATAAAGGCGACCCTCAGCGTATGAATGCGGCTGTTATGGATATGTATAAAAAACACGGAGCAAATCCTCTTGGCGGATGTCTTCCTATGCTTCTGCAGATTCCGGTCTTTTTTGCGATTTACCGCGTTCTTTTAAATGCAGTGGAACTTCAGGGTGCGCCGTGGATGTTCTGGGTAAGTGACCTTTCAAGAATGGACGGAACTTTTATCTTGCCTATTTTAATGGGTGCGTCTATGTACTACCAGCAAAAACTTACACCGAGCAACTTTACGGATCCGATTCAAGAGAAGATTTTTAAATATTTGCCGGTTATTTTTACATTTTTCTTTGTAACTTTCCCATCAGGTTTGGTTCTTTACTGGTTTGTCAACAACCTTTTCTCTATCGCTCAGCAGTTTATAGTCAATCAGCAGTTCAAAAATGCAAAAGATGCTGCTATAGCCGCACATAAACATGCCCAAAAACATGTGGAGAAAGAGAATGATTAAGATAGAATCAACCACTCTGGAGCAGGCATGTAAAGATGCCGCTTCAGCTCTTGGATGTTCTGCCAGTGAGTTGGCGATTGAGATTGTTCAGGTTCCAAGCAATGGGTTTATGGGATTTTTTAAAAAGAGTGCAATCATAGTAGCGGCAAAAAAGAGCAAAGAAAATCTCCCGCCTCAAACAGTTGCCACGTCACAAAAAATAGAAGAGACAAAAATTCCGCCTGCCCCTATGCAAGAAAAACTAAAAGAGCCTGAACAGCCAATAAAAAAAGAGTTTAAGCCTCAACAAAAGAGTGAATATAAACCTAAAAAAGAGTTTACGGCACCAAAACACAATATAGTAAATGACACAATCATGCCTGAATCTTTTGTTAGTACGCAAGAGGATGATGATTATGATATGGCAGGGATTAACTATACTGCTGATTATGATGAAGAGGATGTATTTTGCGAGGAGGAACAAGAGGGGAAAATCAGCGCTTACGAAGTTGCTTCTGCCGTTTCTAAAGAGATAAATGAACTCTTTGCCCTAACATGCTTTAAAATCGATAAAATAGAGGTTAGTGCGCATGATGCAAACACGCTTCTTATAGAGTTTAAGGGTGATGATGCAGCGCTTCTAATCGGAAAAGAGGGGTATCGCTACAAGGCGCTCTCATATATGATTTTTAACTGGATTAATACCAAGTACCAGTTGCAGCTTCGTTTGGAGATAGCAGAGTTTTTGAAAAATCAAGAGGAGTCTATCGCAAGATATCTTGTCACTGTTTGCGAAAATATTGATAGGGATGGGCGTGCACAGACAAAAATACTTGATGGTGTTTTGATTCAAATTGCGCTTAAAGAGCTTCGTGAGAAATATCCAAACAAGTATGTAGCTGTTCGCTCTACTCGTGATGGACTCAAATTTATCATCATCAATGACTACCACAATTAAGAGATGAATGAAGATACTATAAGTGCCGTTGCAACCGCTAACGGCATAGGCTCTATCGCCATCATCCGCATTAGCGGTGATAGGGCTTTGGAGATTGCCAAAAAACTTACCCGCAAACAGACTTTTTCCCCAAGATATGCAACTTTAACAAATATCTATAGTGGTGATGATGAGCTTATAGATGAGGTCATTGTTATCTACTTTCAAGCACCTTTTTCTTTTACCGCCGAAGATGTAGTTGAAATCCAGTGTCACGGCGGTTTTATAGTTGCGCAGAGCATTTTAAAATCAACACTCTTTTATGGTGCAAGACTTGCAGAGGCAGGGGAGTTTTCAAAAAGGGCTTTTTTCAACGGTCGTATTGACTTAAGTGAAGCGGAGGCGATTGCAGGGCTTATCGAAGCAAAAAGCGAAGATGCGGCACGGATACTTGCAAAGCAAATGAAAGGCGAGCTTAAGGAGTTCGTAGAGGGTATTCGTGATGCGCTTATCCATATCCTTGCTTACTCGGAGGTAAGCATCGACTATGCGGAAGAGGATTTGCCTGATGATTTGGTTTTGCAAATCAAGGCAAAACTGAGTGAGCTTCAAAATTCACTTCAAAAAACACTTCTTGCCAGCATGGCAAGAGAGGGGCTGATGCAGGGTTTTCGTGTGGCGATTGTGGGAAAACCAAATGTCGGGAAGAGTTCACTCTTAAATGCGCTGCTAAATTATAACCGTGCGATTGTCAGCGACATCGCAGGAACGACGCGAGATACCATAGAAGAACAGGTGAAGATCGGTACGCATCTTATCCGTATAGTTGACACCGCAGGGATACGTGAGGCGAATGATGAGATAGAACGTATCGGAATTGAACGTTCACTTGAAGCCATAAAAGAGAGTGACATTGTTGTAGCGCTATTTGATGGCTCAAGAGTCGCAGATGCCGAAGATGAGCAGATAGTATCTCTTATAAAATCAGAGGCTGGAAATAAGCACGTTTTGTATGTAAAAAACAAGATAGATTTAGAGCCGAAATTTTCGCATAGAGATATAAGCTTTGATATGGAGCTCAACTCAAAAGAGAGCGTTGATGCGCTTGTCAAAGCTTTAGAATGTATCATGAATGAGGCAAACAGCTCTGAGGAGATGATGCTTATCTCACAACGACAAGTGTCGGCAGTTGAAAAGACACTTGAAAATATAGAAGAAGCGTTTATACCGCTGCAAGAACAGGAGCTTGAAATCTTCTCCTTTTGCCTTAATGAAGCCATAAAAGAGATAGCCTCAATCACAAGACCTTTTGAAAATGATGAGATGCTTGAGAAGATGTTTGGCAGTTTTTGTTTGGGAAAATAGTGAAGTATATAGCTATTGATTTGGGCTTAAAAAGGGTAGGGCTTGCCTACAGCGCACATAAAGATTTGGTAACTCCTCTAAAAGCAGTAGAGAGAAAAAACAGAGATCAAGCCGCAAGAGATGTAAAAAAAGTTCTTGATGAGTGGGAAGTTGACGCCGTTGTAGTGGGCATACCGATGGGTGGAAGCTCTGAAGACGAAATGAGACGCCGCGTGGCTCACTTTATGAATCTTGTTGCTTTTAAGGGCGAGATTTTTTATCAGGATGAGAGTAACTCATCCCTTGAGGCAGAGTGTATGATGCGTGGTGAGATAAGATATATCCGTGACGGACGTATAGACTCAATTGCCGCTATGATTATCTTGCAGAGGTTTTTAGCAAAAAAATAGAATTAGATTTCTTGCAAAACTAAAAACACGTTCACTAAGGCTTCGCTTCGCTGTAGAATTGTTCATTTAGTTTTTAGTTTTGCAAGAAGTTTACTATATTTTCTTGCTGAGTGCTTCTATGTTATTGCTATTTCCTAAGACAACTAAAATATCCCCTGCTTCAAGAATATCGTTGTTTTCAAAAGAGGTGTACCACTCGCCTTGATGTTTGTATGCAATTGGTTTGACATCAAACTCCTCTTTGAAGAGCGGAGAGAGTATAGAAGTTCCGACCCAGAATGACGGAACTGTCATTTTTGCCAGTTTCATCGTGATAGAGAGATCGATAGTCTCATAATGAACATTTTTCACAATTTTTTTGACAAGCTTTTTGGCAGATTCCATCTCGGGATAGATTACTTTTGCGGCACCCAGTTTTGAGAGAATCTGTCCATGTACCTGTGTGATGGCTTTTGCTATAACTGTTGGAATTTTCAGCTCTTTAAGTGCCATAACGGTTAAAATACTTGCTTCAAGATTTTCTCCTATACTCACAATGGCGACATCCGTATCGGCAATACCTGCCTCGCCAAGCGCTTTTGGGTCGGATGAGTCAAGCACTATGGCATCTTGAACAAATTCGCTTATATCTTTTATCTTCTCCTCGTCATTGTCAATAGCGATAACAACCTCGCCTTGTTGTGCCAACCCTTTGGCCACATGGTGTCCGAATTTTCCAAGTCCTATAACTACGTATGTCATATAATCACCTTTGCTTCTGCGTATTTTATTCTTGTTTGTATTGCTTTGCCGACTATAACGATAGTAAATGCAAAAACGCCTATTCTTCCCATAAGCATAAGAAAAATAATATTGAGTTTCCCTAAGTCACTAAAGAGTGCACTGTAACTCAAAACACCGCCATTGCCGGTAGATACGCCTACCGTGGCAAAGGCAGAACAGGTCTCAAAGAGCGTTCTGACAAAATGGAGATTTTCGCTTTCGTTTAAGATAATAGTCGAGATTAGCAGGTAAAATGAGGCAACAAAGATAATTGCGTATGCTTTGTTGATTTGATACATTGAGAGACTTCTCTTAAATATATGAGGGTTGCTTTGCCCGCGAAGAGTAAACCAAACTCCTATGATGGAAAGTGCCAAAACAGTCGTTTTAATCCCGCCCGCAGTCCCGCCCGGGCTTCCGCCTGTCACCATAAAAACAGTGCCAAAAAATAGGTCCGAGTCACTAAATGTAGAAAAATCCAGAGTGTTAAACCCCGCCGTTCTATAGTTTACCGATGCAAACCATGCAGCCATGATTTTTTCCCAAATGCTCATGCCGCCCATAGAATTTTGGTTGTTCCACTCTAATGAGAGAATAATCGCCATACCGGTAATGATAAGTAATCCGGATGTCCATAAGACAAGCTTTGTATGTGTAGAGAGGCGCATAAGTGACTTTTTTTGGTAGTTGTAGAGTTCCAAGAGTACAAGATAGCCAAGCCCGCCAATGATAATCAAAAGCGGAATAGTAACGTTGATAACAAAGTCATTGCGAAATCCCATCATATTGTCGCTAAAGAGTGAAAACCCCGCATTGTTAAACGCTGAGATAGAGTGAAAAAACCCATACCACAGAGCATCGCCGAGCGGCATATCAACTAAAAAGCGTAGCGACAAGACAACTGCACCGCTTAACTCTATAATAAATATGCTTGCAAAAACAATTTTCAAAAAGCGAAAAATCCCGCTCATCCCCGGATAGTTAAGCGACTCTTTGAGGATTAGGCGGTCACGGTATCCAAGTTTTTTACGACGCATTATTGCCAAAAAGGTAACTGCCGTCATGTAGCCCAAACCGCCGATTTGGATAAGCAAAAGGATGACAGCATGCCCGAAACTTGTAAAATCAACAGGTGTGTCTTTGACGATAAGTCCTGTTACGCATACCGCAGAGGTGGCAGTAAAGAGTGCATCTATGACAGTGAGTCCGCCGTTGTGCGCAAAAGGAAGCATCAGCAAAAAAGCTCCTATGCCGATGAGAATAACAAAACTCATAAAAATTATTTTTACATCTTGGGTTTGCATGAAAACCTTTTATCCGTTACAACAAAATCTATATCCGATGCCGGATTCTGTTTTGATGTAGTTTGGTCTTGTGCTGTTTTGCTCTATCTTTTTTCGTAGCGTATTGATATATGTTCTGAGATACTGCATTTCATTTTGGTATCCCACGCCCCAAACTTCTTTCAGTATTTGCTGATGTGTGAGCGTTTTGTTTGTGTTTAGTAGAAAATATTTGAGCAGTTCATACTCTATAGGGGTAAGTTTTAACTGTTCTTTTTTAAAAAGGATATTTCTCGCAGCGAGGTCTATTTCAATTTCTCCGCAAACAATTTTACTGGATATAGCAGTATCATTCGTAGTACGTCTTAAGTTTGCCCTGATTCTGGCTAAAAGTTCATTGACGGAAAACGGTTTTGTGATGTAGTCATCTGCTCCTGCGTCTAGGGCTAGGATAATCTCTTTTTCATCGTGTCTGGCGCTTAAAACAACTATTGGAACTTTAGAGATTTCGCGTACTTGTTTTATAAATTCCTTGCCGTCTCCGTCACTCAGACCAAGATCAACTATAAGCAAATCAGGATTATGGCTTAAAAAGAGTATCATTGCATTTTTCTTGCTGTCACACGAGATGTGGTTAAACTCATACTCTCTAAAAGTAATTTCAAGCAGTTTTTTTACCGATGGGTCATCTTCTATGATTTGAATAAGATAGTTTTTCATATTAAGGCAGCCTTTTTCACTATGGGCAGTTTTGCTTCAACGAGAATACCGTCATTTATGGCAGATGCTTTTATACTTCCGCCATGAAGCCCCACTATACTTTTGCAGATTGAGAGACCGATGCCGCTGCCTGAGATATCGTTTGTATCTTCAAGCCGATAAAATTTATCAAAAATATTTTTTAGTTTTGCCTCATCAATATAGTTGCTTTGGTTAAATACCTCTATCTTTACGCTATTGTTTGTTGAAAATATTTTAAGTGTTACTTTTGTGTTGCTTTTAGAGTATTTAAAGGCATTGTCTAAAAGATTGATGATGAGTTGTTTGAGCAAGATATTATCACCCCAGTAAAGAGGAAGATTGTCGATTTGTATCTCAAGCAGTTCATCTTTTTGTTTGTCTGAAAACTCATCTATGGCGACACCTACCAAATCTTCAAAATCGCACCAGTCTAATTTAAGAGTTATATTTTTACTTGATAGTCTTGTGCTGTCTAAGATGTTTGTAATCAATCTTTTCATGCGTAAAGAGGCGTAATTTACATCTTCAAGCAAGTTTTTAATGTTCTCTTTGTCCATATTGTTGCTTGAGAGGAGAAGATTTGTCGTTCCTATGATGGTTGAGAGAGGTGTTCTTAGGTCGTGTGAAATGATGTTGAGCAAGTTTTCTCTCATCTCGTTTTGTTTTGTCTGCATGGAGAGATTTTTGGCTTGAACAGTGATAATCCATCCGACAATGGCAAAAATAAGAAAGCTCCATATATAGAGTTCGTTGTGGACATTGAAGCTATAAAGAGGCGGAATGTAGAGAAAGTTTAAGAAAATTACACTTAAGAGGGTTATAAAAATAGTTGCTTTTATGTTTCCGTGAATTGCCACGATAATAACGGGGATAATATGAATAAGAGCAATGTTGATTATGTCGAGATGCTCACGCAAAAGATGGCTTATGAGTGTTATAAGAAGTAAAATACCTACCGCTTTTAAGATATAGGCAGAGATATTATGGTTAAAGCTTAGGCTTTTCATTAGGCATTAGGCAGCTTTATAAGTACGAGAATCGTTAAAATTCCCAATATCGCTAACATGGTAATATCCATTGTTGACATTTTTGCATCTTTTAGTTTTAATTTTTAGAGGTATGATTTGCACATTATAGTTAAGAAGATGTCAATAAGTTATCAATAATCTTTCAAAAAAATCAAAATATTATAAAGATGGAAGCTAGCGCTGTAATTTTTTGCATATCAAACGCTACAAATACTAAAACCTATTGATATTTAAAAGTACCTTTTTTAAAAGCGTGCTAAACAGCTCTCTCTCCTCTTGAGTGAATGTTTCAAAATATTTGCTGCACTCTTTGGAGATTTCGTTGAGAGATTTTAAAACAAGCTCTTCTCCGCTTTGTGTAAGGCAGACTAACATACATCTTTTGTCGTTTTCATCCTCTTTTCTATATACAAGCCCTCTCTCTTGAAGTCTTTTTAGTACTTTTGTCATTCCGCCTGATGAGAAGATGGTCAAATCATAAAGCTGAGTAGGAGAGAGCACTTTGCCGTGTGTATAGAGTGAGGCTAAAACATCCACTTCGGAGTTTAAGAGGTCAAACTTCTCTTTTAAAAAGCTCTCTGCATGAGAAAATATGGTTTTTTGGATAACCGCAATCGGAAAAGTCATCAAAAAAACATCGGGAAGTTCTTTGGAAGCCACTTTGTCGTAAAAGTTGGTGATGAGGTCAGTGTGCACTCTATTTGTTTTCATAATAAAATTATAGCAGAAAAATATATCTTTCTAGCAAGATATATTTAAGAGTTGTTTTGATACTATTGTGAAAATTTAGATAAAAGGAGTGCCGATTGAGACTTTTTTTTCCGATACTTTTTACACCGATATTTCTCTACGCATCATCGCTCCAAGAGCTTATTGATGTTTCGCAAAAAAACAGAGCAGTTGCTTCTGCTCTACATGTGGTAGCGTCCAAAGAAAAGGCGTATGAGAGCAGTAAAAGCGGCTATTTGCCGACTCTTGACATACTTGGAACTTACCAAAATGTTTATGATGAAACGCCGACACTTGCGCAAAACTCTTTGAAAGCTCAAGCGAGTTTAAAGTATGTCATCTATGACGGCGGTAAAAAAGAGAGTGTTTATGGGCAGCTTGAGTCCACTGTTGCTTCAAGCAAAAAAAGTGTTGAAGCGCTCAAGAATGATATCTCTTTGGATGTTGCAAGGCTCTACTTCGAGTATCTCTCGCTGGAAGCCGATAAAACTGCAACGCTTCGGGAGATTGAACAGCTTAAAGCAGAATTCAAAAGACTACAGCTTTTTTATGAGGCCGGTTCCGTCACCAAAGATGAGGTTGCAAAAGTCGATTCTCGCACAAAAAATGCACTTGTGGCGCTTCAGGAGATAGAGCTTGAGAGCCAAAAAATCCTCCACACGCTAGAGTACTACACTACTCAAAAGGTCTCTTCCATCCAAAAAGGCTCTCTTGTGCGTCTGCCGCAGGAAGATACAGCGCTTTTGCCTGCCGAGATTCAGGCACTTGAAGATGAAGCTTTATCCGTACTATTTAGCGCAAATGTCCTAAAGAGCCAAAATATGCCAACGCTCTATTTTGAAGATACTTTGAGCTACTCGGACTACTATTTTGACCAAAAACCGGCAAACTCTTTAGCAGATACGCAAAATATTGCCACACTCAATGTCGCATGGAATATCTTTGATTTTGGTTCACGCACACAGGCGTACCAGTCAAAATTTCAGGAGTATTTGAGTAAAAAATCATTGATTGAACATGAAAAACACAAAGCAGATGTTGACTACAGACTTGCAAAAAAGTCGCTGGAGATTGCAACGGTGAAAGTTGAAGCGGCAAAAGCGACGCTGGAAGCGGCTTCTGCTACTTATGAACTTATCAAGTTTAAGTACCAAAACGGCACGATTGACAATGTTGCATATCTTTTGGCGCTTAGCGAGAAGTACGATGCCTCAAGAGGATACGAGAGAGCAATGAATGATTTGCAAATCAAAAAAGCGGAGCTGATCTACTACAGCGGAAAAGATATAAAGGAGTTTTTATAGATGAAAAATTTAACATTATTGGCGGTTGTTTCTCTGCTTTTTATGGGTTGTAATGAACAAAAAAAAGAGCCTCAGGCGGCGCAACAGGCGGCACAGATGCCCCCTTTGCCCGTAAAAGTGCATGAGGTAAAGTTTGGGAGAGCGGATTTTTCCAAGAGCTACTCGGCGGTGTTAAAGCCTTTTGCAGAGGTTGCGGTGGTTGCCCGTGTAAGCGGGGTGCTTGAGAGAGAAAACTTTAAAGAGGGTACGCTTGTCAAAAAAGGCGATGTGCTTTACGAGATACAAAAAGGGGAGTATAAAGCAGCCCTTGATGAAGCAAAAGCAGCACTTCTTAAAGCAGAAGCGGACTACAGCAAAGCAGCCCGAGACTGGAAGAGGGCAGAGTATCTTTTTGCAAACAGTGCCATTAGCGAGCAGCAGCGGGATGCACTTTTTTATGCGCATGACAACGCAAAAGCAGAGGTGCAAAAAGCAAAAGCCGCTCTTGCAAACAAAGAGCTGAATTACAGCTATACAACCATCAAAGCCCCTTTTAACGGGATTGTGGGAATGAGCAGCAGCGATGAGGGGACATACATAGATGCAGAGACCCAAAATGCAAAGCTTACCACAGTGACGGCACTGCATAAGGTTTATGCAGAGTTTTCACTGCCAAGCAGTGATGCCATGAAGTATGCTTCAGAGATAAAGGGCGGTAAAAAAGTCTCACTTCAAATCGGGGCAAAAAAGTATGAGGGGGTTGTTGATTTTGTAGCACCAAAACTTGATTTGCAAACAGATACGCTTTTGGTAAGAGCGATTTTTGACAACCAAGAGAGAGAACTCTCAGTCGGGGCTTATGCCAATGTGCTTTTAGGCGGATTCAGCTATGAGAGTGTGGCAAAAATACCGCAAAATGCACTTATAAAAACACCTGATGCCACTGTTGCCTACGTTGTACAAGATGGTGTTGCCATGATGCGCCCGCTCAAAATCGCCAATGTTCAAGACGGTTTGGCGATGGTTGAGAGCGGCATAAAAGAGGGTGAAAAAGTTGTTGTCGGCAACATAGCAAAACTGAGACCAAACAGCAAAGTTACTATCGCAGAGGGTCAGTAAAATGTTTAGCGCATTTTTTATAAAACGACCCGTTTTTGCTTCCGTTATTGCCATTATCATCGTTTTGGCGGGCGTTATCTCTATGCGCTCCTTGCCTATCAGTGAGTACCCAAGGGTTATCCCGCCGCAAATCGTCGTCTCCACATCTTACCAAGGAGCAAGTGCAGAGACTATCTCAAAAACGGTAGCAGCCCCTCTTGAAGAGCAGATAAACGGCGCAAAAGATATGCTCTACATGAACTCTCTTGCAGCGGATAACGGCTCACTTAGCATCAGTATCTTTTTTAAAGTCGGAACAAATCCCGATGATGCAAAGATAGATGTAAACAACCGTGTACAGGCTGCACTTGCAAGACTTCCCGAACAGGTAAAGAGACAAGGCGTGCGGGTCAATGAAAAGTCGCCCGACATGCTTCAAGTCATCATCCTAAACTCGCCAAATCAGACAAGAGATGTCACTTTTCTCTCCAACTATGCGCTTATGAATGTCGTGGACAGTCTAAAAAGGGTCAAAGGTATCGGTGATGTCGTGATATTTGGGGCAAAAGATTACTCCATGCGCATCTGGATAGACCCGCTTAAGCTAAAAAAATATTCACTTACAGTGAGCGACCTTATAGACGCAGTGCGCAAACAAAATGAGCAGTACGCCGCAGGAAAGCTCGCTTCAGAGCCGGTTGCAGGTAATGAGATGTTTACTTACACTATTGAGACACCTGAGAGATTTGCCGAACCCTTACAGTTTTCAAACATCATTATAAAAGCAAATGAAGACGGAAGTTCGCTCAAACTCAAAGATGTGGCGACTGTAGAGCTTGGTTCGCAGAGCTATGAGATGAAAAATAAACTCAACAACGCTCCCGCAGTGCCAGTCGCCCTCTTTTTGCAAAGCGGTGCGAATGCGCTTGAGACGGCAAAAGAGGTAAAAAAGGTTATCGCAGCTATCAGCGAGAGTTTTGTGGATGATGTGAAGTATGTGATTCCCTATGATATTACCGATTTTGTCGAGATTTCTATAAATGAGGTTGTCAAAACTTTTATCGAAGCTATAGTTTTGGTTATTCTTATCATATTTCTCTTTTTACAAAATTGGCGTGCGACGCTTATCCCTGTTTTAGCCGTTCCAGTCTCCATTGTCGGGGCATTTGCGGGAATGTACATGCTTGGTTTTAGCATCAACCTGCTTACGCTTTTTGGGCTTGTTCTTGCCATCGGAATCGTAGTGGATGATGCGATTATCGTTATAGAAAATGTCGAGAGACACATCAAAGAGGGACTTTCTCCGCTTGATGCCTCACTCAAAGCGATGCAGGAGGTTTCAGGTGCGCTTGTGGCTATCGTTTTGGTGCTATCTGCCGTCTTTATTCCCGTTGCATTTTTGGGCGGATTAAGTGGCGAGATGTACAGACAGTTTGCCGTAACCATTGTTATCTCTTTGGCTATTTCTGGGTTTGTGGCACTCACGCTTACTCCTTCACTTTGTGCCGTGATGTTAAAACCGACACACAATGAGCCAAAATACTTTTTCAAATGGTTCAACAGCGCATTTGATTTTATGACCAAAGGCTACACGGCGGCGGTAAGACTTACTATCAGATACGCATTTTTAAGCCTGCTTCTTTTTGGTGGACTTATCTATGTAACTTACGATATGTTTGTTCATCTAAAAACGGGGCTTGTGCCATCAGAGGACAAAGGAACGGTTTTTGTATTTAGCTACAACCCTCCCGGCTCTTCTCTTAGCAGAACGGATAAGCTGACCGAGGAGATTTACAATATCGCCTCTAAAGACAAAGAGAGCATAAAAAATATAGTTCAATTTGCGGGACTGGATTTTGTCACATTTGCACAAAGAACAAATGCGGCAGCTACCATCTTAAAACTACAGCCATGGGATGAGCGAACAAGACCCGAGCAGCATGCGGGACAAATCGCCGCACAGATGAGCAAAAAACTATTTGCAACAAGCGAAGGGTTCTCTTTTGGCGTTGTTCCTCCGCCTATCATGGGTATGGGAGTTGCAGGCGGGTTTGAGCTTTATGTTCAAAATAAAAACGGTACCGACATGCAAGAGCTGCAAAAGTATGTAAATGAAATTATCCAAAAAGCAAACGCAAGACCGGAACTTGCCGGAGTCAGAACAACGCTAAATACGGCAGTTCCGAAGTATAAAATGAGTGTCGATACTGCAAAAGCAAAAGCTAAGGGCGTTGAGATTGACCATATATACCAAACGCTCAATGCAACTTTTGGAAGTTTTTATGTAAACGACTTCAATCTTCTTGGCAGAACCTATATGGTAAATATGCAAGCCGATACATCATTTAGAAAAAGCCCCGAGGATTTGGAGAAGATTTATGTCAGGAGCAGCAAAGGGGAGATGCTTCCTCTTAGCTCTTTTGTAACGCTTAAGCAGAGTGTTGGTGCGGATTTGGTAGAAAGATTTAACCTCTTTAGCGCTGCAAAAATAGCAGGTCAGGCAAAGATGGGATATAGTTCAGGCGATGCGCTAAGAGCTATGGAAGAGGTTTCAGCCGAAGTATTGCCGCATGGGTATGCCATCAGCTGGATTGGTACGGCGTATCAGGAGAAGCAGATAAGCAGTGCGGGAAATATGGCGTTTCTCTTTGGAATCATCTTTTTGTATCTCATTCTAGCAGCGCAGTATGAGCGATGGCTCATGCCTCTATCGGTCATTTTGGCGGTACCTTTTGGCGTCTTTGGTGCAGTCGTGGCAAACAGTATACGAGGATTTGAAAATGACATCTACTTTCAGGTAGGTATCCTTGTCCTAGCAGGGCTTAGTGCCAAAAATGCGATTCTTATCGTTGAGTTTGCTATGCAAAAAAGAGCGCAGGGTATGGAGCTAGTCGAAGCGGTTTTACAAGCCGCAAAGATTCGTCTGCGCCCTATTATCATGACCTCGCTTGCCTTTACTCTGGGCGTTATTCCTCTGGCTATCAGCAGCGGAGCAGGAGCCGCAAGCAGACACTCTATCGGTACGGGAGTTGTAGGCGGAATGCTCTCAGCCACATTTTTAGCGATAGTTTTTATACCGCTTTTTTACATATTGGTTTCAAAACTGACAAAAGAGAAGACGGTGTAGCATTAAAGTGCTACACCAAAAAACTCAGCCGCCTCTTGCTCGTCATCGCTTAGGTTCTCTTTTTTAAAGTCATCATCGGTTGCGATAAGCCTCTCGATTTCTTTTTTACAAAATGCAAATAAAACATCTCTCGCCTCATCCAAATCATCCACAAACCCAAGCCCGCTAAATCTGTAAGGTTCTTCATACTCAATGCACAAAAGCGTACCGCCACACTCCTGCTCTAAAACCTCTACAAGCGTTCTATAGCTGATGTTAAACTCCGTTGCATGCCACCCTATCTTTTCCATTTCTTTGGTTGCAAACTCATCCACTCCATCGGCGGTTGTGTCATCGTATGTTGCCCTTGCTTTGTTAAACCCAATGATTTCCTGCCAGTTTGAAAACGCTTTTACAAGCACACGCTCTTCATCTTCTACAACCTGATAGTTTTTGCCAAACGCCTCTTCAAGAGAGTTTTTTGTCTGGACGATACCGCTAAAAACAAGAGCATCACGAACGCCAAAAGGCTCATAACAGACAGAACCGTCAACTCTTAATCCAAAAGTTTTGTCACTGTTAAGAGCTTCAAGAAGCTCCTTTTTGTCCGTAACAATAATTTCCTTAAAAAGATTAAATTTTTTCACAAATACGCCTCTGTTTTTTAGCGGTATTATAAAAGTTTTTGCTTTATTTGAGTATAATGCCGAAAATTTTTTAAGCGTTTAAGGGTACTTTTAAGCTTAAAACTCAAGGAAAAGCAATGGCATTAACTGTTTACTACGATAAAGATTGTGATATCAATATAATTAAAAGCAAAAAAGTTGCGATGATAGGCTTTGGTTCTCAAGGTCACGCACATGCTGAAAACCTAAGAGACAGCGGTGTTGAGGTTGTTGTAGGTTTGAGACAAGGCGGCTCTAGCTGGGCAAAAGCTGAGGCAAAAGGGTTTAAAGTTATGAGCGTTGCAGACGCTTCTGCTTATGCTGATGTCGTTATGATTCTTTTACCGGATGAAAACCAAGCAGAAATCTACAAAAGAGAGATTGAGCCAAACCTCAAAAACGGTGCAACTATCGCATTTGGACACGGTTTTAACATTCACTACGGAAGAATCCACCCAAGAGCAGATATAAATGTTACTATGATAGCTCCAAAAGCTCCGGGACACACTGTAAGAAGCGAGTTTGTAAGAGGCGGCGGTATCCCGGACCTTATCGCTGTCGGACAAAACCCAAGCGGAAAAACTAGAGAGCTTGCACTATCTTATGCATCGGCTATCGGTGGCGGAAGAACTGCTATCATTGAGACAACTTTCAAAGATGAGACAGAAACTGACCTTTTTGGAGAGCAGGCTGTTCTTTGCGGCGGCGCTGCATCTTTGGTTCAAGCAGGATTTGAGACATTAACAGAAGC
This sequence comes from Sulfurimonas sp., assembly GCF_028694605.1. GTDB lineage: Bacteria > Campylobacterota > Campylobacteria > Campylobacterales > Sulfurimonadaceae > Sulfurimonas. The sequence goes on along the minus strand of NZ_JAQVKP010000012.1, from coordinate 15,113 downwards.
CGGATACGCTCCTGAACTTGCATACTTCGAGTGTCTGCATGAGCTAAAACTTATCGTTGACTTGATGTTCCAAGGCGGAATCGCAGATATGAGATACTCTATCTCTAACACTGCCGAGTACGGCGACTATGTAAGCGGTAAGCGCGTTATCAATGCAGAGAGTAAAGCTGCAATGAAAGAGATTCTAAAAGAGATTCAAGACGGAAGATTTGCAAAAGACTTTATCCTTGAAGGTCAAGCAGGTTACCCAAGAATGAACGCTGAGAGAGCAAACGCAAGAGCATCTCTTATCGAGCAGACAGGCGTAAAACTAAGAGCTATGATGCCGTGGATTGCATCAAACAAGATTATCGACACGACTAAAAACTAATTTTTTTAATTTCTAGCACTCATCTTCGGATGATGTGCTTGGTCACTTACTTTATGTAAGTTCTTTCACAAACATACAAATCTAAGCACCATAAATTAAATAATCGTAAGATTTTACCTCTATCCCGCAGTTATAAAATTTGTTGTCATTTGTAACTATAGTTTCACATCCGCTCTGTTTTGCACAAAGGCATTGCAGTACATCTTCTAAGTCAAGAGCGTTTTGCAAAGAGAGTTCTACCCCATTTTGCAGTATATCTTTTGTAAAGTTTAAAATTTCCCAATCTATAAAAATAACATTTTGAAAAAACTCTAAGGTCTCTTTTTTATTTTTTGATATATAAAATAGTGTAGTAAGCATATCTTCGCTTATACATACAACATAGTTATCATTAACTGTTTTTTCCATAAGCTTCATAGCTTTGGTGTGATTTTCTCTTTTTGCATCTATGATATCTGCTACAACATTTGTATCAAGGAATATTTTTTTACTCACCTAGCTTCTCCTTTGAGAGAGTCTCTTTGATTTCTTTTGAAGACAAGTTATTATATTTGTTCTCGATTGTTCCCTTACCTGCGTATTTTTTTAATCTTTTTAGTTTATCTTCTTTTTCTTGTTGTGATTTTTTTTCAAGATACTCTTTAAACTCTTTGGCATATGCAGGTGAGAGAAGAAGCCCTTTATACTCATGCGTTTTTTTATCTTCTATGTCAATATAGTTATATTCTTGCAGCATATCTATATTTCTTGCAATATCTCTTATGCCTACTATTGTTGTCATATCATCACCTTGTTGTCTTTTTAATTATTATAGCTTTTTTAAGGTTTTTTTGTCAATGAAAAATTCGTATGCAGATATGAAACATATAGAGTTGTGTTATGCATGATGTGCTTGGTCACTTACTTTAAGTAATAGACGACAAATAATCTCATAGCTAACAACATTTCAAAGGTTTAGATTCAAGGCGAACTTTACTTGGCGATATAAATATCGTTAAGTGATATATACATTAAAAGTGCAATAGCACATCTGTGGTTTGTATCTATCCATCCTTATGATGATGGAAATGGAAGGATATCAAGAGCAATTACGGATTATCTACTTTCCAAAAATACAAAGGTTACAAACTTTAAACTATATTCAATATCTACGGCTATCAATAATGATAGAAAAGGCTATTATGATATTTTGGATAAAACTACAAATCTTTTTATAAATAAAACATTCGATATTACTCCTTGGCTTATTTGGCATTTACAAATATTAAAAAATGCTATTGTGATGGCTCTAAAAAATATAGAATATTTGGTGCAAAAAACTAAATTTTGGGATAGATATCGCCAATTTCCGCTTAATGAACGACAAATTAAAGTTTTAAACAAAATTCTTGATGTGGGAAATGAAAATTTTGAAGGCGGTATTAGTACAAAAAAATATATATCTATTACAAAGGTAAGTAAAGCTACGGCTATAAGAGATATGGCTCTCTTGCTTGAGTATGGGTGTATTCAGCAAATTGAAGGCACAAGCGGAAGAAATGTACGATATGAACTTCAAAATTATTGAGTACAAGTTTTTTTTCTTGTTATTTTCTACAACAACTTAACAAATCTAAGGAGTGTAGATAGCAATATAGCGTTTTTGTCAACATGTGAGCTTTTCATCTTGAGTTCGGCTTCCAAAAGAAGCTCATGGAGTTTGTAGTATAGCGGTGGTTTTATCTTAAGTGAGGCAGCGGCTTTTTCATCTACTGCAAACTTTGGAGCGTTATAGCCGAGTATCTCTATGGCGTTTGGTGCGCCGTTTAGACGTATGTAGATGTTAAACATGTAGAGCTGGGTAAGGTAGGATGTAAGAGCCGTTAGGATGCGAATCTCATCTTCACCATGTCCTAAAAGGCTCTCCAAGTCACTTTTGAAATCTTTCTTGCCTAAAACTTTTTTGATAAAATCATCAATGCTTACCTCTGCAAGCCCAAAAATTAGTGCATCTATATCTTTGGTAGTGATGGGCTTATCGTAGATGCTTAGTTTTTCTATCTCATTGCATGAGAGTCCTATGTCGCCACTGTGGATATTTAGTAGGTGATTAAGCCCCTCTTTGTCTATGGCAACACTACTTTCACGAGCGATTTGAGCAAGAGTTGCAAGCGCTTCCGTATGGTTTGGATGAAAAAATCTTACGCACATTGTTTTTGTATTTGCGGGCGGTTTTGCGTAGGCTGTGTAGTCGCTTCCATAGTAGGCATAGACAAAAATGTTGTCGGAATTTTTTTCACATTGCTCAAAAAGTGTATCTAACTCTTTTTTTGGTATTTTTTTCTCGCTTTTGATGATAAGCACATTTTGGTCTCCAAAGAGTGAAGCTTGTGAGAGGTGTGCTTTTGCCACGCTAAAGTCATACTCATCAAAGTAGAGTTTGAGCATGGAAGCACCCTCACGGTTTGAGAGTATCTCGGTGTATCTGTCGATAAGAAAACTACTTTCTCCAAAGAGGATGAAACTGTTGGAGAGCTTCTTGTTTTTTATGTAGTTGTCTAACTCGTTTTTGTACATGATGAAGGACTTAATCTTTTTCTATAATGGCAACAACAGAGCCATAAATCTTTGCTTTTGCAATATCTACTTTGTCGATTCTCACCTTTACGTCATCAAAAAGAGTGGCATTCATGGAATGGATGATGAGAAATCTTGCCCCTTGAAGCGTGTCGTGAAGCTCTGCTTTAAAAAATGGGTCGGTTGCAGTTACTCTTGCTTGAAAAACCTCACCAAGATGCTCGTTTGCCCAGCGTGCAAATTTGCGTGCCATAAACTCCACTTCCACCGTTGCGGCTTCCCTCTCTTTTTCGCTTACACTCATGCAGAGTGATTCTATGTTTCTAAGCACATAGGAGCCTTGCTCAGTGTCTTTGTTTGCGATAGCTTTTAAAAGCCTATGTACGATAAGGTCGGAGTAGCGTCTGATGGGCGAAGTGAAGTGTGTATATTCTTCAAATCCAAGCCCAAAATGTCCTGCATTTATCGGTGCATAGCGTGCCTGCATCTGAGACTGGATGATAAGCGTGTCCACCTCACTTGAGATTCCCATTTCAGCCGCTTGTTTTTGCATCTGCTCAATCGTCTCTTTTAGCGATTTTTTGATATCTATAAACATGCCGATTCCAGCCAATTCTTGGTAGAGATTTTGCAGTTTCATCTGGCTTGGCGGTTCGTGGATACGAAAAATACCTTTTTTAAATCTCTTTGCCGCTTCCTTGTTGGCTAGCAGCATACAATCTTCTATAAGCGCATGAGACGGAGTTTCTTCTGCATATGTAGTGCTTACGATATTGGTCTGCTCGTCGATGAACATCTCAAGTTCATGGGAGCGAAAGTTATAGCCGACTTTAAGCCTCTTCTCTCTTAGTGCATCTGTGATAACTCTAAGTTTGTCAATCGAGGCAAAGATAATCTCCTCAGATACGTTTTTGGGCTGCAATGCACCCTCAAAATAAGCATCTATCTCTTCATAGTTAAATCTTCTTTGTGAATGGATAATGGCTTCATACACTTTTGAACTGCTTACCTCAAGCGTGCCGAGGTCAAGTTTCATCTCAAAAACATAAGCAAGTCTGTCTTTATGCGGCTGCAATGAACAGAGTGTTTCGCTAAGTTCTCGTGGCAGCATAGGGATGGAACGGTGCGGTAGATAGATGGAAAAGCTTCTGTAAATCGCCTCGTTATCGATAGCTCCAAAAGGGGTGACATACTCGCTTACATCGGCTATAGCGACATAAAGTGTGGTTGTTTCTTCATCGTAGCAGATAGCATCGTCAAAATCTTTTGCAGTAACTGGGTCGATGGTGCAAAACGGAAGCTTTCTTAAGTCAACTCTTTTTGGGTAGAGTGAAGCATCAACCTCTTTGAACGAGCGTGAGAGTTCAAGCACTTCTTCGCTAAAAGCGTCATGTTTGTTAAACTGTGCAAGGACAATCTTCTCATCTATCAGAGGGTCTTTTATGTTTCCAAGACACTCCATGATGGTTAAGTCTTGATTGTTAATCTTAAAAACATCGCCTTGGTTATAGGAGTTTAGCTCTTGCGGGCTTATCTCAATACCGATTGGAAAATCAGTTTTTAAGTCAACTAAAGATTTTCGTCCCTCTTTTACGACGATATAAGCGACACTGTAAGTTTGCGCACGTCCTACTATCTCAACTATTTTTCCACTCGGAGTACCGCGTTTGCCAAGAAGTCTCTGAACGATAACAAGATCACCTTCAGTTGCTTTTGTGCTCTCGACATCTTCGATATAAAGGTCATGAACATACTCGCCGATGACATTGAGATATGCAGTGCCGTTTTGGATAAGCCCAAGTGTTCCGGCACGGTACTTTGAGTTGAACTTGTAAAGAGTATCTTTTTTTGTGATGTACTCTTTTGCAAAAAAGTCGTTAACATACTCTAGCTCATCTTTGGCGATGTCTTGCTCATCAAGCCCGTGGGTAAGTCTAATAAGAAGGGACTTCATCACAACGCTTACATATTTTCAAGAGCTTTTTCAAAACTTTCCATATCAAGACTGTATTTGATAATAAGTTCTTTTGCCGCAGCGACACTCTGCTCTGTTATGACACCGTTGATAGGGACTGCTGTGCGGACAACCTGTAAGATTTTTGCTGCTTTTTGCACATCTTCTTTGGCTTTTTCCGGATCGCCGCAGTGGCGGATAGTCTCAACAAGTCCTGATTCAAATCTCCAATGCTCAAAGATGGTCCCGCTTACTTCAGGTGTGTCAACGCCAGCAACTTCTCTCTCCGCTTCTTCAACACTCTCAAGAGTTGCAAGTGCTTCTTTGAACTTCTCTTGTGTTTTGTCTGCCATAATCTGTTGAGCTATCAAAACTTTGCCAATCTCAACCAAAAACGCTGCAGGAGAGAGAATGCCCAAAAGTTTTGCCTCTTTTCTCAGACACCATGAAGTAACAAGTGCATGCTGTTTTTTAGAGAGCGCCGAGAACATGTCATTAGTGATGCCATACGCAGAAAAATCAAGCGTAAAGCTCTTCTTCACGATACTGGCAAGTGCAAAACCGCGTACCGTTCCCATCCCAAAAAGACCTACTGCTTGGTTGATAGTGTTGATTTCACGGCTAAATCCATAGAGCGGAGAGTTGGCAGCTTTTAAAATGTCGGCAGTTAAGAGAGGATCTTTTTCTAAAATCTTTACCATATCATTAAACGTACTGTCTGGGTCCTGATAAACCGCCTCTATCTGCATTGCAGACTCCGGAAGCGGGGGGAGCTGTTTGATTTTTTTTAGTATCTCTTCGGTCATGTAATGCTCTCTTTTGTAGCTAAAAATTTGATTTGATGATACATTTATGTTTATAAAAAAGCACTGAATATTTACAAAATATCGTTACCATATACCGACAAAATTGTAAAAAGGAAAAATCTATGCAAAGAGAAGCAGTTCTGGTTCAGTTAGGGTATGTGCCAAATGAGGCGTTACTTAAACAACTTGAGAAGATTGAAGAAAATACACAAGGGTATGAGAAAATACAAAAACATATCATGGACTTAAACGACCACTTAAGAGTGGATGACGCTTATGTCGCAATGTCAAATTCAAATGACTGCTTTAAAATCAAAATAGACACTCCATCCCCTGAGATGGCGCAGGAAGCGCATGAAAAAGTTAAGCATTTCAGCGAAAAATATAAAGTAAAAGTTGAAAAACTAGACAATAAAAACACCTACTACATAGTAGGGTTTAACGCATAAAGAGGTAGATGTTTGCAAGAGCCTATGAGTGTTGAGGGATATGATATGTTAGTGGGGGAGTTTAAGTTTTTGCTTGAAGTGGAAAAGCCAAAAGTTGCACATGAAAAACTTGTTGCGGCGGCTTTGGGAGACAGAAGCGAAAATGCGGACTATCAAGCGGCAAAAGAGAAGCTTCGCCACATTGACAAAAGGCTTTTTTATCTCAACTCACTGATACAAAAAGCTCAAATCATCGACCCGTCCCGCCTCTCTCATGAGCGGGTTAGTTTTGGAAGCAGCGTACGCATCTGCAACATTGAAACCGATGAAGAGGAGTGTTATACGATTTGCGGTGTTTTAGAGTCTGAGCCGGAAAACGGGCTTATAAGCATACACTCCCCGCTTGCCCGTGCGCTTCTTGGCAAAGAGGCAGATGATCAGTTTAAGCTACAGCTTCCAAACGGAAAAAAAGAGTATGAAATTTTAGAGATTTTCTACAAAAATATCTTTTCGCTCAAAAAAAATATCCGCACCAAAGAGCACTTCTCTTTTCATTAGAGGTACCCTTAAAACTCTTTTTACCTCACATTGGATATAATCACCGCTTAAAAACCAAATTTTTAGGATTCCCCGTGAGCCAACAACTAGAAAACATTGAAAAAGTACTTGCATCACATAAGCTTTCAAGCGATGATTATGCGCATATTAAGCAGATTTTAGGGCGTGAGCCTAATCTTGTTGAGATTGGGATTTTTTCCGCAATGTGGAGCGAACACTGTAGCTATAAATCTTCAAAAGTTCACTTAAGCGGATTTCCGACAAAAGCTCCGTGGGTTATTCAAGGTCCGGGTGAAAATGCGGGTGTTATAGACATAGGAGACGGCTATGCAGCGGTATTTAAGATGGAGTCGCATAACCACCCAAGCTTTATAGAACCGTACCAAGGGGCTGCAACGGGTGTAGGCGGAATCATGCGTGATGTATTTACTATGGGTGCCAGACCTATTGCAAACTTAAATGCTCTTAGATTTGGAAATGTTTTAAACGACGATAAAGTCTCAGCTCATCAAAGATACCTTGTCCGCGGTGTTGTAGCGGGTATCGGCGGTTACGGAAACTGTATGGGAGTTCCGACAATCGGCGGAGAGACAAGTTTTGACGAGTGCTATAACGGTAATATTTTGGTAAATGCTTTTACGCTGGGACTTGCAAAAAGTGATGAGATATTTTACGGCAGAGCTGACGGTATAGGAAACCCTGTTATTTATGTAGGCGCAAAAACCGGTCGTGACGGTCTTGGCGGAGCTGTTATGAGTTCGGATAGTTTCACTGAAGAGTCAAAATCTCTTCGTCCGACTGTTCAAGTAGGAGATCCTTTTACGGAAAAACTTCTGCTAGAAGCTTGTTTAGAGCTATTTAAAACTGACCATGTCGTAGGTATCCAAGATATGGGTGCGGCGGGGCTTACTTCCAGTTCATTCGAGATGGCAGGACGTAGCGGAAGCGGCATGATTATGCATTTAGATAGAGTTCCTGCCCGTGAAGAAGGTATGCAGCCATACGACTTTATGTTAAGCGAATCTCAAGAGAGAATGCTTCTTTGTGCGAAAAAGGGAAGCGAAGCCGAAATCATCAAGATATTTGAGAAGTGGGATTTGGATGCTGCGGTTATCGGTGAGGTAACGAACACCGGAAACATGGAGCTTTTCTGGCATGGAGAAAAAGTAGCGGAAGTTCCTGTAAATCCTGTAAGCGAAGAAGCACCTGTTCTTAAACGCCCGATGGTTCGCCCTGCATACTTAGACAAAATTGCAGATGTTACTATCAACGATTTTCCTCGCGTATCAAACCAAGAGGCATTTGAGAGACTTACGAAGTCTATGGAAGTGGTTGATAAATCATGGATATATACTCAGTATGACTCAATGGTGCAGACGAATACCATCAAAAAAGGCGGTATGCTTGACGCTTCCGTTATCCGTGTAAAAGAGAACGGCAAAGCACTTGCAATGTCGGCTGACTGTAATGTCCGTTACTGCTACATAGACCCAAAAGGCGGAGCGGCGGCAGCGGTTATCGAGAGCGGTAGAAATGTTGCTATGAGCGGGGCCAGACCTTTGGCGATTACTGATTGTCTTAACTTTGGAAACCCAGAAAATCCTGAGGTTATGTGGCAGTTCGGCGAGAGCTGTTTGGGTATCAAAGAGGCTTGTGCGGCACTGAGTACTCCTGTTATCGGCGGCAATGTTTCGCTTTACAATGAGACAAACGGTGTATCTGTTTTCCCAACTCCATCTATCGCAACGGTTGGCGTAAACGATGACGCAAACAAAGTTTTGATGTCAAGTTTTCAAGAAGAGGGAAATTCTATTTATCTTGTAGGAGAGAGTGCAAGTGAGTTTGGCGGTTCTCTTTACATGAAAGAGATTTGCGGTACGGTTGCCGGAAAACTTCCTGAAGTTGACTACGAAAAAGAGCTTTATCTTTGGGATTTGGTTATTGAGGCAAACAAAAGAGGGCTGCTTAGATGCGCTAAAGATGCAAGCAGCGGCGGTGTTGCTATAGCATTGGCAAAAATGGCGGCGGTAAGCGGTCTTGGATGTAGTGCAAGAATGTTGGTTGAAGACGAGAGAGACATCTTCTCTGAGACTATGAGCCGTGCTATCGTAGAGGTAAGACAAGAAGATGCTGCTTCATTTGAATCATTAAGCGGAGGTCAAATGTTTTGTCAAAAAATCGGAACTGTAGGCGGAGATAAAATCAAAATCAATAATGTTGAGATGAGCATGAGTGAGCTTCAAGACAACTACTTTAACACATTTAAAAGAGTAATCGAGAGAGATATCTAATCTACTCTCATATACTCAAGTGAAAATTCTCCCTCAATTCTCTTCTCTATGCTTGTTCTGTAAGACGGAGCAATAGAGGGGATAGTTAAGATTTTTTCCAAAATTTCTCTATGCATGATGGGGTTGGCAAAAGCCATATTTGCATCAAGAATCGAGATACGCTCCTCCTCGTGCGGGAGAACAACAATTTCATCACCTGCTTTTATAAACCCTTCTTCAAGAACACGATAGTACCAGCCTGTAAGTCCCGTTGCGTAAATCTCATGAGTAAATTTTTTGTTGTTCCACCGTTTTGATATCTTCCAGCATGGTTTTCTAGGTTGTGAGACTTGGAGTATGACCTCGCTGATTTTGTGGATGTCGCCTAAACATACACTGCTTTCATGAAGTCCTGAGATAGTGAGATTTTCAGCAAGCGCACCAAAAGGTATCTCCTTGCCTAAAAACTCACTCCACTCATTGTAATTTTCGTAACTATTGGCAAAAATGGCTTTCTCCTCTCCGCCATGATGTACTTTGTCGGCCACTTCATCGCCGCTTAGACCTAGTTTGCCAGCCCAGAGTCTCTCAAGTGTAGGCTCTTTAAAAGAGCCGCTTTCCCAGTATTTACCCAAAAAATCTTTAGACTCTTTTTTACCGTACGCTTTTACTTTACCGATTTGAAGAGAAATTACTTTACTGCTCATTTATCAACCTTATAAAATAGATATTTTAATAAAAAACACCATATTAGAGTTTTTGCGGAACTTTATTTTAAAAAATAGTATTAAAACAAAGTTTAAAATTTTTTTAAGTATAATACGCGATATATATTTTTTCATATTACTTTAAGACAACTACTATAAAAAGGCTTTAGCGCAGTTATGAACAATAAAACAACATATACCAGAATAACTGCAAAAATCATGTTGATAACACTTGTTTTTACTCTTATATCCGCCTTTATATACGGTGAGTATATGAAAAAAAATGCAATATCCAGTCTTGCGCATGTGGATGCAAAAAAAACTAGTATGTTGGTTTTTGAAAGTTTATACTCCGCTATGCAAAAGGGATGGAATAAAGAGGATTTAAGAGAAATTATTATCAGATTAAACCGTGTAGATCCGTCTATGAAAGTTGATGTTTACAGAACGGAGACGGTATCGGAAATTTTTGGCGTTATAGAAAAGGACAGGCGGGCTATCGGTACAAATCTTGATATACAAAAAGCTATGAACGGCGAAGAGATATTGAATATATCCAATTCAAATTTTATAAGATACTACTATCCCGTTACGGCAAAACAGGATTGCCTTAGATGCCATACAAATGCCAAAGAGAACGATGTACTTGGTATTATAGATATATCGTACCCAGTAGTCAATCTAAAAATATCGCTAGATGAGATGATAAACTTTTTTATTATATTTATCACTATATTTTCACTTGTGGTTTTTATAGCCGTATTTATCGAGTTTAACCAGTATATTATTAAGCCAATCAAAAATTTTTCAAATGTCATTCAAAGCATAACAAAGTCGCATGATATGAAAAAAAGAGTAGAAGTAAATGATAACATAGAGGAGATAGACTCCATAAAAGATGTTTTTAATACTATGCTAGACTCAATCGAACATCAATTTTATTATGACAGTTTAACGGGATTGGAAAATAGAAGACGATTAACCGAAAGACTGGAAGAGAAGAAAAACTCATTTTTGATGATTATAAATATAGACTCTTTTCAGGAGATAAACGATTTATACGGAAATGAAGCGGGTGATTCTATTCTTAAAGATTTTGCCGAGTTTTTAAAGGAAAATATGTTTGGTGGCAATGCGTTGTACAGGCTTCATTCAGATGAGTTTTCATATCTGTGCGACAAAGCTATGGATATAGAAGTGTTTAAGATATTTGCGTCTGTGTTAAGTGAAAAAATTTCACAAAAAAGTTTTAAAATCGACGGCAACAGCGAGGTAAGCTTAAGCGCAACATTCGGCATCTCCTATGGCTATGAGACATTGCTTGAAAATGCGGATATTGCGCTAAAAATTGCAAAGAAAAACAAAAAAGACTTTTTGGTGTATGATGAAAAAACTATGTATATGGCAAAAGAGTACGAAAAAAACTTTGACTGGACAAAACGCTTAAAAAAAGCGATAGAAGAAGACAGAATAGTACCGATTTTTCAACCTATAGTAGATTGTAAAACACAAGAGATAGTGAAGTATGAGGCATTGATAAGAATGATTGACGCTAATGGGGTATATATTTCGCCTGTTCATTTTTTAGAATTAGCCAAGAAAAATAAACTTTATCATCAGCTTACAAAAATAATAGTTGAAAAAACATTCCAAAAATTCCAAAATTTACCATATTCGGTATCCATAAATATCTCTGTCGAAGATATTTTGAATAAAGAAGTAAATAAATTTATTATAGATAGACTAAAAGAGAGTTCAATAGGCGAAAAAATAGTCTTTGAGATAATAGAGTCCGAAGGCATAGAAAATTTTGAGCAGGTTTTGGAATTTATAGACAATGTTAAAAAATACGGAGTAAGAATAGCGATAGATGATTTTGGAACAGGATACTCAAATTTTGATTATCTTATGAAACTCAAAGTTGACTACATAAAGATAGATGGCTCAATGATAAAGGGCGTAGATATAGACGGTAATTCTCAAATGATTACGAAAACAATCGTAAATTTTGCTAAAAATATGGGGATTAAAACCATAGCCGAGTTTGTACACTCTAAAAATGTTTTTCAAAAAGTTCAAGAACTCGAAGTGGATTTTTCACAAGGCTATTATTTTGGAGAACCGACAGATACTATCGTTTAAAATTCTTCCATCTTAAAAACTTCATAAGCCACCTCTCATTTCATTTTTTTAAGTTTACCATCTTCTAATCTCAATTGAGATAAAATTCGTCAATTTATTTTTTTAGGAAATTTTCATGAAAAGAGCGTTGGTAAGCGTAAGCGATAAGAGCGGTGTGGTTGAGTTTTGCACATCTTTGGTAAAAAACGGTTTTGAAATCATCTCCACGGGTGGAACATACAAGATACTTGTTGAAAACGGCATCAAAGCTATTGAGATAGATGAGGTTACAAAGTTTCCAGAGTGTTTTGAAGGTCGCGTAAAAACTCTAAACCCGTTTGTGCATGGCGGAATTTTGCATCGCCGTGACAAGCAGTCGCATTTAGATCAGGCAAAAGAGCTTGGGGTAGAGGCGATTGACCTTGTTTGTGTAAATCTCTATCCGTTTAAAGCTACAATCGAAAAAACTGATGATTTTGAAGAGATTATAGAAAACATCGACATCGGCGGACCTGCTATGGTTCGCTCGGCTGCAAAAAACTTTGACAGTGTTATGATAGTTACCGATGCAAATGACTATGCAAAAGTTATAGATGCGATAGAGAATGAGAAAAATACGCTGGAGTTTAGAAGAGGCTTAATGATAAAAGCTTACGAGCATACGGCGGCTTATGACTCTATGATAGCAAACTATATGAACAAGCGTTTCAACGGCGGCTTTGGCGAAAAACAGTTTATAGTCGGAAATAAAGTGATGAATACCCGTTATGGCGAAAATCCTCATCAAAACGGCGCTTTGTACGAATTTGACAAACACTATACAAACAACTTTAAAACCCTAAAAGGCGAAGCGAGTTTTAACAACCTAAACGACCTAAGCGGTGCGGTCAAAATTGCCTCTGCTTTTGGAAGCGAAAATGCTATCTGTATAACAAAGCATGGAAATCCTTGCGGATTTGCTATCCGTGACAATCTTGTGGATGCTTATGTTGAAGCTCTAAAATGTGACCCTGTATCGGCGTTTGGCGGTGTTGTGGCGGTAAACGGTGTTGTAACAAAAGAGTTGGCACTAAAGATGAATGAGATTTTTTTAGAGGTTATCATTGCAGGGCGTTTTACAGAGGAAGCGCTAGAAGTTTTTGAGAGCAAAAAACGCATCAAGCTCTTTGAAATGGGTTGTGACAAGCTTGTTTTGGCAAACGATGAAAAAGACTTTAAACATATAGACGGTGGATTTGTATATCAAGACGCCGACAAAGTAAGTGACGATGAAGTTAAAAATGCAAAACTTATGACTACAAGAGAAGCAACCGCTCAGGAGAAGAAAGATATGGAGATTGCGTATAAAGTAGCATCTCTTACAAAATCAAACTGTGTCGTTTATGTAAAAAATTCTGCTATGGTGGCTGTGGGCATGGGAATGACTAGCCGTGTAGATGCGAGTCAATGCGCACTTAAAAAAGCAAAAGAGATGGGGCTTGATGTAGCAGGTGCAGCACTTGCAAGCGAAGCATTCTTCCCATTCCGTGATAGCATAGACGCAGCTGCCGCAGCAGGCGTAAAAAGTGTCATAGAACCGGGCGGAAGCATAAGAGACGATGAGGTTATCGCTGCTGCCAATGAGTATGGTATGAGCTTATACTTCTCAGGAGTTAGACACTTTTTGCACTAAATCTAAAAAAAGCCTCTATTAAAGAGGCTTTTATCTATTTATTAAATTAGTTATTTTGAAAAATAATCTTTATTTACTCAAATCCCTTATCGTAATTTTCTTTTTGTATTCTAAAAGCCCACGGCTAACTGCTACAAGAGCATCAAAATTTATACATAACTACACATAAAGTTGACAATATTATCTATATATGATAATATTTTAAGTAATATTTATTATCGTAGTGGGATAACTTTATGATAGCACCGATAGACTTTATAAAAGAAAAATATATCAATCCAAATAAAATCACTCAAGATAAATTGTGCGAGTCGCTTGATATTGGTAAAAAAACCATAAGTGAACTCTATCAACACAAAAGAGGTTTTACCATCCATACAGCTAAAAAATTTGCAAAGTTTTTCAATCTAAAACCTGAGTTTATTTTAATGAAACAGTTAGAGTATGACCTTGCAAATGACAAAGAAGGGTATTTTGACATTAAGCCTTTTGAAGTAATAAATGAAGAGGAGATGAAGCTAAATAGTGCCAAGTGGATATTGGCTACTATCAATAACTCTATAAGTGATAAGAATATGCACTATAGAGTTAATGACCTGTATGAAATATTTACAAGAACTAAAATAGATAAACAATACAACTATGCAATAGCAACGCTTTTTAGAGAAGTCTCTTATGAAGATGTTGTTAAGTACTGTAAGCTTTACGGTATTAAGAAAAAGGCAATAAAAAGAGTATATGAGTATTATTTAGATCAGTTCAACGCAAAGGCAATAAAAGAGTATGAGTGGCTATTTGAAGAACTTTAAAATACAGATAGAGGCACTAAATAAAGTTTACCATGAATTGATACAAGGTATTGAGAATCAAGTCACTCTTAAAAACTGGTGGGTATTTGGCGGCGGGACTGCGTTGGCAATGTTTCATTTTAATCATAGAAAATCTTTTGATATAGATATTTTTGTAACGGAAGCCCAAGTTTTTGATTTTTTAAATCCTAAGTGGTATATAGATGAGACAACGCTGTTTGACCAAACTGAGTACAGATTTGACGGTATGAATAATCATGTGCAATTAAAAACCAAAGACGATATAAAAGTGGATTTTTTACTCAATGAAGCAATTATAAACAGACCTATTTTAAACACAGTAATACCGCTTGATTTTGAGCTGTACTATGAGAGTGTAGAAGATATAATCGCTAAAAAGGTCAAGTGGAGAAAAGAGGACAATTTAACAAGAGATATTTTTGATTTAGCGGTTGCCATCTCAAAAAATAAGGATATTTTAAAAGACTTGGTAGAATCTCGATTTATAAGCTATGAAGATTTAGATAAATTGAGTGAAAGTTTAGATTCTCTTAATGAAGATTTGTACTATGCTGAACTTGAAAAGATAGAACCTCAAGGTGATGAGTATTTAGATATAGCAAACAGAGCAAAAGAGATTATTCAGACGAGTATAGAAAAACTAAACAATTTGAAAAAAATTAGACAATTATTTAAAAAATAGAGATTTTATGAATGGTTACAAAAATAAAATTATTAGAGCCACTTGCAGATTCCCGCAAACAACCAATAATTTAAGCTAATTTAAATTTTAAAAAGCCTTTTGAAATCATGTAAATGTTATAATTTTTTACCACAAAAATAATACAAAACATCAATCAAA
>NZ_JAQVKP010000020.1 GCF_028694605.1 Sulfurimonas sp. | reverse complement strand
TCTTAAATCCATATCCTTTATTTTTTGGTTTCGTGGGCTTCTGTGTGGATTTGCTGTTTTACGCGTTTTACTTGTTTTGCTCCTTTGTGATGCCCATAAATACGGCATTTGGAGCGAAACAGAAAACGGCGTATTTTGTTTTACTGTTGTTACATAAGGAGAATAAATGCTGCAATGGTTTAGAAATTTAAAAGAGAGATTTATAGAGTGCCAGGGGCTGAAGCGATTTGACAAAAACTTTTGGGCTCTTGTGGATATGCAGCAGTATTGCAAGGCGCATTATGATCTTGATATATTCAATGAAAAAGATCAGATAGCGACACTTCCCGCGGAATGGAGGAACGAAAATAAAAAATGCTACAGGGCTTTGTTTATGGTAAAGGCTATCATTGACGGGTATAACGATAAGGAGTTAAAAAAGCTTTTTCGCGTGTTTGTCCCCACGGTGGGGGGCATGTGCTAAATGCCCAAAAGATCTCCAAGGATGTCTTGGACTTCTTTTATCTCTTCTTCACGCTGTATTTCGTTCATGGCTTTTGTGGTGTTGTCTCGCGGCGTTATCTTGTCGGAGAGTTCCCATACCTGTTGTTTTAGCCTGATGTTTTCCTGCAATGTTTCTACAAGCAGTGATTTTACCTGTTTATCATCCATAGTGACGTCTCCTTTTATGTTTGAGTTTTTCTTCCCCCCTTATCATACATCAAGGAGACTTCAGTGTGGATACCACACCAACATAGGAGGCAGTTGTGAAACTAAAAAATATGACGCTCAAAGCGCGGTTTGACGCGAAGGGGTTTTCGGTGGTGAAGTACGCCAGGGCGCACGGGCTGTGCCAGCCGACGCTGAGCCTCATCCTCAGCGGAGACGCGCAGACTACGGGCAAGAGAAAAACCGCGAAGGGCAACACCCGAAAGGCGTATGTGAGACTGAAAGAAGACGGCGTGTGGATCGGGGCGCTGCCGTGGGAGGCAAGCACATGAACAGCAGCGAACTGGGGACGATACTGAACATCCCGCCAAGAACAATACAAGACAGGACGCTAAAAGCAGCAGAAGCCGGCACCGGGCATATCAAGATCGGCGAGAGGCATTTTAGGTTTGAGACGGTGCGGGGGCATTATGCTTATGAGGAGGTGTTCGCCGAAGTGATCGACACAAGTGACAACGGCCTTGCGGCGGCGTGGCGGCTGGCAAGCGGAGAGAAGCAGGAAGAGGCCCTGCTGAAGGAAAAGCTTGTACGGGACTACCGAAACCGCCCGGAAAAAGAGGGGTGGAAAAAGTTTCTTGCCCGAGTAGCCTACAAGTACCGCCAAATCGCGCCCACCAAGTCCAAGCTGTTTAGGTGGCTGGAGACGGTGAAGCGGTGCGAGGATGAGGGGCTGACGGCGCTTGACCATCTGCTGGATACTCGCGGCAAAAGCAGCAACAACCGAAGCTACAGCGAAGAGATGTACGCGCTTATGGAACGGCTCTTTTTGGAGAACCCTTCCATCCGGAAGACGAAACTGCATACATATATGCAAGAGTCTTTCGGGGGTGATACGCCCAGCTACGCGACGATCAGCAGGATGATCGCCCGCTACAAAGCCGAAAACGTCCTCATCGCGACGCTGGCGGACAACCCTGCGCAAGCAAATAACAAGCTTCGTCCCGCTCCCGGGAACGCTTCAGAGGCGGCGGCGTACAACAATGCGCTGTGGGAAATGGACGGCACACCGGTGGATGTGATGTGCGAGGACGGGATACGCTACCAGCTCTCCGCGGCGATCGACGTGTACAGCCGCCGCGCGGTGGTGGTGGTGACCCCTACTGCCAACGCTTCCGCACTCGGCAGGGTGTTCAAGAAGGGGATCACGAAGCTTGGCGTGCCTGAGGCGGTGAAGTTGGATAATGGGAAGGAGTACAAGAGCCGGACATTTGAGTACACCTGCTCAAGGCTGAAGATAGAACAGCAGTTTACGATGCCCTACAGCGGCTGGCAGAAGCCGCACATCGAACGGTTTTTCGGGACGCTCACAAGGGATCTGTTCGAGGAGCTTCCCGGATACATCGGGCACAGCGTCGCGGAGAGAGAAGGCCTGCAAAACAGGGAAACCTATGAAGAGAAGATCAAAGCAAGAGAGCGTGCAAACGCGCTGATACGGCAAGGGCACGCGGCGGCGAAGAAGCTTGCCGCGGCGCAAAAGGCGGCGGATGCGTACCTCCCTACGACGCTGAGCCGAGAGCAGCTTGAGGGGTATATCGACAAATGGATAAACCGCTACGAAAACCGACAGCACCGCGGCATCAAAGAAACCCCGCTTGCGCGGTGGGACGAATGCGCGATGCCGGTGCGAAGGATCAGCGATGAGCGGGTGCTGGACGTGTTGACGGGACTGAGCGAAAAGAAAAAGATATCCAAAAAGGGGATCGTGTGGAAGAAATTATCGTATTGGCACGATGCGCTCTCTTTGCGTGTGGGGCAGAGCGTGTGGGCGCTGAGCGATGACGATCTGGGGTATCTGTACGTGTACGATCTGGAGATGAAGTTCATCTGCAAGGCAGAGAACGCGGAGCTTGTCGGAAAGAGCCGCGCGGAGTATATGGCATCGCGCTTCTTTGACGCGAAAGCCAAACGGCTGATCGCGCAGCTGGTTGAGATCAGGCGCGAAAAGCCGGAAAGATACCTCTCCCTTATCGATGAGGCCGGGATACGTCAAAACGACATCATAGAAGCGGCGCTGGAGTTCAAGAGCGAAGCGGTATCTGGGGTGCGGGCTTCTTTGGCCGAAGAGAGCGGTTATGGCGATGCGGAGCAGGAAGCGCTGCAAGATCATGCAAAAGAGACGGCGCTGATCAACGGTCGTCCGATATTTGGCTCGGTGTCGGAGCGTTTCGCTTTTGATCTGGAAAACGGCACGGTGGATGAGAACACCAAACGGCTTGCGGACAAAAACCCCGGATTGTGGGCGATGGCGCTGGAAGAGTGGGAAAAAACAAAAGCGGGGTAAAAGGTTTGACAGGGGGATGTCTTCATCTCCCGATCAAGTCTTAGGCCGAGACTTAAAAAATAAAAAAAAGGATACACCTTGAGTAAACGAGAATTTGTGAAGACGGAGAATTATACAAAAATGTACGAACTGCTGTCAACGCTGATCGATATGGAAGGCAACCCGGAGCGCATCGGGCTAGGATACGGCAACCCTGGGCTTGGGAAGACCACCGCGCTGGAGCGTCTGGCAAAGGAATTTGACGCGCTGTTTGTAACGATCATGGAATCTTCGACGCCTTCGACGATCATCAAAGACATCGCCGAAGCGTGCGGGGTCAGCAAAGACGGCAAACAGCAAGACGTGGTCAAACGCATCATCGCGACGCTGATCTATGAGCCGCGCCCGCTGATCGTGGACGAGATAGACCGCGCCATCAGGGCTGATCGGATCGGGATACTGGAGAATATACGCGACATCCACGACCTTGCGCACATCCCGGTGCTGTTTGTGGGGATGGATCAGGTCGAAGCGAAGCTTCAGCGCTACAAGTATCTCTATGACCGCATCGTGGTGAAAAAGAGCTTCGGCGCGACGCGCGGGGATGACCTGGAGAAGTTCATCGACTTGTGCGGCATCGAGGATAAAGACGGGTTTCGCCCCGTCAAAACCAAGCAAGACCTCAGGGCGTACCTGGTCGGCAAATACAGAAGCGTTAGGGCGGTCAAAAACATCCTGAAACTCACCGAGCTATGGTGCGACGCCAACGACGTGCATGAGATCGACCTTGCGCTGTACAGACAAGCAAAAATAGAGGCAAAACGGCATGATAAAGTGTAAAGCAAGAAGAAAAAGCGAACGGCAGTTTGTGTGGGAGTACCTGCGGCGCAACCGATTGTGCGTGATCGAAGAGCTGTTGGTTTTAAGCAGTATGAGCGAAGAGAGCCTGCGGGGGTTTTTCGGACAGCTTGAGCGCGCCGGATACGTTAAGCAGAGGCAGGAGATGCGAAGCAAGAAATCGCCAAAGGCCTTTGCGTCAAGGGTGTATACGCTCGTGAAAAACACGGGGATCCTGTGTCCGGTATGGGTGGATAAACAAAAGCGGCTGTTTGATAGGAACGAAAGGGCGATGCGGGTCAAAGACACGCATATAGACCTGCCCATCACGGTCAATGCCGAGGGGCTTATATGCCCCGTCGACCCGCTGGAATATGCCAAGGGGAGGATACGGCAGATACTGGCAAATAACAAAGAGGCGATCACGCAAGAGGAGCTTATGGCGCGCAGCGGGCTGAGCCAAAACGCGTTTGACGCGGCATGCAGAGCAATACAAGAGGAGGCGGGCGATGTTCAAGCGGATCAAAAGACGGCTGTTTAGGCGGAGCGGCCCTCAGTACCTCTATATCGGGTACTGTGCCGGAAGGCCGTATATCATCATCGATGACGGCCACAAAGTGTAGAAAGGAAAAAGATGACAAAAGAGCAAAACCCGGATTTTGAAGAGATGATGGCGATGGGCGTGGAGTGCGGCATGTGCGGCGGGTGCAGTTTGTATCTGTGGGCGCGCCTTTTGGACGAGTGGCAGCCGCTTGACGGCAGATGCCAGATCAAAACCAAATTCGGGCAAGTCCGGGCGGATACGCCCAAGTGCAGCTACTACGTCAAGCGCGGCGACCTTTGAGACGGGAGGAAAAATGGGAAATTTATGGGAGATAATGGGGTGCGAGGAGTGCGGATACAGAGCAAAGACATACAACGGATGCTACAAGTTCGGCCTTTCCAAAGAGGAGATCAATGCAGGCGCGCGCATCACGACACTCAAAAACGGCGAATATACAATGAGCATGCAGCAGCACTGCCCGCATGCGGCAAAAAAGAAAAGGAGATAACATGATAGTAAAAGGCTGGAAAAACGGGGAGTTTCATCTCGTTGATACCAATGACAACGCGTGTCTTGAGGCGTTCGCCGAAGAGATGGACAAAACGGAATATGTGACGGCCTATGATGCGGGGGTGGTCGAACAGCACAAAGAGCATCACTTTAAATCAAAGGAGGAAAAATGAGCCAAAACAACGAATGGATCTCGCTGATCTCAGCCGCACAGCGGCTGGGATGCACGGTAGAAGAGGTGGAGCGGCTGATCAAAGGCAAAAAACTGGAGAGTAAGACGAAATACGGCAGGACGCAGGTGACAAAGCAGTCGGTGTATAATCTTTCGGGGCTGAAAAACGGCGGAAGGCAGACGGAAAAAAAACGAGGGCGCCCCAAAGAGCGCCTCTCTTTTGCGGACGCGGCGGCGGAGCTTGGTGTGGATGAGACGCACACACAAGCGCTGGTTGATGAGGGGAAGCTTGAATATGCGGTCATGGACGACGCAACGGACGGTGTGACGCGAAAAAGCGTTAAATCGGCAAAAGGTAAAGAAAACCCGACACAGGAGGAAGCGGATTTTGTTTCGTACGGCATCAAGGAAGAACCGTGCAGCGGCACGGAAGAGAAGCAGGCCGGCCGCACGGATACGGAGAGAGAAGAAAAAAGCAGCGAAGCGCATGAATGCGCAATCCTTCTTATAATAGCCCAAAGCGGCGGCGCATTTTCAAAGGACGACATCAAAGAGGCGGCGGATATCGCGTACAGGCTGGGGAAGCTTGCGGTGTATGAAAGCTTGGACAGTTTTGAAAGGAGGCCGGCATGAGCGAAGTAAAAATGTGGATAAATAAAAGAGGCGATCAGGTACACCCGGACCTGGTGCCGCACGAGGAGAAGCTAAAGACGGAGCTGGTGCAGAAGATCATCGGACGCGCTGAAAAAGGCGTGAATATCATGATGCACTTTAAAAAATACGTCACCGACGAGATCGGCGACTATATGGGCATGATGCGCGAAAAATACGGGCTTGACCCGATGCGAAACTCCCCCAAAGGGAACCTCTCCATAGAGAGCTATGACGGGCTGATGAAAGTGCAGATCGCCGTACAGCAGCACATTGATTTTGATGAGAAGCTGCTGCTGGCCAAAGAGAAGATCGACGAATACCTCAAAGAGATCACGGCCGATGCCGGAGCGGACATCCAGACGCTGATCACGAAGGTCTTTGACGTGGACAAGCAGGGGAACGTGAATGCTAAAATGATCCTGAGCCTCAAGGGGTACAAAATCTCGCACCCAAAATGGAAAGAGGCAATGGAGATCATCGACGAGGCGGTCGAGATCGTGGGAAGCAAGAGCTACATACGCTTTATGAAACGAAAAAGCGTGGACGAGAAGTGGGAAAACATCTCGCTTGATTTTGCATCGGTATAAAGGGGAAAACATGTCGTTTTTTTTGGGAAAACAATCGCTCAGAGAGCTTGTGGGCGTGCATCCGTATCTGGCATTTGCCGTAATGGAGGCGATCAAAATATCCAAGCAGGATTTTATGGTACTTGACGGCCTTCGAACGCAAAAAGAGCAGGAGAAACTGGTCGCAAGGGGGGTCAGCAAAACGAACAACTCGTACCACCTCTACGGACTGGCAGTGGACCTTGTGGCGTACGTGGACGGCAAGCCAAGCTGGGAAGAGAAATACTACACGGCAATCGCCGAGGCGATGCAGAGCGTCATCAAGCGGCACAATCTGCCCATCGAGTGGGGATATGACAAGTGGGGGTGGGACCTGCCGCACTGGCAGATCACGCACGACCCCGTCAGCGGGGCGGACATGAGAAAGCTTTATGATGCGCGCGGATTCATCGGTACGGCGACGGTGTGAGTAGGGAAAACGTAAATTTATAGAGCCCGTCAAGGCGGGCTTTATTGAGTTTACAAGAAGGGAGAGTGGAAAATGGCAATCGCCGACAAAGTGTGCGAAGAGCACGATAAAAGCCTTGGCTGCAGCGCGCTTGGAAGCCGGAAGTTTAAAGAACACGACGCAATACGCAAGCTCAGCGCCGCGCTTGGGGAGAGGATGCAGCCGTTTTTTTCGCACGGTTCTCTAATGGGAGACGAACTTGTGCTCTATCTGACGCATCCGGGCATCGTAAGCGAATTTGGGATGCAAAAAGCACAGATACTCGGGAAGATGAGGGAGATATACAAAGAAGAAAACCTCAAACAGTCTATCACGTTCAGGAGGGTTAGGGCCGCGCTTAAGCCAAAGCCAGCGCCGGCAACAGAAAAAAAAGAAAGCACTGCGGACAGAGCAACGGGGGATTTTGAGATCTTTGCTGAGGACGAGGGCATCAAAAGGCGCTTTGAACGCATCAGGGCACAGATCAAGGCGAACAATCAAGGGGGATAGGAAAATGAAAGAGGAAAAAGGGTTAAAGTTTGTTTGGGCGCAGGGCAAGGTGCTCACAAAGAAAGATTTTGAGATAGACGACAAGGTCGCCTACATCGACGGCTTTGTTTTTTCACGGTCGGTAACGCTGATCTACTCACCGCCGAAGCAGGGGAAAACGTGGCTTGCCTACGGCATGGCAAAAAAGATAGCTTCAGATGAGGACATCGACGAGATCTACTATCTGGATATGGACAACTCGGTCTCGACACTCAAAGAGAGGAAAGTAGACGAGCTGCTGATCGTGCATCAGAAGATCCACTACCTCACGAGGGGGACCATAGGGTGCGACCCGCTTGAGCAGCTCTCTCAAATCGCAGCGGCGGCGATACGGGAGGCATATGCGGGGGTGGCTTTTTTCCTTGATACGACTAAGGATTTTGTGGATACGGAGTCAAAAACGCAAGCCGCGGAGTTCATGAAGCATTGTGTACGGATACGCGATGCCGGCGGGACGGTCATCATCCTGCACCACGCCACGAAGAATGAAAGAAGGATATCGGGCAGCCAGGCGTTCATCAATACGCCGGACAATGTCTACAGCATGAAGCAGACAGGGGAGCTTAATGGCATTATCAACTATCAGCTGACCGTGACGCATGCAAGGGGGCTTGTCAAGGACTGCAAATGGAGCGTCGACACCCAAACGCTGGAACTGAGCGAGTATGACCCTGTGAGTTCGGGAATGAGCAAAGAGGACAAGCAGGCTGTCGAAGCGGGCATCGCCGCACTGAAAAATGCGCCCGAGGGGCTGAGTATGTCGAAGATGATCCTCGGCATGGGATACAGCGTGCCCTCCGACCGAAACGGGAAAAGGCTTGTGCGGGAGCTGACGGGCAAGTACTGGAACGTAGAGGAAAAAAGCCGCAACAACCACATCTACCATCTTTTGGAGGAAAAAGCATGACACACAAACAAAAGGCCTATAAAAAAGAGCTGATCAAACAGCTGCACATATCGCAGAGATACCAAGGGTACTACAAAGAAGAGGAAGAGGAGTACAGAGCGCTTCTTGAGAAGCATTTTGGGGAGAGAAGCTCCAAAGCGCTAAACATCCCGCAGCTTCTGGCCCTGGTGAAATACTTCAACTACGACATCCCTGGCCTGCCGATCATCAAAGACCGTTCCAAGGAGGTTACAGAGGCGCAGATCAGCCTGATATTTGGGCTATGGAGCGCTTACGCTCAGGATGTGAGCGATAAGGCTTTACGGGCGTTTGTAAAACGCATCACGGGGAACACCTACCTGCATGTAGACAAGCTCTCCAAAGCAGATGCCACCATGGTGATCGTGGCGTTGAAAAACACACTCAAGGAGCGATAGGATGATGTGCCCAAAATGCGCGAATGAAAAAACGATAGTGCCAAAAACCGAGAAGATCGGCGGCGTAGTGAGGCGTCTGCGCTTTTGCAGCAGGTGCGGGTTTTCGTTTACGACGACGGAGCGGCCGAGTTTTACGCTATTTACACAAAAGGAGAAGGAAGAGTATGAAGAGTACATTGCTGGTGAGCTTGCTCAAGTCCAAAAAGACGAAAGCCGATGAGATAGAAGAGGCTATCGCCTCTTATCTCAGAGACGTCAAAGCACAAAATAAAAAAGAAACGGAGAAGTTCGTCTCAGACCTGCTGGTGTATGTGACGCAAAATGTGGAGAACATAGACAAAGAGACGCTGCTTCGCATCGTGGAGGCAAAGATAGGCGCGCTTGGCTACACGCTGGACACCGCCGCACTGGAGGCCCTGCACGAAAAGGCCGCCGCTGCCGCCGCCGCGGAAGTCGGGGCGGCGTTTGTGTTTGACAAGACCGATGCGCAGGTGCTCGAGTCAATGCAGCGGGCTTTGGTGTGGATGAAGGAAGACGGCGCGGCGAATACACAGGACAGGCTCAAAGAGATCATTGGTGAGGCGATGAAGGGTGATATCAAACTCAATGAGCTTGGAGAGACGCTGAGGAATGAGTTCGAGGGGGTCATCGACGAGAGCGCGCGGTACTTTCAGGGTGTGAGCGACCATGTGATACGACAAAGCCAGAGCGTCACGAGGGCGTACCAGTTTGAAAAAGCGGGGGTAGAAGAGGTAAAAGTCGTGGCAGTCATAGACAAGAAGACCTCCGCGGTGTGCCGCAGCATGCACGGGCGCATCATCCCGATAGCAGCCGTGAAGTCACAGGCAGACGCGATCACGGCAGCCGAATCGATAGAAGAGAAGAAAGCCGCCTCAAGGTGGCAGTCTGCCCCGATCTTCGGTAAACTTCCCTCGGATGTGGCGCTGCCTCCATATCATTTCAGATGCAGGACTATTGTGGTAGCATATTTTAGACAAAATGCGGAAATTGACGGTAAGAATGTGAACGGTTCGCTACTTCCGGGGGAGAAGTACAAGGGAAACAAAGAGGTAGTGTTTAGCCATGTGGATAAGAATTTTCAACGCGAATATGTGGTGACGGACAAAACGTTCGAGCATGGAGGAAACCCGCACAATGTGCCGAAAAAGGATATCATCGCAGGGCTTAACAGTTTGGAAAAGATGGCATTTCACAGAGAGTTTTCAAACCGTACTGTAGGCTACAGTTCAGACAAAAAGCTTTTTTACGTCTTTGAAGAGGGCGAAGTGGTGACTGTTTTTGATCAAAGGAAGAAAGACTATTTTAAACAAAATGCCGACATTGGCACGATAGAAACGCATTCGGAAGTAAAAAAAGGAGAAGAAGATGAGAGAGTTTAAACTATATTTGGGTCGTATGGTGGTGCTGAGGACAGAGGGCAAAGAAGCCGGCGTTCTTGATCCTGAAGAAAAAGAAGAGAGATATGGCTATATCGCATTTAGCAAAGTGGACAAAGATGGGAAGTTGCTCGAAGCGGGTTTTCAAACTTGCCATGCGAAATACCTTGCCGAGAGCCTCAAAGATGACCCGCTTTTCGAAGAAGAAGCGCATATAGAGGTATGGAAGTACCATCAAGAAAAACTCTATGAGTTCGACGGCACGCTCTATGACGCGCTGCTGGTCGCAGCGAACGAGGGGGCAAAATACGATGTATGAGGAAGCTATCGCACAGTTTTTACGGCAAGGCGCCGAAATGCTCCGCACGGAAGCAACCAACGAAGCCCCCGTTATCAGCGGACGGCTACGAGGCGACATCACGGTGTTTCCTCAGACCAAACTCACGGAGATCAGCGTGGGAAACACCAGCCTGATAGATTATGCGATATACGTCTACTATGGCACAAAGCCGCACACGATCAGGCCGAAGAAAAAAAAGGCGCTTAAGACCCCTTACGGGATCTTCAAAAAAGTGCAGCATCCGGGAACCAAAGCCAACCCGTACTTAGATGACGCACTGGAAAGTCTGGTACGTTCGGGCAGGCTGGAAAGGCTTTTGGGCGGGTTTGGCGACAGGATGGGCGAAGAGATGTTTAAGAGCGTCACGGACGGGCTTAGGAATATTAAAGTAGAATAAGAGAAGAGCTTACAACCGGTCACGGGGTAGTGTTCAAGGAGGCTTTAACCTAAACACACGTTTTGCTTGTTTCGTTGTTTTGCTCCTCGCAAAGCCCCATAAATACGGGGCGTAAAATAAAACATATTTTTCTTTCTTTGTTTTGCTTCTCGCTAAAAAACTGTCTCTCTTGATGTTCGCCTTTTTTCCCGATGTTGAAACTCTCTACGGGTCTATGGTAGCCCAAGCTACATAACCCGCGTGTACACTATACATCGTCTGCGTTCATCAGCAAACTGCGCAAGTATATCTTCGCGGGTCATATTAGCCTCCTTTTCTTGAAGTGTTATTGTCATGCAGTTTTTTTCCTTTCGTGTTTTATATCCATAATTCCAAAATGGAATATGGACTCTCTGATGCATCTATCAAAGCAGACAATTCTGCTTCTTTGTCAAATAGTGCCTGTATCTTATTATCGACTTCTTTTGCAATTGCAATGATCTGCTCTGCTGTTAAAGTTACAAACCCGCTTGGCGTTTTCCACTGACACGTTATCGTGCTGTCTAGGGAAGCTTTTAATGCTTTACCCGTAAACAAAGCAATCGTCTCAGGGCTAAATACCTCCGTAAATCCGAAGATGTCCATAGGTTCAAGCTGCTTTTGCTGTCTTAGTTTTTTTAAGGCTTCTTTGGCCTCAATTTTTTGAGTTTCAATATCTTTTTTCTCAACTCTGTAAGTTACAACCAAAACGTCATTCTCAAACTCTTCGGATACAAAAAATCTGTTTTGTGTCTGCTCATCATATTCACCATTCACAATATTTAGCGGATACCAACCATGCTGTGCTCTTTGTGCATCAGTTAGTGTATGAAATCCGCCAACACCTTTAAATCTGCTTCGTAACCCAACGGGATAAACCCATCGATTGTTTTCTTTATATGCGTACATTGTTTACTCCTTATTCTTGTGGATAGCCGGTGTTACTAAAACAGACACTATCTGTATGGTTGTTGTTGCCTATACAGTATGACGCTGCTGGTAATGCAGGAACATCAGTATAAGTTCCATCAATATTTTGCTTTTTTACCCCAATATAAGGAGATACATTTTTCGTAGGATGTGCCATGTACTCACCGTTAGGGCTGAACCAGATAGGCACATAACCAGAAGCAAGATTAAATAGATTACTTATTTTCACATATTGTGAGTCATTTACGCTATATGTGTATATAACTGCCGATGTGTCGAGCGCAAACAAATGTTGCCCATCAGCTGAATATACCAAGGAACCAAGGGTTACACTTGGCAGAGGGTTTGGGTTAGTAATCTTAGTCAATGTGTCTTCCACTCTTCGATAATTAATCAATTTTTGAGTGATGTTACTTATAGAGACGTGTAAACTATCTGGAGACCATGCTATGTTTTGTCCATAATCACTTGTAATATTTGTCGGCATTACATCAGGGTTAGCAAGTTTTACCCATGTGTCCCCGTTTCTTTTATACCACGAAAACCACGGAGACACGCCATGAAGAAGCACTAGATAATTCCCATCCGGTGAGAAGGAACCGTAAGTAGTTCTCACTGTAGGAGCCACGTCAAATGGCGATGTAATTTGAGTTAACTTTCCATCACCGCCTATCGTGTATATTTTTACATAAGGAGAATTGGCTCCGCATGCTAAAAACAGATCGCCTGCCTTTGTCATATTTGCGGCTACGCTTCTGCCTGAACCTACTGAAGGGCTGAAAGCTTGAACCAAATTGAACGCATTTCCTGCTCTTTCGTAAACATATACCGTCCCTCCATAGACATAAACATATAGATAATCATCATTTGGGCTAAATCTAACAAAAACTGGTTCTTCTGTTGGGGCGTTCGATATGGTTGGCAACTTCGTAAATGTATCTACGTCTTGATTGTAAATATGCAGATAGGGTGAGCTGTTTGACCCAACAACCAGCATCGGCGTCGTATCAAACTCCAGAGGTGTGGTTAAGGTCAAAGAACCCCATGCACTGTCCGCATAAGTTTCACTGTTATGTCTCGCTTCAAATGTATAGGTTTTGTTTGGTTGCAATACACCGACGGGTATTCTTATTGTGTATTTTTTGGTAGTATTTTCCAAATCTTCCCAGATAACCGTTCCGCTCTCTTTTACCCTCCATGAAGTAGAAACGTGTGTATCTGTTCCGTTATAGCTTACAAACTCCGATGTTTCTATATACGGTAATATGGATGGGGTATCTGCACCTCTAACTGTTACAATTGGAGTTTGAGAAAATGCTGTTGGCGTTGTAAAGCTTACCGCATCACTCCATTCGCTTACAAAGTTGTATGATTTATAGCGCACTCTTGCATAGAGCAAAGTATCAGTTAACTTATAGTCAGGCTGCCAAGTTGTAAGATTGCCTGTATAGCTATCATCAACAATATTTGAGAAGTCTACCGTATCTGAAACCTGCCATTGTGTATGAGTGTGAACGCCGTTAAATCCCGTGACAGTACCGTACGACGAAGATGTCAACTCTCCAGCAAAGTTTGTAGCACCTGTAAGCGGATAGGTGATGGACGGCTTGTTAACCATAATGTCCATACTGATCTGCCCGAAGCCGTTTTGTTCGATAATCGTGTCTATCTGTTCGTTTGTGTATCTATCTTCCCAAAACACCTCTGCACCATTCGTAACAAGCACTTTTCCGCTATTGCCTGTCTGGTCCGGGAAAGAAGCTGTACCGCCGCCTGCGGCCTGGTTTGTGATGTCTATCACTTTCATAAATTCCCCCTGTCTGTAGCAAGTTTGATCTCAGCGGCAGGAGAATCGCCACTCAAAAAAACCGTCCTGTCCGTCCTCAGAAACTCAAGTTCGGACAGCACGAACCACTCTCTTGAGAGATCGTTTGTGTACGAGAAGAGTACGTCATGGGTTCTGTGCAGATTTTGCAGCATGATCACTTCGCCATCGTTGACGACAAATTGCACGATCTCCCACGGACCGATGATGATGTCTTTTTCATTGTTGTTTAGCGTAACCAATTGCATTTTTACTCCTTTTTTTTTATTTTCTCTGACATGCGTACTTGATACTAATTCCTGATCACAACGCCTCTTCCCCTCTTGCTCCGTTTTCGCTCTATGGCTTCAATATGGCTTGCCGCCAATGCTGCTGCCCAGAACCTATCTGCGTGTCCATGCTCATTTTGTTTAGAGTCATACAGGAATCCGCGTGCTCCTGCTTTACGCTTTATGGAATGGATATCAGCAATCAGCATCGGGTCGTTTGGTATCGTGATCGTGCCATCTTCAAATAGCTTTTTAAGGTTGAGCGCCATGCTCTCCTTCTGCGTTGCGGTGAAATGCACTCCCATAACACGTTGGCGGTACTTCTTTACCATCCCTTCCGCCAAGTCCATCCCGAGACCGGTTCTGTCAATGCGAAGCTGGGAGAGCGGCTTGCTGTCCATAAACGACCACAGGTGCATACGCTGTTCATCAAATGATGCTTTTGCAAGGACATCCATCACGGCAAGCTCATAGCGTTTATCATGCAGTGCAAGCGCGGCAAGGGCGGAGCGGTGCGCGCTTCGTCCGATGTCGTACCCTCCAAAGAGTACTTCGTCCGGGCTTGGGGTGTAATAGTGCAGCATCGGATCGACGCAGCTCTTGATAAGCCCGATAGAGAAGAGGGCGCTCTCATCGTCGATAAACTGGCACTCGTACGCGCTTGCCCATGTGTCGGCATCAAAGAGCGCACGCATTGTCTCAAGGTCAAACTCCAATCCGTCTTTCATCGCGCGGTAGATATCGATGCGGAAGCGGGTGAACATGAAATATTTGGCCTCGTCCACGCACAGGTCGTGGAAGAGTGAATTTTCCTCAAACGGCGTAGAGAGGATGGTAAACCTCCCTTTGACCGCACCAATCGAAGGAACAAATGCATGCCAAATCTTCTTAGGGTTCTGGTACCAGGCAAACTCGTCCATCCAGATATCACCCGTGAACCCCTGGACGGTACGGAAGTTGTTTGCCATGGCCTTAATAATCGCGCCGTTGGCGAGACGTTTTTCATTCTCCTTATCCACAATGAAGAATATGCCCATTTTCCCCGCCCAATGCTCCACATAGCGCATCAAGATCAACGCCTGCTCTTCTGATGCGGAAAGGAAGAGCTGGTTGCGGCCTGCCACCGCCGCGATGAGAGCGTCAAGCGCGGCGACATAAGAGAATCCGATCTGCCGTGACTTGATCACCAGTCTGAACTGATCTTGGCATGAGAGGAACCCGTGCTGATATAGGTACAGCTCTCCGAAATCACCATTCAGTGCGCGTCGCAAAAGCTCACCGGCCTCCTCGTGGTCGGTGATGTCGGCGATGACCGGTTTGTTTAGTGTGAGATTGATGCTCTTGGTACGCTTTTCTTCAGAACGCTCAAGGCGTGAAAGTGAGGCGGTGAGCATGGCGATCTTGCGCGAGACCGCTTCTGTCTGTTTGCGCTTGGCAAGCAAGGAAAGCTGCTTCTTGATGCTTTTGATCGTCTCTTCAGGATCATCGCCTTTCTCCTTTCTCTTTCGTATCCACGAGTAGATGGTGCCCCTGTTTACTCCTTCTTCTACGGCTACTTCATCGACTGGTATACCTGCGTCAACCAGTGCAAGGATGCGAGTCTTGAGCTCTTTTTTGATGGCCATCTATTTACCCCACCCAAGGACGTTTTTGGCTTCTGCAGGGGTAAGGATACCCGTTTGAACCAGCCCACTTACAAGATCTGCGTCATCCTTGAATGCAGTCGCATCAAACGGTCTAAGCTCCAGCTCGATGCCATGCTCTGCAAAGAACTCCTCCACCAGCTCCATTTTCGGCTGGATTGAGGTCTGGTTGAACATATGCAGCTGGCTGACAAGCTCACCTCCACCTCCAAGCGCATTTGGGTCTACCACACCGACGAGCCTTGGGGGTACGCCATGCGCGGCGATGATCTCGTCGCGTCCTACTTTTTTAAGCTTCTCAAAGCTCATATCTTCTACTTTGCCTATCTCTTCGATGCGGATAGCCGGTTTGTTTTCACCGTTGCCCTGCCCGGTGGTCAGGATAAGTGTTTTATGGGCATTGTCATAACCTTTGAAGTTGGTCCTCATGTATTCTGTGATGGCTTCAAGCTGCTCATCACTTGGATCGCTGTCTTCGAAGATAATAGCAAGATCCGGCTTTCCTCCGTTATCGAAGAACTTCGTGTTGTACCGGTCCGCTTTGTAAAGGGTGACGATTTGGTTGATCGCTTCGATATAGTCAGGCTCACCGTAAAAGTCTGAGAGGATCGTGTCATACATGAAGTGGCCGCCTTCAAGCGAGACATGCTCAGTACTGCTTCGCTGGTAGATATGATGTTCCCTGTCCACCCTTGCAGTATAGCTATTGAGATGATAGAGGCAGAAGTTGCTTTGTGTACCTGCTCTCTCAAAAAAGGCAGAACCGTATGTCTCTGCATTGAGCATGAACTTATAGAGGAACCGCTTCGGTGTCATACCGAATGGAAGAAACTTGTCCATATTTGTTTTTTCTATCTGCGAGAGCAGCAGGGCTTTGAGCTTGATGGAACGTTTATGGTAGGTGTTGTATGCATAAAGTGCGCGCAATACATCATAGTTTAGATACGGTTCTACGATCCGTCCGTTAAGATTTAACGAATCCTCACCAAGTGGACGCTGTCTGCTTTCGGTTGAACTTTTTACAACCAGCTTTTTACCATGCATGAAGACCTCTTTTTGACGACATAATAGACCATAAAAATGTGCAAAACAATCCATATGCCGCTGTAGATATTGAGGGACGCATCATTGCATGGATATCCATATTTTCAGGCTTTGTTTTTTGGTCTATACTGCGCTTATCCATTCAAAAAAGGAGCGAAACGACATGAAAGGAGCAGTTTGTGCCAAACAGATTAACGGACATCAATGTCACGCATATATCGCTTGTTAAAGCAGGTGCGAACGGAAAAGTCTTTATCTACAAATCAGCCGCAGACCATGGCGGATATGAACATACGATAGAGATCAGGAAAACAGATGAGGAGCAGGGGATCGTCTATGGGATCGTCTATTCCCCGGGACAGGTTGACACCCAAGGTGATTTTGCCGAGGCGGGTGATATCAAAAAGGCGGCATACGGTTTCATGAAGTCGCTCAATGCCAAAAACGTAGACGTAGACCATAGCTTCCAGAACGAAGATGCCTACGTAGCGGAGAGCTGGCTGACAAAATCAGGGGATCCTATCTTCCCGGACGAGCCGGAAGGTTCATGGGCAGTGGCGATCCAGCTTGAGAGCGATGAGCTCAAAGAGATGGCAAAAAGCGGCGATCTTGCCGGTCTGTCCATGGCAGGAACGGCACAAAAGACAGAGGTAAAAAAGGCCGATGGGGACACTCCCATCAAAAGGCTGTTTTCGGCATTTGCAGACGCTGTGGGAGAAGTATGGTTCGACTTCGGCGGACGCATCGCAAAAAGTAAAGAAGAAGGTTTTGATATGAAAAAAGAGGTGGAAAGTCTTGGCGATAGCATCAAGAAGAAGATTAACGCATCGGTGGCAGGCGTAGTGGGTGAGATCGAAAAATCGAATAAAGAACAGGCTGAAAAGATCGAGGCTCTTGAAAAGTCAGCCAAAGAAGCCGGAGAGAAAATGGAGGAGCTCAAGAAAGCCAACGAGGATCTTGGAAAGGTGAACGAGGATCTAAAGAAAGAGAACGAAAAGCTCTCAAGCGATCTCAAAACACAAGGAGAGAAGATCACAGCGCTTGAGAAAAAAGCAGGTGAAGTAGAGGAGACTTTGAAAAAGTCAAACCAGAGAAAAGACATCAAAAAAGATGAAGCTAAAAAAGACAATGAAGGAGTAATGTAATGGAAGAAACGGAAATCTTTTCACTTGACCAGATCCTAAAGGCGGGATCTGTAATCGCGACGGATGTTGCACTGGGAGGAACGCTGACGCCTAAGCAGGGAAGGGCTTTTGCCAATGCGATCAAAGATAATTCAGCACTGCTTAAAGATATTACGGTTGACGTAGCAGGCAAGCTTACAAAGAACCGTACGGCTCTTGAAGGGCTTAGAGGTCAGCTGGCAAGACATATCGCAGGCAAGGCGGTATCCGAAGCCAACCTCAGAAAACTCGGTGTGGTCGGTGCAAAGCTGAACATGGTAAACGGCGTGGTTTACCAGCTAAACCTTACCGATGAAGTATTGGATGACAATCAGGACAATCCTGGATTTGCAGATGAGCAATACAATGCGGCAACCATGGTATTCAGTAATGACCTTGTCTATCTTGGATGGGTCGGCACGGCTGACAATGATTTAGAAACCGCACCGTTCGTAGAGCTTGCAAAGGGATGGCTTACCGTTGCTGCAGAGTCTGAAAGCACTGTGAAAGCAACGTATGCTGCCGTGGCAAATGATGCCTATGCGACAGTAAAAGCCGCACTTCAGTCAGTAGCGGATAATGCTGATGAGGATGTCAGCGACAACCTTACTATCTACCTTTCCAAAAAAGACTATAACGCGTATGTCAGGGGAGTGGCAGGTGAGTTCAGGGCGCTTGAGATCCTTAAGTCTGGAGAGCTTCTTGAGTTTGAGGGGAGAAAGCTAAGCCCTCAGATCGGAATCCCTGAAGGTGTGTATCTTGGTTCTCCGGAGAAGAACCTTGTTATGGGCATCTCAACACAGATCGATCGTAAACGATGGTACAGCAACGAGATCAGCGCTCTTTGCTACAAATTTGTGGTAAGACCTGACTATGAGTTTGATATCCACAAGTACGTGACGATCGTCACAGAAGCAGTAGCTCCATAGTAGGGGGGGGTGAGACATGATAACAACGATAGCTGATGTACGAGAAAGGCTTCCTTTAACGGAGATCGATGATACATTGATCACCCCGCACCTAAAACGGGCAAACCGTGATTTCAGGGGGAAGGTGTTTGAAGCAGATGATGACAACTTCGACGAAATAGAAGCAGTCTCATGTAAGGCTATCTACTATCTGGCTCCCATGCTTTGGCAGAAGATACAGAACAGGGCAAACGAGTATGAGGAGACGCTTCAGACATTCGGTGATCTTGAAGTGTTCCGGCAGTATTGGCTTGACCGCTGCGAATCCATATCCACGGCGGACATGGATACCGGGGAAGTTGACACGGGAGGCATCCGATGTCGTGCTGTGTAGGGTTTGCCCAGACAAAACAGAGGATTGAATCGACGGTAGAAGCGTTTCACCCCGGGGACTATAAGATATTTGTAATCTCCAGGGAAACGACGGCCGATATAACATATAAGATAAGACTGGGTGTGGTAGTCAAGCCTGATGTAGACAAAAACACGTCGATGTTTGAAGAACTCAAAAAGCTCGAGTCAAACACAGGCAATTGCATCAAGGTGATCTCATCAGCGATCAATTTTAAAGATGAGAAGCTGGTAGACCTGTTTTTATTGGATATTGAAGCGGAGGTAAACTGATGGGAATGATGGATTTTAATTTGGGGGATGTCGGCAATCTCTTTACGGACCTTAGGGAAGCGATCACAGGCAAAAAGATCGAAGACCCGCATAAACAGGCGGAGCTTACGCTTAAGCTGGAGATGATCGAATCAGACTTGCGAAAAGCGCAGATGCTGATCAACGAAAAAGAGGCGCAGCATCCGAGCATCTTTGTGGCGGGATGGCGCCCCTTCATCGGGTGGATCGGCGGGGTTGCCTTAGCGTACGTGTATATCATCCAGCCGTTTTTGGTGCTGGTTCTGCATGCAAACAAGATAGAAATTCAAGCCCCGAATCTGGACATCATCAACCTTATGGTCCTTGTAGGGGGAATGCTGGGATTTGGCGGGTATCGAACGATAGAAAAGATCAAAGGAAAACCGGGTGGAGACTGAAGAAGTGATGGTAAAGCTTAGATACGATGTAAAAGACCATGAGAAACGCATCTCCTATGTGGAGCAGCGCATCAATATGCTGCACAAAGACCTGGGCGATCTCAAGGCGGTGCTGGTCAACATCAAGTGGTGGCTGGTGGGCATAGGCACTTTTTATATGGTGCAGGAAGTCGGCGTGGTCGGATTTATAAAAAAAATTGTAGGGCTGTAACACTAAAAAGGAGAACAAGTGGAGCAAAAAAACGCAAAAAGAATAGAAATTTACGATAAAAACGGGAACGCGCTTCAAATCGCTGCGCATCTCAAAGATGCATTTGTCGGCAAAGGCTATACAGCCGCCGAACCAAAACAAAAAAAGGAGAATGAATAATGGGTACCAAATACGTATCTGACAGAAGCGCCATCAAAGTCAAACTGGAAACAACTCCGGGGGTCTATATCGTGCCCGATGCGGTGCTGCCGCTAGAGAAGGGTTCAGGCATCTGGATGCCCAACTACGACAAAGACGAGAGCGACCCCGTTTCATCTCACCACGGAAGCAAAGAGACGACGATCATCACGGCATTTGCCGACGTGCCGGTCTCATCGGCGATGAAGCTGCCGTCAGTCCATACCCTGATCGATGCAGCGCTCCAGGCTTGCGGGTTGACGCCTGTAACAGAAACAGGCTATTTTGCGTATGCTTACGATTCGGCGAACAAAAAAACGCTCTCCCTTTTGCAGATATCTGAGAGAAAAACCACAGCCGCCTACGGGGCGAGGGGGGATTTTTCATTAACGATGGAAGTGGGGAAATCCGCGGAAGTGTCGTTTGACTTTAAGTCACTTTTATCGGCGGTCACACAGCTTTCCGCCGCTGATGCGGACAATGCCGTGCCGGGCACCCCCACATTTGACAAGGTCTATATGACGAAAGACTGTACGGCTTACCTTGTCAACGGCAACAGCGCGCACTTCAAAAAAGTGGTATTTAATTTAGGCGCTGATATAAAAATCCCGAAAGATACATGTGCAGGCGCATGCTACACACAAGATATCAAGCCGGAGCTGCAAGTGTTGATGTCTGTTACGGAAGACAATGAAGATGCGTTTGACGACCTCAAGAGCGGAACACAGTTTAACTTCGTGATCCCGCTCTTTGATGCAAACGGCGTCAAAAAATGGGAGCTTCTCGCGCCAAAATGCGTGGTGATCGAACAAAAAACACCCGACAATGAGGGGCGCCTGGACGCAGACCGTACGTTTGAATGCAGAAAAGTTTCAGGCGATGACAACTTTGAGCTGAGATGC
Source organism: Sulfurimonas sp. (assembly GCF_028694605.1). Classification (GTDB taxonomy): domain Bacteria; phylum Campylobacterota; class Campylobacteria; order Campylobacterales; family Sulfurimonadaceae; genus Sulfurimonas. The sequence continues at coordinate 7,909 of NZ_JAQVKP010000020.1, read as the reverse complement.
TACACAGCGTAATAAGGAGAAATGATGGCAATCGCGCATGATGCAAAAATCACATTCGACATAGACAATGGAACCAAAATCGAGAGCTTTCCCCTGCGGGTAAGGCTCACGTTGACATCTGAGGATGAGGCGGCGTTTGAACTTTTTCAAAAAGAAAAAGAAAAAGAGTACGAAGAGATACTCGCAGCCAATAACGAGTCCACGCAGATATCAAAAAAGATACAAAGGCTTGCAGAAGACATGGACGATATAGAAGAAGACCTCCTCATGATCGGGGAGGAGGAACCGCAAGAAAAAAAAGAGCTCACGACGGAGAAGAGAAAGATCAGAAAAGAAATACGACAGCTTGAGGACAGGAGAGATGAGATCACAAAGCGCTATCCCACAGACGTTTCCATCAAAGCTGCCAATAATCTCAAAGAGTCCGTTGCGCGATATGTCTTTGATATGCGAGTCATCGCCACAGAAGAGAAAACCAGCTTGCAAAACCGCCTTGAGCAGCTGGGGTTCGGATACAAAGACGTCATGACTGAGATATCAGCCCTCATTCTAAAGGCAAAGAAAAAAAAGTAGATGACGTCATACGCTACGCCAGACAGCTTGTCAACCGTGAGGTGCCGGACATAGACCCGCATAAGGATATAGAGAAGCAGAAATCTTTTTATGAGCGAAAATACGGGCTTGTGTTCCTCGAAGACGAGTGGAGCCTGTGGCATATCCGCGTATGGCTGAACGCAAGAGAACCGTCTTTTGGCGGTGTGACGATAGACAGAGAAACGATATGGAGATATGCAGACAAGTGGGGCATGGACGATATAGAAACACTTGAGATGATCAAGCTGATAGAGAGGGAGGCAAGCAATGGAGAAAGATCTTAAGATCACGCTAAAAGTTGATGCAAAGACCGGAGAGGTTACTGCGGTAAAAAACAGCTTTGAATCGCTTGACCGCTCCGTAACCGGCACAAATAAAAACCTTTCAGACCTCCCAAAAAGGATGGATGACGCAGGAAAAAGCGGCGCGTCCATGGCAGGCAAGCTCCTCGCATTGGGAGGGGTTGCAACTGTTTTCTACGGCATCAAGAAAGCATTTGATTTCGCGGCGGCAAGTTCGTTTGACTACTACAAATCGATGGACGCCTCCACCGCCAAACTCACCGCTATGGTATCGGCAACCAAGGGCTACACTACAGTTTCAGGAAAATATGTTTCCGCACAGCAACGCCAAAAAATGATAGGTGAAGAAGTGGCAAGAACAATGGAAATCCTTAAAACCGCAAATGCCGAAACGGCCATGGGGATGAGTGAACTCGTCGACGTGTACGCGCTTGCAAAGCCTGGGATGGAGCGGCATAACTGGGCGCTGGGAGACCAGATTGAAATCCTCAAGCTTGCGACCAATACCGCATCAAATTTCGGCATGAGCGCCGAAGAACTCAGCACTGGTATCGACGACCTTGCAGACGGAACGTGGGATGTGAGTTCAGGTTTCGGCAAAATGATGAAACAGCTTGGCGTCACCAAAGAAGAGTTTGCAGCAACGGGCGATAAAGTAGCCTACCTCAAAGAGAAGATGAAAGAAACGGGAGCCGCGCAGGACACATTGGCGACCGCAACCTCAAACTTCGGGGTTGCCTGGGATACGATGGCAGGCAAGATAGGCGCGCCGATATTTGACGGGATCAAAGAGCAGATCAAATTCATCACCGCGCAGATGGGTACTGCTTCGCCGCAAGCAATGCAGGTATTCTCAGACGCGCTTGTGGACATGGTCAACGGCGGCATACAGGCGATAGGCACATTGATATCATGGGTATCCAAGCTGATATCAGGGTTCAGGATCGCGATAGCAGGGTATCAGAAGCTTGCAGGAGCGGCCCGCGTATACTGGAACGGTACCCAGGAAGACAACCGGCTGCAGCTCAAAGCCCTAGAGGAAGAGAAAAAACTCAGAAAAGAAACAGGGGAAGGAAGAGGCCTTACGCGTATAAACGCCGACATCAATCAAATCAGGCAAGACATGAAGGATTCTTTGGCGGGCGAAAAGCTTTGGAAAGATGCCGACGCCGATCTTGAAGATATAGCGGAGTTTGATGCGAAAGTGCAAGGCCTTGCGGCCAATATCGAAAAAATCAAGATCAAACGCGGGAGCATCGCCGATCCTATCATAGAAGCCGCTGCGCCTGCCGATGAGCTGCGCAATAAAACCCAAGGCATTGCAGCCGCCGCCGAGGCGAACACAAAAGCCACAAACAAGTCAAGCAAGGCCGCCAAAGAGCATGCCAAAGCCCTTTCAGATGCAGCCAAAGAAGCGGATGAGCTTTGGAGGAAGTACTATGAAATTACAGGACAGGAAGATAAACTCTTCCAGCTTGACGTCGATAAAACCCTCAAAGAGCTGATGCAAAGCGGAATATTTACGGCAGAGCAGATCGGCAAAGCATATGATGGAATGTGGGAAAAATACGATAAAGGAGCTAATGAAGCGATAGAAAAAGGAAAACTGCTCAGAGAAACGCTGCAAGATTCTGCCGCAAATCTTTTATCCGCATACAAAAGCGGCGGCATGGAGGCCTTGGGTGAGCAGATCGGCAATATGATCGTCAATGGGGCTAACGCTATGATCCCTGGGCTGGGGACGGCTATCGAGGCGATAGGTGCGCTGTTCAGCGACGAAGTGACGCAAGCGGAGATCGATGCCGCAAAAGGCAGGGTTGAGTTTGATGACAACTCTCTCGCAAATTTGGGCGACATTTTCGCAGAGGCTCAATACCCGATGCTGGAAGTAACCAATAAAATGTTCAAGCATATCAGAAATATGGACGCAAATTTCTACTCGGTAGCCAGATCTATGAACGCTCAAGCAAGCAGCGGCGGCGTTGACTTGACGGGAGTGAATTTTGTAGACACATATAAGTCCGGGTTTTTGGGGTTCAGCTCAAAATCCGTATCCCTGATCGGCACAGGGTTAAAGTTTGAACTCCAGACGCTTAGCGAACTGATGCAGACAGCAACGATAGACGTGCGCGCCTACACGACGACACTGGTGCAGAAATCGTCTTTTTTCGGGCTCAAGAAAAGCTCGAAGATTTACAACTCATATAAAGACCTGCCAGATAGCGTACTCGATGAGATATCGGACGCTTTCGCCAATGGTTTCGAGACAATTCTTTTGGCGGGCACGACGCTGGGATTGGAGAAAACCAGCCTGGAAGAGGCATTGCTGAGTGCGGAGCTGGATATAGGCAAAGTAGATTTTACAGGCCTAAGCCCGGACGAAGTATCCGACCGTATGAGCCAAATCTTCAGCACAGCGCTGAGCGGTGTCGTAGATGGGATTGAAGCATTTGCCGCGCTGACGGAAAGATATGCGAAAGATGCGGAATATTCTCTAGAAACGCTGATCAGGATAGCGACGGAGTATGACCAGGCGTCTTTTATGTTTGACCTGATCGGAAAGAGCTTTAATGACGGCGTTATGGATGTCACAAGAGTTTGGACGGAAACCTATACCCGTGCGACCGAAGAGTATACGGATATTTTCGGGCGCACGATCGACGCTTCCGTTGCAGATATGTTTAAAAATACGGCTTTTTCTTTCACAAGATGGCTCAAGCCCGTGACAGAGGAGATCACGGAAGTTTTTACCGAAACGTATCAGGAAGCGTATATCGCACAGATGCAGGTGCTGGACATCGTAGACTCCGCGGGAGGGCTTACACCGTTTAACGACGCCATGTCTGCCTTTATGTCAGGCTTCTTCACCGAAGCGGAGCAAATGGAGTTTTTGACAAAGTCCATGGAGATATCGTTCGCAACCCTTGGGCTTACGATGCCTGACCTCACGCAGGGAGCGGAGAGCGCCAAGCAGTCTTTCAGGGATATGCTCTACGGGATCGATACAAACACGGAAGAGGGCGCGTATCTGTTTGGGCAGGTGCTTTTGCTTGCGGACGGTTTTAGCCAGCTCGGCGATGCGATGGAGAGCCTCAACGCAGAGCTCAATAGCCTTAAAGAGTCTTCCCTTAAGATCTTGCTTGATTTTAACACGACAACCGTGCAAAAAGCCATGTACGGCCTTGACACTTACATCAACAATCAAGACTGGACAGGAGCAGGGGATGCCTACAACACGATCGTCGATATGGCAAAAAGCGGCAACATGACGCAAAAAGAGAGGGTATTTATGATCGCGGACGCCAACCAGATGATCCAGCGCGCAGAACCGATCAACCCCAATGCGGGGGTAGAGGCAGAGCTCAGAGCGCTCAGGGATGAGCAAAAGATGTCAAATGAGGTATTTGAAGAACGGTTGAGGGCTATCGAGATGAATACGTATAGCACTTCACGCAACACAGTCCAAGACACAAGAAAGGTCGTATAATGAAGCTGGTCGTCATACCGAGACAAGAGTTTTCTGACACGTATAGCGGCAAAATTGTCAAAGAGGTATATTTCGGCAATGTCATAGCAAACAATGCGGTAACCGAAGAGATCGCTGAATGGGACCCGCTCAAAACAGACTATAAATACTTGGACGAAGTGGTTGTATCGTCTTTACATACGAAATACACTGCAGCAGTCGACAACCCGGTGGGACATCCTTCGCTTTCGTCCGGATGGTTTGGCGAGGGCATCAACGACTATAAGATATCAGACAACCTGTTTACGTCTCAGGCCATATACACGCAAGATGCTATCATCGACTTTGATGTCACTTTTATGACGGACATATTCGGGCAGAATATAGAACATGCCACAAAGGTCACCATCAGCAAAATCAATCCGGACAACTCAACGGGGGACGAGATCGCAACCATAAACCTAATGTATCTTGAATCATACAGCTGCGACACATGCTGCAACCCTGAACCGGTGCAAAAACGGATGTTCCACTGTCAGATCGATGCGGCAGGGTGCATCGAAAATTCATTAATCCGGGTGCACTTTACTAAAGCAGAAACTTCCACTTATATGGCCATAGGCTCTCTTGCCGTGGGCCATGCCTATGATTTGGGATGCATACAATACGGAGCGACTATGGAAACCGTCATTCCCAAAAACATCAGAGAGTTTGAGGATATAAGACAAACAGGCGTGTACCCTGCTAATATCGAAAAAACAATATCCGGGAATGTACGCATTCCGTATAGCAAGATTGACGACATTCAAGATTTGATCCACAGGCACGGTTCTTTTTTGAATTTTTATATTTTTGACGAAAAAGACGCGGTCAAGAGTGGGTTTTTATTGGGGAGGTGCCATAGATTTATGGTTCCCATTAACAGCAGCGACTATGCCTTGATCCCTATCGAGGCGTTCGGGATACAAAACTAAAGGAGAAACAATGGCAGACTGCGAAAACTTAACCCCCTATGAGGGGACGATACCGGGCACACCGGGGCTGTCGACAGTACAGGAAATGGCAGCGTGCAATGGATACAGAGGGTGGTTTTTGACAACCTTCATCCCTTGGCTGCAAAACGCATACCAAAACATATGCGTAGCAGTAGGGCTGGCGGACGGGTTGATTGATACAAGCAAATACGACGGCGAGTACGTCCAGGGCGGCACATATGACAAAGGCCGGAGCGTATCGATAGGGGACATCATATACATATCCAAAATAGACGCAAATACTACGACGCCGCCGAACGAAAATTGGGTGAGGACATCTACTTCCTGGGGAAGCGTCATAGGAAGCATGGCAGAGCAGCAGGACCTCTCTGAGGCGCTGAGCTTGAAGATTGGGAATCTTGCCGACGATGGCTCTCCATCTCTAGGCGGTGTTCTTGACGGGCGGGGGAACTACATCAAAGACGTGTGGTACAACCAAACGGATGATGTTTCTGTCTCAACCGGCACACATACACTATATTTTTCAACAGGCAACAGACAGAAGATAACAGCTGGAGGCAACTTCACATTGGCGTTCGGTGGTGTCTCTGCCAATCAAAACGTTTATGTTATCGAAGCGGTAAACTGGGGGGCATATACGATAACCTTCCCTGCAAACTTAAAAGTTGAAGATGGAACACTTCCTGAATTTACCGTAAGTGGTACTGACCTGATTATAATAGAAGTTGATAAAAACGGAACCTATACTTTATCCGTAATTGCATTAAATACAGGAGTAGTAGCAGTATGATACGATCTCTTTTGATGACTGGCAGAAAGAAAAGAATAGAGTATATAGGAGAAGTTACGCAGGAAATTTATGGTGGCGGCTTATCGGTAGATATTTCATCAATTGATATTTTGGCAGGAGACCTAATCCTTGTTACGAACGCTTTTGGCTACCACACAAGCGGAGCGCATTATGCTTCTGGCTTCACAACAATTGATACGATATACGGAAGTTCGTCTGACCGAAATATAAATATGACGATAGGCTACAAAATAGCAGACGGAAGCGAAACAAGCATCTCTTACAACAGCGCAGTTGTTGATTTGGTAATCGTAAGGGTATACCGAAACGTAGATACAACTAATCCTATAGATGTTCATCTTAAAGCAAACGGGGGCGGAAGCAGTCCAAACCCACCATCTGTAACTCCAAACTATAGAAATTCAATGATTGTGGCAGTTGGGGCGATATATAACAGCATAAGTACAGCCAGCGGTTACTTTACGTCTCCAGATTTGGAAGATTTTACTAGCTTTAGTCAAAAAGATACATTGTATGACGCCGCAATTGCGCAAGGAAATCATAAATTATTATCAGGGACATTTGATCCTCAACCGTTCACTTACGTGGGGAGCATAAGCAATACTTGCTGGGTTGCAGGAACAATTGCACTAAAATGTAAATAAGGACAAATAAATGTACGCAGAAATAACAAACGGAAAAATAACAAAAATAGTAAGAGCTGGCGGAAGCTATAAAAACGTTTCCTTTGGGAAAAATGCAGAAGATCAAGAGTATCTTGATGCAGGACTGTATAAGCTTGTTGAAGAAACTCCTGCGGTAAATGAATTTCAAAACTTCGGTGAAGAAACTCTATCTATTGACGAAGCAGTGAAGACAGTCACGAAGTCAAGAGAAGTTTTAAATAAGTCAAATGATGAGATATACGCAATCAAGATCAAAAATATTAATCGCGAATATGAAACCGCTATCGCACAGCTCATACAAGGAACTCCAGAGAGTGAAAAAAACACATGGAGCAAGCAAGAAGCAGAAGCAAGAGCCTACATTGCAGACCATACTGCATCAACTCCTTTAATAGACGGGATAGCAACAGCAAGAGGCGTGGATAGGGTTTATCTGATAGGTAAAATCATCGAAAAAGCTGATGCCTATACTGTTGCAATAGCGCAACTTACCGGAGCAAGACAGGCAAAAGAAGACCAGCTCAATGCGGGGGGACTATGAGGGAGTTTTTTATATACATTGCTTCACTCATTGTATTTGGAATATACGATCTATTTATGATGCCAAGAGCCGTCTGGAGGAATAGAAAGAATCTGCCGCAATATTTCTACAATACATCCTTAGGAAGAGATCAATACTCCAATGCAAAAAGAGGGGGAAAGGCAGATGAAACGGTTAGCGGCGAGGATGGATACTATCTTCAAAAAGGAAAGCTTGGATGCTGCAAGATGAGAAAATACTTTTGCATGTTGCTTGATGTGGTTTTCAACGAAAAAGATCACTGCATTAAGTCAATAGATAAGCAAGAATGGGACTATATGTAGTGCATTTTTGCAGTAAAAACGAGAACAAAAAAAATGCAGTTCCCATTCTTACTGCAAATTGTTCCCGTTTTTTGTGATTACGTACACTAATAAAAAATTAAAAATCACATTTTGATTTGATATTATTTACACATAAAAGAGTACACCATAAATACAAATTCATATTTTTGATAGAATTTATATTATGTTAACCAATGTTATTTTTATCCGCC
>NZ_JAQVKP010000011.1 GCF_028694605.1 Sulfurimonas sp. | reverse complement strand
TCATAAAAAAGCACCTTGTATTGGTCTGTTGTCGTAAACAAATTATACTTTAAAGTGCCTATTTATGGGCTTTATTTATGCTTTTGAATGTAGGAAATTTAGGATTTTCTATGTGCGAAAGTTGAGCAACTTAAACAAAAAAGTTGATTTACTTTTACGAAGAACTGGCAAAGTTGATTTATTTGATGAGTTTAATATTAAAGGCTTGGAAAAAGCTGCAAATATATTGGGGATATCAAAAGAAGCTTTGCGTTATAAGATTAAAAAGGAGGACACTTTGAAAGAAAATGTACATTATAGAAAAAATAGTGGCGGAAAATATTCTTTTAGTGAAAGTGCCCTTCTATCTGTTAAAGGGCTAATATAGAGTATAGTTTACATTTGAACTAGATAAAAAATAAATGAATGAAAATGGAGAGGTTTTGCTCATATACAAGCAAAATTTATTTGTACTAGGTGTCAAAAAGTGATCATTATTTGACAGCTGAAAAAAATTTAACTCTAAAAATAAAAATGCAACAATAGAGACACTTCAATTTAATAAAAAGGTTAGGACTAGCTATCTTAGCCTTTTTATCAAAAAAACTAACAAAATCTTACTTCAAAATATCGCTTATCAATTGTGATAGTTCAGGACTGTTTAACTTGGTCTTATACTCTACATTTACACCATTATCTTTTAACTTTTTGAAAAATGCTTTTGCACTTTCAATTTGAAGTTTTTCTCGTGGTCTTAAACCTATCTCATCATCAACACCTTTAGTTTCAACTACAAAATACAACTCTTTTTTATCTTCTGTTTCTATCACATACCCAAAATCTGGATTGTAGTTTCTCCCATGAGCTGTAGGAATATTTACTCGTGGGGAAGCTGTAACCCTCATAAATCATATATTAATCTTAACATTGAGCTTATAAAAAAGCCTAAAATTTGTATAGAATATGTAGTTTTTCATGAACTGGTTCATTTGATTTATCCAAATCATTCTCGTGAATTTTATGATTATCTATCTCTTTATATGAGTGATTGGGATAAACGAAAAGAAATTTTGGAGAAAGTATCTTAGATTCTTTTAAAAAATTACAAAAGTAGTTGAAGCCTCAATAAAAGCCTCCTAAAACTTCAAAACGACTCCGTTTGTGTCTCTGAGATTTTTATACTCCTCTATCAGATTTGAGAGCATATTGTCTCCGATTTCAATATTATTTACACCCATCAGTCCATCATAGACGATTCTATCTCCATACCCTAAGAGTATCAAAGAAGCTATACAAGGAAAACTTGGAATTATCTCGGCTATTGGGTCATAAAGACCGTAAACTAAGTATATTTTCTTCTTTTTAAGGCTCCATGCAAGTATTTCTGAATTGTTTATTTTCTCCATGATGATAAATTGATCATAGAGTATATTTTTGAAACTTTTTATGGTTTGGAGCTCTATTTGCGTAAGAGAAGCTTGCTCATTTGAGAGGTATTCGTCTATGAGTTGTGGATTTTTTGCAAAGTAGTCTCTAATATCGCTTATCTCGCCGCTATTCATAAGCTCCAAATCACAAAAGTATGTTCCGTTTTCCATAATATTAAAAATGGCATCTTTTTTCGGTCGCTTTTTGGCTTTTGCGTATTTGCTATATACGAAGGTTAAGAGCTTGTTGTAGCAGTTATAGTAGTTTTGAACTTCACTTTTTGAGAGCTTTGGTTTGTAGAGCAGTTTATATGGACTAAGAGAACTTAGCGGATTTTTGTTTTTGTTCAAACAGCACTTTTTATACTTTTTTCCGCTTCCGCATGGGCAAGGATCGTTTCTTTTTGCTTCCTCAAATGTTTGCTCTTTTACATGTTCTACTTTTCTGATTAAATCAAGCATGTAGTAGGTACTTATAGCGGTTGCGGAAAAATCCTCTAAAAACTGCTCTATAGTATTACCGTCTGAGGATAAAATCTGCATAAACTCTTTTGTGTTACATATAGACGACATGGAGAACATTGTTGCTATGGAATGCACTAAATCTTCAAATTCACCATATTCCGTCTTTATAGAGCGCATCAAACTATTAAGAGTGCTAAAGTCATAGCCTTTACTTTCAAAAGAATCATAAAGCCCACTCATGATAGTCATCACATACTTCTCCCTTAGAGTATCAAGAGTTAATTTATCATAAATAAGTTTGCAAAGGTTTTTACCAAGTGTCGCAATATCTCTATTTCTTAGGTTACCTTCTTCTAGCTGCATCAATGTAAAACTAATATCATTGCTAAACTCTAAAACCTCTTGAATAACGCTTTTAGCTTCATTTTCTGACTCAAATGCAGCATTTGAGAAAACGATATTTACAAGTTTGTTTGGATGAAATGTCGGCTCAAGAGCTATCGCTCCCAAGGTTGTGAAAAATAACTCAAAAGTATCTATGGGAGAGTTTACTTTTTTTAAAACTTTTTCAATTCGTTTAAGTGTATGGGCAGTAATCTTTTGTGGCTTTTTCATCATGCAAAATCTTTTTTACAAAATTATACATAGTTGAGTTTTAAAGCGAAATCAAAAAAAGAAAAATCGCCTTTTATGTTAAATAATGCAATGTAATACTAGCCCGATTATGCTTCATCTCATAGCTTACTTGTTGAAGAGAGTCTTCATAGCTATAACCTGCTTTTGCGTACTCAAACATCCTTCTTTTTGCAAAGTTCCATCTAAGACCATGTGAAGCTTCGCAAACTTCATTTGAAAGGAGTGCCGCTTGTTTGATATCTTGATAATAAGCTTGTCGATTGACAAACCAGCCGCAACTGTATCAATTTCTACTCTTTTTTCAATATATTAGGTACTCATTATGCTTTTTAACTATGATATTGCACATAAATGATATATCTACTTCACCGGACGCTTGATAATACGCCCATCACTTTTTTTAACATTGATATTTGATTGAGTGGGGAACAGGTACCAAGTGCTCCGGTTGAATTACTCAACGGGAAGCCAAAGATGACTTCCTTCACATTGGGAGTGAAAAACACTTGGTACCCCGTTGAATAATTGATGAAAATTATACGGGTTATGGAAATTTTTTGCCTGAGTGCATTTTTGACTACGCCTGATTTTATATGAGCATAATTGATGTGATTTGAGTACATAAGAGATGTATAGATTTGTTTTTAAGCTTAAATGGTAAGTATTTTTTTATTAGAAAACTATGGCTAAAATTTGAATTGGTGACTAATGGGTGACTAAAATGATTTTTTCTGAAACTTAAAGCATTGAGAAAAGCTCGTAATTAACGATGTTTCAAGAGATTTTAATAGAAGAATGGTGCGGATGAGAGGACTTGAACCTCCACACCTTACGGCACTAGATCCTAAGTCTAGCGTGTCTGCCATTTCACCACATCCGCATGTAGTTGTGTGTAACGATAAAAAGTGGTACGCCCATCAGGATTCGAACCTGAGACCGCACGCTTAGAAGGCGTGTGCTCTATCCAGCTGAGCTATGGACGCATGTATAAAAGTGGTGCGCCCGATAGGACTCGAACCTATAACCGTCGGATCCGAAGTCCGAAACTCTATCCATTGAGCTACGGACGCTTAAATTTATTATTTTTCATCGTTTTTATATTTGATTATGGGGTGGAATATGGGAATTGAACCCACGACCCCCAGGACCACAATCTGGTGCTCTAACCAACTGAGCTAATTCCACCATAATTTACTTTTACTTAATGGTCGGGGTGAAAGGACTCGAACCTTCGGCCCTCTGGTCCCAAACCAGATACTCTAACCATACTGAGCTACACCCCGACCTGCACATTAAAACAACATTGCAGCTGATTAATGAGGCGAAATTATAGTCAATAATAATTAAAAAGTCAATAGTATTTCATGGATTTTTCAATAAGTTTCTTGCAAAACCCAAAATACACTCGCTAATACCAATATTAAGTGTAGTTTGTTACAATAACATATTAGGCATATAAGGGGTTTTGTTTTGAATAATTTTTTTAGCGGTATCAACTCTTTTTTAGAGACAATTCTTTTTTTTGATATTTTTTTTGGTAGTATAGATGGGGTAAGGGTTCCTTTTTTGGTGGCTTGGCTTATCTTTGGCGGTATTTATCTCACTTTTTTAACAAAGTTTATCAACCTTAGAATGTTTAAACACTCTTTTGACATTATTCGCGGTAGGTACCGTACCGCTGAGGATGTTGGGGAAATTTCGCCATTTGGAGCGCTTACTACTGCACTTAGTGCAACGGTTGGGCTTGGCAATATTGCCGGAGTTGCGCTTGCTGTTTCGCTTGGTGGTCCAGGGGCAACTTTTTGGATGATAGTTGCAGGTTTTTTAGGGATGAGTTTAAAGTTTACAGAGGTGACGCTCTCGCTGCAGCATAGAGTTTTTTTGCAAGACGGGAGTGTTATGGGCGGGGCTATGGAGTATCTCTCTCGCGGCTTGGCACAAAAAGGGTATGCGAAATTTGGCAAAGTGCTTGCTCTTGTTTTTGCGCTGTTTATGATAGGCGGTGCTATTGGCGGAGGCAATATCTTTCAAGTCTCACAATCTCTTGGAGCAGTTTCACAAGAAATCCCCTTTTTTAAAGATTTTCCCATTATTTTTGGTCTTGTTGTCACGATGTTTGCGGGGTTTGTCATCATCGGGGGTGTTACACGCATAGCAAAAATCACGGAATTTCTTGTGCCCATCATGGCTGTTATCTACATCGGCGCTTCTTTGTGGATACTTGCGTATCATTTTGAAAAGCTTGATGATGCTATTGCTATTATATTTCATGAAGCATTTTCTACGAGTGCGCTTTATGGCGGAGTGGCTGGTGCTATCGTTCAGGGGTTTCAAAGAGCAGTTTTTTCAAGTGAAGCCGGGATTGGTTCTTCGCCTGTTGCCCATGCGCCTGTTAAGACAAAATATGCCGTACGTCAAGGACTTGTAGCGCTTTATGAGCCTTTTATAGATACTGTCGTTATTTGTACGATGACTGCGCTTGTCATAGTCATAACCGGTGTTTATGCGCATGATGGGGCGTATATGTCGCTTATAGAAGCAAAACAGGGAGCTGCGCTTACGAGTGCTGCGTATGGAACGGTAGTCTCTTGGTTCCCTACTATTCTCTCTCTTAGCATCACTCTTTTTGCATTTTCGACTATTATTGCTTGGTCTTACTATGGCGAACGAGCGTGGGTTTTTCTATTTGGCACAAGATACTCTATGGTTTATAAGCTAGGCTATCTGTTGCTTATCATCTTGGCAACTATTACTGAAACCGCTGTGCTTGTGGACTTTAGTTTTATGCTTTTTTTAACCATGGCGCTGCCAAACATACTTGGGCTTTTTATCCTTGGCGGCGACGTGAAACGGGAGCTTGAGGAGTATGTCGCAAAGCTCAAAAGCGGCGCATTGGACGAGGAGGCGCTGCGATGAGCAAAAGAGAGGCGTGTATGGAACTTTTAAAAAAAGAGGGGATAAGTCCTGATTCAAAGATAGATTTTGACGTCAACGGCGAGGTTCATACGCTTACGTTTGTATTTGTCATAGATAGTTTTATGATGGCATCTGTAGCGTCTCAAGAGTCGTTTGTAGCAGCGATGCAAAAGGCGTTGTCCTCCGGAGATGATGGTGTTCAAAAGTTTTTTGAAGCTATGGGGCAGTTACTTCTTATGACGCATTTGTCGCAAAAAATCGAGGTTTAACACGTATTTAAAGTTAGTAGGCGGATGAGCAACTCTACCGCGCCAAAGAGAGCGGCAGAGACAGATGCTCTTTTGTGTTTTAGAACTGAATAAGTCCGTTTACAGGGCTTGAAGCGGTTGCGTAAGGTCTTTTTGCTATGCGTCCTGAAAGGTAGCTCATACGACCTGCGATAACAGCGTGTTTCATCGCCTCCGCCATCATTATAGGGTTTTGCGCTCCGGCAATGGCAGTGTTTGTAAGTACGCCCTCGGCTCCAAGCTCCATCGCATACGCCGCATCACTCGCACATCCTATGCCCGCATCAACGATAACAGGAACACTTACCGCCTCGCGGATAAAGACGATGTTGTAAGGATTTTGTATCCCAAGACCGCTCCCGATTGGTGCAGCCAGAGGCATGATGGCATGCGCACCTGCATCTTCAAGGCGTTTTGCCATGATTGGGTCATCTGATGTGTATGCCATAATAGTAAAGCCCTCTTTTGCGAGTATTTGACACGCTTTGATGGTTTCTAATACATCCGGATAAAGTGTCTTTTGCGTATCGCCTATAACTTCAAGCTTGATAAGGTCAATCCCAGTCGCCTCACGAGTAAGCCTAAAAGTGGTTATTGCTTCTTCTGCCGTTATGCATCCTGCGGAGTTTGGTAAAAACTTCACATTTGTACCTGCAAACGTATCACGCAAATTCTCTTTGCTAGGGTCTGTGATGTTTAGACGGCGTACCGCAACGGTGATAAGCTCACTCCCGCTGGCAAGAGTAGCCTCTTTGGTTGTTTGAAAATCTTTGTACTTCCCGCTCCCAACGATTAAGCGACTGTTTAACTCATATTTTCCTATTTTTAGTGTCTCTTTCATTTATTTCTCCAATCTGCTTATTTCGTTTATCAAATCATCAGGCGTGAGTGAAAAATCTGCGCCATTGTAATTTAGTGCAAGTTTAGCGTGTGTTAATGAACCGTTGATTGCGGCTTCTAGCGGGGTGCGTCCTTGTGCCAAAAGTGCGCCGACAAGACCGCTTAAAACATCACCGCTGCCGCCTTTGGCAAGGGCGGGTGTTCCGTGCGGGTTGATATAAAATCTCTCGTCTTGCCCGATGATAACGTTTGCCCCTTTTAAGAGCAGTGTGATATTTGGGAAGGTTTTGCAAAAAAGCTCTGCATATTTAAACCGCTCTTTTTGCAGCTCCTCGGTGGTAATGTTAGCCACATTTGTTATCTTTAAAAGCGCGACAAATTCTTTTGCGTGCGGGGTTACAATGACGTTATCCCGCTTTAAAATATCTAAAATAACAGGCAAAGAGAGTATGTCTGCATCGGCGACAAGCGGCAGAGAGTTGTCCAAAAATGTATCTAGCTCTATCTGGCTAAACTCGGCTCCAAGTCCCATGCCAAGAGCTAATGCAGTCGCATTTGCTGGTACTTCATGAGAGTACATAAGCTGATGCGGGATTTGAATGACTTCATATCCGACCAAAGTTACAAGTCCTGCACCAAAGCGCAACGCCGATAAAGCACTCATGATACTTGCTCCGCTTTTTTCTCCGAGTGCCAACGCCAAATGCCCGTAACACCCTTTATGAGAGTCTTTTTTTGTTCTGTGGGGAAGCTTCAAATCTTGCAAATCCAGCAAGTTCCACCCACTCGGCTTTTCATAAACATCTCTACTGACGCCCAAGTCAAGAACTTTTATATCGCCTACAAACTCTTTTGCGCTGTCTAAAAACATTCTTTTTTTTAATGCACCCATTGTGAGCGTGACATCTGCACAAAAAAGGTAACCGGACGGTACATCACATGCTATTTTAAAGGCTTCTTGTGCATTCATCTGCTCTAGCACATTTTGTAGTTCGGCATTAAACGTACCGATAAAGCCCGTTCCCACAATGGCATCGACCAAAACATCACAATGCTCTAGTTTTTCTATCTCTTTTACACCTACGCTTTTTGCTCTTTTTTGTTGCAAAATTGCCATTGGCGATGATGGTTTTTTGAGAATGAGAAGTGAGGCATCATAGGTACCGTGCAAAAGCCTTCCAAGTGCTATGCCGTCGGCTCCGTTATTGCCGCTGCCACACACTATGATGATTTTTGCATTTTTGTTAAAATTGTTACGAATATACTCAGCCATACCCTCTGCGGCATGCTCCATCAAGATATCTTCGCTTAAAAAAAACTCCTCATAACACCTTTTATCTAAAGATGCAACCTCATCAAACAACTTTTGCATTGTTACACGTCAAATGTATATTCGTCAATCTCAACAACATTACTTTTTATATCGTTAAACAAAAGTGTTTGGTAGTTTGTTCTGTACTGATAAAAAAAGCGGTTTTTTGGCATCTTTTTAAGACTTGACGTGTTGAAATACTCCAAATTAGAGCATTTCCCGACATACAAGAATGTAAAAAGAAGCTTTATCTGCGGATTTTCAAATGTAGAGTGCGGCTGTGCCAAGAAAGTAAGCCCATATTTTTTAAGATTTAAGAAGTTAAGCATATAGAGCAAAAAGTCTTCAAATTTTGTGTAAAAACCGTTGAGATTTTCAATATCGTGGAAAAAGTAGTAGTAGTTTGCCAACAGCCCTTTATGTTGCAATGTAAGGGTAAGTTTACTGGTAATATCTTTTTTGTTAGAGAAAAAGTTCGGGTCAACTGCCATATAGATATGCTTTTTTGCCTCTACGAGAGCGTTAAAATTCTCTTGAAACTCATCACTTTCATCAAATCTTATATAGTTAAAATGCTCATCTTTGTAGCGTAGTTCTATGTCATGCTCATCCGAGTTGGAGAAGTCAAGATACAAAGTTGCAACATTGTTATCAATGACGTAGTTACGTATGCGACACGCCAAATTGGTCTTTCCTGCACCTTCCTCCGCTAAAATCAGCGTATTATAATAAAGCGACCGCTCTTCAAGTTTGAGTGTGCTGATACTGCTTACGTATTTTCCGAGTCTATCTCTCATACTTTTTCCTTTAAAAAATCTAGCGATTATTATACCCAAAGAGGGTATAATTGCACCATGAATTACAAAGAAATCGCACAACAAACCCTACAGATAGAAGCGCAAACTCTCCTTGATAGTGCAAAAAACATTGACGATGTTTTTGACAAAGCCGTAGAGATGGTTCTCGCATGCAAAGGCAAACTTATCGTGACAGGCGTGGGCAAATCCGGACTTATCGGTGCTAAGATGGCAGCTACTTTTGCCTCTACGGGAACACCCAGCTTTTTTCTTCATCCAACAGAAGCACTTCATGGCGACCTTGGGATGATTGGCAAAGAGGATGTGGTTCTTGCCATCAGCTACAGCGGAGAGAGTGAGGAGCTTAGTTCCATTTTGCCGCATATCAAAAGATTTGGCACGCCTATTATCGGTATGACACGGGACAAAACATCTACGCTTGGGAGCTACAGTGATTTGGTCATAGATGTAGTCGTCCAAAAAGAGGCATGTCCGCTCAACATCGCCCCTACAAGTTCTACCACACTCACGCTTGCCCTCGGTGATGCACTTGCGGTGTGCCTTATGAGAGCAAAAAACTTTCAAAAAAGTGATTTTGCCTCCTTTCATCCGGGGGGAGCTTTGGGTAAAAAACTCTTTGTAAAGGTTAAAGATTTGATGCGCACAAAAGATTTGCCACTTATTGGTGCGCAGACAAAAGTCAAAGATGCCATCGTCAAGATAAGCGAGGGGAGAATCGGAACTGTTCTGGTTGTTGATGAAGACGAGAGACTTTTAGCGCTTGTGAGTGACGGCGATATCAGAAGAGCTTTGATGAGTGAGGATTTTTCACTTGAAGAGAGCGTTTTGAAGTATGCTACGCTAAGCCCAAAAACCATAGCAGATGAAAACCTCCTTGCAAGTGAAGCACTTGTGATGATAGAGGAGAAAAAGATACAGCTTTTAGTAGTTACCGATAGCCAAAAAAGAGTGCAGGGAGTGCTTCATATCCATACACTCATAGAAAAAGGAATCTCATGAGACTTAACAAATATATCGCACATCACGCAAGCTACTCAAGAAGAGAGGCGGACAAGGCTATTCAAGCCGGCTATGTAAGAGTGGACGGCGAGATTCAAACAAATCCGGCTACCGATGTCATTGAGGGTGTTTCAGAGGTCTATGTCAGCGGCAAGCAAGTTTCGCCTCGTGACAAATATACCGTAATCGTCTATAACAAACCAAAAGGCGAACTTGTTACAAAAAGCGACCCAAAAGGCAGACGCACCATCTATGACACGCTTCCAAAAGAGTACAAACACTACATCCCTGTGGGCAGACTTGACTTTGCTTCTGAGGGATTATTGCTGCTTACAGACACCTCAAGGGTTGCATCCGCACTGATGGAGTCAGACCTAGAGCGTATCTACAAAATCAAAATCAGAGGTGAAATTACACCAGAGATGGAAGCAGCGATGCTAGGCGGCATGGTGCTGGAAGACGCAACGGCAGGCGGGCATAGCCACTCAAAGATAACGCAGATGGAGTTTAAACCCTTTATCGGTTACAAAATCCAAAAAAACCAACCCAACTACTCCACGCTCAAAGTGGCTATCAGCGAGGGGCAAAACCGTGAACTTAGACGCTTTTTTGCCCATTTCAAAGCAGAAGTTGTTGACTTAAAGAGGGTAAGTTTTGCAGAGATAGAGCTTAATAACCTCCCAGAGAGCAAAGTACGCTTTTTAACCCGCAGCGAATACTCCGCACTCGCAAAGTTTCTAAAAGAGGAACAAAAAGAGCAGAGCAAAGAGACAAAAAAACCGCGTCCTTCAAAAGAGAGCCAAATAGCGCCTTCAAAAAAAGAGGGTACACCAAAAAAAGAGTCCAGGAAAGATTTTAAAAAAGAGCATACAAAAGAGCCTCGTAAAACTGCAAAAAAGCCGGTGTTTAAAGAGAAAAAGAGAGGCTGATTTTGGCTGATTTTACCCATCTTTTACGTCCAAAATCTTTTGATGCAATGGTTGGGCAAGAGCATTTGAGTGCGCCCGCCGCCCCATTGAGAGTGCTTTGTGAAAAAGAGGCTTTGGGACACGCTTTTTTCTTTGGACCATCGGGATGCGGCAAAACCTCACTTGCACGCATCATCGCTACAACTATGAAACTTCCGTTTTATGAGTTCAATGCAACAAGCATTAAGATAGAGGATTTGCGCAAAATCTTTGAGCGCTACAAAAATACACTCCAAAAGCCGCTTCTATTTATAGATGAAGTACACCGCTTGGCAAAAAATCAGCAAGAGGTTTTGCTTCCCGTCATGGAGAACAACTCTGCTCTTATCATCGGCGCATCCACCGAAAACCCATTTTTCTCGCTCACATCTGCCATCCGTTCCCGCTCCATGCTTTTTGAACTCTACGCTATCTCAAATGAATCGCTTGAAAAGCTTCTTGCAAAGGCTTTATCTGAGAGTTCTCTTGTGTGTGACAAGGATGCGGCAGAGTATCTCATTCTTAGCAGCGGCGGCGATGCAAGAGCAATGCTTAAGCTTCTTGAGTTTGCTTCAAATATAGATACACACATCACGCTTGCCCTCCTAAAGTCGCTAAGACCAAATGCGCTGAGTGCGGGAAGCAGTGAAGCAGGAGTGCATTACGACCTTACAAGTGCGATGATAAAGTCGATTCGCGGCTCCGACATGGATGCCGCCATCTACTATCTTGCACGTCTCATTGAAGGCGGAGAGAGTGCGGAGTTTATAGCAAGAAGGCTTGTCATCCTCGCAAGTGAAGATGTGGGCAACGCCAACCCTCAGGCACTTACTCTTGCTACAAGTGCGATGACAAGTGTCGCAAAGATAGGCTACCCGGAAGCCCGCATCATCCTTGCTCAAGCCGTTGTCTATCTCTGCGCCTCTCCAAAATCCAACTCCTCTTATACCGCCATCAATGAAGCCATGCGCGCCGTTCAAAACGGGGTAATGCTAGAAATCCCAAAGCATATCAGGCAAAATCATGAAGGCTACCTTTACCCGCATGATTTTGGCGGCTATGTAAAACAGACATACCTTTCAGAACCGCTCAAATTTATTACGCTAAAAGAGAGCGGTTACGAGAAAAAGATGAAAGAGTGGATGGATTCTATCTTAAACCGTTTTAGTTAAGTTTAATACTTTTAAGTATAGACTTATATATATAATCAGAGAGAATTATAATTCAAAAAAAGTGGGTACACATGGAAATAAAATCCTCATCAGGAATTGTTACGATTACTGGAAATATAAAAACGATTGCAGACTTTCAAAGCATCAAACAAACCGTAGATGGAGTTGTTGCGACACATAAGTTGGTTACTATCAACATTGTTGATTCTCTTTCGATAACTTCTTCCGTAATCGGTTATCTTAACAAGCTTGTTTTAAAAGACAAGGTGGATGTGCGCCTTATTGTTGGCAACGAGGAGCTTTTCAATCTCTTAGATGATTTAAATCTTGTTTCTACTTTTAAAGCATATAGGAGTATGCTATGACTATCAAGTATAAACTCAATCTAATTACGGCTATCGTTGTATCTTTTGCGCTGATTATCATTGTTTTAGCGACATTTAAGGCTGCAGAGGACAAAACGACCATTACACGTTCTCAAGAACTCAATGTTCTCTCTCAAAAGTTAAGTCTTGTTATCCATGAGACACAAAAGGAACGTGGGGCAAGTGCCGGCTTTCTGGGTTCCGGCGGAAAACAGTTTGGCGATATCTTGCCAAAGCAAAGAGAGGCTACCGCAAAAGAGTACGAAGCACTTAAAGAGTATATTGCTACGCTTGATTTGACACGTTTATCTACAGAGCTTAAAAGTCAAATCGTTGCATTTCAGGCAGATATGGAGAAAATCAACACCATTCGCTCGCAAGTAGATGCACTCTCTATCAGCACAAAAGATAGTGTGGCATACTATACCGACATGAATACAAAAATCTTAAACATTGTCTCGCTCAGCGCAAAGATAGCGACTGCTCCGGAACTTATTAAGGCGCTTGATGCATATAGTAACTTTCTCAAATCAAAAGAGCGTGCAGGGATCGAGCGTGCTGTTATGAGTGCTACATTTGGAGCAGGTAAATTTGGAGAGGGTGTTTTTGCAAAATGGATTACACTTATAGCAGAACAAAACGCTTATATGGATGCTTTTTTAGCAATGGCAACCGAAGAGTCTAAAAATCTTTACAAAACAAAGATAGAGGCTCCGGTCATCGCCGAAGTTAACAAAATGAGAGATATTGCAAGAGCAAAAGCTTTGGAAGGTGACTTTGGTATAGATAGTGTTGTTTGGTTTAAGACAATAACTAAAAAGATTGATATTTTAAAAGAGATAGATGATACGTTAGCAGAGCAAAATACACAACTGCTAGAGAGACTTAAAAGCGTTTCTATTACTACGGCTGTTGTATCACTTGGAAGCTACACCGCATTTGCTATTGCTATTTTTGTTATCATCTTCATTATCAGCAGGGGTGTTAACACAAGCGTGAGAAGTTCTTTAGATAAGATTGGCTGTGTCTCAAGCAACCTTGATTTGACATGCGATATCATTGTTGAAGGCAAAGATGAGATTTCTCAAATCTCAAGAGCGCTCCACACAATGATAGTGGCTTTTAAAGAGAGTGTATATCAAGCAAAAGATGTCTCCACAACAACATCAAAAGAGAGCAAGATACTCAGCGGCATTGTCGAACAGCTTACTCAAAACGGCAAAGTTGCAGATAAAAAAATCGGCAATATCAATTTGCTTGTAACTGAGGTCGGAGGGCGTCTTGATGCAATAGAGGAGTCGTCTATCACCATTACGGAAGATTTAAATAAAACATTTAATGTTTTGGATAGCTTTATAGATGAGTTGGATATGGTTGTGCGGGCTATTGACGAGGGAAGCCAAAATCAACAAGAGTTGGCACACAAAGTCTCATCGCTTACGGAACAAGCAAAAAACATAAAAGATGTTTTAGCCATTATCTCAGATATTGCAGACCAGACTAACCTTTTAGCACTCAATGCAGCCATAGAAGCGGCACGTGCAGGGGAGCATGGGCGCGGATTTGCAGTTGTTGCGGATGAAGTGCGCAAACTGGCAGAGAGAACACAAAGAAGCTTAAGTGAGATAAGCGCAAATGTTAATCTTATCACACAAAACGTTATTGAGATTGCAGAAGAGACTGCAAAAACATCACGCAATATGACAAGTATTGCGAGTTCGGCGCAAGGGCTTATAACTTCTTCCCAAGAGACAAAAGACAACCTCTCCGCAACGGCAGAAAGATCAAATGATGCGATGCACCAGAGTACATATATCGCAACAAAAACAAAAGAACTTATGGAAGAGATGAATGAAATCATTGAAATCTCTAAGAACAACACAGCACACCGAAACCTTGTTGATGAAGCAGCTTTAAAGCTCTCAATGGATGCAAACAGGCTCCAGAGTGAGTTGAGCAAATTTAGAATTTAATGCAAAACGACATTGACGCCTCAATATTGGGTTATCTCGGTTCTTTGACACTTTTATGTGTCGAAGAAAATGAAGCAGCACAGTTCATTTATGCTTCCATTTTTAAAGATATCGTAAAAGAGATTGTTTTTGCATCAAATTGCGAAGAGGGTATAGAAAAATTTGCTCTTCATAAAGTGGATATCATAATTACGGACTATAGTATGCCACATCTCAATGGCATTGAGATGATTAAGCGAATTAAAGGGATAGATACCGAAGTACCAATTATTTTTGTGACTGCCATAAAAGAGACAGATATTATTATCGAAGCACTCCGCTTAGGCGTTAACAACTTTTTAAAAAAACCCATTGTAGCATCTGAGGTAATTCAAGCAGTTGAAAATGCCGCAAAAATTGTTTTGGCAGATAGATACCTTAAAAAACAGCGAGAGAAAAAAATCAAAGAACTTGAAAAAAAAGAGAAGTACAACTCTTTTCAAGAGGAACTGGCATTTGCCAAAGAACTCAACATTCTAAGAAATGATTTTTACTACCAGATGCATGAAAACAACTCTGTAGTACTAATTGATTTTTTTTATAAGCCGCTTGATGTCTTAAGCGGTGATTCCTATAGTGCCAGAGAGATAGATAAAGATACGCAGTTTTATTTTATCATTGATGGCATGGGTAAGGGTCTTTCTGCTTCATTAACTTCGATGTTGCTTACCTCACACATTAATCATATCATCGATAAAAGAGTTAGACCGTTTGATTTAAAAGAGGTTGTTAATGAGGCAGTTGATTATATAAAACCTATCCTTCTTGATGAGGAGGCGATAGCAGCGGACTTTGTTGTTATTGACTACAAAAATCTCACAATGGAGTATGCAAAATTTGCGATGCCGCCTTCGCTTATGCAGTCAAATACAAACGAAATAGTCAAAATTAAATCTAATAACCCACCTCTCAGCAAATACACCAGCCAAACAAATGTCTCATCTTTAGATATTTTAAATATGATGAAGTTTCTTTTTTATAGTGACGGTGTTGTAGAAAGCAGTATGCGTGGTAGGTGTAAGCCCTACACAAACTACTTGGAAAGAGACTTTCTGTCCTCTTTTTCCAAAGATGAACTCCGTGAAAAAATCCTGTGGCAGATAGAAGAGCAGGAGGATGATATGACATTTGTCTTTATCAATAGGCTTGACTACACCACTAGTGCTACTGTCAATAAAAGTTTTGAAACAAGCTTGGCAGCAGTAGAGGAGGCGAATGATTGGTATGTTAATTTTTGGGCCTCTCTTACAAGCGATTACAAACTTGCCTACAATGCCGGCGTTGTTTTTACCGAACTTTTTATGAATGCTTATGAACATGGCAATCTAGGGGTTGATGCACAAACAAAGCATAAGCTTATGGAGGAAGATAATTACTTCACCACTCTTGAAAAACTGGATAAGGCATGTAACAAAAAGATAGAAGTCTCTGTTAGCACGATTTACTATAGCGGTAGCAGATACATTACAACAACCATTAGAGATGAAGGTGATGGCTTTGATACACAGATCCTAAGCAAGATTTTCCGTGATAGAAAAAATTTTAACGGCAGAGGTGTTTATATCTCAAGACAATCTTCACGTGGAATATACTACAATGCAAAAGGAACAAGTGTACTTTTCTTGCACAAAATAGAAGAGGGAAAATAAGAGAAGAGACGCGCTTACGAACTTTTTTATAAAAGTGTGCGTAAGCGGTCAGTTGTTTACTTGCTAAGTGCTGCTTTTGATGCTGCTGCAACTGCGCTAAACGCTGTTGCGTCATTCATCGCCATATCAGCAAGAACTTTACGGTCAAGCTCGATGCCAGCTCTGTTAAGACCATTGATAAATGTTGAATAGTTCATTCCATTTAAACGGCAAGCTGCATTGATACGGATAATCCATAGTTTACGGAAATCACGTTTCTTTTGCTTACGGTCACGGAATGAGTAGTACATTGAGCGCTCTAACTGCTCTTTAGCTTTACGGTAATGTTTGCGGCGACCGCTATAAAAACCTTTAGCTAGTTTTAAAATCTTTTTGTGTTTTCTTCTACGAACAACACCTGTTTTTACTCTTGGCATATTTTTCCTTTATGTTCTTTACCCAGTCACTCTTTTGTACTCAGGGTGCCACGCTTTTGGTGGTCTTGCCCAAACCTGAAGTTTGGAGATTTAATGAATCAACTAAAATTAGTTAATCATAGCCTTTACATTTTTTTCGTCAACTTTAGCAATCACTTTTGGTTTATGCTGTCTTGTACGAGTTTGTGGATCTTGTTTTGTTAAGATATGGCTTCTAAACGCTGTACCACGTTTAACTGTACCATTTTTCTTCACTTTAAAGCGCTTAACAGCACCTTTAACAGATTTCATCTTTGGCATCGAAACTCCTTTGTAAAATTCTCAAGCGCAAACGCACTTTAAGGGCGCAATTATACCCAATTTTTTTCAAATCAGCTATAATTTTGCTATGAATTCCATAAAACATATACATAATGCACTTCAGGATTTAGACAAAGAGGTGGAGGCGATACTGCTTGACATGAGCCTTCCAATGAACGAAAAAGACAACCGCATGCTTCCGCTTTTGCAGCAAAAAAGAGTTTTGACACAAACCTTAGAGGATTTAACCTACTTAAAAAATAATCCGCCAAAACCAAATCAGGCGTGTGGGATATCGAAATATAGAAATGATTGAGAAATTTTAACTAAGAAGTTGGAGATAAATCAAGAGACTCCCCTCCAGATACCTGCGGCACATAGCGGACAAAGGCGTGCTGCTGTATTCCTACCCTGACACAGTATCTTCGGACACCATTGCACAGGTCTAAAGAGAAGCGGTGGAATTATACCTAAAAAAAGCAAATTTAAAGGCGAATATCTAAATTTTTAAAAGAATGTGAATCTGTTGAGTGTAAAAATGCAATATTTTTTTTCATCTGCTGCATAGATATCAGCGTTTCATCTTTTAGTTTTTGTATCTGAAATGTTGCCTCTTTGAGAAGATAGAGTGCCTCTTGCATCTCCTCTTTTTCTTTTAGTTGCGGAACACTGCCAAGCAGTTTTTGAAGTGAAGCGACATCGCCCTCTACTACGGCAATCTTGAGTTTACCCAGCCACATTGGTAGTCTCTCTCCATGCTTCAAGAAGCCCTTTGAAGACATTATTGACTTCATCGATTTTAGACTCGTCTTTTTTGACATTGGCTTGATTGAGAAGTTGAATCTGGTAGTTATAAAGCCCCTCAAGATAGTAGGCAACTTTTCCATGTTTAAAATCCAAAACAGCAATAAGTTCTGTTATCACGGCTATGGAGCGATTAATCCAGTAAACTCTTTTTTCTATATTGCCATCCTTGATGGCTTTTTTTGCCTGCGCATTAAAACGAAGCACCCCTTCGTACATCATCTCTATCAATTTTTCAGGAGATTCTATTCCTACATTGTTTTGTGAGTATATATTATAAGCTGTATTACCATACATTTCAGACCCTTTTGTATCATCTTTAACTTTATGTTTCATGCAGAGCAAATCGGCTATTTTAGGATTTGCTTTAGGCTTTTTACTCTATTTTTTGATTAATTGTCCGCCGATTGCGCATTTACCAAATCGGTAAACATAGAAGAGACACTGTTAAGCTGTGTGATAACTGCATCATACGCTGCAAATTGCTTTGCCATAATCTCATATTTGGTTGTTAATCTCTCCAGTGCTTTGGTTCTTTGCTCTGTTAAACTCTCTATCTTGTCTTCCAAAAGTGTTTTGTACTGGTCAAGATTTGCATTGTACTTTGTGTATTCCTGCACTTTTTCAAGCATCTGTGTAAAGGCACCTTCTATTTCTGCCTCGGAGCCGTCACTCTTAACAAAAGTACCGCCGGTAAAAAAAGCTTTTACATTATCGGCATTTTCATCCAGCATCTCATTTAGTTTTGTTTTATCGAGACTGAGACTTCCGTCTTCTGCTATTTTTATGCCGTAGTCTTGCGCTCTGCCTACGCTCTCGCCTGCATTGTTTATCATGTTAAGCAGGTCGGCTTTCATTGTCTTCATAATGCTTTCATTGGAGAAGATACCCCTCTCCTCAGCGTTTTCACTTGACTTTGTATCGGTTGTAAGCTGATAGAGTGCAGAGTTGTACTTGCTAATAAAATTTTCTATCTTGGATGCAATATTGTCCTTGTTTTGTCCCACGGAAATATTGGCAACTCCAACCTCTTTGAGCGTTATGGTAACTCCGGAGAGTAGGTCTTTTACGTCATTGCTGCTTCTTGTGATAGTCTGAGAGTTATACTTAAAAGAAGCGTCAATTCCCTCTTGAACATTTGTGACACCGGTCGTAAGTGCGGCGTTTAGCGCCTCGCCTTCTCCTGCAACATCAGTTATGGTTATATCTTGATTAAGTCCACTCTCTTTTGCACTTAAAAAGAGTCTAAAATCATTATCCGCTATTTGGACGATTGTCGCACTTACGCTATCCCCGGCTTCTTTGTTGATTGAATTTTTAAGGTCTTCAAGCGTTGTTGCGGCATTATAGTCAATTCTAAAAGTCTCGCCTCCGACTTGCAAATCAAATTTTCCAGAACCCGTAGCAACAGTTGATGTTTTTGTAGCAAATGTGCCACTCTGTACAATCTCTTTTTTTGCAAGCCACAACACCTCTAGCGAAAAATCTTGCACATCACTGCTATCTGCCGCACTAACTGTAGCGACATCTTCATTGCTGCTGCTTGCTGTTCGTGATTCAAAAACACCATATTGCGTGAGTGTTTTCAGACTAGCATCTACATTATCCATATAAGCATTAATAACATTGAAAGCGTCTTGTTTTTTTGTCTCTGTCGCTTTTCTGGTATCTAGCGGGTTGATGTACTGTGCTTGGTCGGCTTCTTTGAGTTGGTCGAGCAGGTCTTGTGTTAAAACGCCGCCGCCTGCACCTAATGAACTTATACCCATCTTAACTCCTTGTTAAAGCGAAACCATATCACTTAGTATCTAATAAAACAATATCGGCGCTAAGAAGATTTAGTTTAGAGGTGCTCTTTATGGCTAAAAATCAATTTTTAGATAAAAAAAGAGGGTGCATGCATAAATTTTAAAGTTAAAGTTGATAAAATTTATCGAAACATAATAAGGAGCAGACATGCCAAATAATTTTCATGATGATGACGAACTAGAAGAAGAGATGGAGGATGAGTATGAAGATGAGGGGTTTGATGATGAAGATGAGTATGATGACGAGGAAGGGTATGACGATGACTATGGGGATGATGAAGAAGAGTAGTTAAGCAGCTCTGCCTTTATCTTTATGACAACTTTTTTTATATGCTCATGTTTGTCGGCTACTCTCAAACATGGCATATGTGCGTCATGTGGAAAAAACATCACAAAACAACCCTCTGTGACGTTGATGCGTGAGTGGGGAATAGCGTTCTTTTCATAAAATGCTATATCTTTTGCGGCATCGTAAGGTGTTTTGATAGCAAGCGTATCTATGCCAAAGCACTCAAAACCTTCAATTCCTCGAAGTGTTGCTTGAATATCAACATATTTTTGGTGTGATTCTATAACCGCGTCCTCTCTTTTTAGTGTGTTATAGCTCATTACGATGGCAAAAATGTCATCACCGTCTATCTCATACTTTGCGTCTTTGGTTGTAGGTGTAAGCGTGTTTAAAAAAGCAAACGCCTTTTGCCATGCTTTGCCAAAAGGGTAGTTTTGCCACTTCTCTATCTTATCGGCGACCATTTTTGTGCCTCTTTATAAAATTTTTGAACCCCTCTTTTTGCTTTTGTGTCGAAGTCGTATGAGATATATGTAAGATAGCGGAGTATATTTTGCTCAGATACTTGCGTTCTTGATGCAGCCTCTTTGAGGATATAGCGAGGAATCTTTATCTTTTTTTTGAGGAAGTTTTTTTCTATCTTTTTATAGAGATTTTTATCTTTGTGGTAGCACAAAAGTGCAAAAACAAAAGGAAGATTGTATGTTTCGTTCCATCTTTTTGCCATGTCGATATACGGCTTGTTTTGCAGGGAGTAGCGGAGTGCTTTGTCGCCGATAAGAACTTCGCCTTTGAGGTGTAAAATCTTTGCAAGCAGGTTTGATGTTTCAGACTCTTTGTCTGAGAGATGCTTTTGGCTGGGAGTAACGATGACGCTTAAAACCTCTTTTTTTGCGATGATACCGAGGTTAATATGCTCACGCCCTTTTGCACGGATGCTCGATATAAAAGCAGCATCCACACGGCGTAAGAGAAACTTTTTGTTTGTCTTTGCAGGAACATCTTTATGGTAGTTCATACTCATACTCGCTTGCGAACTTCTTACGAATCTTTTCATAAAAACATGAAAAGGCAGAAGATTGAGATACTCAATTTTTCCAAAAACCACATTTCCCTCCAATAAAAGCACAATTATACCGCTTAACTTATAAAAAAGATGAGTTGGATATAATCATAAAAACGAAAATTTCAGGAGAACTCCTTTGGTACGAGTAGAATTTTTAGGACCTATACAAAAAGCCCCGCTAGAGCTTGATATAACTAACTTAAGCGAGTTGGCAGAGATACTTCAAGAGGACAAGGAGATGCATCAATGGCTTGAAAACTCTGCCGTAGCAGTAAATGACGTGCTTGTCGGCAGTCGAGATTTTACGCTTAAAGATGGCGACAGAGTTGCTCTTTTGCCTCCTGTTTGTGGAGGTTGAGTGATGCTTTATCTTTACGACGGTGCGCTTGATGTGCCAAAGATACTCAAAGAGTGGTATGAGCAAGAGAGCGGAAGCAACTATGGTGCTTACATTCCTTTTGTAGGAACTGTGCGGGATGAGGATGGCATTGAGGGGCTTAGTTTTGATATATATGAGCCGATTTTAAACTCATGGTTTGGTGCGTGGCAAGAGAGGGCAAAAGAGCGAGGAGCAGTCATAAAAATGGCGCACTCAAGAGGCGATGTGCTGCTTCATGAATCTTCCTATATTGCTGCTGTTTTTTCTCCAAAACGCCGTGTGGCTTTGGAATTTATAGAGGAGTTTGTGGAGGATTTTAAAGCCTCTGCGCCGATTTGGAAATATGATTTGCGAGGTGGCAAGCGAATCTATGCACTTGAGCGTTCAACTGCCATAAAAGGGAGCGGAATTTTACAATGAGTTTATTATCTTATGAAACAAGCCAGACAATGCTGGGGCTATTGGAGGTTAATGCTTCAAGGAGCCAAAACGTCTATCTTGGCGAATCTTTAGGACGAGTGCTTTTTGAGGACGTTATTGCTAGGTATAACGACCCGGAGTTTCCAACAGCGGCAATGGACGGATATGCTATCTTGCATGAGGACTTAGAAGGTGGGCGCATTGAGATTATCGGGTACAACCCTGCGGGAAGCGATGAGAAACGCATACTTAAAAGCGGTGAATGTATAAAAACTTTTACAGGTTCGATGATGCCTCATGGGGCGGATACGCTTATTCCTATAGAAAATGTAACCGTTGAAGACGGAGCAATTATCATTAATGAGCCAGTGCCGCTCGGATATGCGGTGCGCCCTATCGGCGAGGGGTATAGTGCCGGAGATGTGCTTATAAAAAAAGGGACAAAGATAGGATTTACGGAGATTGGCGTGATGGCGGCTCTTGGGCATGTGATGGTCAAAGTTGCACAAAAACCCAGAGTTGCCGTGGTTTCAACCGGCAGCGAGATTTTGGATTTGGGAGTTTTCAGCGACAACCCCGCACAAATCAGAAGTTCTAATAACTATACGCTTGCAGCGCTTTTTGAACAAGCAGGAGCGGAAGTAGTTCAGCTTGGAACGCTCAGAGATGATAAAAATCTCATCATGCAAACCCTTCAAAATGCACTCTCTAGTGCCGATATCGTGGTAAGTACGGGTGGTGTGAGCGTTGGGGATTATGACTTTGTTAAAGATGTGATTCCACGTCTTGGAGCAGAGGTGGTTTACAAAGGTGTTGCCATCAAACCCGGAAAACATATCTTGGTAGCGCAAAAAGAGAAGAAATTTTTTGTAGCACTCCCAGGGTTTGCATACTCATCAACAGTAACAGCCATCCTTTATGTACTCCCGCTTGTTGCAATGATGCTTGGGCGTGAGAGTGCTTATAAGACGGTAGCCGCAAAACTAAATGAAGATTTTAAAAAGAGAAGCAAACTGACAGAATTTACCGCATGTAACGTTAGTGTGGAAGATAATGAATATTTTGTCGATTTTCAAGATAAAAAAGTGGGAAGTTCGGCTATACTGACCAATATGCTAAACAACTCTGCTCTCATGGTAACAGGTGAAGAGGATGGGGATTTGCCGCAAGGGACACTTGTGAGCGTGATTTTGTTAGATAATTTTTAAAACATGGGGGATTATATGAAGATTATAAATGTGGGTTTGTCGCTTGTTGTGGCGCTGAGTTTATCGGTTGCGGCGGAGGATGTCAAACCAAAAAGAACCTTGAAGGCAAATATGAACGAAGTTTATAACGTACTTCCGACAACTGCTAACACTTTTGAAGAGGTTTTTACAAAGGGTATGGTTTATGGGCATTTGAGAACAAATGCTTTTCGTTGGGATTGGGATTCGCCGGATAACGCTACCAATGCGGACAATAAAGCATTTGGCTTAGGCGGGAGTCTTATCTATAAAACAGCACCATTCTACGGTTTGAGCACAACAGTAGGATTTTACTACTCAAATAGTCCTTTTTCAAGCCTGAGAGAAGATAACGCTGATGTTGGTCTCGTAAAATCAGGAAAAGATACATTCAGCCGTTATGACGTAAAAACAGACGGCGATTGGGATATGGCTGTCTTGGCGCAGTCATATATTCAGTATGATGTGGCAAAAACATCACTTAAATTTGGGCGCCAACTTTTTGAATCGGCTCTTACGGCATCAAACGATACAAAGATGATTCCTAATGCTTTTGAGGGTTTGAGTATTGAGTCAAAAGATTTGCCAAAAACAACACTCAAAGCTGCTTATTTTACAGCGCAAAAATTGCGTGACCATACGACATTTCATGATGTTATAACCTATAAAGACAGCTCAGGCGATAGCTGGAATAACAATGATGATTCAGGGGCACACAAAGGGTTAAGCTACAGTAACTTTAAAAATGCAGGTGAAGATACGGAGCATGAGTTGGTTATCGGTGCATTAACAAATACTTCTGTAGAAAACCTCAAACTTGATTTCACTTATACGGCTGTTCCTGATGTTCTCTCCTCAGCGATTGCAGAGATAAATTATAAAATAGATCTTGGAGGCGGATATGCGCTTACTCCGGGATTTAGATATATGGAGCAGTTCGATAACGGCGGCGGAGATATCGGAGGGGCAAGTTTGAGCGGGAATCTTGGAATGGATAAAACTCCATCGACACTCCTTGGCTACAAAGATAGATTCACGCTTGATAGTTCTGCATGGATGGCTCGTTTAGTTCTTACAAAAGGCGCATTAAAACTCCTCGCCGGTTACTCTGATGTAGCGGATGAAGCAGATATCGTTGCTCCTTGGAGAGCGTTCCCGACAGGCGGCTATACACGTGCGATGGCACAGCTTAACTGGATAGCAAATACACAAAGCACAATGCTTGAAGCAAGCTATGACTTTGGTAAAGCAAATATTCTCAAAGGGTTTAAAACTCTCGCTCGCTACGTAGTGCAGGATTTTGATGAGGCAAAGCAGGGTGCAGGGGCGTTGGCTGACAATAAAGTTATCCATATAGATTTGGTACAGCAAATAACACCGCAGCTTGATGCAAGAGTACGTTTTGGAAATGTAAATGCCGACAATAGGCTTGATGGCAGCAATAAAGACTCTTACAGCGAGTATCGCTTTGAGATAAACTATCTCTTTTAGAAAAGGGTAAAAAATGACAGTCGGAAAAAAGATTACGATTCTTATAGTTTCTATATCGCTTGTGTTGCTTTTGGGTGGTTTTTTTGTTTTAAACTACTTTAAATCCCAAATTATAGATAACACATATAAAACGATTCAAACATCACTCGCTTCTAAAATCCAAGATAGAATGGGTGCCAAGTTTGATGTTGGTGTGACAAATGCTATAGCAATCGCAAATGACTCCAATATCGCAGCGGCGCTAATTCAAAACGATAGAGAGATTGCGATGGCATCTATTGAGAAGATTAGTCAAAAGTATAAGAGCGAGACAAATTTCAAAAATATAAAGATTCACATCCATGACAAAGATGTCAAGTCGTTTCTTAGAGCATGGAATCCTGAAAAATTTGGCGATGATTTAAAGAGTTTTCGCCATACTATCAACAGAGTAAAAGAGCAAAAAAAAGCGATGCATGCCATAGAGGTAGGGCAAGCAGGGCTTACTATCAGGGGGATAGCCCCTGTGTTAAAGGATGGTGAGTATGTAGGCTCGCTGGAGTTTATGCAAGCTTTTGAGTCCGTTATAAAACAGTTTCATGCCGAAAAAGAGAATCTTTTAGTGCTTATGGATCAAAAACTTGTGCATCTTGCCAAGTTGGCAGATACAAGTAAAAGTGTCGGTGGGTATGTCCTTAGCCAAAAAACAGTTGATGATAAATTTTTTGCAGGCGCTAAAAACATAGCTATAGACAAGCTTATAGCAAGCGGATATCTGCTTGACGATAACTATTTTTACTCATTTGCAGAGATTAAAGATTTTGACGGCAAGGCTATCGGTATCTATCTTTTGGGAGCAAATAGAAGCGATGTTGATGCTACTATCAACCAAGCAAGCAGCATGATTAACAGTGCTTTGGCTCTTATCGTTGTTTTGATTGCAGTACTGACTGTTTCTATACTTTTGGCTATGAAAAAAGTGCTTCTTACCCCTCTGGAAACGTTTGAAAAAGGGCTTTTAGAGTTTTTCAGATACCTCAACAAAGAGAGTTCACAGGCAAAACTCATAGATATTAAAGGGGATGATGAGATAGCGCTTATGTCCAAAGTAGTCGATGAAAATATTGTTAAAACCCGTCAAAATATAGAGAGTGACAAGATGATGATTGAGGGAGTGAAACGGGTTGTTGTAGCCATAGACAAAGGGCATCTTAACCAACATGTAGAGTGCACAACAAACAACGAAGCGCTTGAGGAACTAAAAGCAAATATCAATAGAATGCTTCTTTCGTTACAGCAAAATATTTGTCGTGACCTAAATGAGCTAGTCGCAACTATGAGTACTTTTGAAAAGTCAGATTTTACAGCAAGAATCTCCAACGATAACGGCAAGGTGGCACAAGCGCTTAACAGTGTCGGTGATACTATCTCGCATATGTTACGCGAATCAAGCGGCAATGCCAATCAGCTTTCCGAAAAATCATTGGTGCTTAAAGAGAAGATGCAGTTTTTAAGCAGTGAATCGACAAAACAGGCAAGAAGGCTTCAAGAACTCACTCGTGTTATGGAAGATACAAACAATGCCATTGTCGAGGTTTCCCAAAAAACAAAACAGGTTGCGTCACAATCTTCTGATATCAAGCATGTTGTAAGTGTTATTTCCGACATCGCCGACCAGACAAATCTTCTCGCGCTAAATGCGGCGATTGAGGCGGCACGTGCCGGAGAACATGGGCGCGGATTTGCCGTTGTTGCCGATGAGGTGCGTAAACTTGCAGAAAACACACAAAAAAGTCTTCATGAGATTAATGTCAGCATAGAGACGCTCTCCCAAGCCGTTCTTGAAATAGGCGAAGATATGCAAGCAAGAGTAGATGATATCAATGAAGCAACAGATGCTATCATTGAAATCGACAAAACAACATCAAACAATGCGCGCTATGTCAATGAGATAGAGACGATAGCCGTAGAATTGGATAAAATGTCTCAAAAAACACTTCAAGAGGTAAATACGAAGAAGTTTTAGTCAAAGAGCGTTTTTTCAAGCGCCTTGACCTTGTAGCTTTTTCTATGCACTTCCGAGTAACCGTGCTTCTTTATCATCTCCACATGAAGTGCGGTTCCATACCCCTTATGCTTTTGGAATCCATATTCAGGATACTTTTTGGCAAGCTCTATGATATCCCTATCGTGAGTTACTTTGGCAAGGATGGAAGCGGCACTCACCTCGGGAATTTTGCCGTCTGCTTGTATCATCGTTGTAAGCCCACGCACACCAAAACTTGAATTTCCGTCAAAAAGATACTTCTCGGATGGAATATTTTTCATAATCTCCTTTAGTCCATTTTTAATACAAAGCGATATCCCATTATCATCTATCTCTTTGGCAGAAAACTTCACTATATGGTAAGTTGCATTTTGGACTATTTGCTCATAGAGCAATTCTCTTTTTTTAGGTGTAAGCTTTTTAGAGTCATCAAGCCCCTCTACAAAGCGATGTAAAATACATCCTGCCATTACCAAATCCCCGGCTAGCGGTCCGCGTCCTGCTTCATCTATGCCGCATAACTTTGTAAACGTATCCATATTTTAATCTCCCAAAGCCCAAATATCAAAAGGAACCATCTCCACCTCCGAGAGCGGATGGCTCATGCTTCCCTCTGTACTCATTGTAACAACAGTTACCTTTTTTATCTGGTAGGTAAATAAAAATGCCTCTATGTTTTCCATTTTTTTAAAAAGTGTTCTCTCGTCCGCAAATGGCATACCCAGAATAATTTCCTCATGACTTGGTAGGTAAAAATCAACCCCATCATCGTAAAATAGCTCTTTGCCAGATTTTAAAAGCTCCAAATAAATCATGTTTTCAAATAACTTGCTAAATTGTTTCTCTGTTGTGAGTGCAGACTTTAAAGAGATATCGCAAAGATAGATTTTTCTCACGGCTTTTGGGTGATTTACTTTGCAAAGCTGATGGATATACCCTTTGGCACTAAGCGCTTCAAAGGCGGCGTATAGCTTGTCTTTTGATATTTTTTGTGTCTGTTTTAGCCGTTCATAGATGGAGTAGGGGGAAATCTTTTGTGCCATCATTTTTGCGCAAAATATGAGAATATCCAGCTCAATGGTACTTAGTGCGTTTTTGAGTATTTTTTGCAGATAGAGCACTCTATCATCGGAGCTGATTTTATGCATAGAGGGGAAACCGCCAAGTTTGAAAAAGTGATTGAGTGCGGTGGAGTCATATTTATGCTCATAGGATAAAAACTCCTCATAATCAAGCGGATAGAGCCGCATGGTCGTTAAAAAGTCAATTTCATAATGTATCTCGCAGCAGAAGATAATCTGCGGTATGTTTACGATTCTTATCTCCGGCGTATAGTTATCAAGCACAAGCGTGTTTATGGTATATTTGGTGCAAAAATCTTGCAAAATTTCATTAAGTTTAGCTTTTTCTATACGTAAATCATTGCAATCTATATATAAATAGCTACTTTTTTTAAGACCCAAAAGGTAGTTTTTGACAACTTTTGTCTTTCCGCTTTGTGTGATACCGTTGATTTGGTAGCTTTTGTCTTCCAAGAATAGCTTTCTAAAGTGAAATTTCTCTAAGCTGATATCGGTTTTGTAAAGTTCTTCAAGTAAAATTTCCATATCGTAATTTTACAATTTCCTTATTAAAAGGAAATAAATTTTGATAAATTTCAGATTTTGCCCCCTAAATCCTTGAATAATGAAGTGAGTTTGGGTACAATTCCGCTCCCTTAACATAGTTAGGCTTGACCTGACGAGTTCTTTAGAAGGAAAAACATGGAAAAAATTCGTTTAAAGTTGAAAGCTTACGATCATCGTGTACTCGATAGATCTGTAGCATCAATCGTAGAGGCTGTTAAGCGTACAGGTGCTGCAATTCGCGGTCCGATACCTTTACCAACAAAGATTCGTAAATATACAGTTATCAAATCTCCGCACGTTAACAAAAGTTCTCGTGAACAGTTTGAGATTCGTATGCACGCTAGAGTTATCGACATCGTTTCTGCAACGCCTGAAACAGTTGACTCTCTAATGAAACTAGATCTTGCACCGGAAGTGGACGTAGAAGTTCGCTCTATGGATAAGTAAGGAGGTCATCGTGGAATATATTGTTGAAAAAATCGGTATGAGCCGTACTATCACAGTTCCAAGCAAACCGGTTACTCTTTTAAGAGTTCTCGATGCAAAAGTATGTGAAGTAAACGAAGGTGTCGCAATCGTAGCTTACAATAGCGGTAAGAAAATGAATAAGTCAATTGAAGGTCAGCAAAAGAAGTATAGCATCTCTTCAGAGTTCAACAAGTTTGTTGCATTAGAAGTAGCAAACAGTGAAGCTGGTGATTTGGATCTTACTCCGCTTGCAGAAGCAAAAGTGGTAAAAGCTACTTTCAACACAAAAGGTCGCGGTTTTACAGGTGCTATGAAGCGCTGGAATTTCGGTGGCGGTCCTGCAGAACATGGTCACAGATTTAATCGTAGAACAGGTTCTATCGGACAAAAAGAGTGGCCGGGTCGTGTCATGAAAGGCAAGAAAATGGCTGGTCAATATGGAAATACACAAAATAGCGTGAAGAACGAGATTTTGTCTTTTGATGCTGAAAACAAAATCGTTGCGGTTGTTGGTTCTGTATCTGGAGCAAATGGTTCTTTGGGTCGTATAAAGGTAGCTAAATAATGAGCGCAATAGTTCTAAATGAGAAAATGGAAAAAGCTTCCGAGTTAGCTTTACCGGAGAGTTTTTCCGGTATTAATCCTCATAACCTATATCTCTATGTCAAGTCTGCACAAGCAGCTATGAGAGCAAACACTGCAACTGCCAAAACGCGTGCAGAGGTAAGAGGAGGCGGTAGAAAGCCTTGGGCTCAAAAAGGTGGCGGTCGTGGTCGTGCTGGTTCAAGACGTGATCCGTCATTCGTTGGTGGTGGTAAAGCGTGGGGTCCAAAAAACAACCGCAACTATGACCTAAAAGTAAATAAGAAGCAAAAGAAACTTGCTCTTAACTTTGCTTTAAATGAGCATGCACAAAATGGTAGTCTATTCATCGTTGATAGCATTGAAATCGCATCTGGCAAAACGAAAGATGCTGCGGCAATGTTTAAAGCGCTTAACCAAAGAGATACTCTTTTTGTTAAGACTGTTTTAGATGAACAAACTTATTTAGCATTTCAAAACATTGCAAGCACTTACGTGATTCAAGAGAATGAATTGAATGCTTACCTAGCTGCAAACTATCGTTCACTTGTGATCGAAAAAGCGGTATGGGAAAATCTTGTAGGGGAGGCTAAGTAAATGGCAGATATTACAGATATCAAATCAATACTCTATACAGAGAAGACTTTAGGTATGCAAGAGGATGGAATCATCGTTGTGCAAACTTCTCCTCGTATGAGTAAAACTGGTCTCAAAGAGGTTTTTCGTGAGTACTTTGGAATTATTCCAACTAGAATCAACTCACTAAATCAAGACGGAAAAATCAAAAAGTTCCGTGGTGTTGCTGGTAAACAAAATGACTTCAAAAAGTTTTATGTGAAGTTACCAGAAGGTGCACAAATAGAAAGTTTGGCGGTATAATATGGCAATAAAATCTTATAAACCTACAAGCCCATCTCGTCGTTTTTATACAAACATCGAGAACAATGACATTACTGCAAAACCAAGTGTACGTTCACTGCTTGTAAAACTTCCGGCAGCAGCAGGAAGAAACAACAACGGACGTATCACATCTCGTCATAAAGAGGCAGGAGCAAAAAAACTCTACCGTATTATTGACTTTAAAAGAGATAAGTTTGGTGTTGCAGGAAAAGTAAGCACAGTTGAGTATGATCCGTATCGCAACTGCCGTATCGCACTTGTAACTTATGTTGACGGTGACAAGAGATACATTCTTTTACCAAAAGGGTTAAATGTCGGAGATACTGTAATTGCCGATGCATCTGGCGTTGACATCAAGCCGGGTAATGCTATGAAACTTATGAATATCCCTGTGGGTACATCTGTTCACAACATTGAGCTTAAAATTGGCAAAGGCGGACAGTTGGTTCGTTCAGCTGGTACTTCTGCTCAAATTATGGGTCGTGACGGTAAGTATGTTTCACTTCGTATGCCTTCTTCTGAGATGCGTTTAGTTCTTGGCGAGTGTATGGCTACAGTCGGTGCTGTCGGAAACGAAGAGTACATCAACGTTGTT
The DNA here is from genome assembly GCF_028694605.1 of Sulfurimonas sp. Taxonomy (GTDB): domain Bacteria; phylum Campylobacterota; class Campylobacteria; order Campylobacterales; family Sulfurimonadaceae; genus Sulfurimonas. The sequence goes on along the minus strand of NZ_JAQVKP010000011.1, from coordinate 67,529 downwards.
CTTGGTAAAGCAGGTCGTACTCGCCATATGGGTATCCGTCCTCAAACTCGTGGTTCTGCGATGAACCCAATCGATCACCCGCACGGTGGTGGTGAAGGTAAAACGAACTCAGGTCGTCATCCAGTTACTCCATGGGGTAAACCAACGAAGGGTTCTAAAACTCGTCGTAAAAAAGCAAGTGATAAACTTATTATTACTCGCCGTAAATCTAATCCGAAGAGGTAGTTAAATGGCAAGAAGTGTAAAAAAAGGTCCATTTGTTGATGATCATTTGATGAAAAAAGTAGTTGCGGCTAAGGCAGAGGGTTCTAAAAAACCTATCAAAACTTGGTCACGCAGAAGTATGGTTTTGCCAGATATGGTAGGACTTACTCTTAATGTTCATGATGGTCGCAAATTTGTTCCGGTATTTGTAACAGAGAACCACATTGGTTATAAATTAGGTGAATTCGCACCAACTCGTACATTCAAGGGCCACAAGGGCTCTGTACAGAAGAAAGGTTAATCATGGCTAGAGCATTATTAAAATTTACCCGTGTTTCACCGACAAAATCTCGTCTTATCGCAAGAGAGATTCAAGGTATGAACGCTGAGCAAGCATTGGCAGCTCTTGAGTTTACACCAAACAAAGCAGCAAGAATTATCGCAAAAGTAGTTGCGTCAGCAGTTGCAAACAGCGGTAGCGAAGCAAGTGAATGTGTTGTAACATCATGCCGTGTTGATAACGGTCCGGTACTAAAGAGATTCCGTCCACGTGCTCGTGGTATGGCTTCTGGTATTAGAAAACCTACAGCGCATATTTTAGTAGAAGTAGAGGGTAAATAGTATGGGACAAAAAGTTAATCCTATTGGTTTACGTCTTGGTATCAACCGCAATTGGGAGAGCAGATGGTTTCCTAACTTTAAGACAGCTTCTGTTGCTCTTGGTGAAGATCACAAGATTCGTACATATTTGAAAAAAGAGCTTTACTATGCTGGTGTTTCTAACATCGTAATAGAGAGAACTGCAAAAAGACTTCGTGTAACTATTATTGCTGCACGTCCTGGTATTATTATCGGTAAAAAAGGTTCAGATATCGAGAAGCTAAAAGATACTCTTCAAGCGCTTGTTGGAAAACCATTATCAGTTAATATCAAAGAAGAGAAAAAAGCTCAAATTTCTGCACAGCTTGTTGCTGAAAACGTTGCTACACAGCTAGAACGCCGTGTTGCATTTAGACGTGCGATGAAAAAAGTTATGCAAAATGCACAAAGAGGCGGAGCTAAAGGTATCAAGGTTTCAGTTAGCGGTCGTCTCGGCGGAGCTGAAATGGCTCGTACTGAGTGGTATTTAGAGGGACGTGTTCCACTTCATACACTTCGTGCAAAAATAGATTACGGTTTTGCTGAAGCACACACAACTTATGGTTGTATCGGTGTAAAAGTTTGGATATTCAAAGGTGAAGTTCTCACAAAAGGTATCCCTGCTGAAGCAAAAGAAGAGAAACAAGAGAAACAAGAGCGTCGTCCAAAGCGTGCTCCAAAACGCGAAAATAGCGGAAAGGCTGAATAATTATGTTGATGCCTAAGAGAACAAAATATCGTAAAATGATGAAGGGTCGTAACCGTGGTTACGCTCGTTCTGGTTATTCACTAGCATTTGGTGATATTGCTTTAAAAGCAACTGAAGCGGGACGTATTAACTCTCGCCAAATCGAGTCGGCTCGTATTTCAGCTACTCGTCATATTAAAAGAAATGGTAAGATTTGGATTCGTGTATTTCCTGCTAAACCGTTAACTGCTAAGCCTCTTGAAACTCGTATGGGTAAAGGTAAAGGTTCAGTTGATCAGTGGGTTATGAACATTAAGCCGGGTCGTATCATATTTGAAATGGCCGGTGTACCGGAAGAGCTTGCTCGTGAAGCACTAACTCTTGCAATGCACAAGCTTCCTTTCAAATCAAAAATAATTACTGCGGGGATGAGCAATGAAATATTCTGATTTAGCAGATAAAACTGTAGCAGAGCTTCAAGCAATGCTAAAAGAGAAGAAGACACAGCTCTTCACACTTAAGATTAAAAGACAGATGATGCAACTACAAAACACTAGCGAACTTCGTATCGCTAAAAAAGATGTTGCTAGAATCAACACTGCACTTAGTGCAGCGAAATAGGGGCTGGCAATGACACATAAACGTGAAATTCAAGGTAATGTAGTAAAAATTTCAGGCGACAAAACGGTAAGCGTTGTTGTTGAACGCCGTGTAATGCATCCACGTTACCATAAAGTTGTAAAGCGCTTTAAAAAGTACTTGGTACATGATGAGCGCAATGAGTTAAAAGTAGGTGATGAGATTGTTGCAGTCGAGTGTCGCCCGCTTTCTAAGACTAAATCATATAGACTTAAAACAGTAATACTAGGAGCACAATAATGATCCAAGCGTTTACTCGTCTCAATGTAGCTGATAATACAGGTGCAAAAGAAGTTATGTGTATTAAGGTACTTGGCGGTTCAAAGCGTCGTTATGCACAGGTTGGTGATGTTATCATCGCTTCTGTAAAAAAAGCGACTCCGACTGCTAAAGTTAAAAAAGGTAAAGTTGTAAAAGCTGTTGTTGTTAGAACTGCAAAAGAGATTCACCGTGAAAACGGTTCTTTAATCCGTTTTGATGATAATGCAGCTGTTATACTTGATGACAAGAGAGAGCCGGTTGGCACTCGTATTTTCGGACCAATCGCTCGTGAAGTACGTTATGGCGGTTTCATGAAAATCGTATCTCTTGCGCCGGAGGTTGTGTGATGGCAAAATTTAATTTCAAAAAAGGCGATACTGTAGAAATTATCGCCGGTGATGATTGCGGAACAAAAGCTACTGTACTTGCAGTATTACCAAAGAAAAACAAGGTAATAGTTGAGGGTTGCAAAATAGCAAGAAAAGCTATCAAACCTACAGAAGAGAACACTAAAGGCGGACATATCAATAAAGAGATGCCGATAGATGTTTCAAATGTTCGTAAAGTGGAGGCATAATAATGGCTCGTTTAAAAGATAAATACTTAAGCTTAAAGCCTGCATTACAAGCAGAATTAGAGATTAAAAACCCTATGCAGATTCCTGCATTGGATAAAGTTGTTATTTCTGTAGGTGCAGGTTTTGCAATGAAAGACAACAAGCTTATCCAAAATATTGAAGATACTATTACAAAAATTGCAGGTCAAAAAGCAAGTACGGTGATAGCTAAAAAATCAGTAGCCGGATTTAAAGTGCGTGAAGGTATGCCAGTTGGTATCCGTGTAACTTTACGTGGTGAAAAGATGTATAACTTCTTCGACCGCCTTGTTTCTATTGCACTTCCACGTGTTAAAGACTTCCGTGGTGTTCCTAGAAACGGTTTTGACGGTCGCGGAAACTACAACTTCGGAATTCAAGAGCAGTTGATTTTCCCAGAGGTTAGTTATGATTCGGTTATGCAGATTCACGGTATGAATATTACAGTTGTAACAACTGCTGATTCAGACAAGGCAGCATTTCTTCTTTTAGAGAAATTAGGTATGCCTTTTAGTAAAGGGAGCAACTAATGGCTAAGAAATCGATGATTGCTAAAGCAGCAAGAGAGCCTAAGTTCAAAGTTCGCGGCTATACAAGATGTCAGGTTTGTGGTCGTCCACACTCTGTCATCCGTGACTTTGGAATCTGTCGTGTATGTTTTAGAAAAATGGCAAATGAGGGATTAATCCCAGGCGTTAGAAAGTCAAGCTGGTAAGCATTACGCCGCCGCTTGAAACTTCTAGTGATTAGCAAAGGAAAAAAATGATTAATGATTTAGTATCGGATGCGTTAACACGCATTCGTAATGCTGGTATGAGAAGACTGGATACTACTACGCTTGTACACTCTAAGAGTATTGAAGCTATGGCAAATATCCTAGTTGAAAAAGGTTATATTGAGAGCTGCAACGTTGTTGAAGACGGCGTTAAAAAAACTATCAATGTTGTATTAAAGTATGCTGACAATGGTAAAAGCGTTATCAATGAAATGAAGAGAATTTCAAAGCCTGGACGTCGTGTTTATAAGGGCAAGGAAGAGATTAAGCGTTTCAAAAATGGTTACGGAACTATTATTGTAAGTACATCACATGGCATTCTACCAAATGACAAAGCGTATGCGCTTGGCGTTGGTGGTGAAGTTATGTGTACGATTTGGTAAGGAGATAACATGTCAAGAATAGGTAAATTACCTGTACAATTTGCAGCTGATGTTAATGTAAGTGCAAATGGGAATGTTATAACTTTTGCTAAAGGCAAAAATAGTGTTGATTTAGATACAAAAGGAAATGTTGCTTTCTCTATTGATGGAAATGTTTTAACTTTTGCTACTCTTTCAGATGCTCGCACACATAGAGCATTTTGGGGAACATATCGTGCACTTGCTGCAAATATCGTAACTGGTTTAACAACCGGATATACAAAAGCACTAGAGATTAACGGTGTTGGTTACCGTGCTGCGGTAAATGGCAAAGTACTCAACCTCCAACTTGGTTTTTCTCATGATATCAACTATGAATTGCCAGAAGGTATCGAAGCAACAGTTGAAAAGAATGTTATTACTCTTAAGGGTCATGACAAGCAAGCACTTGGTCAAGTCGCTGCTGAGATAAGAGCATTCCGTCCACCAGAGCCTTACAAAGGTAAAGGTGTAAAATATGCTGAAGAGACTATCGTGCGTAAAGCCGGTAAAACTTCTAAAAAATAGGAAAGGGGTATAGATGAAAGCAAAAGTATTAAAAAGCAAAATCGCTAATCGCCTAAAGCGTAAGCGCCGTATTCGTGCAAAAATATCTGGTTGTGCTTCACTTCCTCGTGTTTCTGTGTTTCGTTCAAATCGTTATTTGAGTGTTCAAGCTATTGATGATGCAGCTTCTGTAACATTGGCATCTTTAAACTCAAAAGCTATTGGTCATAGTGCAAACAAAGATGGAGCTGCTGCTTTAGGTGCTGCATTTGCTGCAAAACTTAAAGAAGTTAGTATATCTGAGATTGTATTTGATCGTAACGGTTACCAATACCATGGTGTTATCGCTGCATTTGGTGACGCACTTCGTGCAAACGAAATTAAGTTCTAGGGGCTATTATGTTAGAAATCAATAGAGAAGATTTTGAAGAATCAATCGTTAATATAGGCCGTGTTACAAAAGTTGTAAAGGGCGGGCGCCGTTTCCGTTTTACAGCACTTGTAGTAGTAGGTGATAAAAAAGGTACTATCGGTTTTGGTGCCGGAAAAGCTAAAGAAGTTCCGGATGCTATCAAAAAAGCGGTAGATAATGCATTTAAAAACTTAAGCAAAGTAAGTATCAAAGGTACTACTATAGCACATGATGTTGAGCATAAATATAACGCTAGCCGTGTTATCTTAAAACCTGCATCAGAGGGTACAGGGGTAATCGCGGGTGGTGCAACTCGTCCTGTTCTTGAACTTGCAGGTATAAAAGATGTACTTACAAAGTCAATTGGTTCAAATAATCCAGGTACACTAGTGCGCGCAACAGTTGAAGCACTAGGTCGCTTAAAAGGATAGATTATGGGTATTGAAAATTTAACTCCTGCTGAGGGTTCTGTAAAAGATATTAAGAGAGTTGGACGCGGATGTGGTTCAGGGATGGGTAAGACTTCTACACGTGGCGGAAAAGGTCAAACTGCAAGAAGTGGTAACTCAAGAAAGAGAAATTTCGAAGGTGGACAAACTCCGCTTGCAAGAAGATTGCCTAAAATCGGATTTACATCTCGTGTTGTAAAACCATATGTAATCAACGTAGATAAGATTAAAGCAGTTGCAGAGCTGGCTGAGATAACTATGGAGAGTATCCGTGGTGTTCACAAGATGGTTGCATCTGTAACGAAAGTTAAGTTAGTTGGTGCATCTGCAAAAGAGTTGGCATCAAAAATTAAAGACGACAACGTTACTTCAACAGGTAAATAGTCGTGAATAAAAATCTAGTAAATAAGATATTTATTACTATCGGGTTTTTATTTATTTATCGCCTACTGGCATACGTGCCGGTACCAGGCGTTGACACTGCTGTTATAGCTTCATTCTTCGATTCACACCAATCAGACGCACTCGGTTTATTCAATATGTTCAGCGGTAACGCCGTTGAGAGAATGTCTATCATCGCTCTTGGTATTATGCCTTACATCACTGCATCTATCATCATGGAGCTTCTTGCTGCGACATTTCCAAATCTTGGACAGATGAAAAAAGAGCGTGACGGCATGGTAAAATATATGCAGATTATCCGCTATGCAACTATTGCAATAACTATCGTTCAGGCAGTTGGTATAAGTGTTGGACTTCAGAGTTTAACCGGACCAAATGGAAACAGTGCGATTTTAGTCGATCACAACACGTTTATTATGGTTTCGGCTGTTTCGATGTTGGCTGGAACAATGCTTCTGATGTGGATTGGTGAACAAATTACACAAAGCGGTATCGGCAACGGTATCTCATTGATTATTTTTGCCGGAATTGTATCTGCAATTCCAAGTGCAATCGGTCAAACAGTTACAATGGTAAATACAGGTGCGATGAGCTTTTTAACTGTATTGGCAATTCTTGCTCTAATCTTTGGAACAATAGCTGTTATTATTTACGTTGAACTAGGCGAACGCCGTATTCCGGTAACATACGCTAAAAAAGTTATCATTCAAAATCAAAATAAAAGAGTTATGAACTATATACCTATCAAGGTAAACTTAGCGGGTGTTATCCCTGTTATTTTTGCAAGTGCGATATTGATGTTTCCAATGACTGTTTTATCAAGTAGTACAAATCCGACTATTTTGGCAATAGCAGATTATCTTAACCCAAATAGTTACTTTTTTAACTTTATGACATTTGTGTTTGTTGTTTTCTTTGCGTTTTTTTATGCATCGATTACTTTCAACTCAAAAGACATCTCTGAAAATCTTAAAAAACAGGGTGGTTTTATACCGGGGATAAGAACCGGAAATGCTACGGCTGAGTTTTTAAATACAACAGCGAGTAATTTGACCTTTACAGGCGCGCTTTACCTTGGTCTTGTGGCTACGCTTCCTTTTATGATTATTAAAGGAATGGGGGTTCCATTCTTCTTTGGCGGTACCGCGGTTATGATTGTTGTTCAAGTGGCCCTTGATACGATGAGAAAAATTGAAGCTCAAATTTACATGAGTAAATATGAGACACTTAGTGCAGTTGGTCTTTAACTGATGGCCATAGCGCTAAGACAACCAAAAGAGATTGAAAAACTTCGTGCTGCCAATAAAATCGTTGGCGGCGCTCTTGAACTACTGCGTCAAAATACAAAAGTAGGGGCTTCGCTTAAAGAGCTTGATGCCATGGCAGAAGATTATATCCTCTCCCATGGTGCAAGACCATCTTTTAAGGGTCTCTATGGCTTTCCTAACTCTGTCTGCTGCTCACTCAATCAGGTTATTATTCATGGTATTCCATCAGAGTATAAACTTCAAGAGGGTGATATTATCGGCTATGATATTGGCGTAGAGCTTGACGGATGGTTCGGCGATGCCGCAATAACAGTTCCGGTCGGAACGGTTAGTGCTAGAGACGAAGAGCTTATAGCATGTGCAAAGGATACTCTTTATGAAGCAATCGCAGCGATTAAAGTTGGAATGCGGTTTAAAGAGCTCTCTGAAATTTTGGAAAATTCGATTCGATTACGGGGTTTTGTGCCATTGTACAGCTTTTGCGGTCACGGTATTGGCAGAAAGCCGCATGAAGAACCGGAGATTCCAAACTATTTAGAGGGTAAAGATGCAAAAAGCGGACCAAAGATTAAAAACGGTATGGTTTTTTGTATTGAGCCTATGATATGTCAAAAGGATTCAAAACCACTAATCTTAGAAAACAAGTGGGATGTTGTTAGTGCCGATGGTTTACGCGGTTCACACTACGAGCATACTGTTGCAATTGTCAATGGTAAAGCTGAAATTTTATCTATTGCATAAAAAAGGATTAAAATGGCTAAATCGGATGTTATCGAAGTTGATGGCAAGATTATAGAGGCTTTGCCAAATGCAACATTTCGTGTTGAGTTAGAGAACGGACATATTATATTATGCCATATTGCAGGAAAGATGCGTATGCACTATATTAAGATATTGCCGGGTGATAAAGTGAAACTTGAGTTAACTCCATACTCACTAGATAAAGGTCGTATCACTTACAGATACAAATAAGCTATCTTTGATTGAGATAGCTTAGAATGTTTGAGTATTTCTAAATTCTGATATTTCTGTCTCAACCATTTCATTAATCATGATTTTAAAAAGATCAGAAATCATATTTGGGGAGACATCTGCTTTAATGGCAGCGTGGCGAACTTTTTGTAAAATATAATCAACCCTATCCTCGGCTTTGACCTCTTCAATGCTATTTTTAAAAGATGCAGCTTGGCGGACCAAATGACTTCTTTGTGAAATAAGCTCAACAATCAAATCATCAATCTTGTCTATTTCGCTTCTCACCTCTTCAAGGGATGCGCATTTTTTAACTTCTGCCATAGGTACTCTCTCCATTATTTAGTAGGGTATAGTAACAAAAAAGAGACAATAATTTCAATTAGGTTTGATTCTTTTTTTTATCTCTTTTGGCAGATGTGCAAAAGGAAGCGTTTTTGTTTCTGTTTTTGTCTCATTTTCATAAACCGCAACATCTACTGTCATTTTTGCAGGATGAAAACGTAGTACTTTAAAAGTGCTTTTTTGTACAAAGAAAGAGATGTTATACTCAGTTAAATTAATACTTTTTTTCTCTTTTGCCATTTTACTTGAGGTAGATACCCGTCTCTTTTACTTCAATAGTTCCATTATCTTGAAGTGATGTAAGTGAGCGCTTAAACTCTTTTTTGCTGAGACCAAAAACATCTTGAATCAATTCCGCGTCACTTTTGTAGTTATATGGCATACTTCCGCCGCTTTGGCGCAACAATACAAGAATTTTTTCCGCGGAAGCATCTTTTCTCTTCTCTTTGTTTGGCTGCAATGTCAGGTCGATGCAGCCATCTTTTCTCACCGTTTTGATATAGGCTCTCTTTTGCATGCCAAGTTCGATTTTTTCAAATATCTCATTGTGGTATATCAATCCCTCGTAGCGCTCTTGCACAATACATTTATAGCCAAGCGGAGTCTTTGCAATGATAAGAATGCTAACTTCTTTGTGCGGAGATAGACCTTTTGGGCGTTTGTCAAAAAAGTTTCCCAGCTTTTCGCTTCCAACAAGACGATGAGTTTTTTCATCATAGACAACTTTGAGAAATCTTTTTTCGCCAACTTTAAAAGGTGTTTTTTGAAACATATTTGGAACAAAAAGATCCTTTGCAAGACCCCAGTTGACAAAAGCGCCAAAAGGAGCGGTATCAACTACTTCAAAAAGCGCAAAACCATCAAGCATTGCTTTTGGTTTAAGCGTAGTTGCTACAAGCCTATCTTCTGAGTCAGTATATAAAAAAACGTCCACTAAATCATCAATGTACATATTGGGTGTAACATAAGCTTTTGGGAGGAGAACATCTTTCTCATCAAGCGCTTTTAAAAAAAGTCCGTGTGGCGTATCACGGTCGATTTTAAGAGTATTGATATACCCAAGCTCAAGGTGTTTGTTTTGTGGCATCGTAATTCCTTGGTAATTCCGTAACTATATAGAGATATATTGTACCCTTGTTTTGCTTTGATACGCCTATGAAATATTGATTGGAAAAATATGGCATTTTGCAATATTTTTTGTATTTAAAAATTAAAAACAGTACTATTTTTAAAATACACTTCTTGCAAAATCTTGTTTTGTAAGAAGTTGTCTTACTTCAAAGAAGTAAGCTTTAGTCGCCATAGCGAGTGGCGTAAGCGTAGCTAAAGGGATGAGTTCCTTTAGCGTTCAAAATTGAGTTCTGCAAGAACTATAATTAAAGAGGAGAAGGTCTTATGACTTTAGGAAAGTGCCCGTATTGCAATTGCGGAATGATTGAGATAAGGGATAAGGAGATTCAAGGAAAAAAAGTCAAACTATATGCATGTACAAATGCGCACTGGAAAACAGAGGATGGCGAATTGTTTGAGCTAAGAGAAGATGCGTCATGCGGGTTTCGAATCTGGCAAAATGCACTCTCCCGGTATGGAAAATGGCTCTCGTTTAAAGATATAAGAGAGCTTTTGGAAAATCAATCGCTAGAAGTTGAGTTTTTGAGTAAAAAGTATGGTAAAAAAAATTACTACAGCAAAAATATTATTTTGCATCCTGAATACGGTGTAAGTGTTTTATGGGAATAGTGTAAAAAAAATAGCTGATTAAGAAATATAATGTGTAAATAAAAGCAGCTTAATAAATCTTTTACATTTTTTTGTGTATAATCCACATCCGCTTTGCTGTTTTAACAAAAAATAAGAGTGTTTTTATCTCTATAAATATATTTATTAAAGATAAAAGTATTGGTAGATACAAAAAAGATTTACCTAAAAATAGCAAGGAACATGGATTTATTAGGTTTCATTGATTCTTGTACGCTTGTGCGGCTTTGGTGAAGAGATAAAACCGATTAGGTTTTATAAGAATTTATTGTAAGGACTTTCAATGAAAGTAAGAGCTTCAGTTAAGAAGATGTGTGATGACTGTAAAGTCATTAAGAGAAAAGGCATTGTAAGAGTAATCTGCAAAGTTAAAAAACATAAACAGAGACAAGGATAACCATGGCTCGTATTTCAGGTGTTGATTTACCAAAGAAAAAAAGAATAGAGTATGGTCTAACATACGTCTATGGAATCGGTCTATACGCTTCTCGTCAAATTCTTGACGCAACGGGTATTGACTATAACAAAAGAGTTTACGAACTAAGCGAAGATGATGTTGCGGCAATCACAAAAGAGATTCGTGCAAACCATGTTGTAGAGGGTGATCTTCGTAAACAAGTTGCAATGGATATTAAAGCACTTATGGACTTAGGTTCATACAGAGGTCTTCGTCACCGTCGTGGTCTTCCATGCCGTGGTCAAAAAACTAAGACAAATGCGCGCACTCGTAAGGGCAAGCGTAAAACTGTCGGCGCAGCGTAAGGATTAACAGATGGCAAAAAGAAAAGCTGTTAGAAAAAAAGTAGTAAAGAAAAATATTGCACGTGGTATCTGCCACATCTCTGCATCATTTAACAATACTCTTGTAACTATTACAGATGAGATGGGTAACATGATTGCTTGGAGTTCAGCTGGTAGCCTTGGATTTAAAGGCAGCAAAAAATCTACTCCGTTTGCAGCGCAAGCAGCAGTAGAAGATGCAGTAGCAAAAGCTCAAGTACATGGTATAAAAGAACTTGGTATTAAAGTTCAAGGTCCTGGTTCAGGAAGAGAAACTGCAACTAAAGCAGTAGGTTCTATTGAAGGTATCCGTGTAACATTTATGAAAGATGTTACTCCGCTACCACACAATGGATGTCGTGCGCCTAAGCGCCGTAGAGTGTAAGGAGATTAACTTATGGCAAGATATAGAGGCCCAGTAGAAAAAATCGAAAGAAGATTTGGAGTTAGTCTTAACCTCAAAGGAGAGCGCCGTTTAGCAGGAAAATCTGCATTAGAAAAACGCCCGTATGCTCCAGGTCAACATGGTCAGCGTCGTAAAAAACCATCTGAGTATGGTTTACAGCTTAATGAAAAGCAAAAAGCGAAGTTTATGTACGGTATTTCTGAAAAGCAGTTCCGTGCATTATTCGTTGAAGCAAAAAGAAGAGAAGGAAATACAGGTACAAACCTTGTAACTCTAATTGAGCAAAGACTTGACAATGTTATTTACAGAATGGGATTTGCAACAACACGTCGTTTTGCACGCCAGCTTGTAACACATGGTCATATTTTGGTAGATGGAAAGAAACTTGATATTCCTTCTTACCGTGTAAGACCGGGACAAAAAGTTGAAGTTCGTGAGAGCAGCAAAAACAACTCTCAGATAGTTCGTGCTATCGAACTAACAAACCAGACTGGCTTGGCTCCATGGGTTGATATTGATGCTGATAAAAAATTCGGTATCTTTACTCGCCTACCGGAGCGTGAAGAAGTTGTTATCCCTGTAGAAGAGCGTTTAATCGTTGAGCTTTACTCGAAATAATAGTTAAAATAAAAGGCGTAAGAGATATGAAAAAGATTAAAACTACTCCACTTGCTCCTCGAGAATTTGAGGTAGAGCAGATTAGTGAGAATGAAGCAAATATAGTGGCGTATCCGTTTGAAACAGGATATGCTATCTCTTTAGCTCATCCACTTCGCCGTTTTTTGTTAAGTAGCTCTGTTGGTTATGCACCAATAGCTATTAAAATTGAAGGTGCTAAACATGAGTTTGACTCAGTGCGTGGTATGCTTGAAGATATTTCAGATTTTATTTTAAATCTGAAAGAGATTCGTTTTAAGCTGCTTGGCGGTGCTACAGAAGCAGAGATTAATTATAATTTTGCCGGTCCATGCACAATTAAGGGCAGTGATCTTACAAATAATGAAGTGGAAATAGTAACTCCTGATGCTCATCTTGCTACATTAAATGAGGATTCTACGCTTAACTTCAGTATTAGAATCGCTCAAGGCATCGGTTATGTTGCTAGTGAATATACATATGATGAGCTTGAAGATGGTTATATAGCATTAGATGCTTATTTTACACCTGTTCGCAGCGCAACATACAAGATTGAAAATGTACTTGTTGAGGATAATCCTAACTTTGAGAGAGTGATTTTAAATATCAGAACTGATGGTCAGATTTCCCCGCTTGATGCATTTAGAAACTCGTTGGAAGTTATGTACGCACAGTTAGCGGTATTTAACAGCGAAATTAGCGTAAAAGCTCCGGCAGCAATTGAAAGAAGTGAAGAGAATCCGGATCTTAAGAGATTGAGTGCACATATTGACAGTTTGGGTTTAAGCGCAAGAAGTTTTAACTGTCTTGACCGCTCAAACATTAAACTAATTGGTGAAATAGCATTGATGAGTACAAATGATCTTAAAAATGTTAAGAATCTAGGTAAGAAATCATATGATGAAATCGTTGAAAAACTTCAAGAATTTGGATATGAAGTTGGCGGCGATTTAGCAGATGATGTAGTTAGTGCATTAAAAAAGAAAATAGAAGCTTTGTAAGCTAAATAGAGGAATTAGAGATGAGACATTGTCATGGATACCGTAAGCTAGGTCGCACAAGTGCACACCGTGCTGCTTTACTTAAGAACCTTAGCATTTCGTTAATTGAACATGGTAAAATTGAAACTACTGTAGAAAAAGCAAAAGAGTTACGCTCTTATATTGAAAAACTAATTACTGTTGCAGGTAAAGGTGATTCAAATGCTCATAAAGCAGTATTTGCGGCGCTTCAAAGCAAAGAAGCAACAAAGAGCCTAGTAAATGAGATAGCACCTAAGTATGTTGATCGTGCCGGTGGTTATACGAGAATTACTAGAACACGTATCCGCCGTGGTGACGCTACAACTATGGCATTTATCGAATTAGTATAATCTAATTCGATAATCAGCAGGACAGCTCCTGCTGTAAAACTCCACACTTTCCACATTCCAAACTACTTAAGAGAGATAGTATGAGTACTTTTGCATTTGGAACTTACAGAATAAGCGATTCCAATCCACAACATATTCAAGCACTTAAAGAGGCAATACGTTATGGCATAAAAATCATAGATACATCTTCAAACTATATGGACGGCGGCGCAGAGCGTGCCGTAGCAATCGCTCTAGCTGAATTTGACCATGATGTACAAGAAGAGATTGAGATTATAAGTAAGTATGGTTATATTCAAGGTGCGCTTCTTCGAGAGTATCTCCAAGATTCTTCTATTATTGAAAATTCCTATGAAATGGTGAAATATTCACAGGAGTGCTACCACTCTATCTCTAGCTCTTTTATGCGGGAACAACTAACACTCTCGCTTAAGAGACTTAAGAGAGATTCGATAGAGTGTTATTTGATACATAATCCGGAATATTATCTTTTAGATGCTATCAATAGAAGTGTCGGTAAAGATGAGAGACTGGATGGGATGTATGCGAGGCTGCAAGAGGCTTTTGTCGGTCTTGAAAAAGAGATTGAGAGTGGAAGAATCAACTCGTATGGCATTAGCTCAAATAGCTTTGCCCTTCCGGAATCAAGCGAAGAATTTTTGCCGTATGAGGATTTACTGACACTGGCTCAAAATGCGGCAATGCTTGTAGGCAATAAAAAGCATAGTTTTACCACAATTGAGCTTCCGGTTAATATCTTAGAGAGAGATGGACTGAAATGTGCAGCTTGGGCTAAAAAAAATGGACTTCGTGTGTTGGCAAATAGACCACTCAATGCAAAGTACAATAACAAGATGTACCGTTTAGCCGATTATGAAGAGAGCAGAGAGTACTATCACCACTTTAACGAACTTTTAGAGCTTTGTGATAATGAAGAGCTAAAGACACTTTATAATCTTGTTGAACAGCTTGATGCAACAATGTATAAGTTTGACTGGATAGGCGATTATGATATATTTCTTTATACTCAAATTGTTCCTCTTATACGAAAAACGCTAGAAAATATTGATATAAATGAGAGTGAAGAGCTTATCGGTTTTTTGGATACGTATCTTATAGAATATAAAAAAATGGTGGCTTATGAGTGCTCAAAGAGAACGCGGACAGAACTAGAAGATTTTTTTAAAGAGTGTTTTGTCTCAATGCAGGAGTGTGCAATGAGATTTTTAATGCAAACCAAAAATGTCGATGTTATTCTTGTGGGTATGCGAAAGCCGTCTTATGTGCATCAAATTCTTGCCGTGGGAGAATAGGTCATATTTTTTATCGCTTGTTAAGCGATTTTGTCATATCTTATGAAAGCTAATAGTGCGAGTATATATTTTTTTAAAGGGTGGTTATGATTCCATTTACAGATGAAGAGTTAATGAGTCCAGTAGGAAAGGTTATTGACAAAGTTCGTCCGTCTTTAGCGCTTGATGGTGGAGATATAAAATTTATAACAGTGAAAAATTCAAAAGTATATATACAGCTACGTGGTGCATGCATAGGGTGTGCTAGCAGTGGAACTACTCTTAAGTATGGAGTTGAGAGACAATTAAAGATGGATATTCATCCAGAGTTAATAGTGATTAATGTTCCTCTGGGTATGGAAAATGATATAGATAATTTATAAACGGATGTATAAAAAATGGCTATGAGCAAATATAAGACATTAACACAAGCAAAAGAGAGCTTCTCTCGCTCAGATTATAAAAATGCATTAGAGAAGTTTGCTGCTGTTTTGCAAAATTTTCCTAACTCTCAAGAGGCTTATAACGGTGTTATTTTGGCAGAGATGGCACTAAGCGGAGAGGGTGGGGCTGAGGCTCTATTTGACTACTATGAGGTACTAAAAGAAGAGGACAAAGAGCAGGCAGATATTATTATGAGCGAGATACTAAAAAATATGGATGGCTCGTTAGAGAAGCTTAGAGAAGTTTTTGCAGAACCTCTGCGAGATAGAATTGAGTTTGAAGATGGGATTTTATACCAAGATTTTAAAACTCTTGTAGATGAGGGTGGAGATTTTAAAGAAATTTTTGAAAATATCATGTTTTCAACACGTGTTATTATCACGCAAAAAGAGGATTTTATAGATTTTTTAGACAAGCTGATAGAACATGGTTTTGCGGAGATGGCGCTTACATATCTTGAAAATGCCTTGAGTGTTTATCCCAGCGATAAGCTTCTCAGAAAACTTCTCAAAAAATTAGCACAAGGCAAAAAAGTTGAAAATTGAACTTCCAGAGGAAGCGTTTAGGTACATAACAGAAGACTCAAAAGAGTGTGACGCGGAGACGGCATTTGTTTTAACACCGCAAAATGAGAAGTATCTTAAAGATGCAAAAGCGAGAGGTGCACACTCTATTATTAACATTAAAGAGGTAGCAAGACTTTTTGGCATAGATAGGATAAAAATTGTAGGTATTACAGGAACAAATGGTAAAACTACAACCGCAAGTGCCATCTACTCATTTCTTTTGGATTTGGGGTATAAAGCGGCATTTCAGGGAACTCGCGGTTTTTTTATGAACGACAGAACTGTTGAGGGAAAAACACTCACAACGCCGTCACTGCTCAATACGTATAAGCATATATATCAAGCGGTAAGTGAGGGGTGCGAATTTTTTATCATGGAAGTAAGCTCTCATGCAATAGCACAAAAAAGGGTTGAGGGGCTTAATTTTGAACTGAAAATTTTAACAAATATCACGCAAGACCATCTTGATTTTCATAAAACAATAGGCGAATATATAGCTACAAAAAACAGTTTCTTTCAAGATGACGGTAAAAAACTAATCAACAAAGATGAACCAAAGGCATCCTTTGCAATCAAAAATACTTTTACTTATGGGATTGAAAATGCAGCAACTTATAGATTGATAGCTTATTCGCTCAACAACGCAACTAGCGGCATTATACAGCACTTTGGACAAGTCGTTCCTTTTACTTCTGCATTGCATGGTTTTTTTAATCTCTATAACTTAATGGCTGCAATCGCAGCAACGCATCTTTTAAGCGGTAAAAAACTTGAAGAGGTATGTGAAGTGGTTGATAACTTTGCGGGTGTGAGCGGACGAATGGAGCAGGTAAGCGAAGTTCCAAATGTTATCGTTGATTTTGCTCATACGCCTGATGGAATGGCACAAGTTCTTAATGCACTAAAAGAGAAAGAACTTTTAGTTGTTTTTGGTGCAGGCGGAGACAGAGACAGAACAAAAAGACCTTTGATGGGCAGAGTTGCGGCAAGTTTGGCAAAAAAAGTTTATATAACAAGCGACAACCCGAGAAATGAAGAGCCACAAGATATAGTTAATGATATTTTGGAAGGCATAGAAGATAAAAGTATAGTAAGTGTAGAGTTAAACAGAAGAAAAGCCATTGAGATGGCACTTAATGACCAAAAAGAAGATGAAGTTGTTGTTATTCTTGGAAAAGGGGATGAAACCTATCAGATAATATATGAACAGATGTTTCCTTTTGATGATAGAGAAGTGGTAAGAGAGATACTTGCCAGTAAGTAACATAAGAGGTATCCTAAACTTAAATAAATGAACTTATTTGGGCTTATTATCATTTTAGGGTTACTTTTTTGTTACAATTGCAAAATTTTTTAAAAGGAAGGTTTTTATGGGGATTCCTCAGCCGGCATTTTATATATTTAAATGTGAACAATCATCTCCTCCGGGGATGCCTAAGCCATCGTGTGTTAACCCGCAAACGCAGGACTTGTTTCAACATTTGGCACAAAAGTTGATGAAAGAGGGGATTATGGGTACTGTACAGCCGATTCGTACTTCATGCCTTAACCGCTGTCTTGCAGGTCCTGTTATGCTTGTAGAACCAGGGCATTTTATGTATGCCGCACTTACAAAAGAGAAGATTGACAGAATTATCGAGGAGCACCTTATCGGCGGAAACGTTGTCAAAGAGTATTTGATTAGCGAAGATATGTGGGGTGAGCCAATTTCTCCATGTGAGATGAAAAAACAGATGGGAATGTAAAAATGACAATAGAGATGCTGTACAGCAAAATTCATCGCGCTACTGTAACAGATGCCAACCTCAATTATGTTGGTTCTATTACTGTAGATGAGGAACTTTTAGAAGCTTCAAAGATGAGGGTTGGACAAAAAGTTGAAATTTTAAATATCAACAATGGTGAAAGATTTTCAACGTATATTATTTTAGGTGAGCGCGGTAAGAGAGATATCTGCCTTAACGGAGCTGCTGCTAGAAAAGTTCATAAAGGCGATAAAATAATTATCGTTGCGTATGCTACTTATGATGAGAGTGAACTTGCGGCATATAAGCCAAGGGTTGTTTTGGTCAATGAAGACAACGATATAGAAGAAATTTTAGAAGAGATTTAGGCGATGTTTGGAAATTTAGGCGAGATGGGCAAAATGCTTGAGAGCATGCAAGAGAACGCTAAAAAACTTCAAACTGAACTAGAGTCAAAAAATTTTACGGTAAAAAGCGGCGGCGGTATGGTTGAAGTAACCATAAACGGCAAAGGTGAGGTAACAGATATAAATATTGATGACTCACTTCTTGAAGATAAAGACGCTCTGCAGATTTTACTTATCGGTGCCATAAATGATGCTAACAAGATGGTAGAAGACAATAGGCAAAATAGTGCTTTGGGTATGCTAGGCGGCATTAACCCTTTTGGGAGCAAGTAGGTGCTTAGGCTATTAGTAGCGCTGCACCTCTTTTTTTTAAGCCTTTATGCATGTCAAGACGGTTTGGACTCTTGCAGACAAAAAGTAGTAGATTCTGAGTCAATTGTAGAACAAACAGTTCAAATTCCTCTTAAAAACAATCAAAGATTAGTTTTTTCCGCAACTCCACCAAATGCAAAAATCATAAAACATGATTCATATCTTTCCCTTTATCTTATAGAGGATGAAAAAAAATTCAAATATCCATTTCTTATAAACATGAACGTAGCTCTTGGTCTGATAGGTGTCGATAACAAACGGGTTGTAGAGGGCAAAATCGTAAAAAAACAGATCGGTTTAAACACTCTTGCAACCTTCAGTGAACCACTATCAGCACCTAGCCTTCTTCTAAATAGCTGCTGTGTATTAGAGGGGATTGTAACTGAGCGCGGCATCATAGAAAAAGAGTATATAGAGAGATTTTTAAAGACAAAAGAGGTCTCTTACGGCGATATAGGTATTAGAGTAAAAGATGAAAACGGAGCTGTTGTTGTGACAAGTTCTAACCCTTTCATTCAAGGCAATCTTATCCAAGTGGGAGATATTGTACTTGAATTTGATGGCAAAAAGGTCAAAGAGAGTGCGCAGTTAATGCGAGATATACTTTTTAGTCCTATAGGTTCTAAGCACACTTTGAAGGTTAAAAGAGCTGATAAAGTAGCCGTGCATAAAGCAGCTACACAAAAAAGAGCCGGCGGAGGATACAAAGCTGATGTGTTTTTAGAGTTTTTAGGACTCTCTTTTGATAAAAATCTACAAATAATAAATATTGAGAGGCATGCGGCGCGCTACGGTTTAAAAACAGGCGATAGATTGATGCAGATAAATAAAAAAGACTTAAGAGCTTATGATGATATCTTTACACAGATAAATAAGCCAAAAAATGAGGTTAATCTTCTATTTGAAAGAGAAAATTTTCAGTTTTTTGTGAAACTAAATTAGATACAATTTCGCATGCAAAACTTTGAGAATTTTTTACTAAATCACTTACCGACTTCTAAGAGCATTCATCCGACTTACGAGAAAGCACTCCAAAAGATGCTTATTGCAGGTGGGAAAAGATTTCGTCCGGCACTTCTTTTGAGTGTCGTCAATGCATATAATCCGCTATTGGTTGGCGGAGCATACTATGGTGCGTATGCTATAGAGCTTCTACACACATACTCCTTAATTCATGATGATTTACCTGCAATGGATAATTCGCCGCTTCGACGTGGAGAACCGACACTTCATGTTGCTTTTGACGAGGTAACTGCCATCTTGGCGGGTGATGCACTCAATACCTACTCCTTTGAAGTTTTATGTGACGCTCCTTTTTCAGATGCTACAAGGGTGGCACTCATGAGAGAGCTTGCTGTTAATGGCGGTTTGAACGGCATGGTGCTTGGACAAGCGATAGACTGTTATTTTGAAAACAAACCGCTTGACATAGAGGATGTAAGAGTTTTGCATATTAACAAAACTGCAAAATTGATTGCCGCATCACTTAAGATGGGAGCAATTATTATTGGCGATGAAAAGCTGGGAGAACGACTTTATGAGTTCGGGATAAAACTTGGACTTCTTTTTCAGATTCAAGATGATATTTTGGATGTAACGCAAAGTAGTGAAACAGCCGGAAAACTCACAAATAACGACGAAGCAAAAAATAGTTTTGTAACGCTTCTTGGTCTTGGCGTGGCTATGAATGAAGCAAACGAGTTGGCGCAAGAAGTCACAGAAGAGCTTGAGAGTTTTGATGCAAAGCTCAAAGATGAGCTTTCACCTCTTTTAACACACTATATCAACAGACATAGATAAATCAAATAAAGGTAACAAATATGGACAACAATATGATGCGCCAAAAAATGGCAGATACGATTAGATTTTTAGCGGCAGATATGGTGCAGCAGGCAAACTCCGGACATCCCGGTGCACCGATGGGGCTTGCAGATATTGCAGTAGTTTTAAGCGAACATCTAAACCATAATCCAAAAAACCCATCTTGGTTAAACCGCGACAGACTTGTTTTTTCCGGCGGGCATGCGACAGGGCTTATCTACTCGCTTTACTATCTTTGGGGGTATGGCCTCACTGTTGATGATTTGAAAAACTTTCGCCAACTTGACTCAAAAACTCCGGGGCATCCAGAATTTGGACATACCGAGGGGATTGAAATCACAACCGGTCCGCTTGGGCAAGGTATAGCCAATGCGGTTGGTTTTGCAATGGCTTCAAAGTTTGTCGGTGCACAAGTTAATTCTGAGACAGCAAAAGTTATTAACCACAATGTTTACTGCTTGTGCGGTGACGGAGATTTGGAAGAGGGTGTGAGCTATGAGGCATGTTCTATCGCTGGACACAACAAACTTGACAATCTCATACTTATTTACGACTCCAACCGCATCACCATTGAGGGTTCAACGAGTTTAAGTATTAGTGAAAATATTCGTCTTCGTTTTGAATCGCAAGGCTGGGATGTTTTGGAGTGTGACGGTCATAATTTTGATGAGATTGACAGCGCAATCACTACTGCAAAATCCAACTCTAAGCCTACCATCATCATCGCAAATACGACTATCGCAAAAGGTGCAGGCAAACTTGAAGGCTCTCACCACTCTCACGGTGCTCCGCTAGGTGGCGATGTTATCTCTGAGGCAAAAAGTGCTTGTGGATTTGATGCGCAGAGATGTTTTCACGTAGATGAAGATGTGATGACTCGCTTTAGATGTGCAGTAGAAAAGGGTGACTTGTTAGAACGTGAGTGGATTCACTCTCTTAAAACTCTTCCGCTTTCAGAGCAAAATGAGGCTTTGGCAGCTCTGCAAAATCCTGATTTTTCCCGTATCCAGTGGCCTGCTTTTGAAAAAGCTGATGCAACGAGAAATACAAACGGCAAAATCTTAAATGCAATCGCAAAAGCGCTTCCTTGTTTTTTAGGCGGCTCTGCAGATCTTAGCCCGTCAAACAAAACCGAACTTGTTGATATGGGTACTTATCCAAAGGGAAGAAATATCTACTTTGGAATCCGTGAGCATGCAATGGCTTCAATTACCAATGCAATCGCTCTTTATGGGCCACTCATGCCATTTTCAGCTACGTTCTTTGTCTTTTCTGATTATCTCAAACCGGCGGCACGCATCGCAGCTCTATCTGGCATTCAGCACTTCTTTATTTGGACGCATGACAGTATTGGGGTAGGCGAAGACGGACCGACACACCAGCCTATTGAGCATCTAAGCCAATTCCGTGCGCTTCCAAACTTCTATGTTTGGAGACCGGCTGACGGCGTGGAAAATGTAGAAGCTTGGAAGGTGGCGCTAGAGATGAAAAAATCTCCGTCTGCTTTCGTCTGCTCAAGACAAAATCTTTCAGTTCTTCCTTCTCCGATAAAAGGGAGTGTAGCTCAGGGCGGATACTTGCTTGCCAGTGATGCAGATGCGACTATAACTCTTATGGCAAGCGGCAGCGAAGTGGAGCTTGCTCTTAAAGTAAAAGATGCGTTAAATGTAAAAGGTGTTAAGGCAGATGTTGTTTCTGTTCCGTGTTATGACCTTTTTATAGAGCAAGAAAAATCTTATATAGATTCAGTTATCAAATCACAAACTAAAAAAGTGGCTATTGAAGCAGCCCGTGGTTTAGAGTGGTACCGCCTAGCAGATGAGGTAATCGGTATGGACACATTCGGCGCTTCGGCTCCCGCAGACAAGCTTTTTGTAAAATTTGGTTTCTCTGTGGAAGCAGTTTTGGCAAAAATCATCTAAATCTCGTAAGGGGCAAAACGCCTCTTGCTCTCTTGATTCTTCTCTCAAATATTTAATTTTTCTTATATTTAAATTCTATCATGTTACAAAATAGACTAGTTTGCGGAAAATTTAATAAATTTTGTTAAAAATAGATAAATATTTTTGTTTTTAAGTATAAAATAAAACATTTAAAATTATAAGGAGTTATATATGAGATGGTTGTCACTGTTGATTTTAGGAGTTTCACTTAGTTTTGGAGCAGTAGATATTAACAAAGCAAATAAAACGGAGCTTATGACACTCAATGGCGTTGGAGAGGCAAAAGCAAATGCTATTTTGGAGTATAGAAAGAAGCACAACTGTTTTAGTAAAGTTGACGAGATTAAAGAGGTAAAAGGGCTTGGAGATAAGTTTTTGCAAAAAAACAGAATCAATATGACGGTTAGCAGCTGTAAAAAATAGGTTATTAGCGGAGATGCTCCTTTAAAAAGCACCCAACGCCATAAGGCTTTTTGGAATAAAACTTTTTGCCATGCTCTACCAAAAGAGCATGGAACTCCTGATAGACTTTTAGAAGTTCTTTCTCATCGTTGATGCACTCTTTTAGCGAACTCTCCATAAGCTTCTTTATTTCGCAATAACTGTTTTTTTGCTCTATAATCCCAAGCGCAAGCAGTATGCGTTTTGTGTAAGCATCGACTTTAAACTCTCTTTGATTGTAACCGTACAATAGCATGGAATCAGCAGTCTCTTCCCCGATACCAACAACATCTAAAAGCGCCTCACGTGTTGGAGTTGCACCATAAAGAGTGGTATAAAATTTGGTAAACTCCAAAATGTACCTTGCTTTTTGGTTAAAGTATCCCGATGGTCTTATGGCTTCTTTAAGTTCGTTAATGTCCATTAATAAGATTGCAGAAGCGCTAATGGCGTTTTTTGCATATAGATTATTCAAAGATTTTACTACAGAAGTAAATGTTGTATTTTGTGTCAATATAGAACCCAAACAAACTTCAAAGACCTCATTTTCATCTCTTGGAAAACTGTAGTCTTGTTTATGGTATCCATACCCGATGATAGGCCACCATCCCTGAGCTCCATATTTTTTATACAATAGCTTATAGATTTTATATATTTTGTTCATAGATAAGAGAGTATCTTGACACCGATAAAGATGATGCCTAAAAATAGAAGAGAGGAGATAAAAACAAGCGCAGTGACGATTTTTGGTTTACACTCGTATAGTGAGGCAAAATTTACATTGGCAATGGCAAGAGGGACTAAAATTTCTATAAAAATAATCCCTTTTATCATTGAGTCAAGTTCAACAAAAGAGAGTATGATAAATGCAACAGCAGGTAAAAAAAGAAACTTTATGCCCATAACCCATAGCGTAAGCATTTTGCTAATCTCACTTATTTTCGTGCCATATAGATAGATACCAAATAAAAGAAGCTGCATAACAATGGAAGCATAAGCTCCCATCATAAGAGTTTTCATAATCTCTTCGCTTGGCTTATAGCCATAGATGCTAAGCAAAATCGCCACCATCGCCGCCCACAGGATGGGAAGCTTGATAATGTTTGTGAGTGATGTTTTTATATCAAAACTTCCTCTTGAGTAGTAGTAAACACCAACAGTATAGACTATAAAGACATTCATAAGATTGATAACGGTTGTGTATGGAATCGACTCCTCGCCGAAGATGGCTATGTTAAGCGGAATGCCGAGATTGCCCGTATTGCCTATAATTGCGGCAACTGTTGCTATAGAGTACTCTTTTTGATCTCGAAACAACTTTTTTGCAAAGAGTGCTGCAAGTAGTAAAACCAAAAGAGTGATAAAAAGATAGATGGAGGGTGCAAAAATAAGCGTTACATCGACAGGACGGATAAGAAGTCCCCAAAATGTAAGAAAAACCTGTAAAAAATAGACATTAAGAAGCGTGATAGTTTTGTCATCAATCCTCTCTTTGAAGCTCATTTTTGCAACAAAACCGATGACAATAAATATATAAATAGCCAGAATGGAAAATAGTATTGAACTCATTGGGGGATTATAGCAAATAGAGTATAATTTCACACCAAAATAGGGGATGGTTCTATGCAAACAATAGAAGATATAGACAAGAGTATAAAAGAAAATCGGGCGGTAATGCTTTACTTCTCAGCCCCGACATGCAACGTTTGCCACGCACTAAAACCAAAACTTTTAGAAGCGATTGAGAGTAATTTCAGGGAGTTTAAGATTCTTAGTATCGATACTTCTGTGGAGCAGGAGATAGCGGCATACTTTAGTGTTTTTACTATCCCTACGGTTCTGCTCTTTTTAGATGGGCGTGAGTTTTTAAGAAAATCACGCCACATGAGCGTAGATGAGGTTGTACGGGAGATTAAGCGACCTTATGAAATTATGATGAGCTAATACCAAACTCAGCTAACTATTGCTACTTCATAAAAGCAATAAGAGAAGCCGTAACTGCAACATTAAGAGACTCAACACCTCTGTTCATTGGAATAGATAGAGAGTCGTTGCAAAGTTTTTCAATCTCTTTTGAAACACCCTCACTCTCGTTTCCAAGCACAAAAATTGATTTTTCACTTCTTTGTATATTGTATATACTGTTTTTTGCATGCGAAGAAAGCAGATAGATTTTTGCCTCTTTTAGCTCTCTTAAAACTTCATCAAGAGTGTTGCAGTAGTAGATAGGAACTCTAAAAAGCGTTCCGGCACTCGCTTTTATAACAAGTGGAGAGATTTTTGCACTGTTTTTTTTAGGAAGAATAATTCCATCGACATAACCAGCTGCACATGAGCGGATAATCATCCCCAAGTTTTGAGGATTTTGGATACCATCAAGCGCAAGAAGTTTAAAACTTTTGAGGTTTTTTATCTCGTTTGCATTTTGGTAGGAGGAAGCAATTATATCGACAGCTACTCCTTGATCTTGTTTTGCGTTTTTGCTGATTCTGCTGAGTGCGGCTTTATCGTGATAGGCGACTTCTATATTTCTCTCTTTTGCAAGTTTAAGAATCGTCTCAATCACACCATCAGGCTTGTTTGAGTTTGCCATATGTACCTTATGTACCTCAATGCCGCTCTCTTGCAAAACTTCTACGACGACATTTCTGCCGTAAAGTGTTATGATTTTTTCAAAATATGCTTTCTTCTTTTTGTACTCTTGTGAATCTTCCAAAAACAACCCTCTTTTTATTAGTTACTATCTCTTACTTATGATTCTACACTATTTTTCCTGTCGAATAGAAAAGATTTCTGCTATACTCTATAAAAAAGAAGAGACAATGGATAACAAAATAGAAGAGATAGCCGCCCAGATAAAAACTCTTGAAGATGAACTTATGCAAGAACTTAGAAAAAAGCAGGATGAATTTTTCTATACGCTTGAAGATAAAAAAGTGAAATTCCAAGAGAGTGTAGTAAAAGAGGGGAGAAGTAGAATAGTAAGCTCCATAAAGTATCTCTCCTCTTTCCCGGTATCAGCAGTTTTTACTATTCCCTTTATCTGGTCTATGATGCTGCCTGCTCTTCTTGTGGATATCTTCGTAACCATTTATCAGACAGTCTGTTTCCCTATCTATAAAATTCCCAAAGTTAAGAGAGGCGATTATGTTATCATGGATAGATACAACCTCTTTTATCTTGACAGAGTAGAGAAGATAAACTGCTGGTATTGCGAATATTTTAACGGTGTTATTGCTTACACTAGAGAGATAGCTGCCAGAACCGAGCAGTTTTGGTGTCCTATCAAACACTCAAGAGCGCAAAAAGAGAAGCACTCAAGATATGATAAGTTTTTTGATTTTGGTGATTATGAAACGTATCGAAGAGAGCTTGAAAAAAGAAGAATCGACTTTAAAGATTTAGAGGAAAAAAAAGATGAATAGTGATATGCATATTAAAGCTAATGAACTTAAAGATTTGATTTGCGGTATGAGTGTTTCTAGTGACTCAAAATATTCATACGGTTATGAAAATAAAGAATACTACTTTTGTAGTGAACATTGTCTTGCTAAATTTAAAGAAAATCCTCAAAAATATATACATGTTTATAACGAGCCAGTTTGCACGGATACAAAACTCTGCCATGTAAATGCTCAAGCTCATCATAAAGCAGAGAAACAAGTAACTTATACCTGTCCAATGCATCCAGAAATAGTTCAAGACCATCCCGGAAGCTGTCCTAAATGCGGCATGGCACTTGAGCCTATTGTCGTAAAAGCAGCAGAAGAAAAAAATGAAGAACTTATAGATATGAGTCGCCGTTTTTGGGTTAGTACGGCTCTTTCTATTCCCGTGTTTGCTTTGGCAATGATAGCAGACTTATTGCCTGCATTATTGCCGAATTTATTAAGCATGAAAATGATTCAGTGGATAGAGTTTTTACTCTCTGCGCCTATTGTATTTTGGGGAGGCTGGCCATTTTTTGTACGAGGGTATAAATCTCTGCAAACAATGAATTTGAACATGTTCACGCTGATTGCTATCGGTGTTTTTGTTGCTTGGAGTTATAGCGTGGTGGCAATGTTCATGCCGCATATTTTTCCGCCTTTGATGCAGATGAGCAATGGTTTGGTACATGTATATTTTGAAGCAGCGGCAGTAATAACAACGCTTGTTCTTCTGGGACAGGTTCTTGAGCTTCGTGCCCGTTCACAAACAAACGTAGCAATCAAACTCCTGCTTGGACTTGCTCCTAACACGGCACGTATAGTAAAAGAAAACGGCAATGAGGAAGATATATCGCTAGAGAAAGTAAATGTAGGAGATATCCTGCGTATCCGTCCCGGCGAGAAAATTCCAGTTGACGGGATAGTTATAGAAGGCGAAAGTAATGTTGATGAGTCGATGGTTACGGGTGAGCCTATTGCAGTTAAGAAATTTGCAGGCGAAAAACTTATAGGTGCGACTATTAACTCAAACGGTACGCTGCTGATGAGAACCCAGAAAATCGGTGCGGATACTCTGCTCTCACAAATCATAGATATGGTCTCAAAAGCTCAACGCTCAAGAGCACCCATACAAAAATTGGCTGATGTAGTATCTTCTTATTTCGTTCCGGCTGTTATCGGTATCAGTGTAATAACATTTTTTGTATGGTGGATATGGGGGAGTGAGCCTCGTCTGGCATATGCCGTAGTAAGCGCTGTTTCTGTACTTATCATTGCATGTCCGTGTGCACTCGGTCTTGCTACGCCTATCTCCATAATGGTAGGAACAGGACGAGGTGCAACAAGCGGAGTATTAATCAAAAATGCGGAAGCTTTGGAAGTAATGGAAAAGGTTGATACTCTTGTAGTCGATAAAACAGGAACGCTGACAGAGGGAAAGCCTAAACTTATAAAGGTACATGTAGAAGATGGATTTGGTGAAAACGAACTCTTGCGTTTGGTTGCAAGTCTGGAGAGAGCGAGTGAGCATCCTTTGGCAGAAGCTATCGTAAACGGGGCGAGAGATAGAGAGGTTGAGTTGGTTAAAGCTGATAACTTTAACTCTCTAAGCGGAATGGGGATTACAGGCAAAGTTGACGGACAGGCAGTTTCAGTCGGTAATCTAAAACTGTTTGAGAGTTTAAATATAAATGCACTTGAGTTGTCAAAAAAAGCAGATATAGAGCGCTCTGATGGCAATATTGTAATGTTGGTTGCAGTAGGTTTAAAAGCAGCGGGTTTTATTGTTGTTGCTGACCCAATCAAAGAGAATACGGCAGAAGCTATTCGTAATCTACATGTACAAGGCATAAGGGTAGTGATGCTTACAGGCGATAATCGTACTACAGCGGAGATTGTTGCAAGAAAACTCGGCATAGACGAAGTGTATGCCGAGGTGTTGCCTGAGCAAAAAGCAGAGATTATTAAAAAACTTCAAGCCGGGGGGCGTATCGTTGCGATGGCAGGTGATGGCATAAACGATGCTCCTGCACTTGCACTTGCACATGTCGGCATTGCTATGGGAACGGGAACCGATGTTGCGATGGAGAGTGCCGGTGTCACTTTGGTAAAGGGTGATTTAAGAGGTATAGTCAGAGCAAGAGTTCTAAGTAGAGCAACAATGCAAAATATCAGACAAAATCTCTTTTTCTCCTTCTTTTACAACTCGGCGGGGATCCCGATTGCCGCGGGACTAATCTATCCGTTCTTTGGAATACTGCTCTCACCGATGATAGCCGCGGCGGCAATGAGTTTTAGTTCTGTTTCCGTAATTGCCAATTCGCTTAGACTTAGGGGAATAAAACTGTAAGCACTTTACATGTCATTAGTTCACAATGTTGTAGATGATTTCTGTTTTGTTTTTTACAACTCTAATCTCTGCAATGCTTAAGCCATCTATCTCCAAAGCCATAAACTCCTTCATAGAGTTTATGCCATTTTGTGCAACCGCTCTTAAAACCAAGCCCCTATATGCCTTTGCCCAATGGCTTACAACTTTGCCATCTTTTAAGAATTTCAGCATTGTGTATGGCTTTTTAATCTCATAAAAATTTTCATAGTATCCGGCACGTAAATCCAAAATCTCACAATTTCCAAGATAAAGATCAAGTTGATAGGAAAATCTATCTTTATAAAACTTGTCCGGTGCGTACTTGCCGATACTGTTTCCTTGTTTCACTTTATAGTTGGCTATTGTATCGCCTCCGAGCAACGGTCCATAGAGATTTGAAAATATTATTGTATTTGATTTGAGATACTCTTTTGCATCTTTATGCAATGAATTAAAATTAAGATAGTCGTATGCTACGCCGTCATAACGCTCAATAGCATGCATAAGCGGTGTATGAAAGATATCTGCAATATATGGAGTGCAGTCGCTCTCTTTTTTTAGACCGAAAAGTTCTTTTATTTTTTGCATATCGCCACTTTGTACAATAGAGTTATACTCATTTAAAATAATATCCCGTGAACCATAAGCGCCAAAAAGCTCTTTTTTCTCTTCATTGCCGCCGCTCTTTTTATTTTCAGCCGGAGAAAACAGTATTTTTAACATTAAGAAGCCTTTTAAAAAATCCAAAATTTGCTCAAATCGTACCCTTTTTTACATAAATTGCAAGATATTTTAAATTTAAGAGCAAAACTCTTGACATTGGAAAAAGATTGCACTATAATTCTGGCTCAAATTCAACGCCGGCATAGCTCAGTTGGCTAGAGCAGCTGATTTGTAATCAGCAGGCCCGGGGTTCAAATCCTCGTGCCGGCACCATTGAATGAGAGAATATTAGAAACAGTGTTAGACCAGATTAAACATAATAAGTTATGGTGAGTTAGTCAAGTGGCCAACGACGGCGGACTGTAAATCCGCTCCCTCCGGGTTCGGTGGTTCGAATCCACCACTCACCACCACTCAATGGCAGATGCGGGCGTAGCTCAGTTGGCTAGAGCGTCAGCCTTCCAAGCTGAGGGTCGAGGGTTCGAGTCCCTTCACCCGCTCCATTGAGATTCTGGAAGCTGAAGTACAATTTCAACCTACTTCATAAACCTATTGTCTTTAAAGCAGTAGCGTCTATATATAGCTATATCTACACAAAAAAACTAATATATATATATTTATAAAATTATGCAATTATTGCTTAGTGTTTTTACTCTATTTGTCCGCTCTCGTAGCTCAGGGGCAGAGCACTTCCTTGGTAAGGAAGAGGTCGGCGGTTCAAATCCGCTCGTGAGCTCCATAAAAGAAGCGCGGGTAAAATTTAAGCAATAATTGAATAATTTTTGGGTACAATTCCATCTCTATTCACAAATTAAGTCGGAGGACACTATGGCAAAAGAAAAGTTTTCGCGTAATAAACCGCACGTAAACATTGGTACTATTGGTCACGTTGACCACGGTAAGACAACACTGACAGCTGCAATTACTGCGGTTCTTGCAGTAACAAACGGTGCAAAAATGATGGATTACGATCAAATCGACAATGCTCCTGAAGAGCGTGAGCGTGGTATTACAATTGCTACATCGCACGTAGAGTATGAAACAGATAAGCGTCACTATGCACACGTTGACTGTCCAGGTCACGCGGACTACGTTAAAAACATGATTACAGGTGCTGCTCAAATGGACGGTGCTATTCTTGTTGTTTCTGCAGCGGACGGCCCGATGCCACAAACTCGTGAGCACATTCTTCTTTCTAAGCAAGTAGGCGTTCCTTATATCGTTGTTTTCATGAACAAAGAAGATATGGTTGATGATGAAGAGCTTTTAGAGCTAGTTGAAATGGAAATCCGTGAACTTCTTGATATGTATGATTTCCCAGGTGACGATACTCCAATCGTAGCTGGTTCTGCAAAAGAAGCTCTTGAAGAAGCAAAAAGCGGTACACTTGGACCATGGTCTGCAAAAATCCAAAAGCTTATGGCTGCGGTAGATGAGTATATTCCTGAGCCGACTCGTGAAACTGATAAAGATTTCTTGATGCCAGTTGAAGACGTTTTCTCAATCTCTGGTCGTGGAACAGTTGTTACTGGTCGTATCGAGCGTGGTGTTGTTAAGATTGGCGATACTATTGAAATCGTAGGTATTCGCGATACACAAACAACTACAGTAACTGGTATTGAGATGTTCCGTAAAGAGATGGATCAAGGTCAAGCTGGTGATAACTGTGGTCTATTGCTACGCGGTATTACTAAAGATGGTGTTGAGCGTGGTCAGGTTCTTTGTAAGCCAAAGAGCATCACTCCTCACACTAAATTTACAGCTGAGATTTACGTACTAAGTAAAGAGGAAGGTGGTCGCCATACTCCATTCTTTAGTAACTATCGCCCACAATTCTACGTTCGTACAACAGACGTAACAGGTGCAATCACATTACCAGAAGGTACTGAGATGGTTATGCCAGGTGATAACGTAAGCATTACTGTTGAACTAATTCACCCAATCGCTATGGAAAAAGGTACTAAGTTTGCTATTCGTGAGGGTGGAAGAACTGTTGGTGCCGGTGTTGTAGCTGAGATTCTTGCATAATTCGCTTTAGCGAAATATGCAAAATCCCTTAAAAGGTTAATAATATGAGAGAAGCAATACATTTAGGATGTGAGAAGTGTACACGTCGTAACTATCACACAACTAAAAACAAAAAGACTCATACTGAGAAATTTTCAGTAAAAAAATATTGTAAGTTTTGTCGTGAGCATACTGTTCATAAAGAGATGAAACTCTAATATAGTTGCAAATAGAAGCTTAAGTCTTTTGACTTGGCTTTTTTTGTTTAAAATAGGCGTGTAGCTCCAACGGTTAGAGCACCGGATTCCAAATCCGGGTGTTGGGAGTTCGAATCTCTCTACGCCTGCCATACATTTATTATTTGTAAAGCTTTTGAGCTTTATATATAATCAATGAGTAATTAGGAAGCTTGAATGAATTTAGGTTCACATATTAAAAATGCAAGATTAGAATTAAGCAAGGTTATTTTTCCTACTAAAGGTCAAGTAAAGCAAGCTTATGTCTCTGTCATTATTGTTGTAACTGTAATAACTGCTTTTTTAGCGCTTGTTGATTTGGTTATGTCGTCAATAGTATCGGCAATATTAGGATAAAGGGTGTCAATGGAGAAGAAAAAAAGCAATCATCAATGGTACTCTATCCAAACATACGGAAATGAGAGAACAGTTCGTTTAGCAATTTTAAATATGATTGAAGAGATGAGGCTTCAAGATGTGATAACAGATGTTATTGTACCTACTGAAGATGTAATCGAAGTAAAAGACGGTAAGAAAAAAATCACCGAAAGATCTCTTTATTCAGGGTATGTTTTTGCAAGAATAGATCTTAATACAGAGATTCAGCATCTTATTCAGACTATACCAAAAGTGTCTGGATTCATCGGAGAGGGCAATACTCCCACTCCGCTTAGCGAGCATGACATTAACGTAATATTAGATCGCGTTTCGAATCGTGCAGCACCTAAGCCAAGAGTATTTTTCGATAGTGGTGAGACAGTCCGTATTACAGAAGGTCCTTTTGCAAACTTCACGGCAACTGTAGATGAGTATGATTTAGAGCACGGAACTCTAAAACTAAATGTTTCGATTTTCGGAAGAGCAACTCCTGTGGATATTGCTTATACGCAAGTTGAAAAAATAATTTAATTTTACAAAGGAAAAAAGATGGCAAAAAAAATTATGGGCTATATCAAGCTGCAAATTGAAGCTGGAAAAGCAACACCTGCTCCTCCAGTAGGTCCTGCGCTCGGTCAACGTGGTGTTAACATTATGGAGTTTACTAAAAACTTCAACGAAAAAACAAAAGACAAGATGGGATTTAAAGTTCCTGTAGTTATTACTGTTTACACTGATAAAAGTTTTACATTTGTTGTAAAGCAGCCGCCTGCTACTGCACTTATTTTACATGCAGCAGGTTTAAAAGGCGGTTCAAGCAATCCGCTTAAAAATAAAGTTGGAAAGCTTACACGTGCACAAGTAATGGAAATCGTCAATAGAAAAATTGAAGATATGAATACTGACGACAAAGAAGCAGCAGCAAATACAATCGCTGGTTCAGCACGTTCGATGGGTATTGAAATCGTAGATTAATATCTGCATCTTATCACCGACCACAGTGATGTAAAATTTTGTGGCAGAATTTATAGGAGAATTTGAAAATGAGCAAAAGATATAAACAACTAATTGAAAAAATTGATGTTGCAAAAGCATATGGTGTTGATGAAGCTTCAGCACTGGTAAAAGAGTTGATAAGCGCAAAGTTTGATGAGACTGTTGAAGTAGCATTTAACTTAAATGTTGACCCAAGACATGCAGATCAGATGATTCGTGGTGCTATAGTACTTCCTCATGGAACTGGAAAAACAGTTCGTGTTGCAGTTTTTGCAAAAGGCGTTAAAGCTGATGAGGCTAAAGCTGCCGGTGCTGATATTGTTGGAACAGACGATTTAGTACAACAAATCAAAGATGGTATCTTTAATTTTGATATCGTAGTTGCTGCACCTGACTGTATGGGTCTTGTAGGACAAATTGGTCGTATTTTAGGACCAAAAGGTATGATGCCAAACCCTAAAACAGGTACTGTAACTCCAGATGTTGCAACTGCTGTTAAAAATGTAAAAGGTGGACAAGTAAATTTCCGTGTTGACAAAAAAGGAAATATCCACGCAGGAATAGGTAAAGCAAGTTTTGCTGCGGATAAAATCGCTGAAAATCTAGTAACTTTTGTAAAAGCTATAAATAGACATAAGCCTGCGTCAGCAAAAGGTCGTTATATTAAAAATTGTGCACTTAGTTTAACAATGAGTCCGGCTCTTAAACTTGATGTTATGCAATTGGCAGAGATGAAATAATTGAGTAATTTTTAGTGCTTTATTCGTAAAGCACTATCAAGTTACTGCTTTGGTAACTGCATTTTATGGACTGAAGATATAGGAGCGGAAGCTTAATATGCTGATTTATCGGCGTTCCTGTTGAAGTGTTGTCTGGAAAGGAGATATTCTATGACAAAAACACAAAAAGCTGAAATTATTGAAGTACTTTCAAATGAATTCAAGGATGCTCAGAGTGTAATCTTTTGTGATTACAAAGGTTTGAGTGTTTCTAAACTTGAAGCATTGAGAAAAATGGCTCGCGCTAAAGATGCAAAAGTTCAGGTTGTTAAAAATACTTTAGCAACTATCGCATTAACAAATGCAGAACTTACAGGTGTTGCATTAAAAGACACTAACATCTTAGTTTGGGGTGCAGATTCTATTTCTACTTCAAAAGTTGCTGCAGATTTTGCAAAAGATAACGATAAATTTGTTATCAAATCTGCTTATATTGACCGTGAACCTGCCGATGCTGCTAAAGTCGAAGCGTTTGCTAAACTTCCAGGACGTGAAGAACTACTTGGTATGCTTGCATCTGTTTGGATGGGACCAATCAGAAACTTTACAATTGGTTTGGACGCATTGAGACAAAAAAGAGAAGAGGCGTAATTGCCTTTAACAATAAAAATGAGCAATCATTAAAAATTTCATAATGGAGAATTATTATGGCAATAACAAAAGAAGATGTATTAGAGTTTATTTCAGGACTTTCTGTATTAGAACTTTCTGAATTGGTAAAAGAGTTCGAAGAGAAATTCGGTGTTTCTGCACAGCCTGTTGCTGTTGCTGGCGGTGCTGTAGCTGCTGCTCCTGTTGAAGAGCAAACTGAATTTAACGTTGTTATCGTTGATGCAGGTGATAAGAAAATCAACGTAATTAAAGTTGTTCGTGCTCTTACTGGTCTTGGACTAAAAGAAGCTAAAGATGCAACTGAAAACGTACCTTCAACAATCAAAGAGGGTGTTGATAAAGAGACTGCTATGAACGCTAAGAAAGAGCTTGAAGAAGCTGGCGCAAAAGTAGAAGTTAAATAATTTTACTACCTACGCGTGATTGAAGGGGTTTTCCCCTAAAGTCACGTACTTTTGGGCGCTTTTATGAGAAGATAAAAATCTTTTCGTAAAAGTGCCCTTATGTCGTTTATAAGCACTGTAAAAAAAGCTCTTACTTTTTGAGCTAAAAATCATCTAGGGACGCCTAGATACGATAACTTAATCTTTTAAGGTTAGGTCTTAATAACAACTCACCGAGGTAGCCAATGTTAAATACTTTATATTCCGGAAATCGTCTTCGTGTTGACTTCTCAAAAACCCCTCAGCAAATAGAAGTACCAAACTTATTACAACTACAACAGAGCTCATATAACAAGTTTTTGATGCTTGATGAAAAAGACAGATCCCAAAGCGGCGTGGAAACGGTTTTCCAATCAGTTTTTCCAATTCATGATACACAAAACAGATTGACTGTTGAGTATATCGACAGTGAAGTAGGCAAACCAAAATATACTGTTAGAGAGTGTATGGAGCGTGGACTTACTTATGCCGTAAGCTTAAGAATGAAAACACGTCTTGTCCTTTGGGATAGAGATGAAAACACAAAAGAGAAATTAGGTGTAAAAGATATTAAAGAACAAAGTATTTTTGTTCGTGATATCCCGCTTATGACAGACAGGACTTCATTTATTATTAACGGTGTCGAGAGGGTAGTTGTTAATCAGCTCCACCGCTCTCCCGGTGTTATCTTTAAAGAAGAGGAGTCAACAACATCCGGCAATAAGCTTATCTATACAGGTCAGATAATTCCGGATCGCGGCTCTTGGCTATATTTTGAGTATGACCCAAAAGATATCCTGTATATGAGAATCAACAAGCGCCGTAAAGTTCCTGTAACTATTATGTTCCGTGCACTTGGCTACTCAAAACAGGATATTTTAAAGCTATTTTATCCAATTCAAAAAATTAGTATCGTTGATAATAAATTTTTAATGCCGTTCAATCCTCATGACTATTCTTCGAGATTAACGTACGATTTGATTGACAAAGACGGAAAAATACTTTTAACGTCAGGAAAAAGACTTTCTTTAAAAAAAGCACAAAAGTTTATTGAAGATGGTTTGAAAGAAGTTGAGTATCCGCTTGAGATTCTTCTTGATCGTTATTTGGCAAATCCTATCGTTGATCCTGAGACAGGAGAAATTCTTTTTGACGCAATGACTCGCATTGATGAGACAAAGCTTAAAAAAATGAGTGAAGTCGGAGTTAAAAATTTTAGTATAGCAAACGACTTGGCAGAGGGTGTGGATAGTTCTGTAATTAATGCATTTAATGCAGATGCGGATTCTTTAAAGCTTTTAAAACAGACAGAAGATATTGAAGATGAAAATGACCTTGCTGCAATTCGTATATATAAGGTTATGAGACCGGGTGAGCCTGTAACAAAAGAGGCGGCAAAGGTTTTTGTCAACCAACTCTTCTTTGATCCTGAGAGATATGACTTGACTAAGGTCGGTCGTATGAAGATGAACCATAAACTTGGACTTGATATTCCAGAGTATGTGACAGTTTTAACGCATGAAGATATTATCGAATCGGTTAAGTATGTTATTAAAGTTAAAAATGGTCAAGGACATATTGACGATAGAGATCACTTGGGTAACCGCCGTATTCGTTCTATCGGAGAGCTTTTGGGCAACGAGCTTCATAACGGTTTGATAAAAATGCAAAAAGCTATTCGTGATAAGCTTTCAACAATGAGTGGTCCGATGAATGAGCTTATGCCCCATGATCTTATCAACTCAAAGATGATAACTTCAACAATCATGGAATTCTTCTCAGGCGGACAGCTCTCACAGTTTATGGATCAGACGAATCCACTCTCTGAAGTAACGCATAAACGCCGTTTGTCGGCACTCGGAGAGGGCGGTCTTATTAAAGAGCGTGCAGGTTTTGAAGTACGTGACGTTCACCCGACCCACTATGGAAGAATCTGCCCTATCGAGACTCCTGAGGGTCAAAATATCGGTCTTATCAACACTCTTGCAACATATTCAAAAGTAAATGAGCACGGGTTTATTGAAGCACCTTACAAAGTAATGCAAGACGGAAAAATTACAAACGAGATTGTTTATCTTACGGCAACGCAAGAAGAAGGCAAGAAAATTGCAGCCGCTTCAAACAAACTTGGAAGTGATGGACAGTTTGTAGATAAAATTGTTGTAGCAAGAGTTGATGGCGAGATTCTTCACCGCCCGATAACCGAGTGTGATTATGCAGACCTTTCATCACATATGGTAGTTGGTGTTGCAGCTTCGCTTATCCCATTCCTAGAGCATGACGATGCGAACCGCGCACTTATGGGTTCAAACATGCAGCGTCAAGCAGTGCCGCTTATAAGAAGTGAAGCACCGATGGTCGGTACAGGTGTTGAAAAGCTTGTTGCGCGTGATTCATGGGAATGTGTAAAAGCAAAACGCTCAGGTATGGTTGAAAAAGTTGATGCAAAACATATCTATGTGATGGGCGAAGATGATGGGGATATATATATAGATTATTATCCATTGCAAAAAAATCTTCGTACAAACCAAAACACGGCATTTGGGCAAAAACCTGTCGTGAAAGTCGGTCAAAGAGTAGAAAAAGGTCAGATTATTGCAGATGGTCCAAATATGGATCAAGGAGAGCTTGCACTTGGTGTTAATGCAATGGTCGCCTTTATGCCATGGAATGGATTTAACTTTGAGGATGCGATAGTTATCTCCGAGAGACTTATCCGCAAAGATGCTTTTACATCGGTTCATATCTATGAAAAAGAGGTTGAAGCCAGAGAACTGAAGCATGGTGTTGAAGAGATTACGCGTGATATTCCAAATGTAAGAGATGATGAACTCTCCCACTTGGATGAGAGCGGTATCGTTAAAATCGGAACAAATGTTACGGGTGGAATGATTCTTGTAGGAAAGGTTTCTCCAAAAGGCGAGGTAAAGCCGACACCTGAAGAGAGACTTCTTCGCGCAATTTTTGGTGAAAAAGCCGGACATGTTATTAACAAATCTCTCTATTGCCCACCGAGTATGGAAGGTGTTGTTGTTGATGTTAAAATTTTTACAAAAAAAGGTTATGACAAAGATTCTCGTACACTTGAGCTTGAGAAAGAGGAGCGTGATCATTTAGAGCGTGAGCACTATGATAGACTTCTTATGATAGACAAGGAAGAGATGCTTAGAGTTACAAAACTCTTAACAAAAGAGTCTCTTATAGCTGATATAAAAATAGGAAGTACGAACTATAAAGCCGGAGATATGATTAATCCGCAAGATTTGGTAGAGGTTAATCGTTTTGCAATGAATGCGATTATCAAATCTTTTAGTGAAGAGATTCAGTCTGAATATAACAAAACAAAAAACTATTTTCAAAAAGAGAAGAGACTTTTCCGTGATGAGCATGAGGAAAAGCTTAATATCTTAGAAAAAGATGACATTCTTCCAAACGGCGTTGTAAAGTATGTTAAGGTTTACATTGCAACAAAACGTCAGTTAAAAGTCGGTGATAAAATGGCAGGACGCCACGGAAATAAAGGTATTGTCTCCACAATCGTCCCTGAAGTTGATATGCCATACATGGAAGACGGAAGAAGCGTGGATGTATGTCTCAACCCGCTTGGGGTTCCATCTCGTATGAATATCGGTCAGATTTTGGAGATGCACTTAGGTATGGCTGGACGTGAACTTGGTCATCAGATTCAAGCGCAGTTTGATGCGAAACAGAAAGATTTTATAGAAAACATTCGCACAAAAATGGTTGAAGTAGCTGATGTTGCCGGTATGATGAATGCAAAAGAGGTACTTGGCAAAATGAGTGATGAAGAACTTCTCTCTTATGCAAGAGATTGGTCAAGAGGAGTCAAGTTCGCAACCCCAATTTTTGAAGGCGTAAATGCAAAAGAGTTCGAGAAGCTTTTTGAACTCGCTAAAATGGATACAGACGGTAAAACTGTACTTTATAGCGGTATGACAGGCGAGAAAATCAAAGAACGCGTCAATGTCGGTTATATGTATATCCTTAAGCTTCATCACTTGGTTGATGAGAAGATTCACGCACGTTCAACCGGACCATACTCTCTTGTAACGCAACAACCGGTCGGCGGTAAAGCGCTCTTTGGCGGTCAAAGATTTGGAGAGATGGAAGTTTGGGCGTTAGAGGCGTATGGAGCGAGTGCAGTTCTTAAAGAGATGTTAACTATAAAATCAGATGATGTTGACGGGCGTGTGCGTGCTTACAAAGCGATTACAAAAGGGGAATTGGTACCAGAATCTGGTATCCCAGAAACACTCTTTGTATTAACAAAAGAGCTCCAATCATTGGCTCTGGATGTAGAAATATTTGACGAGGTAGAAGAGAATGAGTAAACTAGTACCTATTGAAGTAAGTGAAGAGAAAAGACCGGCGGATATAAAACAATTACAGTTTCGCTTGGCTGCTCCGGATAAGATTTTATCTTGGAGTCATGGTGAAGTTAAAAAGCCTGAAACAATCAATTATCGTACGCTTAAACCAGAGCGCGATGGTCTGTTTTGTGCAAAAATCTTTGGTCCTGTAAGAGACTATGAGTGCCTTTGCGGAAAATACAAAAAGATGCGTTACAAAGGTGTAGTCTGTGAGAAGTGTGGCGTTGAAGTTACTTCTACAAAAGTTCGTCGTACACGTATGGGTCATATCGAACTTGTTACTCCTGTTGCTCATATTTGGTATGTTAGCTCACTTCCATCTCGTATAGGAACTCTTCTTGGTATCAAGATGAAAGACCTTGAGCGTGTACTCTACTATGAGGCATATATCGTTGAGAGCGGTGGCGAAGCATACTATGATGCTGAAGCAAAAACTCCTGTTCTCAAGTATGATGTTTTAAATGAGGAGCAGTACCGTACATTGGTTTCCAGATTTGGTGAGCTTGGCTTTAAAGCACGTATGGGTGGCGAAGTTGTTCGTGATTTGCTTGATTCTATCGACCTTGTAGATCTTTTTACACAGTTAAAAGAAGAGATAGAGCAGACAAAGAGTGAGGCTAAAACAAAAATAATCGCAAAAAGATTGAAGGTTATCGAGTCATTTTTAAATTCAGGAAATAACCCTGCATGGATGATGCTCACAATCTTGCCGGTTCTTCCACCGGATCTTAGACCTCTTGTTTCACTTGATGGCGGAAAATTTGCGGTTTCAGATGTCAACGACCTTTATCGCCGTGTTATCAACCGTAACCAGAGACTAAAGCGTCTTGTGGAGCTTGAAGCACCGGAGATTATTGTTAGAAATGAGAAGCGTATGCTTCAAGAATCGGTAGATGCTCTCTTTGACAATGGTCGCCGTGCAAATGCCGTAAAAGGTGCAAATAAGCGTCCGCTAAAATCTTTGAGTGAAATCATCAAAGGTAAACAGGGACGTTTTAGACAAAACTTGCTTGGAAAGCGTGTTGACTTCTCTGGGCGTTCTGTTATCGTTGTGGGTCCATCTTTGGCAATGGATCAGTGTGGACTTCCTAAGAAGATGGCTTTAGAGCTTTTCAAACCGCATTTGATTGCAAAGCTTGAAGAAAAAGGATATGCAACGACCGTAAAATCTGCAAAGAAGATGATTGAAGATAAGACGAACGAAGTTTGGGAGTGTCTTGCGGAGATAGTTGACGGTTATCCGGTTCTTCTTAACCGTGCACCTACGCTTCACAAGCTTTCAATTCAGGCATTCCATCCAAAACTAATTGATGGAAAAGCGATACAGCTGCACCCGCTTGTTTGTGCCGCATTTAATGCTGACTTCGACGGTGACCAGATGGCTGTTCACGTTCCGTTAAGCTCTGCTGCAATAGCTGAGGCAAAAGTGTTGATGCTTGCATCTATGAATATTCTTCTTCCTGCATCAGGAAAGGCGATAGCGACACCTTCGCAGGATATGGTTCTTGGTATTTACTATATTACATTAGAAAAAAATGGTGTAAAAGGTTCCAATAAGCTATTTGCAAACGTGGATGAAGTTCGTATCGCTATTGAGCATGGCGCACTTGACTTGCATGCCAAAGTAAGAACAAGAGATGAGGGTAGAATCATCCATACAACAGCAGGGCGTATGCTTCTAAAAGCAATCTTGCCTGATTTTGTTCCGGTAGAGCTTTGGAACAGAGTTATGAAGAAAAAAGCAATCAACGAGGTTGTTGACTATGTTCAAAAGCATGGCGGAATCGGAGTAACGGCAGGATTCTTAGATAGACTTAAAAACTTAGGCTTTAAGCACGCAACGGAAGCCGGTATCTCTATCTCAATCGATGATATTAGAATTCCGGCTACGAAAGAGGCAAAAATCACAGAGTCTAAAAACAGAGTTTTTGAGATTCAAAAGCAGTTTGAAGCAGGTCTTTTAACAGAGCAAGAGAGATACAATAAAATCATTGACGTTTGGACAGATACAAACAACACGCTTGCTACACAGATGATGAGCCTGGTTCAGACAGATAAGGCAGGATTTAACTCTATCCACATGATGGCGGATTCCGGAGCTCGTGGTTCAGCGGCTCAAATTCGTCAGCTTGCAGGTATGCGTGGTCTTATGGCAAAGCCGAGCGGTGAGATTATTGAAACACCGATTATCTCTAACTTTAAAGAGGGTCTTAACGTTGTAGAATACTTTATTTCTACACACGGTGCGAGAAAAGGTCTTGCCGATACAGCTCTAAAAACAGCAAATGCCGGTTACCTTACTCGTAAACTTGTTGACGTTGCACAAAATGTTAAGATTGTTGAGCATGACTGTCATACACATGAGGGTATCGAAATCTCTGACATTAGTGATCAAAACACGCTGATTGAGTCTCTTGAAGACAGACTTAACGGCAGGGTTTTGGCAGATGATGTAATTGATCCGATAAGCAACGAGATTCTTTTTGCAGAGGGTACCCTTATTGATGAAGTAAGCGCAAAAGTTATCGCTGAAGCCGGTATTAAAACGGCATATATCAGAACACCTACAACGTGTAAGAGTGAAAATGGCATATGTGCTCTTTGTTATGGCGTGAACTTGGCAACAGGGCAGATTGTCCGTAAGGGT
The DNA here is from genome assembly GCF_028694605.1 of Sulfurimonas sp. GTDB lineage: Bacteria > Campylobacterota > Campylobacteria > Campylobacterales > Sulfurimonadaceae > Sulfurimonas. The sequence goes on along the minus strand of NZ_JAQVKP010000011.1, from coordinate 26,119 downwards.
GAAGCAGTCGGTATCATCGCTGCACAATCTATCGGTGAGCCTGGGACACAGCTTACGCTTAGAACTTTCCACGTCGGCGGTACGGCGTCTTCAACTGCTCAAGAGAGACAAGTTGTTGCTGAGAAAGAGGGCTTTATCCGTTACTATAACCTTAAAACGTATGCTTCTAAAGAGGGTAAAAATATCGTTGCCAACCGTAGAAATGCAGCAATTCTTTTGGTAGAACCTAAAATTAAAGCTCCTTTTGCAGGTAAGTTTGAAGTTCAAACTGCACATGATGAAGTTATTATCAGTGTATCATCAAAAGCAGATACCGTACGTTATGTGCTTCGTAAAAATGAGATAGCAAAACCAAATGAGCTAGCTGGTGTCGGCGGTCAAATAGAAGGAAAATACTACTTCCCGTATGAGAACGGCGCTGAAGTTAAAGAGAATGAGTCTATCGTTGAGACTATCAAAGATGGATGGAATGTTCCAAGTCGTATTCCGTACGCATCTGAGATTTTGGTTGCAAATGGCGCACCTGTAACGCAAAAAATTCTTGCAAAAGAGGACGGTGTTGTAAAATACTTCATTTTACGCGGTGACTATCTTGAGAGATTTGAAGGACTTAAAGCTGGTTATGAAGTTGCTGAAAAGGGTCTTTTCGCAACTGTTGTTGATGAAAACAACCGTGAAGCGGTACGCCATTATATAGCACGTGGTTCTATTATTGTTGCAGAGGATGATGCGACTGTTGATCCAAAAACTGTTATTGCAAAACCAAAGAGCGACGAGTCAACAGTGATTGCGGAGTGGGATCCATACTCTAATCCTGTTATCTCTGAAACAAACGGTGTTGTGAAGTTTGAGGATATCATTATTGGAACAACAGCTACAGAGCAGTATGATGAACTAAGCGGTAAAACACGTCTTATGATAAGTGATCATATTCCGGTTGAGTATAAACCGACAATAGTTCTTGCAAGCGAAGACGGAGAGTTGTTAAGATACCAAATGCAGCCTAAGACATCTATCTATGTTGAAGATGGTGCAAAAGTTAAAGTTGCCGATATTATTGCAAAAACACCAAAAGCACTTCAAAAATCAAGCGATATTACAGGGGGTCTTCCTCGTGTAAGTGAGCTTTTTGAAGGTCGTCGCCCAAAAGCAACGGCATTAATCTCTGAGATTGACGGAACGGTAACTTTTGGAAAATCACTCCGTGGTAAGATAAGAATTCTGGTAGCCTCAGACAGCGGGATGGTAAAAGAGTACTTTGTTGACAAGTCACATACACCGGTTGTCAATACGGGTGACTTTGTACATGCAGGTGAGAGACTTACTTCGGGTATTATCTCTTCTCATGAGTTGCTGCGTATTATGGGTGTAAAAACACTTTATAACTACCTAGTGAGTGAAGTACAGCAAGTTTACCGCTCTCAAGGGGTAAATATTGCAGACAAGCATATCGAGGTTATCTTTACGCAGATGCTAAGACAGGTAAAAATTCTTAAATCAGGCGATACAAAGTTTATTGAAGGTGATTTAATCTCTAAAACTAAGTTTGCTCAAGAGAATGAGAAGATTGTTAAGCTTGGCGGTCGCCCTGCAATTGCCGAGCCATTCCTTGTCGGTATTACTCGTGCGGCTGTTTCGGCTGACAGTATTATCTCTGCTGCATCGTTCCAAGATACAACAAAAGTATTAACGGAAGCTGCTGTAAGTGCAAAAATAGATGACCTAAACGATCTTAAAGAAAACGTTATTATCGGTCGTACTATTCCTGTTGGAACAGGTATTTATAAAAACCAAGAGATTCTTTTTGGAAAAAACTAAAAAATAGGGTTTCCCCTATTTTTTAAATCCTTTATAAAATTCTACTATTTTCTACATAGCGAGTTTCTTTTATTAATCTACACTTAAAATAAGCTATTTTTTATTATATTTTTATTATAATCACGCGTCTATAACTCCCTAAAATTTAGTGAGTTAAATTCTACTGGAAAAATTAAGTAAAGGAATTGTATGCCTACAATTAATCAATTGATTAGAAAAGAGCGTCAAAAAGTGGTTAAGAAATCAAAATCACCTGCTCTTGTATCATGTCCACAGCGTCGCGGTGTTTGTACTCGTGTTTATACGACAACACCTAAAAAACCTAACTCGGCTTTAAGAAAAGTTGCAAAGGTTCGTTTAACTTCTGGTTTTGAAGTTATCTCTTATATCATGGGTGAGGGACACAACCTTCAAGAGCACTCTATCGTTCTTGTTCGTGGCGGTCGTATCAAAGACTTACCGGGTGTTAAGTACCATATCGTGCGTGGTGCACTTGATACCGCAGGTGTTGCAAACCGTACTGTTTCTCGTTCTAAATACGGAACTAAGAGACCTAAAGCAAAAAAGTAATAACTTAAGTTGGCTCTGCTCATCCTAAGATACGAAGCAAAGCAAAATAGCAAAAGAGCACAGGATATGCCTTAAGTGGTATGTTTTGAGTAAATTTAAAAAAAATTGAAGTAAGGAAAATTACAAATGAGAAGAAGAAAAGCTCCCGTTCGTGAAATCATGCCAGACCCAATCTATGGAAGCAAGATTTTGACAAAGTTTATCAACAAAGTAATGTATGATGGTAAAAAAAGTACAGCTGAAAAAATCATCTACAGCGCTTTAGATATTATCAGCTCTCGTGGCGACAATGTTGGAATTGATATATTTAACAATGCTATCGAAAACATTAAGCCTATTATAGAAGTAAAAAGTCGCCGTGTTGGTGGTGCTACTTATCAAGTTCCAGTAGAAGTACGCCCGGTGCGTCAACTATCTTTAGCTATTAGATGGTTAATCGACGCTTCTCGCAAAAGAAACGAGAGAACAATGGCTGAGAGATTGGCAAACGAGTTAATGGATGCAGCATCTGACAAGGGAAATGCATTCAAGAAAAAAGAGGATACATACCGTATGGCTGAAGCAAATAAAGCATTTGCTCACTATCGCTGGTAATAGGAATTATTATGGCAAGATCACATAAATTAGAAGATGTAAGAAATATCGGGATTGCTGCTCACATTGATGCGGGTAAAACTACAACGACTGAGAGAATTTTATTCTATACAGGTCGTGAGCATAAAATCGGTGAGGTTCATGATGGCGCTGCTACTATGGACTGGATGGAGCAAGAGCAAGAGAGAGGTATCACGATTACTTCTGCAGCTACAACTTGTGAATGGGCCGGTAAGCAGATAAACATTATCGACACTCCGGGCCACGTTGACTTTACTATCGAAGTTGAGCGTTCTATGCGTGTTCTTGACGGTGCTGTTTCAGTTTTCTGTGCAGTTGGCGGTGTTCAGCCACAATCTGAGACTGTTTGGAGACAAAGAAATCGTTATGGCGTACCATCGATAGTATTTGTTAATAAAATGGATAGAACGGGAGCTAACTTTTATGCGGTTGAGGATCAAATCCGTACACGTTTAAAAGGCAATCCGGTTCCTATTCAGTTGCCAATCGGCGAAGAAGAGCGTTTCGCAGGCGTTATCGATCTTGTAAAGATGAAAGCTATCGTATGGGATCAAGATGCTGCTATGGGCTCAAACTACCATGTAGAAGAGATTCCCGCAGATATGCTTGACAAAGCTGCCGAGTATCGTGAAAAGATGATTGAATCTATCTCTGAAGTTGACGGTAATGAGCATCTTGCAGAAAAATACCTAGAGGGCGAAGAGCTTACGGAAGAAGAGATTGTTGATGGAATCAAATCTGCTACAATCAATATGCACATCGTTCCAATGACTGCAGGTACTGCATTTAAGAACAAAGGTGTTCAAACTCTTCTTGATGCAGTTGTTGCTTACCTTCCTGCACCGACTGAGTGTGCGGCGATCCGTGGTACAAAAATGGATGATGAAGATGAAGAAGTTGTTGTTGAATCAACAGACAAAGGTCCTTTTGCTTCACTTGCATTTAAAATCATGACAGACCCGTTTGTTGGAACATTGACATTTATCCGTGTTTATCGTGGTTCATTAGAGGCAGGTTCTTTTGTTCACAACTCTACAAAAGACAAAAAAGAGCGTATTGGTCGTATCGTGAAGATGCATGCTATCAAGCGTGAAGAGGTTAAAGAGGTTTATGCCGGAGAAATCGCTGCTGTTGTTGGTCTTAAGTACACAACTACGGGAGATACCCTTTGTTCAGAAGATGATAAAGTTATCCTAGAGCGTATGGTATTCCCAGAGCCGGTTATCTCTGTTGCGGTTGAGCCAAAAACAAAAGCTGACCAAGAAAAAATGGGACTAGCTCTTGGAAAACTTGCTGCTGAGGATCCATCTTTTAGAGTTCATACAGATGAAGAGACAGGTCAAACAATCATCTCAGGAATGGGTGAGCTACACCTTGAAATCATCGTTGACCGTATGAAAAGAGAGTTTAAAGTAGAAGCTGAAGTTGGTGCACCGCAAGTTTCTTACCGTGAAACTATCAGAAAAGAAGTTGAGCAAGAGTACAAGTATGCTAAGCAGTCCGGTGGACGCGGTGCATTCGGTCACGTATATCTTAGAATCAAGCCGGGCGAAGCAGGTACAGGTTTTGTCTTCCATAACGAAATCAAAGGCGGGGTTGTTCCAAAAGAGTATATTCCTGCGGTTGAAAAAGGTTGTGCCGAGACTATGGCAAACGGTGTTCTTGCGGGCTACCCGATGGAAGATATGGATATCACTCTTTATGATGGTTCATACCATGAGGTTGACTCTAACGAGATGGCATTTAAACTTGCTGCTTCAATGGGCTTTAAAGAGGGTTGTAGAAAAGCAAATCCTGCGATACTAGAGCCAATCATGAAAGTTGAAGTTGAAGTTCCTGAGGACTATATGGGAGATGTTATCGGTGACCTTAACCGTCGCCGTGGTCAAGTAAGTGCTATGGGTGACAGAGCCGGAAACAAAACTATCGATGCATACGTTCCACTTGCTGAGATGTTTGGCTATTCAACAGATCTTCGTTCAGCGACACAAGGAAGAGCAACATATGCGATGGAGTTCCATCACTATGAAGAAGTTCCAAGAAATGTTTCTGAAGAGATTATCAAGAAGAGAAACGGCTAGACAAGCCTAGAGATGCTACCTTTGGAAGCATCTCTTTCTCTTTTAAAAAAACCGTATAAAATCCTTTCCTATTTTTTCTTTCTATTCTTTAAGTAAAGCGCATATTTTACTACCAATCGTACAAGACCAACTGCCAAGTAAACGCCCGATGTCCATAAAAATGGATGAATAAAATTCCCTTTTTCCGTCATACGAGCTGCTCTCTCAAGAGGTGAGGAGAGTAAATCGGGATGCTGCAAGAGTGCGAGAATCAACAATAGTGCCATAAAGTAAAGTATTTCTGTCAGTATCTTTTTCATAATGGAATTATAGCTAAATCCAAATCGCTTCTTCTTCTAAATTTGGTCTCCCCTTAAGGGTAAGATATGGGGTATAGTGTGATTTATAAGAGAGAGAAGGGCAATCTTGAACATAGTAACCGAGGTAAATCCATCTCTTGTTCCAACGCTGTGCAAAAAGTATCTGGTTGTAGAGCGAGAGCCTTCCTAAGGAGTAGCTTGAGTAGTCAGGATCATAGTAAAAGTAGATAGACGAGATACCATCTTCTAAAATGTCTATAAGATCCACTCCGATAAGTTTTTCATTCAAATAGTATAAAACTTCATATCCAAAGTCGTAATGTGCATCCACAAAAGAGCTGTAGTAAGTTTGCGCACTTTTTGGTGTGTGCTCCCACCCTTTTTTTTCTTGCATATAAAGGTGGTATTTTTCAAAAAGTTCGAGATGCTCTTTGCTTAGAGACGGTTTGCGGATATAACTTTTAATGTCGAAAGCTTTGTGTAGCACTCTCCTTTTAGATTTAGAGAAGTGAAAATTTTGCACATCAATTTTGATGCTTTGGCATTCAGTGCAAGTAGCGCAAACAGGGCGGAAAAAGATTTTACCAAACCTTCTATAGCCACGCTCAATAAGCTCTTGACAAAAAGAGGCGGAACACTCCTCAATTGCTTTATAATGTGTTGTCTGATGTTTGCCATCAAGGTAGGAGCATTTGTCTTCTAGTTGAAACTCTTTAAGTATATTCATAATAAAATTATAGGAAAAAAAGAAGAAGAATGAAAGAGATATTTTATAAGCACAAGGTAGTTATTTTTAGATTATTGGGTGCGTTCATGCTGTTTGTGGGTATGGTGGCATATTTTTGGAGTGCGCCTAAAGAAGTTATGAGTGAAAATGAAATTGCCGCTGCAAATATAGCACGGATGGAGGCAAGTGTTCGTGGCGGCGGAGCAACTGCAAAGCACAAAGAAGAGTCCTCAAGCTCTAAATTTGTAGAGGAGCTTAAAAATACCCAAGAAGCACAAATGCAATATTTAACCATGATAACCATGATTTTTGGAGCTCTTTTTTTAGGCTATAGTTTTCTTCCTAAGAACGATTCTGAGAAATAAGCACATCCTCTATCATTTTGTCGATATCTCCGTCAAGAATTGCTGCAACATTTGAGTAGGCGATGTTGCTTCTTGTATCTTTTATCTGTTGATATGGCTGCATAACGTAGCTTCTGATTTGATGCCCCCATCCTATTTCGCTCTTTGGGGTTCCGTCTGCTGCTGCTTTTTGTGCTTCAAGTTCAAGTTCATAAAGCCTAGACTTGAGCATCTTCATAGCGGTTGCTCTGTTTTTGTGCTGGCTTCTGTCGTTTTGGCACTGTACGACTACGCCCGTGGCAAGATGGGTGATTCGGATGGCTGATTCAGTTTTGTTGACATGTTGCCCACCTGCGCCGCTTGAGCGGTATGTGTCCACGCGGATGTCTTTATCCTCAATCTCTATGTTGATATTGTCGTCAACTTCGGGCGAGACCATAACAGATGTAAAAGAGGTGTGTCTTTTTGCGTTGGAGTCAAAAGGAGAGATACGCACAAGTCTATGAATCCCGTTTTCTGCTTTAAGGTAGCCATACGCATTTTCGCCGCTGACAAGCAAAGAGACATCTTTTATCCCTGCTTCATCTCCCGCTTGATAGTCAAGTACTTCTATGCTCCATCCACGTCGCTCCGCAAAGCGTTTGTACATGCGAAGAAGCATGGAAGCCCAATCTTGCGATTCTGTTCCGCCAGCTCCCGGGTGGATAGACAAGATGGCATTATTGCTGTCTGTTTCATTGCTAAGCAGTACCTCGATCTCCATGGTGCGAATCAAATCTTCAAGATGGCTTGCGCCGTCATACGCCTCATTGATAAGCTCTTCGTCATTTTCCGCTTTTGCCATCTCGTAAAGCTCTTTTGCGTCATTGATGGCGTTTTTAGCAAGGTTGTATTTTTTGAGTTTGCGTTCGCACTGGGTTTTTTCTTTTTGTATGACTGCGGCTTGTTCTGCATCATTCCAAAAATCTTGAGAGTTCTCAAGCGCATCTATCTCTTGAAGCCTCGTCTCAAGTTTGTCGGGTTCAACAACACCCGTAATATTGCTCATTTTTTTTGAAAGATCTTTTAAAAGTTCGGTGTACTCGTAGTTGTCCATAAATGTAATTCCATTGTTGTATAATTGCGCGATTATATTAAAGTAAGGCTTAAAATGAAGATTATATCTACCCCCTTTGAGTTAAAAGAGTACCTTAAAAACGAGACACAAACTGTAGGTTTTGTTCCGACGATGGGCGCTTTGCATGAGGGTCATAGGGCACTTATCTTAAGAGCAAAAGAGGAGAATGAGGTTGTTGTTGTCTCTATCTTTTTAAATCCTACACAGTTTTTAAAGGGGGAGGATTTGGATAAGTATCCTAAAAAAGATGAAGCAGATAAGCTTATATGCAAACTTAGCGGAGTGGATGTGCTCTTTTTGCCGCAGGCAGAGGATATGTATGGCAATGATGAGGTTTCGCTTCTTGCCCCAAAGGTGCGAGGCTATATCTTGGAGGGAGAGAGCCGCCCCGGGCATTTTAACGGTGTTTTGACTGTGGTTATGAAACTTCTTAACATAGTAAATCCGACAAGAGCATACTTCGGCAAAAAAGATGCGCAACAGCTCAATCTCATAACACTCATGGTAAAACAGCTCTTTATGAACGTAATTATCGTTGCAGTAGATACGGTAAGAGAAAAAGATGGCTTGGCTCTTAGCAGCCGCAATGCTTACTTAAATGCACAAGAGAGGCAAGAAGCACTCAAAATCGCCACATCTCTTCGCAGTGCGACTGCAATGGTGATGCGAGGAGTTTTGGATGCAAACGCTATAGTAGAAAATATGAGAGAGATTTTATCGCCGCTTCAAATCTCTTACGTAGCAATCGTTAATCGCGAGTTTGTTCAAATTTCCAGAGTAGAGCTTGGCAATACTATCATTTTAGTGGAGGTTGTTGTTGGGGGGACTAGGCTGCTCGACAATATTTGGCTTTAAGTACTCCTCTTCAACAAGCAAGTCAATAATTTTTTTATAGACAGGCACTGCCGTTTGTGCGGCAAACTGGCTTTTTTTAGGTCTGATAACGATAACGCCTATAGTATATTTATTTTTCATATCGTTTGCGAATCCCATAAAAGCCGTGTTATACTCGCTAACATATCTCCCGCCCTCAACGATATGTGCCGTTCCTGTTTTACCGCCGACTTCAAGCCCCTCTGTCTGTGCCTTTGTACCAGTCCCCTCTTTGACCGTTTTTATAAGAATATCTTTTATGCGTTGCGCAGTCGCAGTACTGACAACTTGCGCTTGCTCCTCGTACGGTGTGGCAATCTCTTTTCTGCGGCTATCGATAAAAGTGTCAACGATTTTTGGTGTAACAATTCTTCCGTTATTATTAAAAACACTATACGCACGGATAAGCTGCATTAGATTTACACGCATGCCATACCCGTATGAACATGTAGCTTTATATATTTCGCTGTTTAGCTGCATCGTGCTTGGTATGGAACCAACTCTCTCATAAACCAAATCAGGCGTAGAAGCTTTTGAAAAGCCAAAATCCATAAGCCCTTGGTTAAACTCTCCGCCTGTCAGTTTTTGAGCAAGTTGGGCTATACCTACGTTTGAGGAGTGTACAATAATATCTTCAGCGCTTAAGCGGTCAAATTTATGTTCATCCGTAATTGTTTTTTTACCTATAGTATAACGTCCGCCGTGCCCATTTACCATATCATAAGGATTGACACGCCCTTTGTCAAGCAGAAGTGCAAAAGTGACGGTTTTTACAACGCTTCCAGGTTCAAAACTATACTCTATCATTGAGCTGTTGAGTGATTTATAATCCTCGGTTTCTATATTTTTTGGCAAAAATCTATTGGAGCTTGCCATGGCGAGAATTTTTCCGCTAGAAGCTTCCATAACACTTACCATAATCTCTTTGGCACGTAAATCCTCTTTCATTTCATCAAGCATATTTTCTACACGTATCTGAAGAGAAATCGGAATAGTAAGTTTTACGTCAAGCCCGTTTACCTCTTGTTTTGTAAAGCTGTTTTTGTTTAGGATGATGTAGCTGTTAACGTCTCTTAGCCCTTGGCTTAACTCATCCTCTTTTGCTTGAAGCTCATTTTCAAATCTTTTCTCTAGCCCCTTTATCCCTTTGATAAGTGTGTATCCATCCTCTTCTACCTTGTGAGGATAGCCCAAAATAGGGGTAAGAAGTTTGCCATAAGCGTACTCTCTGCTTTCGCCGCTCTCAATAATACTAAGCCCATGAAGCGAAGTTCTGCCTGTAAGAGGATTTTTTATCTCCATAAAAACTTTTAACCTTCGCAGCTCATAGGCAAGCTGTTTGAGGTATTGTGCCTGCTTTTGCGGGATATTGTAGCTAAGAACTGCCACCCCTTTTTGTGTATTGAGTTTTTTTTCTATCTCTTTGGCGTCTATCTCGGAGTAGATACTAAAAAGTTTGACAAAAAGCTCTTTTTTAAGAGGGTCTATATAGTGTGTGTTGACGATGGCTTTGTAGAGCTTAACAGTAGTTGCAATGCGGTAGCCATCCGCACTGATGATAGAGCCGCGTGTTGCCTTGGAGCTGTTTTTTGTGTAAAGGGACGGAAGGTCGCGCGATTTGAGTACGGTAGCGAGTACCGCTGCTAAAAAAAGCAAAAAACCAACAACTAGTAAGGCGTAGAGAATGGCTATTTTTTTGCTTTTGTTTTGGTTAATCATACTTCTTGGCTAAATTGGTTTTTAAAAAAAAGATTATAGCTGAGTTCTACCTAATTCTTTATAAGCACTGAGTGCTTTGTTTCTTATCTCAAGCATAAGCTTCATGCTTGTTTCTGCTTTTCCTATAGCGAGTGCTGCTTGATGCAGATCTTTTACTTGTCCTGTTGCCATGTCACCAAGTGCTTTTTCACTTTTTTTCTGCAAATCATTAACATCGCTAATAGCAGATTTGAGATGTTGCGCAAAATCTTCTCCGCCACTGCTCTCAACAGCACTTTTTTGTTTTAATAGTTCGGCAGACGAAATGCCCGATATACCGTCAATTGGACTCATACTCTTCCTCTTTTATTTACTGCAACAGTGAAATCGCACTGTTTGCCATGTTTTTTGAACTCTCAAAAGCCGCTACATTGGCTTGATAACTCCGTGTTGCTTCTACTAAATCGGCCATTTCGATAACGGGGTTAATGTTTGGGTATGCGACATACCCGTTTGCATCTGCATCGGGATGGTTTGGCTCAAACTTCATCAGCGGCGCTTTGTCGTCTCTGGATATTTTGTCAACTATAACACTCATTATAGCAGGATTTACCTTTGTGCCGTATGCCCCCTCGCTCAGCGGGTCTTCATACTTTGCGCTCTCGCTCATAGCATCAAGGGCTTTGTTAAACTGCTCGTTAAAGTCGATAGCTTTAAAAACCACCTCTTTGCGTCTGTATGGTCCGCCCTCGTCCGTTCTTGTCGTGTGTGCATTGGCGATGTTTTGCGAAATGGTGTTGACACGCACACGCTGTGCAGAGAGTCCATAACCGCTGATATCAAAGCTGTTTAAAAAATTTGACATACTTATGAAACCTTTAACTGATTTTTGAAGATGAATCAATAACGCTCTTATAGATGCCGCTATCTTTTTTCATCGCATTGACAAGAGCGTTGAACATAACAGAGTTTTTGCTCATCTCCGTAGTCTCAACATCCAAATCGACACTGTTTCCGTCATTGCGCGCCATATGTCCATCACGAAAAAATGTCTTTGCCTTGGATGTACTCTGCTCTTCTTGAAGGGCAAAATGCGCACTGCTTGTTTGTGCCATCTCAAGTTTTGGGCTGCCAGTCCCAAGCACTTTTGCCTTTTCTTGCGCTAGCATATCTTCAAAACGGATATCACGAGGTCTATAAAAAGGAGTATCGGCATTTGCGATATTTGAAGATATCATGTCCTGACGAATAGCCCTATAATCAAGCGCTTTTGCAGCAAGTTCTTGCGTAGCTGAAACCTGTATGCTCATGAAAACTCCTCTTTTTTCTCTATCATAAGCAAATATAGTTCCAAAATGGATTTTTTATTTAATAGACTTCTTGCAAACCAAAGATCCTAAATCAAGTTCAGGATGACGAGAGGACACCTCGGGAGAGGTGGAACGAGAAAAACTAGAAAAACGAAAAGAAATATCACATTAAGCAACAATTAATCTTCTATGTTTCATAATAGCTCTTAAGGTTATAAGTGTAACCCAAATTTTTCTACAAAAGGAGTTCTTATGAAAAGAGCTGGTTTTACTATGATAGAGTTGATTTTCGTAATCGTAATTTTGGGTATTTTGGCTGCGGTTGCATTGCCGAAGTTTATTGGTGTTTCTGAGCAAGCACACAATAGTAAAGTTGATGCTTTTGTTGGTACGTTGAATAGAACTGTTGGTCCTGCTCTGTGGGCTCAGTCTATTAGTGGTACGATAGGAACAGGACTTGTTACTACATTATGCGATACTCAAGCGGAGTTGTTATTGCAACTTGATACAATTCCTGAAGAGCTTTCACATCAGAATGATTGTACTTTTGATGCAAATACTACAGCTGGTGGGAAATTTGGTGTGGATTTTATGGATGGCAATGCGACAAGTGCTCCAAGATGGAAGGTTTCAGATACTGCTTCGGGTGCTGTTACTACATGGTAATTTCCTCGTTCCACCTCTCCAGAGGTGGAATGCATATAGAGGGTAATCATTTTAAAGTTGTCTGAGGATAATTTTAAAATTATTACGCAAGGTCTTCTATGAAACGCTCCCACGCTTTTACCGTTATTGAGCTTATCTTTGTCATCGTGGTGCTTGGCATACTCGCTTCGGTGGCACTCCCAAAATTTGCAGGTGTGAGAGAACAGGCGGATATAGCCAAAGGCAAAGGCGATGTTGCTACCATCAGGGCTGCCATAGCAAACAACAGACAAAAAAATGTGGTGCTGGGCAGCGGCGGAAGTTATATAACTGCCGCAAACTTGGACACCGGCGGGCTTTTTGGCGGAGTTCTTATAACTCCAATGACGCCAAGTTCCACTTCAGGTCACTGGGACAACAATGGAGCAAACGGTAACGGCTCCTACAGATACTGGGTTGGCTCAACTTCTACGCAATTTGATTATAATGCCACGACAGGCTCTTTTGGATGTACAAGCGGTACATACTGCAATCAACTTACCAATTAGAAATAGATTATGCTAGATACAACAATTTTATATCAGGTTAAAAATTAGCAATTTATATAATTAGAGATTTTAGTTATAATATTCCAAAAGGAACTTAATTATGAAAACTTTAACAATGAAGATTGATGATTCCATTTATGAAATGATAAAACTTGCCGCTGATGGACAAAGAAGAAATATTTCTAATTTTATAGAATTTGCCACAATGCAGTATCTTTCATCATCTCAATATGTAGATGATAATGAAATGAGTGAAATTATGAATGACAAAGAGTTAGTAAAGAGCCTAAGAAATGGGTTTTCTGAGCTAAAAAATGGGGATTATACAGTTGTCTGATTTTTTAATTGCAGAAGCTAACTCTTTTATAAAAATTAAAAATGAAATTGATAAAAAACAGTACGATAAAATAGTCAATGTTGTTTATCCGCAGTTAAAAAGAAATCCATTTTTTGGGACGAATATCAAAAAACTCAAAGGTGAGTTTGAGGAATACTATCGCTATCGCATCGGAAACTATAGACTTTTTTATCTTGTAGAGAATGAAAAAGTCGTAGTCGTGGTGGTTGATTTTAAGCATCGACAAAATGCTTATGATTGAAAATTTGAACAAAAACCTTTGAATTACTATAACATCGCACTTCTTAACTCACCGCTAGAACTCTTAACATACCAAAGTCGGCATACCACCCTTGTTGGCGCAAAAGTAAGCGTTGCTATGCGTGGTAAAGAAGTTGAGGGTGTGGTTGTGGCGGTGTGTAATGAGCCGTCGTTTGAGTGTTTGGAGATTTTAGAGACAGGTTCATTTCACTATTCGCCAAAGCAGCTTGAAATAGCAATTTTTATGGCTTCTTACTACTTTTGTTCGCTTGGTGAGGCACTGGGGGTAATGGTGGCTTTTGGGGGTGGGGAGATCCTGAATCAAGTTCAGAATGACGACAGTCGTCATTCCAAACTTGATTTGGAATCTGGCATCCGGCTCTCAGACAAACAAAACGAGGCGTTGGCGTTTTTGAAAAAACATCCTGTCTCTGTGCTTTTTGGCGATACTGGAAGTGGTAAAACAGAAATTTATATGCGGTACTTTGAGGAGATGATTGCGCAAAAAAAGCGTTCTATCTTTCTTATGCCGGAAATCTCACTTACGCCTCAGATGAGTAAACGGCTCAAGCTTCACTTTGGCGATAGCGTTGTTTTTTGGCACTCTAAACTCTCGCCGTCTCAGAAGAAAAAAGCACTCTTATCTATCTATGACGGAAGTGCGATGATAGTAGCGGGTCCGCGCTCGGCTCTCTTTTTGCCGCTTAGGGATTTGGGGCTGATAGTGGTGGATGAGGAGCATGACGATAGCTATAAATCCTCTTCCCGTCCACGCTACAATGCCCGAGATATCGCCATCTATATGGGAAAACTCTATGATGTGCCTGTGGTGCTTGGAAGTGCGACGCCGAGTTTGACCAGCTATGTTAAGTTTCCGTATTTTAGGCTTAAAGGCGGTTACTTCAACGCCCAAAAAGAGTTTATCTATGAGCGGAGCGTGGAAAGTCTCTCACCGCTTGTAGTTAAGCATTTGCAAAAAAGTGTGGAGCAAAAAGAGCAGTCCATCCTTTTTCTCCCAACACGTGCGAACTTTAAGTATCTTATTTGCGGTGATTGCGGGCATACATACAAGTGTGTTTTTTGCAGTGTGGGGATGAGTGTGCATCAAAAGACCCGCTCTTTGAAGTGCCATTACTGTAACTTTGCACAAGCTATACCGCAAAAGTGCTCAGAGTGTGGCAGTGAGCATCTTGTCAGTTCCAGACTAGGGACGGCAGAAGCGCTCAAAGAGGTACGAGAGCAGATAAGTGATGCCAGAGTAGAACAGTTTGACAGAGATACCATTACCACCGCCAAAAAGCTTGAAGAGATGTTGGAGCGATTTAATGCCAAAGAGATAGATGTCCTCATAGGTACGCAGATGCTCAGCAAGGGGCATGACTATCACGGTGTGGCGTTGGCGGTGGTCTTGGGAATGGACAATATGCTTGGCATGAGCGACTATAGAGCAAGAGAAAAAGCACTCTCCACACTTGTACAAGTAGCGGGCAGATGCGGGCGCAAAGAGAGTGCCAAAGTGCTTGTGCAGAGCTTTAATGAGGAGTTTTTTAAAACCTTCGTGCAAGATTATGAGGCGTTTTTAGAAGAAGAAAAAGAGTATCGCAAAGAGCTTTATCCGCCCTACAAAAAGCTTTGCAGAGTTCTGTTTTCACACAAAAACGGAGTGAAGGCGCAAGAGGCGATGCATGAGATGGCGGAGTGCTTGCGTGCGTTTGCAGGCGTAGAGATTGTCGGCTTTGGAAAGTGCGGTATTGAGAGAGTGGCGGACAAGTACCGCTTTGAGATACTTTTACGCTCAGATAAGAGTACGGAGATTATCAAAGCGGTTAGTGTGTGTAAAAATGCTCTTGCAGAAATAGATATGGATCCAGTAGAGTTTAATTAACCCGCCGGAGAAGATTGCTCATGTTTGGTATCTTCATCAAAAAAGTAGCAGACATTTTCCGGCATTGAGGCTCTTACAAATTTTGTCTCATTGGTGATATGGGAATCTATATCTTTGTTGTAGTTTTCTTTAAGTTTGAAAAAGGCTTCTCTCTCTTTGGATGAAATCTTTTTTGTTGCGACTTGTACCACGCGCAGCGGGTCGATGGCTTCGCCATCTTTATAGAGACCAAAGTGAAGATGTGGTCCTGTGGAGAGTCCTGTGCTTCCTACATAGCCAATAACTTCTCCTTTTTTGATATTTGAGCCGCTCCTCAGCCCTTTTTTGAAAGAGTTTTGGTGTGCATAGAGAGTGAGATATCCATCGCTATGTTGAATCTTGGTTACCTTTCCATATCCTGCCGAATCTCCTATAAACGAAATCCTTCCATCCCCGGCAGAGTATATGGGAGTGCCGCGTCCTGCTGCATAGTCCACGCCTAAATGGGCACGATACTTTTTAAGTATGGGATGGAATCTTTTTTTTGTAAATTCAGAAGATATTCTTGCGTTTTTTACAGGAATTCCTAAAAAATAGCCTTGAAGTTCGTTTCCGTCTTGGTTATAGTATCTTTCATCAGCACCCAAATAGATATAGTGGTTTTTTCCATGGACTTCTATCATCGAAGCTTTGAGTGTAGGCATTGAAAAAGGCTGTCCTAAGCGGTATTTTTGTTCATAAACCATTACAAGCGTGTCCCCTTTTTTGAGGTCTTTTCTAAAGTTAAGAGAGTTTTGAAATCCTTCCACGAAAATAGTAGCAAGTTTTTTAGACCCTGTTTCATCAAGTATATCTTGATACGGGGAGTTTTGGATTTTTAAAATAAACGCCTCTGTTCTTGTTTCGCTTATGATAGGAATAGTCTCAAAGAAATACTCCTCTTTTTTTTTATAGATATGGATTTGCAGCTCTTCATTTAGTGGAATGAAAACTTGCAAAACAGAGCCGTCTTTGTCCCTTGTCTCTTTGCAGTGAACACCGGAGATAATCTCTTCTGTAAGCTGTTTTTCATCTTCATCAAGGCTATAAAAAAGAGGTTTGAGCGGGAGTTTGTTTCTCTCTAAAAAGGAGAGATATGTCTCACCGTTACTCCAACGAAATGTCTCGACACGTGCGCCATAGAGAGAAATCGTCAAAAGTAAAAAAAGGAATAATCGTACCATACTGTAAAACCGTAACTATGAATTTTTAAAACTTTAACAAAATTTGCCTTAGTGTGAGGTTTGTTTGCTATAATCGCACTATATTATTTGCAAAGTGAAAAAAATGAAGTATTTATTTTTATCGGTTCTAGCAGTGTTGCAGCTCTTTGGAGCAGTTGTACAATCTCCTGTTGTAAGCGTCAATGAGGGTGCAACCGAAGTGACGATTCAGGTTGATAAGATTGATGTAGGCGTGAGCGGTTTTGTGGTGCATAAAATAGCTAACGACAAGAGAAGTATTGTCGCAAGTGTTGTAGTTGAGAGCTTTGACGCAAGTACAAAAAAAGCAAAACTCTCCATAGGCGAGTATGATGCGCTTAGCAGCGGCTCATTGCCAAAGGGGAAGTGGAGTGTCGAAGTTGGCGATGAGGTTGTTTTGGCTTTTGGCTACACCAGAGGACTTCTGATAGCTCCAAGCGAGGAGATTTACTACAGAATCACAAAGAGTTCTGCTCTTGGGTGGGTACATCCGGATCTTTTTGCTGCGCTGCTCTCTTTTAATGGACACCCGACACCATTAAGAAGCGACTTTTCACAGATGAGTACCGAGAGTTCGGTGGGGCTTGTTTTTCTATTTTTGCAAAACAGGGTTTTTACGCTGGATGCAAAGAGCTTTAAGATTTTGGCAATTACGGATGCTAAAGTGGAGCAAAAAGAGATAAAGCTCCCTTTTTACACAAGAATTGAAAAGATTGATGCTGCTTGGTGGGGAGAGGGAAGTAATGAGCTTAAGGAGTATGAGCCGTACTATTATGAGCTGATGGTAGAAGCAAACCGCGGTCATAAAGGGCTTTATGAGATACTTAAGAGCGGTGGCGAGAGATTTGAAGATTTACTTAAAGAGTTTGATTTTGAAGGAAAGAAAGATGATAGAAAAAAGAGATTTGGACTATTTTAGTCAGATTGTAGGAAGTGAAAATATCTATAGCGATAAGGCGCATCTTATCGCTTACTCGTACGATGCGACACGTGAGCATTTTGAGCCTGATGCGGTAATCTTTCCAAGAAATGAAGATGATGTAAGTAAGATTTTAAAGTATTGTAATGAGCGTCGTATCGTCATAGTTCCTCGTGGTGCGGGGAGCGGTTTTACGGGCGGGGCACTTCCAAGCAGCGGGGGAATCGTCCTTGCCATGGAACGCCATATGAACAAAATCCTAGAGATTGATATGAAAAACATGGTTGCTGTTGTGCAACCCGGTGTTATCAATATGGATCTGCAAAAAGCGGTTGAAGAGGTGGGGCTTTTTTATCCGCCGGACCCTGCAAGCCAAGAGTACTCCAGCATCGGCGGCAATGTAAGCGAAAATGCCGGCGGTATGCGTGCGGCAAAGTACGGCATTACAAAAGATTATGTGATGGCTACTCGTGCAGTGCTTCCAAACGGCGATATCATCAAAGCTGGTAAACGCACCATTAAGGATGTGGCGGGGTATAATATCAGCGGGATTTTGATAGCTTCCGAGGGAACTTTGGCGGTTTTGACAGAGATAACTTTGAAACTTATCCCAAAACCAAAGATGACAAAAACGGCGATGGGAATCTTTTCTAGCGTGAGTGAAGCGATGAATGCGGTTTATAAAACAATGGCAAGCGGTATCACGCCTGTTGCGATGGAGTTTTTGGACAACCTTACCATACGAGCAGTGGAGCAGACTTACAAAAAAGGGCTGCCTGTGGATGCGGGGGCTCTTTTGGTAACGGATGTGGATGGAAACTTGGAAGAGGATTTGGACTTTCAGCTTGCACAAATTGAGAAGGTGTTTAAAGAGAACGGATGCAGTGAGTTTAAAATCGCAAAAGATAAGCAAGAAGCATCTGATCTCTGGTTTGCAAGACGCAACGCATCTCCTTCACTAAGTGTTTATGGAAGCAAAAAGCTTAATGAAGATGTTACAGTCCCACGCTCTGCGCTTCCGGAGCTTTTAGAGAAATTTTATGCCATAGCCGACAAGTACAATGTAAAAATCCCATGTTTTGGGCATACGGGTGATGGCAATGTGCATACAAACGTCATGGTTGACGGCAAAGACCCCGAGCAGGTAAAAATCGCTTATCAAGCCATAGAAGAAGTTTTTCAGGCAACTATAGATTTGGGCGGAACGCTTAGCGGAGAACACGGCATAGGACTTGCAAAAGCACCTTATATGAAGATGGCATTTACCCCAGAAGAGATGGCACTTTTCAAATCTATCAAAATGGCATTTGACCCTAATAATATCTTGAATCCTTATAAGATGGGATTGTCGTAAGGGTTAGTGATGTTAAGTAGAGAAAATATCCTAAAAGCTTTGAAAAATTTCAATGAAGCGCATCAAGAGGAGGGCTTTAGAGTGGTAAGTCTCTTTGGCTCTTATGCTAGAGGAAATGCGGATGATTTTAGTGATATAGACTTGACATACAAGATGGATCACGAGAGATTTTTTAAAGATAATGCTTTTGCAAAACTTCTTAAAATAGAGGAATTTAAGGAAGAACTGCAAAAAGAGCTGAAAAAAAAGATAGATTTTATACCATCAAACAGTAAAAATAGCTTGATACAGCAAAGTCTAAAAAATGAGGAGATTTTGGTATGAAAGAGAGAATAAATGAGTTTGAACTCCTCTCTCAAATAGATAAAAATGACCTCAAGGGTTTAAATGCTGTTCGAAATTTTATAGCACATGATTATGATAGCGTGGATGATGAAATTTTAGAGATAGTGCTTAGAGTTCATATACCTAAGCTAAAAGAACAACTCCTAAAATTATGATGATAGAGGGCAAAAAACTCTACGAGAAGGTAAAGTTACTTTTTACTCTCTTTTTAGATAAAGACCTTGCTTTTTATGCGGCAAGCCTTAGTTTTTATACTATCTTTACGCTTGTGCCGCTTCTTTTGATTACGCTTACTCTCTTTACATCATTGCCAAATTTTGCCCAGTACTATGAGAAGTTGCGTGATTTTATCTTCTCTAACATTATGCCTGTCAACTCTGAGGCGGTGATGGAGCATATCAACGGGTTTTTACAAAACTCGGTTGAGATGAGCACGGTAAGTTTTGCGGCGGTTATCGTCTCATCGCTTCTCTTTTTTCAAAACTTTGAGTACATTGCAAACAAAATTTTTCATGCAAAGGTGCGTGGAGTTTGGGAAAGCGTAACTACTTTTTGGACGCTTCTTACACTCACACCCATTGGGCTTGGGGTCTCTTTTTATATCACGGGGTATGTGGCAAATCTGATGGCAAGCAGTCAATATACCGCTGAGATAAATATCCTCCCTTATGTTCCTTATCTTATCCTCTGGGCGCTCTTTTTTCTTGTGTTTCAGATAGCGCCAAATGTAAAGGTTAATGCCAAAGCTTCATTTATAAGCTCATTTGCCGCTTCGGTTGTCTTTAGTATCGCCAAAAATCTCTTTATCTACTATGTTTTTTACAACAAGGCGTACGAGACGATGTACGGCTCTTTTTCTATCCTTATGTTTCTTTTTTTATGGATTTATGCGTCGTGGATTATCTTTATCTACGGGTTAAAACTCTGCCACTTGATACATAGCGTATATGAAAACAAGGGTACTGAAAAAGGTTAATCCCCACATCGCCATTTTGCTGTAAATGGCGACGAAAGAGAGTGCTATGTGGAGTAAAAAGATGTAGAGAGCAAGTTCTACTTTTGTTCCGTTTTCTCCAAGCTCCATAAGCCAAAGTAAAAAAGGGTCGCAAAAATCGCCAAATCCTACCAAATGCGCCAATATGCTAAGTGGGTAAAACGGCGTAAAAAGCATGGAGAGGATGATGGAAGAGGGATGATAGATACTGAAGTTTTGAAAAATGTAGAGCGAAACAGGGAGCATGTAGAGATAAACAAGTACGGAGATGCCCACCATTTGCCAAAAAAAGTTGAGATTTTTGAAGTGAATCAAAAATAAAAATATATAAAAAACCCCGCCGGCGGAGAGCCAAAAACCAAGAGAAAATGCAAGGCGCGGGAAAAACGCAAGCAAAAGTATGATGGTAACAAAAAGTGTCTGCATGGAGATGATTTTGATGCCTCTGTCGTAAAGAAAAAATCCTACCAAAAACATGGCAAAAGAGCGTACAAGCGAGGGCGGTGCATCCAAAAAAAGCGTATAGGCAAAAAGAACAACCGCAACGACTGCAAATATGTCCATTTTTGAGTTTCTGTAAGGAAAAAACCGCTCTTGCGCAAAACCATAGAGAGGTTTTAGTAAAAAGTAGAGCAGCGCACTTAAGATGCTAAGATGAAACCCGCTGATAGCAACGATATGCGATACACCGAGGTTGGAAAATGCGGTTTGCGTCTTTTGGTCCACTTCCTCGGCAGTGTAGAGCGCTTGATAGATATTGCCCATCAAGGCATCTTCGTGTGCAGAGGCGATAAAAGCGTTGACCTTCTCTTTTGTGGTGTTGTTCTCCTCTATGGAGATGATTTTGCTAAAGGCATAAAAGGAGTTGAGGTAGTTAAAAAAGGTAAGTTCTTTTGCCCAAATCTCCATTTTTAGGCGGCTGTTTTTCATATCTTGAAGCGATTTTTTTGCGGTTGTATAAAATGTGATACCGTCACTGTTTTTGAGTTTAAGCACTTGGTATGTTCTTTTGCCGTTTTGCTTCTCATACTGCTTTAGTACGGTGGCATCAACGAGTGCCGAGTCAAAACGGGTAAACTCTTTGTAGTTGCGGTACTCAAAAAAAAGGGAGAGAAAAAGGATAAAAAAGGAAGCAAAAAGAAAAAGAGAGATGTCACGCCATGAGTTAAAAAGCGAAACCCTCTCTAGCATCTACAGAGGAGGCATTGAGATGGTGTCGTTGCCAAAGCTGATGTTTGCGGAACGGGTGTCCACATTTTCAAAGACGGTTTCAATGGAGCGGATATGCGGCGTTGCATCAACAAAACGGGTCAGTTTTTTGTGGAAGATAAGCTTCACATGTCCTGTCGGACCGTTTCTCTGCTTGCCGATGATAATCTCCGCATCTTCTTCATCACGCTCAATATAGGTCGGAGTAAACTCTTTGCCCTCTGCTTTTGCCGCTTTTTCACGCTCTTTTTCCTCTTTGTAGAGGTAAACATCGTCACGGTAAACAAAAAGGATAATATCTGCATCCTGCTCGATAGAACCGGATTCACGGATGTCGCTAAGCATCGGGCGTTTGTCGTTTCTGCTCTCAAGTCCACGGTTGAGCTGAGATAGTGCGACGATAGGCATATTTAGCTCACGGGCAAGCATCTTAAGTCCACGAGAAATATCTGAGACCTGCAAGTGTCTCTCTTGACTTCCAATCCCCTGCATAATCTGCAAGTAGTCGATAACGGCTATCTCAATTTCGGGATGTTGGTTTTTTAGTTTGCGCAGTTTGGAGCGGAGCTGGTTTATGTTGATGCTTCCCGTATCATCAACATAGAGTTTTGCGCCGTTCATCCTGTCAATCGCTCCGTTTAGTGAACTCCACTGCTCATCGTTCATATCTCCGACACGCAGTTTTTGAAGCGGTATGGAAGTTTGGATAGACAAAAGCCTGAGCATCAACTGCTCTGCGGGCATCTCAAGCGAGAAAAATGCCACCCCTTTGCCTTGAACAATAAGGTTGTTGACGGTGTTTAGTATAAAGGACGTTTTCCCCATCGCAGGCCTAGCCGCCACGATAACCAAATCCCCTTTGCCAAAACCCGTCGTCATCTTGTTGAGTTCATGAAAACCCGTGTCCACGCCGACTAAAACGCTGTTGCCGCGGGCTTTCATCTCTTTGATGTACTCCATGGTGTCAAAAGTCATCTTTGGAGAGTCTTTAAAGTCGCTTGTTTGGCTGTTTTGGGTTATCTCATAGAGTTTTCTCTCAACTATGTCGATAACATCCGCACTTGGCAGTTCCTCTTCAACCGTTACTCTTTTTATCTCTGTTGTGAGGGTTAGAAGGTGGCGTTTGAGTGATTTGTCTTTTATCTCATCGACATAGGCTTTTGTGTTGGAGATAGGGTTTGCGGAGAGGATTTCAAGCATCACGCCCTCATCAAACTTCTTCATGCGGATAAGTTCTTTTTTGATAAACTCTTCATCTATAGGCTGTTCTTTTTGTAAAAGAAGCGTCATGGCATGAAAGATATCTTGATGTGCAGGGAGGTAAAAATCATCTTTTTTGAGTTGTGAACTTAGCTCGTCAAACTGGCTTGGCTCAAAGATGATAGAGCTTAAAATGCTTCGCTCAAAAGCGAGATTGTAAAGATTTTCTTGCATTAGTTCAACTCTTTTGCCATTTTTTCGACTTCGCTGACAAATCTATCGACAAGTTCGCTCTCATCGAGATTTGCAACTACTTCGCCTTTGACCATTACAAGTCCTTTTCCTTTACCATAGGCAATGGCAACATCCGCATGCGCCGCCTCGCCGATAGCGTTGACGACACACCCCATAACAGAGACATTGAGCGGTGCTTTGATGTGCGCCGTTCTCTCCTCTATCTCTCCCACCGCACTTACCAAATCCGCCTCAATACGCCCGCAAGTAGGGCATGAGATGATGTTAAGCCCGTCTTTTGCCGCACCGCTGTCTTTGAGGATGGCACGGGCAACTTTTATCTCCTCTTCAAGCTCTCCGGTGATGCTCACTCGCATCGTATCGCCGATACCATCAAGCAGAAGTGCGCCAAGACCGATAGCGCTTTTTACGGTTGCGTGAAAACGAGTTCCCGCTTCCGTAACGCCCAGATGAAAAGGGTAGCTGTTTTTTGGACGAAGCATTCTGTAGGCATCAACCGTTCTTTGAACATCACTCGCTTTGAGAGAGATTTTGAGGTTATCAAACCCCAAATCTTCTAAAAACTTGATGTTGTACTCCGCAGAAGCTACCATCCCCTCTGAAGTCTGTCCGTGTTTGTTTAAAAACTCTTTTTCCAAACTTCCGGCATTAACCCCGATACGGATAGGGATGTTGCGTGCTTGACACGCCTTGACTACCTCTTTGACACGCTCTTTTGAACCGATATTTCCGGGGTTTATGCGTATGCAGTCAACCACTTCCGCTGCTACAAGCGCTAGACGGTGGTTAAAGTGGATATCTGCTACAAGGGGAAGTGAGATTTGCTCTTTGATGGATTTGAGTGCGAGTGCATCTTCCATCTCCGGAACGGCGACTCGCACAATGTCACACCCCGCAAAATGGAGGCGTTTTATCTGCTCCACCGTACTCGCCACATCGGCAGTTTTTGAAAATGTCATAGACTGCACGCTTATGGGCGCATCACCGCCAACTGCAACACTGCCGACAAATATTTTTTTGGTTGGGTATCTTTTTATCATAAGGAGATTTTAGCCAGATTGGTATAAAAAAATGCTTTTACGGGGGCAAGGGGTAAAAACCCCTTGGCGTTACCTAAGTAACGGTGCGAAGATGCACATAAGCAGCAATGCTAATACAAGCTTATCCATAAAGAACCCCTTCAAAATGTGAACTTGGAGGACAAAAAAAAAGGCCGAAGGTTAATTACTCCCCCGACCTTCATTTATCGCTCCATAGTTCACATGAAGAAAATTGTATTAGCAAAGAAAGTATAATGATTTAAAATCAATAAGTCAATACACCTGACGCAAAGTCAGGCTGCAAGGCTTTTAGAACTTGAAATTAACGTTTGTATAGAAGTATCTTCCCGGTTCATTAAGAAGCATTGTCGTACCGCTTGAGTTTAGTAAAATCAAGTCAACATAGGAGTTGCTTTGGATGTATGTTGTGTCAAAAAGGTTGTTGACACCGACTGTTATATCTGCACTTTTGCTAAGTGTATGTTTTACTTTTGCGTTATAGACGCTCCATCCGCTTAGTTCTTGTTCGCCGCTGTTGCTGTCTATGTTGTCCCATCTGTCAGATGCTTGCATCTCCAAAGTTGCTATAGAGTCTCTCATATACTCATAGTTGAGCGCCACTTTTCCTCTTAGCGGAGCCATGTCTGCGAGGTCTCTGTCGCTTTGTGTTGATGTAGATGCTTTTTTACCTCTTTTGTAAGAAGCGCTTGCATCAACTGTCATGGCATCCGTTACAAAGTAAGAGCCGCTCAGCTCTACACCATAGACGGTACCGTCTATGTTTTCAAAGGTGTAAGCAGTTGGCGTTGTATGTTTAAGGTAGATATAGTCTTCAAGCATAGAGTAAAAAGTTTTTGCTTTGAAAGTAAAACTGTCTTGTTTTGTCTCATATCCAAGGTCTATCTCTCTGTTTTTTGTCTGTTTGAGATTTTGATTTCCTGTGATGTTATCAACAACAGGATAGAGTTCTCTTGCATCAGGAACACGTGCAGAAGAGCCAAAGCCTAAAAAGATGCTGTTTTTAGCATCCAAAGAGTATGTTGCCAATACATTTGCACTTAAAGCTGTGTAATCGTTTTCATTTTTTGTTATATCGTCCGGATCTATCTCTGTTGTGTCAAATCTCGCACCTGTTTGGATTTTTAGGTCACCAAAACTCTTCTCTGCTTTTGCAAATATGGCTTTGTTGTCTGTTTGGGTGTGGGTTAAGCTAACACCCATCGGAGTTACAACACCGGTAGTTGCGTTTGTACTGTATTTTTCACCCTCCCATGTTCTTTTGCTTCCATCAAGCCCGAGCAAAAATTTATAACTTTCTACCTCAAAACTGTTCTTAAGCTTCACACCCTGCATGGAAGTTTTAAGATGGTTCGTGCTGTAGCTTGTAGCGCCTGATATTCTGTATTTTGTATCCATCGGATGGTCAACGTCGGAGTAGTAGTACTGAATGTTGATGTTTTTGTACTCTTTTGTCACATCGTCGATGTTGTACTCAATGCTGTAGATGTTTGAGTCATCATACGCTGCGTCCATCTTTGAGTTTGCGTAGAGAACATCATCGCTTCTGTTGCCCGTGTAGCTAAGGCGAAGCTCTTGGTTTTGCAGTGTTTCAATGAAAAGTTTTGTCATGATACTTTTTTTGGTATATGAATCAACGTCATGATATTGTGTTTGGTAAGCTGCTGAAGAAGGAGCGCTTCCGTTTGCAATGGCATTATCGACTTGTTCTGCAAGTGTGTTTCCATCCCCATCTTCATACTGATTGCTTGTCTCGTAAGATGCGCTGATAAGTGCACGGATGCGCTCTGTGCCACCGCTTCCGCTTACTCCTATCTTTTTGTATCCCCAGCTTCCCATTCCAAAGTTAAGTTCTCCTTGAGGCTTTATCGATGGTTTTTTTGTAGTGATTTTAAGTCCGCCGCTTAGTGTGCCAAAGTTTTCAACATCGTAAGGTCCTTCAATTACCTCGATTGTGTCAATCTGGTTTGTAACGATATGTGAAGTCGGCGGATCCATTCTGTTTACACATGCGCCGCAAACTTTCGTGCCGTCAACATTTACAGAGATATTGTCTCTTTTTTGCCCACGGATATAGATGTCGTTTGCGATGCCGCTTCGGCGGTTCATATCGATGCTCGGCACGCTAGAGCTGAGTGCTTGTGCCAAATCCGCCGAGAGTTGTGCGTTTTGGCTTACTTCTGTAATCGTAGTCGATTCGACATTGACATTTGGAAGCGTAACTTCATTTGCCCCTAAAACTGCTACCGTTACTAACGATAAAGGAATGATTTTTTTGCTTATCATATAATTAACCTTAATTTTTAAAATTAGAGCCACTTGCAAATTCAATCCCCACCAAGTAGCTAATTTTTCATTGTAGCTATTTTTTACTTTAAAAAAATCATTCTCATTTTGCTTTCGCGTTGTTTTGCTCTAATTAACTCAATTTTCTTAA
>NZ_JAQVKP010000010.1 GCF_028694605.1 Sulfurimonas sp. | reverse complement strand
AGTCTGTTTACTTGCTTAGTTTTCAATGATCTCAAACTACCCTGAAACTTCGTTACAAAGCCTCTTGAAACCTAAACTTTAGGTCTCTGTGTTTGTGGATGGGAATTATAGGGAAATGATTCTTAGATGTCAATAGTTTTGTGCATAAATTTTGAAATTTCTTTTAACATGTTTATATTTTATATTTCTCAAATTTCAAAACGCCCTGTATGTTGCTGTTTATTAACTCTTTATATATAAAATTCTTATGCATACAAATATGTATCGTATATATAAGGAAGAAATATGGGACTATATGACCGTGATTACGCAAGAGGAAATGCTTCTACTTACAGCAACAGTTATGCTAAAAGTGAGGCACAAATTGTCTCTTTTGTAAAAGAGACATATAAACTATTCGCAGCCTCTATGATGGCTGGAGCTGTTGGGGCTTATGTTGGTGTTCCTATGGCCGGAACAGTTCAATCATTTTTTTGGCCTCTGTTTTTTGTAGAAATAGGTTTATTGATTGGTTTGCATTTTGTAAAACATAAACCCGGTATTAACTTAATGGTAATGTTTGGTTTTGTGTTTATGACAGGGCTCATGCTTGCACCTCTATTATCAAGAACACTTGGTATGAGCGGTGGCGCTACTATAATAGGAAATGCATTTGCAATGACCTCTGTAGTGTTTGGTGCAATGAGTTTTTATGCAATTAAAACTACAAAAGATTTTACAGGGTATGGAAAACCGCTTATGATTGCTATGCTTGTAATCATTGGTTTTTCTATTCTTAATATCTTTCTTGGAAATCCAATATTACACGTAGCTATCTCAGGTGTAGTTGTTATTCTCTTTAGCATAATGGTGATTTATGATACACAAAATATTATGCAGGGTGGCTATGAAACTCCGATTGATGGTGCAATCGCTCTTTATTTGGATTTTTTAAATATCTTTACTGCATTATTGCAGTTGTTTGGCATATTTGGAAATGACGAATAATCAACTCTCGCCCGAGCTTTATCGGGTGATTGATGCAAACCTAAACCGCCTAAAAGAAGGTATTCGAGTTGTTGAAGATATCATGCGATATAAAAACAACGACAAAACACTCTCTCACAAACTAAAAAATCTACGACATATTGCAAATGTTCAAGAGAGTTTAGAGCTTCTAAAATATCGTGATAGTATAAATGATGTTCTTCGTCAAACAATAAAAAGTGAAATGAATCGTACAGATTTGACTGACATTATTCTTGCCAACTTCAAAAGAGCTCAGGAGTCTGCTAGAGTTTTAGAAGAGCTTTATAAGCTTTATAGCGCCGAATACAGCGAGAATTTTAAGTACATACGGTATGAACTCTATACACTTGAAAAAGAGATTCTCGGTTAAATCTCATCTGTTTTATATGCTCTAAGCTTCTTTGAATTGTTTCTCTTGAAATGCGTAAAGTTAGTTTTATTACTAGTGAAATTTGGCTATACGAGAGATGAATCTAATCATTTTAAAAATGTATTGGAATTTTATGCAGAAGAAACAGAGAAGAAAATAGTTCAGCAAAGCTGCCGAACTATTTTATGGTGTAATTAGTCTAACCCGATATCGTATTCTTGGAATGCTCTAGCAACATTTCCTGAATTTAAGAGATCATAAAGGGCTTTATCTTTGAACTCCTCAAGAGGTACTTTTTCAACGATTCCGGTGCTATCTATGCCATCATCAATTGCTTTAAGAATTCTCTCTTTAGTTAGAGTAAAGTATTGTACCGACTCATCTGTTGCTGTTTTATCGATAATAAATCCATGCCCAGGAACAAGAGCAGTCCACTCTTTTGCATTCATTGCTTCTAGTGCTTTGAGCTGTCCTTCAACAGATCCGTCTCTGTTGGATGTGATTCTTCCGTTCATTACAAGGTCACCCGCAAGAATAACTTTTTGCGCCGGCATATAAAGGAAATAATCCTCTTCTGAATGCCCGTTACCAACCGGAACATACTCAAAATTCACACCGCCGATAGCAAATTTAATTGCTTCTTTATCTTGATAAGACTTATCGACCGGAACGATTTTAGTACCTCTGATAGCATTTTCTGTCAAAGTTACAAACATTCTACTTGTTGTTTCACCCGGGTGGTAGTTTTTGTTAACCGAATTTGGTCCAACAATCTCTGCACCATGAACTTCTTTATAATAGTTGTTTCCTAACCAGTGGTCATCATGCTCATGGCTCATCAAAACAGTAGTTACAGGATGCTTTCCTACGAGTTTGCTCATAGCTTCATATGCCTGTTTTGCATAGATATATGTAGGACCTGTATCCCAAAGCGTATATCCTGTTTCAGTTTTAATATAGCAAGTATTTACCATATTGCCGCCGTTCTCTTTTGTTGGAATCTCAAGTGCTCCAAAGAAACACCACACATTATCACTTACCTGTTTTGGCTCAAGTTTATACTGCCACTCATCGCTTACTTTAGCAACCGGAGCCGGAGTTGAAGCAGGCTTTTGAGCAGTTTCTTCATTTTTTTTGGAGTCTGAAGAACAAGCACTCATAAATGGAAGCATAGCAATAGCAGTAACAACCAAAGGGTTCATCATTTTTTTTAACATAAAATTCCTTCTCTTTATTTTCTATTCTTGGAAGAATATAACTCGTGTGTAAAATACAAACCAATTATACTCTCTAAAAAGTAAAATTCCCCTCGGAGGAGGGGAAAATCATTACTTGATAACGTCTTTATCGCTATCTTTAGCACCTTTGTCATCGATAGTCTCAACGACAATCTCATCACCTGCTTTTGCACCTTTGAAGTTGAACATAAAGTAAGGGTCTTTTGATAAGAATGGACCAGTTGATGCTTCCCAAACAACTTTACCGCCAACTTTTGCCGTTACGTGCGTAAGATAACTTACCGGCACTTTTTTTGTTTCTGACTCTTCTTTACCAACCATAGGGCTAGAGAGGAGAAGTTTTACTTCTGTAACACCATCTTTCATTTTAGCTTTAATTTTCATACCCATAATAATTTCCTTTTATTTTATTTTATTTTTTGTACTGATACGCTTACTGATTGCGGGGTCAAATCAACCTCCACAACCACCGATAGAAACTTCTACTCTTTGTACAACTGAATACAACTTGCCGTCTTTGCCTTTTCCTACAACAGTAACGTTTGCAGTTTTTCTCATCTTTATTTTTGTCATCATATCTACAACGCCATTATCACCCAACTCAAATACCGCAACAGCACTTCTTGGGTTAGCATCTTGGAAAAGAGCTATAGTTGTAAGTTCTACGCTTGATTTGATACCAATTGGCACCGCACCACCGTTTTCAGCAAGCTTAGGAGCTTTAATCTCAATTTTTCCTTCAGTTGCAGCAGCAGAACCAAATAGTGCTTCAATAGCCTCTTTACTCGTTGGAGCTTCCCATGCTTTTGGAGCAGTTGCTCTGAAATCTGTAGCACTTAGGCTAGCAGGTATAACAGTTGCTGCAGCAGCTACAGCACCTAAACTTAAAAACTTTCTTCTTTTCATTTCTTGTCCTTTATCTTGATGTTAAGCAGATCTAGAAGTTACTACTTGCTAGATTCTACCATAAATTTCACAATATCTTTGATTTGTGCGTCACTTAAATCCATAGCGCCACCTTTTGGAGGCATGCCGCCTACACCGTTGATAGCATTATGATTTACCTTGTCTATACCTTTACCCATAACTTTTGCCCAAGCACCCTTATCTCCGACTGCAGGTGCACCCATAGCATCAGTTTTATGACAAACTGCGCATGATTTCTCATAAAGCTTTTGAGCTTCAGAGACTGCGCCTTTTGCCTCTACTTTTGGGAGATCTCTTAGAGTCGAGTATGCCGGCACAACCGCTGTAATCTCGTTTCCAATTTTTACAACAGTCTCTTTGCCGCAGTTGCTCATACAACGAGTACCGACTGCACCAAAGTTTTTAGGATTTTTGTAAAACGCTCTTACGTTTTCAACACCTTTTGGTCCATCGATATTTGGATAGAAGCCTTTTTCATTTGGCATAACAATCTTTTTGAAGTTATCTTGATTGAGCTCTTCAATATCTTTTCCGTCAATCTGTACACCGTTTTCTCTCAAGAGATATGCAGTCATAGCATACATTTGATCCGGCGAGTAACTCTTTGGGTGTGCGTATGGCATAGCATCACGGATATACCAGATAAGTGTACTTGCTTTTGGCCAGTAAGAACCGATAGTTCTGTTTGGAGCATCTTTGCCAGGGCATGTTCTTTGGTTTGTAAGTGACTCTAGTGACCCGCCTGTTAAAGTAGGGTAACCTTTTCCGCCTGCACCAAACTCACCGTGGCAAACAGCACAATCTTTATCATACAGTGATTCACCGTCATCAGCAGTACCGCTTCCTACAGGCAAACCTGTACCATCGGGCATAATATCCGCATCCCAAGCTTTTAGCTCGTTTGCAGTCGGCGCTCTACCAAAGCTAACACCTTTTGTAGATTGGTCATTTACGCGATATGCAGTGTAAGAGCCTTTTTCTCTTTTGTATGTCACACCACCGTCAAGAGCATCTTTTTTTGCATTATAGATGTTTTTTGGTAGCGGTGCCACTTTACCTTCTGCAGCAAACACAGTTGTTGCCAACAATGTACTTGCAGCTATAGCAATTAATTTATTGTTTAATTTCATCATAATCTACCCCTCTCTACTTTGGACAGTTGTCTGTTCTAACTTGAACATTATGAACTGAGCCGTCTTGTCTAACTTCCCAAGTACAAATTGAGTTTCTATGATAAACACCCTCTAATCCCATAATAGCCTTTTCTTGAGTAACTGACGGCTGTACATATCCTGCATCATCAATTGCACGAGACTGAATCAATAAAGGTTTCCCTTCATACTTGTACATATATGAGAATCTTGTCCATGATTTTGGAAGAACAAGTCCTTTGAGTTTTGCTTCAACATAGTTGTCTCCGCCGTCAAAAGAGATATCAACTCCTGTAATTGTTCCATGACCGCTCCATGCAATACCTTCAACCTCTACTAAATCACCTTTTTTAAGGTCTGTCCATGGTTTTTCAGGACATGGAGTAGTAATGATAGAGTTAACTTCTAACGGGTAGTAATGCTGAATCGCTTTACCGCTTGCCATTAGTGCTGTATATTTTGAAGTCTCTTCTTTACAGTACCATGGCTCTGCACCGAACTCAAGACGTTTTAGCCACTTCACACACAAGTTTGCTTCCCAGCCCGGCAACATAAGACGAACAGGATACCCTTGCTCAGGTCTGATTGCTTCGCCGTTTTGTGCCCAAACAATCATTGCATCATCAAGTACTTTTTCAACAGGAATAGTTCTGCTCATCTCTGAACCGTCAGACCCCTCAGCCAACATCCACTTTGCAGTAGGTTTTAGACCGATTTCATCAAGGATAGTTTTAAGACGAACGCCTGTCCATTCAGCGTTACTTAACATACCTTTTACGAATTGTAAAGAGTTGAACTGTGGACCTTTCCACTCGGCAGCGCCATTTGCAGGACACTCCAAGAAAAGAAGTCTGCTCTCAGCCGGGTACTTTTTCAACTGCTCAAGAGTTAAAACGATAGGTTTTTCAACAAGACCGTGAATCATAAGTCTGTACTTATTTGGGTCTATATGAGCAACACCGTTATGTGTTCTTGTAAAGTGCAAGCCGTTTGGAGTAATGATACCCTCTAGCTCATGCAACGGCGTCATAGAAACAGCGGCATGCATATCTCCGGCTGAAGAGAGAAGACTTGAAGTTCTTCTTACAACGTTGTGCTCGTATGCAGACGGGACACCGTATGGATACTTGTTAAGTTCATCACCCAATGTTGTTCCCCACTCAACATGGTGAACGATATTTTCATCATCTGCAGACAATTTCACAGGTGCTAAAAGATTAGCAGCAGCAATTGCACTTACAGAATAAGCAGCAGTTCTTTTGAAGAAATCTCTTCTACTCGATTGCTCTTTATTTGTAGTAGTTTCTAAATTATTTTCAGAAATATTACTCATTTATTACCTACCTCCCTCTTTTAATCTTGTAGATTTCATAGCATCTAAAAAGTACACAAAATGCGAACTTTTAGCACTTTTATGAAATGCAAGGAGACCATTATATAGGAAATAAATTGTAATTGTCAAGATAAAATGTGATAAATGTGAGAAAATTATTACATTTTTTTGAATGTGTTCATTTGGTAACACTCCCCATAAATTTTATTAATACGCCATATTAATAAAATTTATATTAATACCTTTTTTGGCTTTGAGACCATTCACACATAAAAATATGCTACCATTTCGCATCAATATTCTTACAAAATACTATGAAGTTTTATAATTGTATTTTGTTATAAAGGCATATCACAAATGTCAAACGAAAAAGTTGGACAGGTTTTAAATCTTTTTGTATCGCATAGTGGGGTTTCTCAAAGAGTAGAAAAAGATATTCTCTCTTTTGATACACTTGGAGTAGTTGAGGATAAATTTTATAATAAGAACATAGAGCGCTCTGTTTTAATCTCTTCGATAGACAGCTATAATCTTATCAAAAACTATGGGATTGAGATGCCTTTTGGTTATCTTGGCGAAAATATCTTGCTTGACTATAATCCTTATGCGCTTGAAGTGGGGAGCCGTTTGCAGATCGGAAACGCTTTACTGGAAATCACACAGCACTGTACTATCTGCAATCATCTCGCCGTTATCGATGTTAAACTTCCTACACTTTTAAAAAATGACAGGGGTATCTTTGCAAAAGTTATTACAAGTGGAGATATCAGAGTTGCAGACGATGTTTACTTGCTTGGCGAGTAGATAAAAGCGACTTCAAACTCCAGATAGGAGAGCGGATACTCTTCTAAGAGCTTCTTACTCTCTTTATAGCTTAGTATTTTCCTTGAGCCGCTTACACCGCTTTTTTTAATATAGCGAAACATATCCCTTGTTGATTCAAACTCAAGTTTATAGTTAACTACCTCAAACTTGGCATCAAAATAATTTTTTGCAAGATTTTTTATCTCATCGGCACTTCTTAGTATAGAACTGATTGAGGCTGTTTCGTTGAGTGTTTTAAAGGTACCGGATGTAAAAATTGCCAAAGCAACAGGCGCATTTAATTTTTGAATGCAATAAAAAACTTTTTCCAAATCATGAGCCCACTGTAGGGCAGATGCTGAAAAAATAAAATCCCATTTATATGTAAGCAGATTTTCAAAAAGTTTATTTTGATTAAAATCTGCATAAAGAAGCTCAATCTTTGAAGATTTTGGATGTAGCTCTAGCATTCCCTGCGCGAAATCAA
The DNA here is from genome assembly GCF_028694605.1 of Sulfurimonas sp. Classification (GTDB taxonomy): domain Bacteria; phylum Campylobacterota; class Campylobacteria; order Campylobacterales; family Sulfurimonadaceae; genus Sulfurimonas. The sequence continues at coordinate 91,090 of NZ_JAQVKP010000010.1, read as the reverse complement.
CACCGCAAAAATGCTCATACTCCCAGTCTATGGCTCTTAAGAGAGCACCGCTCCCGCATCCGATATCTAAAATACGCTTAGGTTTATGCGCTACATGAGTGAGCAGTTTTTCTATTACTATGTTTTGTATGATGTTGTAATTTCCGTACTCTAAGGCACGTCTTGAAAATTCAGAGCTTACATTCATCTTTTATTGATTGCCAAAGAGAGGATAAAAACAAAAAGAACACACAACACTATCGTAGCACCTGATGGAAGTGAAAAGTGAAAAGAGAGCGTCATGCCGACAAAAACACTCACGAGTGCAATGGCAAGGGAGATAAGAACTGTTTTTACAAATCCGACTCTAAAGCGTAGTGCTGCAACAGTCGGGATAATCATAAGTGCACTGATAAGAAGGCTTCCTACAACTCTAATGGAGAGTGCTATGATGATAGCTACGACACTCACTAACAAAAAGTTAAGTATATCTACTTTTACGCCGCTTGTCTTAGCCACCTCTTCATCATAGGCGATAAAGTAAAACTCTTTGGAAAAAAGCAGAAGCAAAAAGAGAGAAACAGCCCCAAAAACCGAGATAACCAAGATATCTTCACTGCTTACGGCAAGGATAGAGCCAAAGAGGTAGGAAATAAGCGAGTTGTTAAAAGCCCCGCCGAGAGAGACGATAATAACAGCTAAAGCAAGTGAGCCTGATAGTAAAATCGCAAGAACTGCATCACTATATAGCGAAAATGCGCTTCTTAGGTACTCAATCAACCACGCCGCAAAGAGTGCAAAGAGTACGGCAGACCAAAGAGGGTTAAACTCTGCGACAATCCCTACCGCCACCCCAAGAAGTGCTGAATGCGCCAATGTCTCGCCAATCAAAGAGTAGCGTCTCAGGACAACGAATGTACCGCTGATAGAGGCTAAGACAGCTATAATTATTCCTGCGACAAAAGCTCTTTGCATAAAATCGTATTCAAACATCTCTAACATTTTAGTGCTCGTGTCTGTGGTTGTGAAGAAGATGTGCATCGATACCATAAAGCGAACTCATCTCTTCACAGCTTAGTGTCTGTTTCGGGTTGTTGCAGATAATAGCTTTTTGGTTGATAGTAAAGAGACGTGCGATATCATCTGCAATAACACCGATATCGTGCGTGATAAATACAATGGTAATACCATCTTTTTTGTTAAGCTCTCTTAAAAGTGTATAGAACTTTTTTTGTGATGCTATGTCAACACCGGTATTTGGCTCATCTAAGATGAGTATCTTTGGGTTTGAAGCAAGCGCACGCGCTATCATGACCCTTTGTCTCTGTCCGCCCGAGAGTGTTCCCACCATTTTATCTGCCAAATCCAAGATATCCATCTTTTGCATTGCATCATGAACAAATTTTTTATCGCTTTTGCTTAAGGTGCTAAAGAGTGTTCTTTGTGATGTTCTTCCCATATTAACGATATCTAAAACTGTTGCCGGAAAAGAGCTATCGACAAGAGAGGCACGTTGCGGAACATAGCCGATTTTATACCACTCTTTAAAATGCGAGAGCTTTTTGCCGTAAATCTTCACTTCTCCGTTTGTGGGTTTTTCAAGCCCTAAAAGCATCCGCACAAGCGTTGTTTTACCGCCGCCGTTTGGACCGATGACGGCAATGTACTCTGATGGGAAAATCTCCAAAGAGATGTTGGAGAGGATTGCATGCTCTTTGACAACAAAGCTTAAGTTTTTGACATCAAAAATCGGAACACTAAATTTCATCGACACTGAAGCGCTTTGGAGATTTTGTCTAAATTTGTTCGCATAATAGCATCGTAACCAAGCCCTGCTTTTGCTTCATCGGCGGTTATGTTGCCAAGCGGCTGCAAAACATCGGCGGCGACATTTGCCTCTTTTGCGATACTTTTTATCGCTTTTTCGTTAGCGAATTTCTCGAAAAAGATAACTTCTGCTTTATGCTCTTTGATAAATTTGATAAGTTTTATCATGTTTTTTGCGTTTGGCTGGGCTTCGGGAGAGATACCACTAAGTGGCTCGGTATGAAAACCGTATCTCAGTGAAAGATAAGAAAATGCGTTATGATTGACGATAATAGTATCTAGTTTGCATTCTTTAAGCCCCGTTTTATATGCGGTATCAAGATTTTGGAGCATCGTTATATATGTGTCTCTGTTTTTTTCATACAACGCTCTGTTTTTTGGAAAAAGTACAATAAGCTCTTTTGCAATCTGCTCCGCTGCCAGTATCATATTGGTCGGGTCTTGCCAGTAGTGCGGGTCAAAACCGCTCTCCCCATGGCTATGCCCCTTGTGCACATCTTCATGATGTTCGTGGTCTGCACTAAGCTCTCTTAGTTTTACAAATGTACTTATATCAACCGCTCTTTTTTTAAATGAAAACCCCTTAATCCAAGGCTCTAAACCGGCTCCGTTATAAAGAACCAAATCGCTTTGTGCTATTTTTGCCATTTGTTTTGGTGTAAGTTCATAGCTATGTGCATCCACACCAAAAGGAAGAATCATAAAAGTTTGCGCACTCTCACCCGCTATACTTTTGGCGATATCATAAAGAGAAAATGTACTTGCTGCGATGGTAGGTTTTTGTTGCGATTCTTGCGCATGCAGAGCAAAACAAGAGATAAAAACCGATAAAAAGGGTACCACAATCAAATTTTTTAAGCCCACACATGCCCCTCAAATATTTTTGAAATTATAGTTTATTACCACACCGACAAATAAACTTAACTTTTGAAAGTACGAGAAGAGGTGATATACTTTTGCCCATACTCTGCGTTAAATTTTTTCGCCTTAGCCTTGGCTAGGGCTTCAAAAATTTGCCTTGATTATGGACAAAATTATATCATCAAAAGTTAAGTTTATTTGTCGGTGCGGTAATTTTTTACAAAATTAGTTTTTTTGGGTATAATTCGCCACTTTTTACATAGGCTATTGCCTTCAAGGATAGAGAATGACAGCTAGTTTTTTACTTATTGTCCAAATAGTTTTAGTAGTAATGCTTGTTATAGCGGTACTTCTACAGAAAAGCTCAAGCATAGGTCTTGGCGCATACAGCGGCTCAAATGAGTCTGTTTTTGGAGCAAAAGGACCTGCTAGTTTTTTAGCAAAAACAACTTTTACAATAGGTTTTTTATTTGTAATCAACACTTTGGCACTTGGATATATATACGCTTCCAATGCATCTGAATCTGTTGTAGATAATATTGTTGAAAAAACAAACATCACGGCACCTGCAACACCGCTTCCTGCTGCAACAAAAGTAGAAGCACCTGCGGCAGCGGTTCCAAATGCACAAGAGCAAAACAGCTCTACAGGGGCAAACTCTACAACACAAAAGTAGTTGCATTTTTTTGCGGCTACCTTCTCCTCTCAATTTTTCTTTTAAATATTTTCTCGCTACAATACGCCACTATTTTTTTACTATAGCAAAGGAACGATATGCTAAACGAACTATTTAATGAATGTGAAGCAAAGATGAGAACAAGTGTGAACCACATGCTGCGAGATTTTAAAACACTTAGAACAGGGAAAGTGACGACATCTGTTTTGGATAATGTCAAAATCGACTATTACGGAACAATGACTGCACTTGATCAGGTTGGTTCTATCATAGCCTCAGATGCAACAACAATCGTTGTCAATCCTTGGGAAAAAAATCTCTTAAACGCTATCGAGAGTGCTATCGCAAAAGCAAATGTAGGCGCAAATCCGAACAATGACGGCGTACAAATCAAACTCTTTTTTCCTGCTATGACGGTTGAACAGAGACAAGAGTCCGTGAAGCAGATGAAAGGGATGGGAGAGCATGCAAAAGTTGCCGTAAGAAACGATAGAAAAAATGCAAACGACAAAGTAAAAAAGATGGAAAAAGACAAAGAGATTACCATCGATGAGTCAAAATCTGCACAAGACAACATCCAAAAAATAACTGACAAATTTATTGCAGAGATTGACTCTATCTTAAAGAGCAAAGAAGCTGAAATACTAAAGGTTTAATATGGATGTCAAAAAAATATATATGGACGCAGATGCTCTTTTAGGGGGGCATTTTAAACTTAGCAGCGGCAATCACTCACAGTTTTATCTTCAGTCTGCTAAAGTTTTGGAAGATCCAAAAACTGCAAAACTTCTTGCCGATGCTCTTGCAAAACAGATAAAAAATAGCGGTTTGGAAGTGGACACCGTCTGCGCACCTGCTCTTGGCGGTCTGATAGCCGGTTTTGCTCTGGCAACCGCACTTGATGTACGTTCCATCTTTGCAGAGAGAGTCAACGGAGAGATGACGATTCGCCGAGGCTTTGAAGTAAAAAAAGGCGAAAGAGTTTTGATGTGTGAAGACATCATTACAACGGGCGGCTCTGCCATGGAAGCGGCTGAAGTTGTAAAAAGTCTTGGCGGAGAGATAGTAGGTGTTGCAGCCCTTGCGAACCGTGGTTTTTGTAAACGCCAACATAGTGATGTAGTCACTAAACCTAACTGTAAATTACCGCAGGATATCCCGTTTTTTGCACTTGCAGACTTTACGTTTGAGATGTACGCACCTGAGGATTGTCCTATGTGCAAAGCAGGCAGCGAGGCAGTGAAACCTGGCTCTCGAGGGAACTAAGCAGCTATTTTGAGAGTACGTTTGTTGAAACTGTTGCTTCTTTTTTCTATCTTTGTATCTTCTCTCTTTGGAAGTGAAGATGTGCAGCTCCAAAAAATGGTCGGCAGAATGCTTCTTGTCGGGTTTGCCAATGAAACTGTCAATGAAAAAAGCAAGATTGTAGAGCAGATACAAAAGTACGACCTTGGCGGCGTTATCCTCTTTGACCGATTTTATGATGACAGAACAAAAACAAAAAACATAAGTTCTCCCGAACAACTCCAAAAACTGACCGCATCACTCAAATCATTTTCAAAAAAACCGCTTATTATATCTGTAGATCAAGAAGGCGGCAAAGTTGCACGACTAAGTCCAAAATACGGCTTTGAAGCCACACCATCTGCTTCAAGAGTTGCTCAACTTGACGCTTATATGGCGACGCATGTTTACAATGCGCTTGCAAGAACACTTGTTCATAACGGTATCAACTGTGACTTTGCTCCCGTTGTGGACTTAGGAGTAAACCCCGACAATAAAGTTATATCCGGACTTGGGCGCTCTTATGGAAGTTCAAGCAAAGAGGTTACCATGTATGCAAAAATAATGATGACTTCTCTTAAAAACAACAATATCATCAGCGTTTTGAAACATTTTCCGGGGCATGGCTCTTCACTTGGAGACTCTCATGAAGGGTTTGTAGATATCAGCAACACTTGGAGCAAAGAGGAACTTGAACCATACAAAGAGCTTATCGGCTCCGGTGATGCCGCTATGATTATGAGTGCGCATGTTTTTAACTCAAACCTTGATGCCGCCTACCCTGCCACACTCTCGTACAATGTCAACACAAAACTGCTTAGAGAAGAGCTTGGATTTGATGGTGTTTTGGTTAGCGATGATTTGCAGATGGGGGCACTTGCAAACCGCTATACGCTTGAAGAGATTGTGACGCTCTCCATCAACTCGGGCGTTGATATGCTGCTCTTTGGCAATCAACTCGCTTCACAAGACATAGATGAACTTGTAGCCGTTATCGTCTCTGGAGTTAAAAAAGGAAGCATCTCTTTTGAGAGAATCAAAGAGTCAAACAAACGCATAGAAAAATTGATGCAAAGATATAAGCTCTAACAATGCAGAGTGCTTTTTCTACGCTTGATTGGGTTGTGTTTGGCGCATACTTTTTACTTCTGGCACTTAGCTCTTTTTTTCTTAGCCGCACACAAATAACCTCTTCACGGGACTATTTTCTCTCGCCGACTGCACTGCCCATCTCTGCCGTTGCACTCTCTGTTCTTGCCACATCACAATCCGCCGCCACTTTTTTGGGTGTTCCGGAGTACTCCTACAAAGGCGATTTTACTTTTATAGGATTTTACTTCTCAACTATTCTGGCATCCATTTTTATAGCTTATGTGCTTCTGCCAAGATACTACGAAATGCGTGCGATTACCGTATATGAACTCCTGGAGAAGCGCTATGGAGCAAGTGCGAAAAAGCAAGCGGGTGTTATGTTTCTTGTGGGAAGAGTGCTGGCAAGCGGTGCAAGGCTCTACATAGGCGCACTTGCCGTCTCAATGATTTTATTTAGCGATATCGCTTTTGCGCATGTGGCACTCTCCATTGTTATCTTAATGACGGGTGCGCTTGCCTACACTTTTGTCGGAGGAGTTCGCTCTATCATTTTGAGCGATGTGATTCAAGCTTTTACCTATATCTTGGCAGCCGTTGCCGTGGTTGTATATCTTAGTATTTCGCTGCAAGATGTTGCTATCTTTCAAACATTAAACGAACACAACAAACTCAACTTTATTGATACCTCTTGGAGCGGAGATTTTAACATCTTTACACTTCTAAGCGGATGGCTGCTTCTCAACATCGCCGCTTTTGGGCTTGATCAAGATATGACCCAAAGGGTGCTTGGCTGCAAAGATAAAAACGCAGCAGCCAAATCGCTTCTTGTCTCAGCCCTACTTACTATTCCCGTAGTGCTTCTTTTTTTAACTATCGGCACTCTTTTATACCTCTTTTACCTACAAGGGGGAGCACAGCAGAGCTTTGAGGGTGAAAAGATTACCGTTTTTATGGTTTATATACTCCATGAGATGCCTGATGGGCTTCGAGGTTTGGTAACAGTCGGGGCGATTGCAGCGGCACTCTCAAGCGCAAACTCTGTTCTTGGCGCAATGGCTTCTGTTGCGGTTGAGGATTTGTACAGACCATGGAAGCAAAAGCTTGGCACAACGGATGAAAAACACTTTCTCAAAGCTTCAAGAGTTGCGGTGCTCTTTTTTACGGTTTTGCTCTCTGTCATGGCGATGGTTAGCTACTTTTGGCAGCGTTACAGCGACCTTTCCTTGATAAATTTTGCGCTTGGTGTGATGTCTTTTGCTTATACGGGGCTTTTGGGCGTCTATTTTGCCGCAATCTTTACCTCTCGTGGAAACAGAACAACCGTTCTTATGGCACTCATCGGTGGATTTGTCACAGTTTTGGCACTGCAACCCTACACTTTTGGTATAACTATAGGCTTTGCTTGGCAGATGCTCATCGGCACTGCCGTCTCTTTTTTCATTATGTTGCTAGGAGCCAAAGATGAGTGAATTTTATATCGGCGTGATGTCGGGAACAAGCTTGGATGGGATAGATATTGCTCTTTGCGAAATCAAGGAGTATAGTTTTGAACTGCTCCATGAAGCATCCTACCCTTTTGATGCAGAAGCAAAAGAGACTGTTCTTTATGCTATAAACAATCCGGTTACACTTAAAGAGATAGGTGAACTTGATACACGCTTAGGCGAGATGTATGCGAATGCGCTGGAGCGATTTTTGCTCAATAAAAAGATTCAAAAAGAGAGCATCAAAGCTATCGGTCTGCATGGGCAGACGGTATGGCATGAACCAAACGGAGCCTATCCTTTTTCGATACAGCTTGGAAATGCCAATGTAGTCACAGCACGCACGGGCATAAGAGTGGTAAGCGATTTTAGAGGCAAAGATATTGCGCATGGGGGTCAGGGCGCTCCTTTTGCTCCAGCTTTTCACCACTACCTCTTTTCAAGGCTTGAGGGCAACATCGCCGTGCTCAACATAGGCGGCATGGCAAATCTTAGTATTCTTGGAGATGAACTAAGAGGGTACGACACCGGATGCGGCAATGTGCTTATGGACTACTGGATAGCAAAACACAGCAATACTCCATACGATGAAGAAGGTGCATGGGCAAAGTCCGGCACTCCAAACAAAGAGCTGCTCAAAGAGCTGCTCAAAGAGCCGTACTTTTCCAAAGAGGCTCCAAAAAGTACGGGGCGAGAGCTATTTAACGGTGCGTGGCTTCAAAAACAGCTTGAAAACTTTGCATGGAAAAACCAAAATACCTTCTATACAAAAGCAAGAGATATTCAAGCAACCCTTTTGGAACTCACCGTCATCAGCATTGCAAACGAGGTCAAAAAAACTCCGACCACACTGCTTATCACCTGTGGCGGCGGAGCGCAAAACGGCTATCTTATGCAACGCCTGCAAGAGGAGCTAAGCGGAGTTGAAATCGTCTCAAGCGATGAGTGCGGCGTAAGCAGCAAGTATATGGAGGCTATGGCGTTTGCATGGCTTGCTCACGAGAGAATCCATAAAAAATGTGTTAAAATTTCGTCCGTTACAGGTGCGTTAAAAGATTCGATTTTAGGTGCGATTTATGAATAGAGTGCAAGAGTGGGTAAAAACAACCTCTTTTAAACATTATACGGTTGAAGCTGCTTTGGCGGATGCAAGTTTTAGAAAATACTATAGGCTTAGAGACGGTCAGAAAACAGCTATTTTGATGGACTCTTCACTGGAGAAAAACTCTCTTAGTGCGTTTTTACATGTGACTTCAAAACTCTGTGGCGCAGAGGTTTGCGCTCCAAAGATTTTTGAACAAAACCCGGATGAGGGTTATCTTATCTTGGAAGATTTCGGCACAACACACTATCTGGACATCTTGAACAAAGAGAACTTCAAAGCTTTTTACACAAAAGCAATCAACACTATTTTAAAAATACAAAAAGCCGATGCCTCCGCCCTGCCTCTCTACGATAAAGCGTTTTTGCACAAAGAGATGGATTTGATGCAGGAGTGGTACCTAGAAAAGCTGCTGCACCTCAAACTCAGCGATGCACAAAAAGGGCTTATCGCCAAAACACTTGATCGCATAAGCGATGTCGTACTTGAACAGCCTCAAGGCATCTTTGTTCATCGTGACTTTCATTCAAGAAATATTATGCTCAAAGACGATAAAAAAATCGGTATCATCGACTATCAAGATGCTATGAACGGGGCTATTACCTATGATTTGGTGTCACTTTTAAAAGATTGCTATGTTGCTTACGACAGGTCGGAGATAAAAAAACTTGCCCTAGAGTTTCGTGATAAAAAAGGGCTTAAGGTAAGCGATGCGACATTTATCAAGTGGTTTGATTTTATGGGGATGCAAAGACACATAAAAGTTCTCGGCATCTTTGCAAGGCTCTCCATCCGTGACAAAAAAAACGGTTACCTCAAAGATATACCGCTCACACTTAAGTATGTTATCGATGCCGCAAACAGATATGAAGAGACAAAAGAGCTGGGTGCTTTTCTTAGCAGCATAAAATGAAAGCGATGATTTTAGCAGCGGGACGAGGGGAGAGGATGCGTCCGCTTACAGACAAGATACCAAAACCGCTTATCAAAATTCACGCAAAACCGCTTATTGTCTGGCATATTGAAAAACTCGCTTCGCTTGGATTTAGCGAGATTGTTATCAACATCGCACACCTTGGAGAAAAAATCGTAGAGTCTCTCGGGGATGGTTCGATGTGGGGCGTAAGTCTGCTCTTCTCGGATGAACGAGATAGCGGTGCGCTAGAGAGTGCAGGCGGCATTATCAATGCGCTTCCTCTCTTGGAAGATGAGACTTTTTTAGTCGTCAATGGTGATATCTGGTGTGATTACGAGTTTGAGAGAGATTTTGTATTAGGTGAAGATTTGGCGCACCTTGTTTTAGTGCCAAATCCGCCGCACAACCCAAGCGGAGATTTTGGGCTTCACAAAAACAGAATTGTTAATGACGATATCAAAAAATTCACATTTTCAGGTATCGGTTACTACTCTGCAAAGCTTTTTAACGCTCTTGAATGTACAAAACTTCCGCTTGCACCGCTTCTTCGTCAAGCATCACTGCAAAACAGAGTAAGCGGTCAGCTTTATGAGGGAAAATGGCATGACATCGGCACACCGCAAAGGTTGAGCGAAGCAGAGGCTACTTCTGTATAAACTGCCCGCATCCTTTTACTTCTGTACCTTTAAATGTTTTGTAGTCCTGATTTCCGTCTAGGTAAGATTGAAATCTTGCGCACTCTTTGCTTTTCATGCAAATCTCATTGTTGCACGCCTTATCTACTTCCATGGTTTGCTCCTGCATTAAAATCTGGTATTATACTAAAAAGATAAAAAATGAAAGGTCGCGTGTATCATGGGTAGGCTCTTTTTTCCTCTTTTTCTAGCAACGCTCCTTTTTGCAAAGTACGACAACTGCAATTTAAAAAATAAAATCTATCAGGAAGTATGTCAAAAAGCCGTGCAAAAAGGGGTCTCCTATGACTATGCCAACGCTTTTTTACTCTCCTCTTTAAAAACAAAAAAATTTGATGAAAAGAGCTATGAGTATCTCCAGCCAAAATACATCAAAATACATAGAAAAAATGAGAAAAAAGCCAATAATACACTTGTCAAATATATCTCGGAGATGGTTGCACACCTCAAAGAACATGTCGAAGTTTACGACTTTGTAGAGGCAGAGTATGGCGTAAACCGTGAAATCATTGCTGCCATTCTTATCAAAGAGACACGCCTTGGCAAAATCAAACCCACACATGATGCTTTTATCGTTTTTAACACGCTTGCCTTAAGAACAAAACCAAATAGCCAAAGAGAGAAATGGCTGCTCAATATGGGCAAAGCAAATATGGTATCCATCATCGTGCATTGCTATAAAAGAGGCGTTGCACCGGAGGCATGCAATCTTCCAAGCTCTTATGCGGGAGCCGTAGGTATCCCCCAGTTTATGCCCTCAAGTTTTGTTTATGCTAAAGGGTATAAAACAAAAGTCGGAGATTTGACAAAAATGGAAGATGCCATAGTCTCTACAGCAAACTACCTACACCAAAAAGGCGAATTTAAAACGCTTCTGGAATGGGATAAAGCCGGAGATGTTGCTCAAATCGAAACAGAGTGGTATGACTTTGAATTTAATAATGAAGATGCTTCATTTGTCTATTCCCAGAGCAAAAAAAATGATGCAAAATACCAATGTTTTACTTGCGACAAAGAAGAACTGGCGCATCTAAGAGAGTATGCCATCAAAATCATGAGCTACAACAACTCGTCAAACTATGCGGTGGGTGTTATGCGTCTGGCGTATGAAGCACATAGGCTCTTACAAGAAGAGCTAGTCGATAACCGCCCCTAAGACATGCACCTCATGCGGTTTTAAAACTCTTGCGTCATCAAATGCGTTTGCAGATTCGATACAGACCATGCTCTCATAAGCATTAGGTTTCATAGCGCTCATTCTTAAAGTTTTTTCTATCCACGGATTCCATACAACCACAGAAGATGAACCGCTGTTTTTGATGTAAATCTCTCTTTTTTTATCGCTTAAAACTATCTCGCCATCAACATTTTGATAAACTCTGTCAACCTCTTGATGGAAGCTTATATCGCCCTCTTGCAGCTCATTTTTCCATGTCAGAGCATCAAGATAGGGCTTTTTATCTAACCCTTTGATAGCTACCTCTGAAATATGCGAAACACTAAAGTAAGTATGAAGTGCTTGTGAGATTTTAAAAGATTTATCATCCGTATTTGTGGTTTTTAGCTCTAGCGTCAACTTATCTGAGATAGTGATTTTCAGTTCCAAAAGAAACTTATAGTGCCATATTTGAACTGTTTTTTCGTCATTCGTGAGCCTAAAAGTCAAAACTGTTGTTCGTGCATCCACCTCATCGCCGCCCACAAATTCCCACATCATGACTCTTGCAAAACCGTGCTGCGGCAAGGATTTGTCTTCATTAAACCCAAACCACGGCCAACAGAGAGGAACACCGCCACGGATTGCCTTGCCAAGTTCAAAATCACTCGTCTCGCTCAACCACAAAATCGGCTCTTCCCCTGCTTTTACGTAGTGAAACAGATGCGCACCCTGCAAAGCAACTTTTGCCTCTGCAGCACTATTTTTGACCTCTATATACTCAAAGCCGTCGGCTAATCTCTTATGCGTTATCATCTATTCGTAATGTGTCCACATTCTATAAATTTTTATTATCTTCTCTTCTTCAAAAATCTCATACACTAGTCTATGCTGTTTGTTGATTCTTCTTGAGATTTTTCCTGCTAAATCCGCTTCAAGATACTCATATTTTGGCGGGTAGCGTAAAGGCTCTTCTTGCACCATGACTAAGAGTTCTTGCACTTTTGGCTTCAGTCCGCTTGATGCTATCTTTTTCGCATCCTTTTTTGCCTGAGGTGAAAATAGCAGTTGGTACATTTTACCAATCTAGCTTATCGGCAGTTACATAATTTTCCATCGGTTCGTTTGAAGCCTCGATTATGCTCTCTCGCATACCTTTTATGCTTCTTAGATACTCATCATCACTCTTATATGCCGTCTTATCTAATATTTCAACTTCATTTTTTGAAAAATGGCTCAAAAGCCACAAAAATTTATCGTTGATGCTATCTTCGATTTTTAATGTAACTGTCTGCATCACAATCCCCCTTAAGCATTTTTTCTTATAGCATTATACATTAGAGTTTCTCCAAGACACAATTTTATGTCCCCTAAGCGCATAAAAAAGGATAAAAAGATAACACCCTATGCCCAAAAGATACGCCCCCTGCATAGTCGCAAAAGAGGCGATTTTACCAAAGAGAAGCGGGAGAAGTGCGCCCCCCGCTATGGATGTGATAAGCAGTGCGCTTGCTTTTGCACTGTATGCTCCTATGCCCTCAAGCGCGAGCGGCCAGATGGTTGGCCAAACCAGAGCGTTTGCAAAACCAAGAAGTGCTACAAAAAGAACCGTGTCCGGAAGCGGTGTAAAAAAAGTATGGTTTGTTCCGCTTAGAACAATACCGAGTATAAAAAGTATCCCAAAGAGTGCGGAGAAAAGAAGCGCCTTTTGCTGCGATAGATATTTGGGTATGCAAAAAATACCGACTATGTAGCCAAGCACCATAAAAACCATCGTGTAGGATGTAAGTGCGGTAGCATTTTCTACTCCGAGACTCTGTGCATAAAGCCCTATGGTATCTCCGGCGATAACCTCAATACCCACATAAAAAAAGAGAGCAACTGCACCCAAAACCACACGAGGAAATGCAAAAATGCTCTTTTGCGTATCATCACTGCTTTGTTCAAGTTCAAGTTCGGGAAGAGGCGAAAAACGAACCAATGCCACAAGAGCGAGAAGCATAAGCGCCATATACATGTAAGGGGCTATGAGTTTGGACGCCATAAGCTCCTTATCCGCCGATGCTATCGTAGTAACAGAGGGCATATCGGAAAAGACCAGCAGCGTAAAGAGAAGCGGAGCCAAAACCCCTGCACTTTTGTTGATAACGCCCATAACGGAGATGCGCATCGCCGCACTTTTTATATCTCCAAGATGCACAACATAAGGGTTGGATGCAGTCTGCAAAAGAGTAAGACCGCTTCCAAGTACAAAAAGAGCCGACAGAAAAAACATAAAACTCGCACTCTGCGCTGAAGGTATGAACATCAAAGCGCCCACTGCCATTATAAAAAGCCCTAATATCATGCCGTTTTTATACCCTACTCTCTCAAGCACAAAAGCCATAGGAAACGCCATAACCGTGTAGGCGATGTAAAATGCAAAAGTTACAAAAAGAGCTTCAAATTCGCTTAGTTCACAGATAATTTTTAAAAATGGGATAAGCGAGCCGTTTAGCCAAGTCACAAATCCAAATATGAAAAACAAACCCCCGATGATAAACATCGGTACAAACGACTTACCTGCTGCCATGGCTTAAACTCTCCAAATATTTAGCAACCGCATCCTCATCGTTTGTATGCGGCAAAACAACTTTTGCGCTCTTTTTGACACCATCTTGCGCATTGGCAACCGCCACGGAAACTCCAGCTAGTTCAAACATACCGACATCATTGAAGTTATCCCCAAAAACTGTCAGTTTGCCAAGGTCAAACCCTACATATTCACTCACACTTCTTATGCCGTGTGACTTGTCCGCATCTTTATGCAAAATGGTTAAAAAGTAGCACCCCACATACGCCTCAGGGGCTAAGATATATTTGAGCGTATCGCCAAAAAGTTCTTGCAGATGCGCAGCCAAAGGACGCAACAGCTCCTCATCTCCAAAATAGACTATCTTAAAGTTGTCATCCATTGCACGCAGATTTGTCTGCCTGTTGTGGTGGTCATCATTTTTATAATTTTTAAGCACCTCTTGTTGATGCGCATTTAGCGTAGTGGAGTAGGAGAAGATTTCACGCAAAGAAGCATCTGCCAAAGAGAGGATAAAGGGGTAAATCCCAAACCTTGCCCCCTCGTCTATGATAGCATCCCCAATCTCTTTGCCGACAAACTTTGTCTGTATGATTTTTTTCTCAACTGTTGCAATGAGCGCACCGTCAAGCAGAATCATAGGCGCATTTATCTCTATATCTTTGATAAACTGAAGCGTTTTTTTGTAGGTTCTAGCAGTTGCCACACTCATGATGGAGTATTTTGCCACCCTGTTCCAACTCTCTTTTGTGTAGTCGCTCAGCGATAGGTCGGTTCGCAAAAATGTATGATCCAAATCCGTTATAAAAATCTTTTTCATCGTCTCTTCCCTCCGATTTGGCATGTCATCATTCTCTCAACCAAGATACGCCCAACCTCTACTTTGTCATCCACAACAGAGGTAATCGGCAAATCTTGCAGGTTCTCTTTATCTTCAAGGGTAGATACTTTAACGACAAGATTTACATCTTTTGTATGTTTTAACACCGCTTCGCAGATAGCTCTTTTCTTCTCAACATTGTCAAGCGTAACGATGACGGCAGCTGAACTCTCGGTATGAAGCGCCTCAAGCAAAGAGAGTTTTGACATATCGCCGAGATAGGCTTCTTTACCATCTTTTATAGCCTCTTGAACATGTTTTGGGTTGTTGTCGATAATGACATAGTGCGCATCTATGGCATCAAGATGTTTTGCAACAAATTTACCAGTGATGCTGTATCCGCATATGACAACATGGTTCTTGCGTGAAACAAAAGCAGAAGTATCCAACCCTAAGTATTGGTAATTGCTGATATGGCTCACAAATCTATTTATTTTAGAGATAAAAAACGGTGTAATAACCATCGAGAGTATAACAACCAAAACAAAGAGAGATTCAAGCTCTTTGTCTAAAAGCCCGCCTACACTCGCTACTGCAAAAATGACAAATGAAAACTCCCCGACCTGAGAGAGTGCGAGTGCCGTCTTTAGTGAACGTGTATGTGATGAAGTAAGACGCAAAATTGCATAGGTAATAGCCGTTTTAAAAAGAAAAATAAGTGCAAAAATAGAAATGATTTGCGCAAAGTGCCCAAGAAGAAAAGCCACATCTATCTTCATCCCGACAACTATAAAAAATGTTCCAAGAAGTATGTCTTTAAAAGGCGCGATATCAGATTCAACTTTATGATGGTACTTTGTCTCCGCTATAATCATTCCTGCGGTAAAAGCTCCAAGAGAGTAAGTAAACCCCGCAAAGGAAGCTAAAAGAGCAGCACTTACAACTATAAAAAGAACCGAACCCATAAAAAGTTCATCAACCTCGCTTGAAGCGGAGAAGTGCAAAAGCCAAGTCATAACTCTTTTTCCAACGATAAACATAAACCCGATAATTAAAACCGCACTTATAAAAGTATCTCTAAGTATCGCCGAAATCGGTTCTCCACCGGAATTTGCCAAAAATCCCAAAAGAATCAATATAGGAATAACTGCGATATCCTGAAAGATAAGTATCCCCGTTGCACGCTGTCCGTAAGGGCTGTTTATCTCTTTTGAGCTTTTAAGGTAGCTAAGAACCACTGCCGTTGAAGAGAGGGCAAATGCCAAAGAGACGATAAGTGCAGGAGTGGATGCAAGTAAAAAAACATAGTGGCTGATGACATAAAAAATGAGTGCAGTAAAAGCAACCTGCATAGACCCGTTAAAAAAAATATCTATCCGCATGCTGTTCATTTTTGCCAAAGAGATTTCAAGCCCGATACTAAACATTAAAAAGACTATACCAAATTCAGCGATGTGTTCTAAAGTGAGCGAATCGTTCATATGCTTCAAATCAAAAGCATAAACGATGATAGTACCAGTGAGTATATAGCCTATGATTTGCGAAACACCGAGCCGTTTTAGAAATAAGTTGAGTACGGTTGAGAGACCCAAAGCCGCCACTATATATAAAAGTATAAAATCCATTCAAATCTTTCTCTCTTGAGTTAATGCTATTTTAGCAAAATATTCTTATAGCCTACTATTTTAGAGAGTATTGATGTATGCAATTTTAAGAGATGCTTCACTATAATTGCTTTTTTAATTGACATTTTGGAGCTATCTTATGACAAAATATATCTTTGTTACGGGCGGTGTTTTAAGTTCTCTTGGAAAAGGGATTACGGCAGCGAGCATCGGTACACTGCTCAAGCACTCGGGCAAACAAGTCGGTATGCTCAAAATAGACCCATACATAAATGTCGATCCCGGAACCATGAGTCCATTAGAGCATGGAGAGGTTTTTGTTACAAAAGATGGAGCCGAAACCGATCTTGATATCGGAAACTATGAGAGATTTTTGGACACCTCTTACCTTAAAACCAGCAACTTCACTACAGGACAAATTTACTCAACGGTTATTGAACGTGAGCGTGCAGGCGGATACCTTGGACAGACTATTCAGGTTATCCCGCACATTGTAGGCGAAATTGTCAAGCGTATCAAAGAAGCAGGCGAGGGACATGAGATACTTATCGTCGAGCTTGGCGGAACAGTCGGAGACATCGAGGGACTTCCGTTTATGGAGGCGATTCGCCAGATGAAACATGATGAGGAGGTTGAGGGGACATTTTTTGTTCATGTAACACTTATCCCTTTCATCAAAGCAGCTGGCGAGCTTAAAAGCAAACCTACACAACACTCCGTTCAAGAGCTTCGCCGTATCGGTATCACACCTCAGATGATAATCGCCAGAAGCGAAAACGCACTCCCAAAAACTTTCAAGAAAAAACTTGCCATGAGTTGTGATGTTTCAGCAGACAGCGTCATAGAGGCACTTGATGCGGCTTCCATCTATGATGTCCCGATGTCATTTCTAAGACAAAACATCCTTAAGCCTATCGCAAAAGAGTTGGAGCTTGGCGAACTGAACCCAAACATGGAAAACTGGGACTCTCTGGTCAAAAAAATAGTTCAGCCTAAAAACCGCATTGTGCTTGGATTTGTAGGAAAGTATCTTGAACTCAAAGAGTCTTACAAATCACTTACGGAATCTCTTATTCACGCAGGCGCACATCTCGATACTCGTGTCGATATTCACTGGGTGGATAGCGAAAAGATAGAAGAGAGGGGTGCAGAAGCACTTCTTAGTGATTGTGACTCTGTTTTGGTTGCAGGCGGCTTTGGCAACCGCGGCGTTGAGGGCAAAATCAAAGCCATTGAGTACGCAAGAGTAAACAAAATCCCATATCTTGGTATCTGCCTTGGCATGCAGCTTACACTTGTAGAGTATGCGAGAAACGTACTTGGATATGAAGGTGCAAATTCTGTTGAGTTTGATGAAAATACACCGTATCCGATGATTTATCTTATCGACAACTTTATGGACCAAAGCGGCAACACACAGCTGCGCACACACAAATCCCCAATGGGCGGAACACTCCGTCTTGGAGAGTACCCGTGCGACACAAAAGAGGGTTCACTTATCCGCAAAGCTTACGGCGGGGCAAAAACCATCTATGAGAGACACCGCCACAGATATGAAGCAAACCCGACATATCGCAAAGCGCTTGAAGATGCAGGCATGATTGTAACCGGCGAATCAAACGGACTGATTGAAGCGGTAGAGATCAAAAATCATCCATGGTTCTTAGGCGTTCAGTTTCACCCGGAGTTTACATCAAGACTACAAACTCCAAACCCGTCCATCCTAGCATTTGTTGAGGCAACACTCGCTATTGCACAACAGGAGTAACACCTCTTTTATGGATATCTTTGAGAACATTCCCACTCTTAGCAAAGTTTCACTCGAAGCGATGCTTCGCTCAAGAGTTACCAATGAGAAAAAGCTCTCTGAGATACCAAACCCCGAACTTCTCCATGATGCGCCAAAAGCCGCAAAAAAGATAGCAGAGGCAATAAGAGAAGGTAAAAAAATCGCCCTTGTCGGTGATTATGATGTCGATGGCGTAAGTGCAACCGCAATAATGGTTGATTTTTTTGCACAAATCCCCTATCCGCTTGAGCCTTTTATCCCAAACCGCTTTCATGACGGCTATGGTGTCAGCCCTACCATTTTAGAACGTATTGATGCAGATATTATCATCACGGTTGACAACGGCATAACAGCCATAGAAGCAGCAGACATCTGTAAGGCAAGGGGTATAGAGCTTATCATCACAGACCACCATACCCCCCTTGAAATACTTCCGCAAGCGTATGCCATAGTCAACCCAAAACTCTCAAAATGTACCTACCCCTTTGCAGAGATATGCGGTGCACAGGTAGCATGGCTACTTTTGGCACTTCTAAAAAAAGAACTCAACCTCTCCATCGATATGCGCTCTTTTTTAGATATCCTCTGTATCGCCATTATCGCCGACATCATGCCTCTTACCGACATCAACAGAGCACTTGTCAAAGAGGGATTGAAGATGCTTATGACTTCCCAGCGTCCCTCTTCCATTATCATTAGAGATTTTTTAGGTAAAAAAGCGATTGCTTCAGAGGATATTGCTTTTCAAATAGCCCCTCGCATCAACTCAGCGGGAAGACTCGAAGATGCAGTTATCGCACTTGATTTTTTTAGAGCCAAAAACACCAATGAAGCCTATATAGCTTTTGAGATACTCAACTCACTTAACGAACAAAGACGTGAGCTTGAAGCAGAAGCGACAAAAGAAGCATTGGAAATTGCAAATCCGGATGATTTGGTTATTGTCGTTGCCAAGGAGGAGTGGCATGAGGGTGTTGTGGGTATCGTTGCGGCAAGGCTGGTAGAGCATTTCTCAAAGCCCGTTATTGCACTCAGCATTGAAGAGGGCATAGCAAAAGGGAGCGCCAGAAGCATAGGCAATGTCAATATCCACAACCTTATCAAAGAGAACAGCCACTTTCTGACAAAGTTTGGCGGACACAAAATGGCAGCAGGGCTTGGGCTTTGCAAGGAGAACATAGCACCCTTTAGAGATGCACTCAACAAAAGCGCCTCAAAGCTAAACGAAGAGGATTTTTTACCTCTTGAAGAGGTTATAGGCACGCTTCCAAGCAGTGAAATCGACCATGAGCTGTTAGACCTTCTTGAGAGTTTTGAACCATACGGCGAAGCAAATACCCGTCCGCTCTTTTTACTTAAAGATGCACAGATTTTAGAGACAAAAACATTTGGCAAAGACGAGTCACACTCAAAAGTCAGAGCCAAGCAACCCCAAGACACAACATCTCTTGAACTGCTGCAATTTAAAAAAGTACTCCGTTTTCCACCGCAAAAAAGGCTAACATGCAGCTACAGAGTTGTCAAAAATGAGTTCAACTCAAAAGTAACGGCACAACTCATTATCAATAAGATTTATTAATCTCTTCAACTTCTTTCAGCTTTTTTGTGATAAAATCCCACCACACAAAATGGAAAAAAGGAAAGAAAATGAGAAAAATCGTAACACTTTCAGCTGTTGCTTTTTTGAGTACAATGGCTTTTGCAGACGCTGATACGCAAAAACAGATTGACGAACTCAAAAAAAAGATAGAGCAGTTAGAAAAAGCAAACAAAGCGCAAGATGTAAAAATCTCTAAAGTAAATGCTCAATCAGCGATGGATAACATCAAATTTGATGTTGACTTTAGAACTTCGTATGACAACCTACGCTACGAAACGGCAAACGGAGCACACTACTCAAACAGCTCGCTCTACTCAAACCGCCTATGGCTAGGTATGGGCTATGCACCAACTGAAAACATGATGTTTAAAGGACAGCTTTCAGTAAACAAAGCGTTTGGTGCGAACTATAACCAAAGAGGAGCCGGTTTTGATATGTTTGACTGGGTTCTTAACGAGAACTTGACTGATGACACTATCAAACTAAGAGAAGCTTACTGGTTATGGAGTTTTGATACAGGCAAAATCGGCTGGACAGTAAGTGCCGGAAGACGTCCTGCAACAAACGGTTACCTTGTCAACCTAAGAGATGATGATCAAGCAAAATCTCCGATGGGTCACATTATCAATATGGAATTTGACGGCGCATCAGCAGCTATGAAACTTGACAAATATATCTCTGGAATGTATTTTAAACTCTGCCTTGGTCGCGGACTTACAAATGCAAATTCCAGATTTGACAATACAGGCTACGATTTTGCTACAGATGACAGTGATTTAGACAACACAGATATGGTAGGAATGATTTTCCAGCCTTATGATAATGGTCAATATTCTGTTATGACAAAATGGTATAGAGGATTTAATGTCCCAGGATATAAAGCAGACTTCAGTGGACTAGAGAGCTTTGGGGATATGGATGGAATGGCAATCTCCTTTAAAACAGACGGTATCGGCGATGGCATCAATGATTTCCTTGATGAAACTGTCCTTTTTGCCTCTTTTGCCGCATCAACTACAAGACCAAACGCAGGTCAGCCGATGTTAGGAAGTACTGATGATGAAACTGGAACATCTTTTTGGGTAGGTACACAGATGCCAAACCTTACAGGCGGAAAGTTTGGTTTAGAGTATAACCATGGTTCAAAGTACTGGAGACCGTTTACTTACGGCGAAGATACTATGATAGGCTCAAAAATGGCGGTTCGCGGAAACGCTTATGAAGCATACTGGACACAACCTCTTATCAAAGATGTTTTCTCTATGCAAATCAGATATACATACTTAGATTATGACTATACTGGTTCTAATGCATTCTTCGGATACGGTGGAACACCTATGAAAATATCTGAAGCCGCAACACCGACTGCTGTTGAAACTGCACAAGATTTACGCGTTTACTTTAGATATAGATACTAAAAAAACAGAGGAGCCATTTTTGGCTCTTTTGCTTTCACACTTTTTCCTCTTCCTTCTTCAAAATCTACTAACACTAAAAAGTTAACAACAAGTAACGTTTCACTGAAAAATAGAGTATTTTTTATTATTAACAGTGCTTATTATAAATAAAATATATAATTATGTATTAAAAATAAAATGGAAATATTCGCTAAATTACGCAATTTTAGGGATAAATACACTATATTTAAAACTCTCTTAAGCTTGAAACATGTAGAATTGAAGACTTTATCACAAAACAAGGAAAATAGATGAAAAAGAATAAAATCTTAGAAGAGATTTTGAACGAAGTTGATAAGCATCCGGAGATTATGTCTCGTCGTGAGGCTCTTAAGTATTTGACGATGTCTCCTTTGGCGGCATCTGTAATCGCAGGTACAACAGTTGGTGCTACAACTGCAAGCGCATCAAGCAGTGCAAAGGGCAAGATTGTTATCGTTGGTGGCGGTTTAGCAGGTATGAGTACAGCAGCACTCATCAGAAACAGCGCATCAAACCTTGAAGTAACTGTTATCGAGCCAGATCCTACATCTGTATCGTACCAACCGGGACAAACTCTTGTTGCAGCTGGCGTATGGGAGAAAAAAGATATCATTTATAACAGAGATGATTTTGTTCCAAGCGGCGTAAAACTTATCAAGGGAACTGTTACTGCATTTGATCCGGACAACAACAAAGTAGTTGTAGATGGTAAAGAAGAAGTTTCTTATGACCACATGATCGTTGCTACAGGTCTTGTTCTTAACTATGCTGGTATCAAAGGTTTAGATGGTGTTATCACATCTTCAGGTGCCGACAATGCGGTAGTAAGACAAAAAGTCGGTAAGAATGGCACACACTCTATCTACTTCCGTGACGGAGCAGAAGATACTTGGAAAGGTATCCAAGAGTTAGTAGCAAAAGCAAAAGCACACACAGGACCTGAAAAACTTCAAGCTCTATATAGTATGCCGGCAGGCGCTATCAAATGTGGTGGTGCTCCGATGAAGATTATGTATCTTACACACGCTCACCTAGAAAAAGCAGGTGTTGCAAACAAAGTTGAATTAACTTTCAACACAGCTGGTGGCGCACTATTTGGTATCAAAGAGTATGCAGAAGCTATCACAAAGCAGTTTGAAAAAAGAGGCTTTAAGTGGAACTTCGGTTATAACCTAACTGACATAGACACTGATGGAAAACTTGCAACATTTACAAAAACTTGGAAAGAAAAAGGCGAGTTTGACGAGGATTTACAAGAATACACAATGGTAACAAAAAGCCAGTCGTTCCCATTCAAATATGACTTCATTCACGTAACACCTCCTATGAAAGCTCCGGAAGTTGTTGCAAAATCTGCGGTAGGATCAGCTCAAGGATGGGTACCTGTTGAAAAAGAGACTCTTCAACATATCCAATACAAAAACGTATGGTCATTAGGTGATGTTGCCGCACTTCCAATGGGTAAAACTGGTGGTTCTGCTCGTAAACAGTACCACGTAGTTGTGCAAAACCTTATTTCTGCTATCGAAAGCAAACCGTTGGCTGCAAAATATGGCGGATATACAGTTTGTCCACTTATCACAAGCCTCGGAACAGTTATGCTAGCTGAGTTTGACTGGAGCAAAAAACCAACTCCTTCATTCCCGCTTGACCCAACACAAGAGAGATGGATTTGGTGGTTACTAAAAGTTTATGCACTTAAACCAATGACAATCTACGGAATGCTTTCAGGTAGAGCGTAATCCCTCATTTTAAAACTCTGCTACAAGGGCTTTTCCTTGTAGCTCCCTCTTTTTTTACTTATCCATTTATAAACCGCTTTGTTTTCTCCTAAAATGTGTACGAATTGTTACATTTATCTATAAAAATTATACATAATCTTTATAATAAATATTCATTTTATATTTTATAAGTTAAAATGCTATAAATTATAAGGAGATACAATGACAAAAATTGTAAAAATTGCATTAAGTGCAGCTTTAATGTTAAGTGTTGGCGCAGTAACTGCTAGTGCAGATTCTGATAAGGGTTTGAAGCTCTACTCTAAAAAACTTAAAAGTGCGTGTGGCATCAGTGGTGCAGCTATGGCTGGAAAACATACACAAGGTGAGTGGCAAGAGCTTAACAAAAGCGGAAATCTTGCAAAAGAGATTAAAACTATCTGTCCAAAAGCAGCAGATGAAGATTTAGATGCTAAATTTCTTCCTCACTATTTTGACTTCTTCTTCAATTTTGCAAGCGACAGCGGAAACGTTCCATCTTGCTAAGAAGCTTTTAATTCCCTGCTTCTGTAGCCGCAGAAGTGGGATTTTTATACCCATTTCTCTTTTTTTTTGTTCATTTTGTTGAACTTTTCTTTTTTTCCATATACATTTTATCCTACATCAAGTATAATAAATCTCAATATTAAACGTAGGAGATACAATGAAAAAAATTGTGTTTTTAGCTTCCGCAGTCATGGCATTTTCGCTTACGCTCAATGCTTTCACACTCGGAAAATTGGGAA
Organism: Sulfurimonas sp.; assembly: GCF_028694605.1. Classification (GTDB taxonomy): domain Bacteria; phylum Campylobacterota; class Campylobacteria; order Campylobacterales; family Sulfurimonadaceae; genus Sulfurimonas. Next base: position 67,667 of record NZ_JAQVKP010000010.1, on the reverse strand, counting down.
ATTTTGAGTTTAAAAAAGCTCATGAGAATGTCTATATTATGCATGGACCGGAAAAAGAACCAAGCAAAGAGAATGAAGGCTTTATGAACAATCCTGCCATCATTGAAAGTAAAAATGGACTTATCGTCATCGATCCGGGCGGCAACTATAATGTTGGTAAAAAGATACTCGCCGAGATAGAGAAAGTGAGCAAAAAGCCAATCATTGCCGTATTTAACACTCACAAGCATGGCGACCACTGGTTTGCAAATAAAAATATCTTAGAAAAGTACCCAAATACTCCTATCTATGCGCTTACCTATATGATAGAGCAGGTAAAAGACAACTCTGCTGAGACATGGTATGGCATTTTGGATAGACTCACTGGAAACCTAGAGGGAACGAAACCTTTTACTTTCCCGACTCAAGGTGTTGAAAACAAACAGACTGTTGAAGTAGATGGTCAAACATTTATCATGCGTCACTTTATCGGCGGGCATACAGATACGGATATACTTATCGAGCATGTCAACTCCAACACACTCTTTATCGGTGACAACTTGATAACAAATCGTTTTGGAGCGTTCGATGAATCTTCAAGCATTCTTGAAAACATCAAGCTCTTAGAGAAAATCATGAAACAAGAAGAGGGCTTTAAAAAGTATGCACTCTATGTTCCAGGGCATGGTCCTTCAGGAAAAGACCCAAAAAAGATAGTTGAACCATTTTTGAAATATCTCAAAATTGTTGCTGCCGGCGCACAAAAAGCGTATAAAGATGGCGTTGAGAGTTATGAGATTAAACCGGAAGTACATAAGCAACTTAAAGCATATCACAAATGGGATGCTTACGAGGGTCAAATGGGTAAACACCTTATGAAAGCTTACGAAGAGATAGAAGCAAAAGATTTTTAAATGTTTGAGCCGTTTTCATGGCTCAAACCTCATCTCAACTACACATACAACTAACTTTCAGTTCAAATACTACTTTTTTTATCTATAATATTTCATGCCTAAGATACATGAGTGCCAAAGTGCCAAATCTGATATTACTGCGTTAACCATTCTGAGCGATAAGTTGGTGGCTTATAATACAAAATTTCATGGTATAAAAATTTTTGATTTAGATACATTTGAAACAAGAAAAAGCATAGCCAATACCCATCTTAACTCCTCTGTTACAGCTTGCGCATTTAGTCCAAACTCACAGTTTTTTGTTTTTGCAAATGCTCCATTTCTCTACATCATAGATATAGAGACCAAAGAACTTCTCCGAACAATCGAAACTTATGACGAAGAAATTCAAATTATCAGCTTTGACGCTACCTCTAACTACATTGTTGTCGGAACAAAAAACGGAAGAGTGCTTCAATATAAAACAAATCAATCGCATCTTCTCTCAAGATTATGCTCTTTTCCGTATGAGAGAGAAAAAAATCCTCTCAAAACAATAGAGGATAAAAACTTTGTCAGCGCTTTTGCTTTTTACAAAAATCAATTTGCCTGTAGCGGTTATGGCGGTGCTATTTTTATCATTGACTTCTATACACAATCAAACAAAGATGTTCTCACATATAGCAAAAATAGGGTTGATGCACTATGCTTTTTAGATGATAAAAGGCTTCTTATCGGAAGCAGTGACGGAAGTGTAGATATTATCTTGCTTGATAACCATCATGTTTACAAGAGCATAAGAACGCCTCTGCTTGGCATTAAACAGCTTTTAGTTATGCCAAACCCCAACTTTGTCATGGTCGTTGGCAAGTCTAACATAGTAATTATAATTGATGTACAAAACTATAGAATTACTCATAGCAAATATATAGAATTTGAAACAGCTATAAATAGCGTAACAATGAGCAGTGACGACTCTTTAATCGTTGCGCTTGAAAATAACAAGATAGTCAGTGTTGCCCTTCCGGGCATCGCACAACTACGCTCGCTTATCCTTCATAGCCATCTTGCAGAGGCATTCAGACTCATAGCAAAAGAGCCTATGCTTCAAGGTTCTTATGAACATAAAATGCTTGAAGAAAAGTTTGAAAATAGCTATGATAATGCCACAAAAGCACTTATCAATCAAAATAATGCATTGGCAACACAAATTTTGGCTCCCTATAAGGACATCCCATCCAAACAGATAAAAATAAGGGAGCTATTTGATGCTTTTAAACACTATCTACGATTTCAAGCACTCTTCTTAGAAAAAAAATATCCTCTGGCTTATGCGATGTGTTCAAAATATGAACCATTAAAACAGACAGTGCAGTATCATAAAATGGAGCAGATTTTTAAGCTCGCTTTTTCAAATGCACAAAGACATATTCTTCAAAATAATCTTGAGAGTGCCAAAGCACTTTTGGCACAATACAACACCGTGCTTTCAAAAAAACCGCTTATCAAACTTCTTCTTACACAAAATACGGAGTTTGTAGCTCTTTTAAAAGCGATTCAGAAGAGTGATTTTCAAACTATCAATCAGCTTATCGATAAAAATGAACTCTTTAAACAGATTCCAAACTATATCGCTATGAATAAGCAGATAGATGAAAAGATTGAAGAAGCAGAAGCAGCAATACTAAAAGGCGAAGTAGAAGAGGCAAAAAAACTTCTCTCAACACTTCAAGAGATTCCCGATGTCGCACAAAAAGTGGAAAAGTTGTATCGCAAATGCAAACATATTTTAGCACTGCAAAAAGCCTACAGTGAAGATGACTTTATTGAGTGTTATGAGATTATAGACATGCATCAACATCTTAAATCCACAGAACTTGGAACTCTGCTAGAAAAACATTGGTCAAAACTAATGGTGACATGTGAAGAGTATGCACTTGGAGGAAATATCAAAGGAATTAAAAAAACACTCGGGGAGCTTCTGGCACTCTATAGCAGACGCCATAAAATCGGCGATTTGCTCCGTGTAAGCTTCCACGTCAGAATCCAAACTATTATAAATTCAAAAGATTTTAGAGGCGCAGAAGCTCTTATTTATAGCTATATTGATATTTTTGGTCTTGATAGTGAAATCAATCAGATAATGAAAATTTTTGAGCTGTCTTCATCACGCAAACTTGCAATCACCGAGGAGCAGTCGCAAAGACCAAGAAGAGATAGCTGGAGAAATTTTGATGTTATTATGAACTCATAAGTTTTAAAAGTGTTGCTACCGCTCCATCAAAATCACTCTGCGATGAGGCGCTTTGCATCAAAAACTGCTCCATCTCGCCCTTTTTAACCATTGCTTCATCAAGCTCAGGGTCGCTCCCTTTTTGATATGCTCCTATGCGGATAAGCACCTCATTCTCTTTTAGAAGCGTGTAAAGTCTTCTGAACTTCATCACAGCTTTAAGATGCTCGGCAGAGATGATATCATTCATCACCCTTGAAGCGGAGTTAAGGATATGTACAGGTGGGTAGATGCCAAAATCGGTCATTTCGCGAGAGAGAACAATATGCCCATCCAAAATAGAGCGAGACTGATCGGCGATAGGGTCACTCATATCATCTCCCTCTATAAGCACAGTAAAAAAGGCGGTGATAGAGCCTTTTCCTTCTTCTTTTCCTGCACGCTCCATGAGTTGTGGCAAAAGTGTCAAGGAGGAGGGCGGATAGCCTTTTGAGGTAGGGGGTTCGCCAAGGGCTAATCCTATCTCTCGCTGCGCCATAGCAAAACGTGTAACCGAATCCATGATAAAGAGAACGTCCAGTCCTTGATCTTTGAAAAATTCCGCCACACTCATTGCCGCAAATGCACCATACTTTCGCATCAGCGGCGAATCATCCGATGTTGCAACAACGATAACGGTATTTTCAAGATTGCCGCCTAAGTTTTTTTCTATAAATTCAGGAACCTCTCTTCCCCTCTCGCCTATAAGCGCAACCACCTTTATGGGTGCAACCGCACCACGTACAATCATCCCCATAAGTGTCGATTTTCCGACACCGCTTCCTGCGAAAATGCCTAGTTTTTGCCCTTTTCCACATGTTAAAAGCCCGTCAATACTTTTTACTCCGACACTAAAAACCTCATTTATCATACCACGCTTCATGGCAGCGATGGGGGCTTTGATGATTGGGGAGAGCTTTGAACTGTTCACGCTTCCCTTGCCGTCAATGGGGCGCATGAACGGATCAACAACACGCCCCAAAAGGGATGCACCAACAGGGATATTAAGTCCTGTCTGGTCCAAAAACACTCTATCGCCGGAGCAAAATCCCTCTACAAAACTAAAAGGAGTGATAAAAAAAGTCGTACCGTCTATCTCCGTTACCATCCCGATAGTCTCTTGATTCGTCTCATTGGAAACTATCTTGACGATGTCGCTGATACTTACCTTAAGACTACGGGCAGTGATAACGGTCGCATTGATTTTTACAACCTCACCAAATGTAACCGAATACTTTTTGTTTGAGATTTTTTCCTTAAGCGATTTTAGAGGCACTGCGGAAGTCCTTTGCTTGGCATAACTCTAATAACGTGAACCGTTAGGAGAGTTTATCAAAGAGAAAAATTCGCTTCTTGTTTTTTCATCTTTTTTAAATAACCCGCGAAGAGCCGACGAAGTTGTGGTTGAGTTGATTTTTTCAACACCTCTCATCTCCATACACATGTGTCTTGCCTGTATAACGACTGCCACACCTTTTGGCTGAATCGTATCCATAATGGCATCGGCTATCTGTTCCGTCAACTGCTCTTGAATCTGCATACGGCGTGCAAACACATTGACTACGCGAGGAATTTTTGAAAGCCCTACTACTTTACCATTTGGTATATATGCCACATGAACACGCCCTATTATAGGCAAAAGATGGTGTTCGCAAGTAGAGTAAAATTCTATGTCTTTTAAAAGCACCATCTCATCGTTTGAGCTTGTAAAAAGAGCGGACTTAAGTATCTCCCTTGGATCTTCTTTATACCCGCCGAAGATAAACTCATATGCTTTTTTAACTCTTTGCGGAGTTTTTAAAAGTCCTTCTCTGCTTGGGTTTTCCCCAACATGGAGCATCATTGTTTTTACTGCATTTTCAAATTCTGTATCTTGTTTATCTGACAATGTTATGCCTTTTAGAATTTTTTATAAGTGATAGGGTACCGATAAGTTGCTGAGAAGTTTATGTAATTTAATTTATATTTCAATTTATTGCAGCTTGGCATGAAAGAATTGGTTTTTTTGAGGATGAACAATGTTCAGAGCCTTGCGCAGGAACCATAACCTGCTTATTATAGCCCACTCGTTTCTCACTCGGATAAACTATATCTGTTATGATATAATATTTTTTTTATAAAAAAATTGGTAAAAAACCGCCTACCGCAGGGCTTTAGAGAAGAAGATTATAGCATATCCGAGTGAGAAAGGGGGCTATAACAAACTTAAAAGACTTATCAAAACTTGTTAAATTATAGCATATCCGAGTGAGAAAGGGGGCTATAACAATGGCAATAGCGATAGCAGATACGCTTAAATTATAGCATATCCGAGTGAGAAAGGGGGCCATAACGATTCACTAATTCCTGTACCACTTCAAAAAAGTGACTGACACTATTTAATTATAGCAATCCATTAATATCATTTTTCAAAGGTAAAAGCTTATTATTTATGATATCCCAAATCTCATCTGCATCTATACCAAAGTAATCATGTGCAATAATATTTCTAAAATCTTTTATTTTTTGCCAAGGTATTTCACTATGAGAAATTTTAAACTTTTCATCTAATCGAAAAATTATTTCGCCTATTACTATAAATTGAAGCATCAAAGCTTTTTTGGTCATGATAAAATTCATCTGCGTCATCAAAATCTTTTGAGTATAGCTCTATTTTTTCAATAGATTCAACAAGAGCATGAAGATTAAAAGCGATATTGTCATACATACAAAGTATCTTTTAAAATTTGTTCTCTTGCATAGGGTTTGAGATATTTCTCCCGAGCGATATCCACGCTGCGATTAAAGGAAGAAGAGAGAAATTGTTTAAGAGAATCTTTTAAATCATAAATATTTTGTGTGCCATCTTCAAGCTCTACCAATAAATCAACATCGCTATTCTCTTGTTGTTCATTACGAGCAAAAGAACCAAAGAGACCTATCTTTGTGACATGATATTTTTCTAACAAAAGCTTACGATTGTTTTGTAAAAAATTTATTATTTCGTATTGTGTGTTCATAAAATGTATTTTATCATATTCATAAAAATTTTTATGTTATTTCAAATATTCCAAAGTCGGGCTTTATATGCTAATATATTTTTTTAATTTAAAACTATCTGTTTTATCACAAAGGCTCTCAAATAAAACTGCTATTTTTCTCGCTTCTGCTTTACTTTCAAAACTACCTTTTTTTACTCTTTTTTCAGAGTGGATTTGAGTTTTCACTTTTGGAATTTTTGATGCTCTTTGCGCTGCTTTCTCTTTTTTCAAAATCTAACTATTTTAAAATTCTTCTTATCGCCTTAGAGAGTTTATATCTTATCCATTTTACTTTTATCGCCTACTTTGGTACACATGTTCGCTCTAGTGATGTTTATCTGTTTTTTACACATATAACAGAAACGTTTGAGACACTTGGAACTCTTTATGAAATGGTGCTTTATCCACTTTTTGTGGTTGGGGTAACCTCTTTTATTGTCATATCTATGAGTTATAAAAAAAGCACTATTCCGGCATTTTTGCTCTCTCTTTTTCTGCTATTTTCCTTTTGGCTTCAAGAAAAACTGCATGATGCTTCACTTGTGCTCATCAAAGAGAGTGTCAAAGCTCTTTTTTTACAAAAAGGGCAGGGTGTCATTCAAAAAAGTGAGGAGCATAAAAATATACCGCTCTACCGGAGCGATAACAACATTATTTTAGTGCTGGGCGAGAGTATGAGAAGCCGTGAACACCTCAAAGAGCGTTATAAGATATTTGAAAACTACAACTACAAAACCATACTAAGCGGAGCGACAAATACCGATATTGCCCTGCCTCTGCTTCTCAATGGCGCACTCTCTCCAAAAACGCTAGATTTGCAAAACAATCTCTTTTTGCTGGCAAAACAAAACGGCTACAAGACATCTTTTTTTACAACGCAAAGTCAAAAGAGTTTGCAATACATACTCCCTTATCTCTCCACTGGGCATATAGATACATTTAAAGTGGAAGGTTCGCGGGACGATAAAGAGCTGCTCACACATCTCAAAACTCTCTCTTTGGATGAGAAAAATTTTATCGTACTCCAGATGCAAGGGGAGCACAGCCCTTATATTTACTATGAAAATGCAAGTAGAAGCACCTCAATAGAGCAAAGATACCATCTCTCTATGCTCTATTCGGATACTGTCTTGCGCCAACTTATCGCTTATGTAAGCAGTAACTCCTCAAAACCATATATTTTTATCTTTGTCTCAGATCATGGAGAGATGCTTGGTGAAAATGGAAAGACGGGTCATAACAGATTTGAGAAAGAGATTTACTCCGTGCCGCTTGTGATGCACTCAAACCTTGAAATGCACCTTGAAAAAATAGCATCCCACAACGATATCTACACTCTTATCAACCACTATATGGGATACACAAAAGAGTTTAAACAAAACGATAGAAAAACAGTACGGATTTACGGAACAATGATGAGTGAAGAGGATGGGTACAGAGATATACAGAGATAAAAACTCTGTATATTACATCACAAAAATATGCGGAACGATAAGCGGATACTTTTTCATTCTTCTATAAATATGCTTTCTCACAGCTTGGCGAAGGTCATTTTCAAGCGCTCTTGGGTTTTCAAGCAGACCCTCTTTGATGTTGCTAAGGAAGTGTTCTAAGACATCCTCCATCTCTTTTGCGAACTGTTTATCCTGCTTGTCTGCAACAAGACCAAAAGAGGTAACATTTGGCTTTGAAAGCATTGTAGAGTGCTGTCCGTCAATCTGCGCAACAATAACAACAATACCGTCTGATGCAAGTTTCTGACGGTCGATAACGATATCATCATCGATTTTATGATTATTTTGGTTATCTATATATGTTTTACCGGTTCTTACCGTTTTGACTTTTCTCATATATTTTGGAGCGATTTCTATGGTGTCTCCATCGTTCATGATATAGATATTACGCTCAGGAACGCCACACATCATAGCAGTCTCTTTATGCTTCATAACATGGTTATACTCTCCATGGATAGGCAAGAAGAACTTAGGATTTACCAAACGAAGCATAAGCTTTTGCTCCTCTATGGAAGCGTGACCCGAGACGTGAATATCTCTGTCGTTGGACACTTTTGCACCGGCACGCTGTAAGTGGTTAAGCATCGCGGAGATAGAACCCTCATTTCCGGGAATAGGGCGTGATGAGAGAACAATCAAATCCGTAGGCTTAATCTTTACATGTCTATGTTCACCGATAGACATTCTAAACAGAGCAGAGCTTGTCTCGCCTTGCGAACCTGTTGTCACAATAAGAATCTCTTTGTCATTCATAGTTGCAAGCTGCTCAGGCTCTACGAAAATGTTTTTTGGGAGCTTGATATAATCATACTGCATCGCTACTTCAATATTTCTCTCCATAGAACGCCCGATAATACAGACTTTACGTCCATACTTCATACCATACTGAATAGCCTGATATACACGGTGTATATTTGAGCTAAAAGTGGAGAGGAGAACTCTTCCTTCTGCCTTTGCAAATACTCTATCCATCGCAGGCGCAACACTTAGTTCTGAAGGCGTTGAAACAGTGTTGTAAGAGTTTGTTGAGTCACTTAGCAGACAAAGAACTCCCTTGTCTCCATAGTATGCAAGTCTATGCAAATCTGCAGTGTAGCCATCAACCGGCGTATGGTCGATTTTAAAGTCTCCGGTATGGATGACAGTTCCGCATGCCGTAGTGATAGCAAGAGAAGAAGAATCAACGATTGAGTGGGTCATATGCATCCACTCTATCTCAAAATCTTCGCCGATTTTATAGATTTTTCTCTTTTCAATCGGATTAAAGTACTGTTTAAACTCTCTAATATGATGCTCATCAAACTTACTTGCTATCATCGCAAGAGGAAGAGGAGAGCCATAAATAGGAAATTGCATCTCTTTGTAAAGATAAGGCATCGCACCGATATGGTCTTCGTGAGCGTGAGTGATGATAACTGCTTTTATCTTATCTTTTATCTCACGGATATATGCAAAATCCGGAACTAAGATATCAACGCCATGCATGTCTTCATCTGGGAAACTCATCCCGACATCGACAAGAATCGCCTCATTTTGTGTTTCAAATACTGTAATATTTCCGCCGATTTCACCCAATCCGCCAAGCGGTGTAATACGAACTTTGTCTCTTGAGTTTAAATCCAATTTATAGTGAGGGTTAAGTCTCTGTCTGTGTGATTCTTGGTTAAGTTCAACAAATGCTTTGAGGTTTTCATCTACCGGCAAACCTTGACGACGACGCCCCTTTGAAATATTTTTATTTTTATTTGCTGCATTTGCATTTGCATTTGATTGTGTTGCAGGCTTATCGACATTTTGGTTATTTGGTCTGCCATTACTATTATGTCTTTTATTGTTGTTGTACTGTTTACGATTTTCTTGAGAAATGCTTTTAACGCTTTCCTGACTCTCTTGTTGTTCCATCCAAACTCCTTGTTAGTTTATAGAGTTGGTGATAGTCAAGCGTAGAGACTTGATGAGGACGAATGGTTTGTGTAAGCAATAGCTTTTCAAAAGCTTCTTGAAGCATGTTTTTTTCATACACCGCTGATAGATTTTTCATCAGAGTTTTTCGAGGCTGTGCAAATGCAACTCTTAGCATATCCTCAAAATATTCATCACTTCTATCACTCTTTTTCTGTATCAAAAAAACTGCGGAGTCTATTTTTGGCTGTGGTTCAAAAGCCGTTGGCGGAACCTTCACAACTATGTGTGCATCTCCGACACTCTGGGTTATAATACCCAAAGATCCAAAAACTTTATCACCCTCACGAGCGCAAAACTTCTCTGCAACTTCAAGTTGCACCATTACAAGTATATTTTTGCATTTTGGATCTGCGAGGGCTTTTAGAATGATATTTGTCGCTATATAGTATGGCAAATTTGCCACTAAATCATACGACTCTTCTATAAGTTCACTCTTCCAAGCCGTTAAAACATCCCCGCAATTTATGCGAAGGCGGTTGGTTGCGATCTCTTTTTCAAACTTATTTTGCAACAGTTTACACAAATCGGTATCGACCTCAAAAGCTTCTACACTTTTGACATCTACTAAATATTTAGTTAAATCACCTAAGCCAGGTCCAATCTCTACGATTTTATGGTCGTTGTTGGGCATCGCTTCGACGATTTTTTGTAAAACAGTTTTGTCTTTTAAGAAATTCTGTCCAAATTTCTTTTTAGCTACAATTTTTTCCATTGAGGGCGATTATATTATAATTTTGCTTATGTTTAGTTAATACTGCTGTTTTTTTATCACAATAAGCAAAAATGTTTCATGTGAAACATTCAGCTTCTTTTAGAGGTCTATTTTGAAAGTTGCTGCCAAATACAACTATAAGTGATAAATAAGTATAATTTTACAATATTATCAAAGGCTTTTATTTTGAATAACTACTTTGCAAAAAGAATTATCCCGTGTCTTGATGTTAAAGACGGGCGTGTTGTCAAGGGTGTTAACTTTGTCGGTCTCAAAGATGCAGGCGACCCTGTAGAGGTTGCAAAAAGATACAACCAAGAAGGTGCGGATGAGATTACATTTCTCGACATCACTGCATCATGCGACAACCGTGATACGATTGTAGATATCGTTGCACAGGTTGCAAAAGAAGTTTTCATTCCCCTAACAGTCGGCGGCGGCATACGAAAACTTGAGGATATTTACAAACTTTTAAATGTCGGCTGCGACAAAGTAAGTGTAAATTCGGCAGCCGTCAAAAGACCTGAACTTATAGATGAAGGCGCAAAGAGATTTGGCTCACAGTGCATTGTCACGGCAATTGATGTTAAAAAAACCGGAGACAGATACCATGTTTATCTCAACGGCGGAAGAGTTGACACTGGACTCGATGCAGTGGAATGGGCAAAAGAGGCAGTCGATAGAGGAAGCGGTGAGATACTTTTAACATCCATGGATGCAGACGGTACAAAAGCAGGATTTGAGCTAACTATCACAGAACTCATCAGCCGAGCAGTCAATGTGCCCGTGATAGCAAGTGGTGGGGCAGGAACGATGGAACATATAAAAGAAGCATTTGAGCATGGTGCGGATGCTGCACTTGCGGCGAGTATATTTCACTACAAAGAGATAGATATCATGGATCTCAAGCACTATCTCCACGCAAATAATATTCCGGTTCGTCTATGATTATCTGTGCTGGGAACAATGAAACTTTTGATTTTGCCACACCTATGGGAGTAGGGTTGATAGAGACAACCGTAAATCTCACAAGAGCATGCCTTTTTGACAAACCAGAATTTTTACTTTTTGTAGGGAGTGCCGGAAGCTATGGTGAGCTGGGTATCTTTGACATCGCCGAATCAAAAACCGCATCAAATATCGAACTTGCTTTTTTGTCAGGCGACGCTTATACGCCACTGGACAATGTTATCTCAACTAACACAACTAACAAAAAAGATGTTATCGTCAATTCTTCCAACTATATCTCTACTAACGAAGAGCTAACAAAAAAGTTTTTGCGCCTAGGAATCGGCATCGAAAATATGGAATTTTTTGCAGTTTTAAAAGTAGCGCAAGAGTTTAACATACCAGCCGGTGGAGTTTTTTGTATAACAAACTACACTAACAAAAATGCGCATCAGGATTTTATACAAAATCATGAAAAAGCAAAACAACTGCTAAATGAACATGTAAAAAAACGAATAAAGGAGCTAACAAAAAAATGAAACCTTCCCTTTATCAATTTACCCTCAAAGAGTTACTAACAGAAGTAAAACCATCATTTCGAGCAAAACAGATTTACGGTTGGCTCTATCATAACTATGTAACATCATACGATGAGATGAAAAATCTGCCAAAAACATTGCGTGATGAACTAAGCGAGAAATTTGTTATAGACCCTTTGAAAATCGTAAAAAAAGAGGTCGCATCAGATGGAACCATAAAGTACCTTTTTGAACTACAAGACGCTAAAACCATCGAGACTGTTTGGCTAAAGATGAAAGAGGAGATAACGGATGAAGAGGGAAATGTTACGCAGGAAGCAAAATACACCATCTGTGTCTCCACGCAAGTCGGATGCAAAGTAGGGTGTGCCTTTTGTCTCACTGCCAAAGGCGGTTTTACAAGGGATTTGAGTGCGGCGGAGATTGTCGCTCAAGTTGTTGCGCTCAAACGAGACAATCACCACAAACATAACAGAATGATAAACATAGTCTATATGGGCATGGGCGAACCGCTTGACAATCTTGCAAACCTTGCAAAAGCGATAGAGATATTTCAGGAAGAAGAGGGACTGGCAATCTCCGGCAAAAGACAAACGGTCTCAACAAGCGGTTTAAGCACAAAGATAGACAAACTGGGAGAGATGGACTTGGGTGTCCACATCGCCATTTCGCTTCATGCGGTTGATGATGCGCTAAGAACAGAACTCATCCCTATGAACAAAGCACATAACATAGCCTCTATCATAGATGCCGTAAAACGCTTCCCGATTGATACAAGAAAAAGAGTTATGTTTGAATATCTCGTCATTAAAAACAAAAATGATGACTTAGGCTCCGCTAAAAAGCTTGTAAAGCTTCTCTCAGGCATCAAAGCAAAAGTAAATCTCATCTACTTCAATCCATATCCGGACACCCTTTATGAGAGACCGGAGAAAAAAGATATGGTTGCTTTTCAAGAATATCTTATCAGCCATGGGCTTTTATGCACCATCCGTGACTCTAAAGGCATAGATATAAGTGCGGCATGCGGTCAGCTAAAAGAGAAAACTGCGAGTGAAGATAAATGAGTTATGTAGAAGTTTTTCAGATTGTATTTCTGGTAATTGTTTTTGCTGTGGGTCTTGTCGGTTTTATAAAAGCTGCTAATTCCAAAGATGACGAAAGAGAGTAAACGACCAACACACCAGGGAGGTCGTCTATGAGTATAATTTTATCCTACTATAACTAATAAAGTTGTAAAAACTCTCAAAAAATTTCTTTTAAAAAACTCTCTTAAAAATAATTTATTCCATAAAAAATTTATCTTTTTTTTTCAAAATGTGTACAATTCACACATTGTTCTAATATGTGAACAAAAGCAAGTTTTATAAAAAATAAATTTGAAAATTCTTTCCCGATTTAAGAAAATATTTATATAAAAATATCCTGAATCGCATCTATTCACATAGATAGCAAAACACCTATTTTAGGGACTTTCAGAGCTTTTATGGTTTGATGTTAAAGAAATGATTGAATTTTCTCTAAAAGATACAAAAAGTTATTCACATCTATCTCGAATAAATTTAGGGTACCTCTAACCTTTCATACTTTCAAAACAAATCTGCTCAAAATCCACATTGCTTTTCATACTGTATTTTTTGCCGTAAAGCTCAAATTCCAACTCGTTTGCATGCAACAACAATCTTCTTGCACCGCTTAGCTTTACTCTCGTATCTCTCTCTAACTCTCTGTCTAAATACTTAACTATATTTTCCTCGCTTTGCCCATAAACCGGATCGCCGACTATTGGATGTTTCATGTGAAACATATGTACTCTTATCTGATGCTGTCTTCCTGTGTGTGGAGAGCACTCTACGAGCGTTGTATTTAAATGAGGAAAATACTTTAGCGGTTTTACAAATGTCAAAGACTCTTTACCGCTTGAATCAACTTTTACTACCATTCTCACAAGCGCACTCTTCTCATCATCATAGCGGAGCAAAGGAGCATCAATGCGAAGTTCTTCTTTTAACTCTCCGTGAACCATTGCGAGATACTTCTTTTTCATCTCTCTCTCTTGAAACATCATTTTGATGTCTATTTCACTCTTTTTGTCTCTTGCGCACAAAACCAGACCACTTGTCTCTTGGTCTATTCTATGTGCTATATTTGCTTCCATGCCAAACTGGGAGCGCAGCTCATCTATAAGAGAGTACTCTGTGTGTCTGTTTTGCGGATGGATAAGCATACCGCTTGGTTTGTCAAAAACTACAAAGTTTTCATGTACTTCATGCGGTGCCAAACCTTTTGAAACCGGCTCAAAACAGATATACTCAAACGTACCTTCCAAATACTCCGATGGCTTTGTGATAGGAACGCCATTTACAAGAACTCTTCCGATAGCTATATATCTTTGAATATCTCTTTGAGAAATCCCTAGCTCTCTTTTTAAAAAGACAAAAGCTCTCTCTTTTTCTTTTGCAAACATTTTTTTCATTACAAAGGGCAATTCTTAATCCTTCTATTATGGTTTTTTATGTAGAATTTGGAACTTTAATAACACAAATTTTACAATAATCAGGTTGAAGAAATGGTAGAAAGATACGCAAGAGAAGAGATGAGTTCAAAATGGACGATGCAGGCAAAATACCAAGCTTGGCTTGATGTAGAAAAAGCGGCTGTAAAAGCTTGGAACAAGTTGGGGCTTATACCTGATGAAGACGCAAGAAAGATAGTTGAAAATGCAGGTTTTGACATAAAAAGAATAGACGAGATAGAAGCTATCACTCGCCATGACCTTATAGCATTTACGACAAGCGTCTCCGAAACTCTGGGCGAAGAGAGCAGATGGTTTCACTATGGCATGACAAGTTCGGATACAGTTGACACGGCCGTTGCTCTTCAGATGAAAAGCTCATTAGAGTTAATCATAGAAGATGTAAAGATGGTTATGGAGTCTATCAAAAAAAGAGCTTACGAGCATAAGATGACTTTGATGGTAGGAAGAAGTCACGGGATACACGGAGAACCTATAACATTTGGTCTTGTGTTAGCTGTTTGGTACGATGAAATGGCTAGACATTTAGAAAATCTTGAACAAACACTTGATGTTATAAGTGTAGGACAAGTTAGCGGTGCAATGGGCAACTTTGCGCACGCTCCTCTTGAACTTGAAGAGCTTACATGTGAGTATCTCGGATTAAAACCCGCTCCTGCATCAAACCAGGTAATTCAAAGAGACAGATATGCAAGACTGGCTTCTGCGCTAGCTCTTCTTGCCAGTTCGATAGAAAAATTTGCCGTACAAGTTCGCCACTGGCAAAGAACGGAAGTTTATGAGTGCGAAGAGTATTTTGCAAAAGGGCAAAAAGGCTCATCCGCAATGCCGCATAAACGTAACCCTATACTAACGGAAAACATAACAGGTTTGGCAAGAATCATCAGAGCGTACTCTATACCTGCCATGGAAAATGTAGCACTTTGGCATGAGAGAGATATAAGCCACTCTTCAACGGAGAGATTTTGGCTTCCTGATAGTTTTATAACGAGCGACTTTATGTTACACCGCATGAACAGCGTTATAGCTAACCTCACTGTTTACCCTGAAAATATGATGAAAAATCTAAACCTGACAGGCGGACTTGTTTTTTCTCAAAGGGTTCTTTTGGAACTTCCGCTCAAAGGTGTCAGCCGTGAAGACGCTTACCGCATAGTGCAAAGAAATGCGATGAAGGTTTGGGAAGAGATACAACAAGGCAAACCGACTACAAACGAAAAAGGCGAAAGTTTATACTTAAACCACCTTTTAGCAGATGAAGAGTTACGAGCAAGTCTAAGCGAAGAGGCAATTCGTGAATGTTTCAATTATGATTACTATACTAAAAATGTAGATAAAATTTTTAATAGGGTTTTTAAATAAAAATGACAAAATTCTGCTAATATTTCTTTAATAAAAAATAGTAAATTTTTAGGAAGCAAACATGATAACAATTATAAAAAGAAACGGCAGAACTGAAAAACTTGACATTACGAAGATTCAAAAATATACTTCTGCTGCCGTTGCAGGTCTTAGCAACGTCTCTCAAAGCGAGCTGGAAGTTGATGCACAGATTCATTTTCGCGATGGCATTACCTCAAGAGAGATACAGCAGACACTAATCAAAACAGCAGTGGACAAGATAGACATAGATGCTCCAAACTGGACATTTGTCGCTTCACGACTCTTTTTATTTAACCTTTATCATGAAGTAAACGGCTTTACAGGCTACTCATCACTGAGAAGCTATTTTGAAAAGGGCGAGAAAGAGGGAAGGCTTCTTTTGGGTCTAAAGGAGATGTACAACCTTGAAGAGCTTGAGAAACATATCAAACCAGAACGCGATATGCTCTTTAACTATCTTGGCGTAAAAACACTTTACGATAGATACCTTATCAAAGATAGAAACTCTAGCCCCATAGAGCTGCCTCAGCATATGTTTATGGCAATTGCTATGTTTTTAGCGCAAAGGGAAGAGAAAAAAGAGGAGTGGGCCATCAAGTTTTATAACATGATTTCAACATTTGAAGTTATGTTAGCAACCCCAACTCTAAGCAATGCAAGAACAACAAGACATCAGCTAAGCTCGTGCTACATAGGTTCAACTCCCGACAACATAGAAGGGATTTTTGATTCTTACTCAGAGATGGCACTTCTCTCAAAATTCGGCGGAGGCATAGGTTGGGATTGGACAAATGTCCGCTCCATGGGTTCGTACATCGACGGACATAAAAATGCGGCAGGCGGAACTATCCCGTTTTTAAAAATCACTAACGATATAGCTGTTGCAGTTGACCAGCTTGGGACACGCAAAGGTGCTATCGCTGTTTACATGGAGCCGTGGCACATCGATATAAACGACTTTTTGGATTTGAAGAAAAACTCTGGCGAAGAACGCCGCCGTGCACATGACCTCTTCCCTGCACTTTGGCTAAACGACCTCTTTATGCAAAGAGTTGAAGAGGATGGTATCTGGACGCTTTTTGACCCTTACGATACAAAAGAGCTGACGACGCTTTACGGCGAAGAGTTCAACAAAAGATACATAGAACTGGAAAATAACCAAAATATCATCAAAGAGAAGATAAAAGCTAAAAACCTCTGGAAAAAGATACTAACATCCTACTTTGAGAGCGGCAGTCCGTTTTTATGCTTCAAAGACAATGCAAACCGTGCCAACCCTAACAATCATACGGGTGTTATAAGAAGTTCCAACCTTTGTACGGAAATCTTCCAAAACACAAACCCTAACCACTACAAAGTCAAGTTTATTTTTGCAAACGGCGAGAGTGTTAGTTATGAAGAAGATGAGATTATCAAAGTAGATAGCGGACTGCAAAAACCTGCTAAAAAAGTAACGGCTCTGGATTCGTTAGACGGCAGAGAGATTTATGTGGTTGAAAAAGAGAAAGTAAACGGCGATACCGCAGTTTGCAACCTCGCCTCAGTGAACCTCTCCCGCATCAACACAAAAGAGGATATCGACAGAATCGTTCCAATCGCTATCCGCGCCTTGGACAATGTTATCGACCTAAATTTCTACCCGCTGGAAAAAGTAAAACGCACTAACATGAAAACAAGAGCGATAGGTCTTGGTGTTATGGGCGAAGCGCAGATGCTGGCACAAAAAGGAATCACTTGGGGAAGTCAAGAACACTTTGACAAAATAGACGAAATTATGGAAGCAGTTAGTTTTAATGCAATCTCTTCATCTTCAGATATTGCACTTGAAAAAGGAGTTTACCCGGAGTTTGAAGGCTCTAAATGGAGCAAAGGTGTTATGCCTATGGACCATGCCAATGCAGAGGTTAAAAATCTCATCGATCGCGGCGGACTTTTCGCTTCTGCTTATGAGTGGGAAGCTCTGAGAGCAAAAGTTAAAAAACAAGGCATGAGAAACGGTTATCTGATGGCTATAGCACCGACTAGCTCCATCTCAATTTTAACAGGAACAACTCAAGCGATTGAGCCTGTATTTAAAAGAAAATGGTTTGAAGAGAACCTCTCGGGACTTATCCCTGTTGTTGTTCCTGAACTCTCTCCTGAGACTTGGGCGTACTACACATCCGCTTACGAACTCAACCAAACAGTTCTCATTAAAGCAGCGGCAATCCGCCAAAAATGGATAGATCAGGGACAAAGCCTTAACATTTTTATCACTCTGGACAAAGCAAGCGGCAAATACCTAAATGAGATATACACGCTGGCATGGAAGCTTGGTCTTAAGTCCACCTACTATCTTCGTTCACAATCGCCTCAAATGGCAAGCGATGTAGAAGACAGAAGCATGGAATGTGTCGGTTGCCAATAAATGAAACCGCTCTCAAAAAATGATATAAACAGCTTTCTAAAGAGATTTGGCAGTTTTATAGATGCAGAGCTTAGGTCTATAGAGATTCTGGCTCCTACCGCCATTAAAATTACTTTTACCGCACAAGATGCGGCAAGAGGATTTGACTGGATAATTATCGAGCTTGAATTTAAGGGCGTAAGCGATGCAAAAGTTGTTGAGAACTCAAAATTGCCACACATTGATATGAGCAATGGCATAACACTTCTTTTTATGGACAATACTTTTACTTTTGCGCTAGGAGCTTACAACACTCCCTTAGCTGCTACAAACTCTATCTGCTACATCAAAGCAACCTCGCTAAAATACAAAGAAGGCTCATTTTAGGGCACCTCTAACTAAAACGTTCGCTCTGAGCTTGTCGAAGAGCCAGTGGTTCGACAAGCTCACCATGAATGAAAAGTAGAAAATCTATTAACCTTTTAGTTATAACATTTTGTTACAAAATACGAGGAGTTTTCATGAAAAAAGTTATTCTGCTTTCACTGCTAGCATTTGCACTTGTTTATGCAAAAGAGGGTGTAGAGTTCAAATATGCACCACAATCGGTAGAGCGTGAGCATCCCACAAGCCAAAATCGCATACTCTCTTATAACAATGTTTTAGAAAATGTTAGAACGAGCATAGTCAATATTTCTATTAAAAAAAAGGTAAACAGTGCGGGACTAAGCGCAAACCCTTTTTATAACGACCCGTTTTTTAGGGAATTTTTTAAAGGGTATGGACAAGTTCCGCAAGAGCGGATTGAGCAGTCTCTTGGTTCAGGCGTTATCATCTCGCAAAACGGCTACATTATAACAAACAACCATGTTATAGATGGGGCGGATGAGATTATCATCACTATTGCGGGAGATAAAAAAGAGTACGAAGCAAAACTTATCGGCAAGGATGAGAAGAGTGATTTGGCAGTTGTCAAGATTGAGGCAAAAAACCTCAATGCAGCAACTTTTTTCAACTCCGACAAAGTAAAAGTGGGCGATGTGGTTTTTGCACTCGGCAACCCTTTTGGGGTTGGAGAGACCATAACACAGGGAATCGTCTCGGCAACAGGCAGAAATGGCGTTGGAATTGTAGAGTATGAAGACTTTATCCAGACAGACGCTTCCATAAACCCTGGTAATTCCGGCGGTGCGCTCATCAACTCGGCAGGACATCTCATTGGAATCAACTCCGCTATCATCTCAAAATCAGGCGGCAATGTCGGCATTGGTTTTGCCATCCCCGCAAACATGGTTACAACGATTGCAACAAGCCTTATTGACAGCGGCAAATACACTCGTGCCTATCTTGGAGTAAACATAGCCGATGTCGATAACGACATGAGCAGTTTTTATGATAACAACTATGGTGCACTTATCACAAGCGTTGAAGAGAACTCTCCGGCGGCAAAAGCAGGACTTAAAAGAGGAGATTTAATCATCGAGGTTGAGGGCAAAAAAGTCTCAAGCGCAAGCGAACTTAAAAACACCATAGGCTCTTACGCTCCGTCCAAAACCGTCAATCTCAAATATTTAAGAGATAAAAAGATAAATACTCTTGGCATAAAACTCGGAACATCCGAAAATAAAACAGCCGACGGTTCTTACGAATACAAAGGCATGAAACTCTCAGAGATAAGCACCGCAGAGAGACAACAGCTCGGTATCAAAACAAACGGCGTACTCGTTACCACAGTCGATGAGAAAAGCGAAGCTCATAAGATAGGTATAAGAAAAAATGATATTATTATCCAAGTGGAAAACAGCGAAATCACTTCATTGGAAGATTTTAAACGCCTAAGTGCATCCAAAGAGAAAAAGAGACTGTTTATCTACAGAAGAGGCTCTATCTATGCCGTTGTTTTATAAAAATTTGGAGGATAAAAAATGAGAGTAGTATGTCCTCATTGTAAAAGCGTCAACAATGTTCCGCAAAAAGAGTCCTATACAAAAGCCAACTGCGGCAAGTGCAAAAATTCACTTTTAGAGACCAAACCGGTCGAGTTAACAACTGTTAACTTTGACGAATTCGTCGTAAATAGCGATATTCCGGTAGTGGTTGACTTCTGGGCACCGTGGTGCGGTCCATGCCGTATGATGGCTCCAAACTTTGAAAAAAGTGCAAAAAACTTTCCGCTAAAAGCACTTTTTGTAAAAGTAAACACAGAAAATGAACAGCAACTAGGCGGAAGGTTTGGTATAAGAAGTATTCCGACGATTATAGTCTTTAAAGGCGGTAGAGAGGTTCACAGAGTTTCAGGCGCACTAGATGAGCAAAGCCTAAACAGACTAGTTATGCAGTTTGCATAACTAGTTTATATACGAACAGCAGTAATCTGTAACTGTTTTTATTTTTAAATCAAACGATGAGTTTGCAGGTACGCTAAATGTCTCTGGTGTATGAAGTGTTTTCCACTCTTCATTTGGAAGTCTGATGTCAAGCTCTCCGCTCATAATCTCCATGATTTCAGCAGCATCCGTCCCAAAAGTATAATCCCCCGGCATCATGATTCCGAGAGTTTTTTTTGAACCGTCTGCAAACTCAACCGTTCTGCTTGTTACTTTTCCATCGTAGTAGATATTTGCTTTTTTCACTACACTAACATTTTCAAATTTTGACACTTTGTCTCCTTAATTTTATTTCATAAAATGAAGGAACCCCTTCATCTATTTGGCACGATATCGTGAGTAATCACGATATCTACGCTAGCCGCTATGGCACTAAAGCTAGCCTCTTACGAGGCAGAATTTTTTGGCAATTATACACTATTCCCAGTCAAGCAGTCTTCTTTGACCCTCTAACTGTCTTATATGTGTGACATCTTGAGAAACTTCTATAACACCTTTGTAGTTACCCTCATCATCTCTGATAGCAAAATAGCGTATGTGAATAAACTTGCCCTTGAATGTTATCCAGAATTCAGCCTCATCTTTGCGACCTGCTCTAAACTCGCGTAAAATCATCAAAACTTGATCTACGGACTTTGGAGGATGGCAAAATTTAACCTCACGCCCGATAATCCCCGCACTTCTTGGAAATACTCTCTCATCCCCGCGGTTATAGAAGATAACGATATCATTCTCATCGACATAAGTAATATCAACAGGCATAAACTTCAAAAGCCAGTTAATCTGCTCTGGGAGCATATAGCCCTCATCAAGCTTAATTCTGCCATCGAGTGAAAAGGGAAGTTTTCTCTTCTGCTTATCTTGAGACGGATGGATGTATTCGCCCTCAATATGCGGAGGATACGCCGCAGGAGCCTTATCAAACATCCAGCCTATCTCCTCATCGCCTGAACGCATCTCTTTCCAATCCTCTTCATCCAACATATTCATAGCATTTGGCAGAAGTCTCCCCTCTTCAACCTGCATAATATGTTCAAGAGAGCCAAAAACTCTCTGCAGTTGCTGCATAAGCGCAGGCATATTTTTTTCTTCAACTAAAGACCTAGCAGTTTTTATCTCTGCTCTTATATCATCGTGAAAAGCCCACATATTTTGGCTTGGACTTGTCCAACCGTACTTTTCCAGATACGGAAAAAGTTGGTTCTCTTTTCTTGCAAAGTGTTTCTCTACAAGACAAAGTTTTTTGAACTTATCTTCAAACTCTTCAAAATTGTCAACTATGTTGATACTGCTGATACTTGCTATCAAACCTCTCATCAACATATTTTCTTCCAGATAGACCTTCACAGGATGTCCATCAGGCAAATTTAAGTACGGATTCATAATTTTCCTTAACATTTTAATGAAGAGATTATACTATCTTTGGCTTTTTTGCTATTTGATATAAAACAAGAGAAATTGTTGGCATAAATTATTTTTGAGCTTCAAATTCCTCTTTGGTTATAACTAAAAAAGAGCGTCTTCTTTCATCTTTGAGATGGATTGATTTATTTATCAGTTGCTGCTCTACCTTTTTTTTATCAACTTTATTTCGCCATTTACACTCTATGAAACAGATGTTTTCATCATCAAACGCTACTAGGTCGATCTCCTCTTTGTTACTCCACCATCGCCCGATTTTTGTAGGTATAAACTCTAAATATTTTAACGGCTCAAGCAATATCTCTTCGTGTATAACATCTTCAAATGCAAAAGATACGAATCTATCGTTAAAATTTAATTTTATCTCTTGCAAAACCTGCTCGGTTTGATTTATTTCAAGATAGTTATAGTTTTTATAAACATAGTAAAACCAAAAATTTAGAAACTTATCTTTGATTTTATACCTTCCAAGTTTACTTTTAAGCGGATTAGACTCGGTAACGGGTACCTCTTTTTCTAAGATGTCAAGCTCAATGAGTTTGCCCAAATATTTTGGCAAATAAGATGAGTGCAGTTTCAAATCTTTTGCGATGTCTCCTACTTTTGTATTGCCTTTTGATATGCTCTCTAAAATTGCAAAGTAGCTTCCTGCATCACTTATTTCTTGTTTTAGCAAAAAATTGCCCTCACTGTAAAGATAAGAATTTTTATCCAAAATATTATCAACTATATTTTGTTCAAAACTTTTATTTTTTTCATACATTTGAAGATATTTCGGGATAGTTCCAAATGAAGCGTATATCTCCATAAGCTCTGTTTTTTTCATACCTGGTAAAAACTCCCTTAAGTACCTAAACTTTATAGCCTTTAAATGAATGTTTGTTGTTCTTCTGCCATAAAGCGGAGCGTTATAGGCTAAAACTTCAGAGTGCATCATAGAAAAAACAGAGCCACATAAAATGAGATGTATATTTGATTTAGAGAGGTGCATATCCCATGATTTTTGCAAAACAGAGGAGAAGCTTTTGTCAAGATAGCATAGATTTTGATACTCGTCTATTGCAATAATAAGTTTTTTTTCTAACTTAAGTGTAGATATAAACTCAAAAACTTCTTCAAAATTTTTAAATGACAGGTTACTGGCATAAGGCAATGCAGAGAGTTTTAAAATCTCTTTTACAAACTTTTCAAGCTGCCCGTCAAGGTTGGATTCAGTCGCATAAAAGTAGAAATGTGGCTTATTTTGGATGTATTGACCAATGAGAGCCGTCTTGCCAACTCTTCTTCTGCCGTAAATAACACTAAATGAAGCATTTTTTTTAGAATATTCGTTTTCTAGCGCTTGAAGCTCATCTTTTCTGTTTATAAACATTATGATAGCCTTTATTATGATGTATGTCATAATAATATATATATGTTTAAATTACTTTTAATTTTAAAATATAGGCTTATAAAAAAATCTTAGATACGCTCTGTTTGAGATTTAATAGCGTTGATTAGGAGTTCGTTTGACAGGAGTTATTGCAGCTTTAGTCTAACTCTCTGAGAGTGCGTTATTGCAACGGCGATAGCGTCTGTTATGTCTAGCGGTTTTATCTCTTTTTTTATATTTAAAAGCCTCTTTGCCATAAATGCTACCTGCTCTTTTGTCGCTTTTCCGTTTCCTGTTAGTGCTTGTTTTACTTGAAGTGCGGTGTACTCATTAAACTGCCCGAATTGCTGAAGAAGCATAAGCATTATTGCTCCACGGAATTGAGCGAGTTTTATGGTTGTTTTTGGGTTATGTGCATAAAAAATATCTTCCATTGCGACTTCGTCTATCTTGTGATTTTTAAATATACTCTCAAAAGCCTCAACCATCTGCGGGATTTGAAACTGTAGCTCTTCGGCTTTAATCTTTATAAGCCCCGCTTCGATGAGTGCTATTTTTCCATTCTCAAAAGAGATAAGAGCATAGCCCATTTTTCTTGTTCCCGGATCTATTCCTAAGATTATCATTCATCTACTTTCACATGTAATATACGAGCTATTCACATAGTTTTAACTTTGTTTATGGGAATTATAGCTACTATTCACATAAATATATAAAAGGCTTTTTGTGAATATCGGAGAAAAAATTTTACTTCTGCTTAAAGAAGAGATATCTGAAATAGAGTACAACAGATATATCAAACACCTCATCTTTGATACAAAAAAATCGACAAATGATACGGCTATCTTTTATGCACCAAACAACCTTGTTCTAAACTGGATTAAAAATAAGTATGCCTCAAAAATCAAACACCTTTTTGAAGTTCATCACTCACTTCATCTTAATGTAAATATTACACTTAAAAATCAAGTAGAAGACAAAAAAGCAGAGGTAAAAAAAGAGCAAAAACCCCAACAACACTCGCTCCTTAACCCATCTCATACATTTGAAAACTTTATGGTCGGCGGTTCAAACCAGTTTGCATACGCAACCATAAAGAGTGTTAGCGAAAAACCGGGTATTTTGTATAATCCCGTTTTTATATATGGCGGTGTGGGTCTTGGAAAAACGCACCTTATGCAAGCAGCAGGAAATGTTTTACAAAATCAGGGAAAAATCGTCGTTTATACGACTGTTGAGCAGTTTTTAAATGATTTTATCCGTCATGTAAGAAACAAAACTATGGAGAGATTTCAAGAAAAGTACCGTAAATGCGATGTTTTACTCATTGATGATATACAGTTTTTAAGCAACAAAGAGGGGATTCAAGAGGAGTTTTTTCACACCTTTGAAGCGCTTAAAGGTGTTGGCAAACAGATTATTTTAACAGCAGATAAACATCCAAAAAAGATAGCAGGACTTGAAAAAAGACTTCAAAGCCGTTTTGAACATGGGCTTGTCGCAGATATTCAGCCGCCTGAGCTAGAAACTAAAATAGCAATTATTGAAAATAAGTGTAAGATAAATAAAGTCACACTTACAAAAGATATTATTCACTATATCGCAACCGTTATTGAGAGCAATGTCCGTGAAATTGAAGGTATTCTCTCTAAGCTTCATGCATATTCACAGCTTATGCATGTTGACATAGACTTACAATTTACAAAAAATGTACTTAAAGACCAACTTCAAGAAAACAGAGCAAATCTGACTCTTGATATTATTACCCAAAATGTCGCAAAAGACTTAAACATAAAACCAAGTGAAATTCGCTCAAAAGGCAGAAGTAAAAACCTAGTTTATGCGAGAAGAATAGCCATATATCTCTGCCGCGAACTAACACAAAATACTATGCCGCAGCTCGCTCAGTACTTTGGAATGCAAGACCATACAGCCATAAGCCATACGCTTAAAAAAATAAACGAACTTATACAAAATGATGAAGATTTTAAAGTTAAAATAGAGGAATTAACGAACAAAATTACGTCATCTTCTTAAAAAAGTAAAAAAAAGATATAATTGCTTAAGTGAACAAATGTGAAAGCAATTATGTCTGTTCATCACATTTAAGCAACCTGTAAAATTGGGCTTATACGGTGATATTCACATTATCACTTGCTCCTACTACTAATACTAAAAATTATAATAATAAATAGGATAAAAAATGAGAGTTACAATCCAAAAATCCATCATTGAAAATATTTTAGTTCACATACAGCCTTTTTTAGAAAAAAAAGATACTTCCCAAATTACATCTCATGTTCTTATAAATGCTTCTGATAATAAACTTATCATAAAAGCAACAGATTATGAAATAGGACTTATAGCCTCTACAGACAAAATAAATATTTTTGAAAATGGAAGCATTACTGCCAATGGTAAAAAATTACTGGACATTATAAGAATTCTAAAAGACGGTGAAATCAATTTAGAAGTTAAAAATGAACTCTTATATATATCTCAAGCTCACTCTAAATTTAAGCTTCCTACTTTTTCATACAACGAGTTTCCTGCATTTCCTGTTTATGAGGGAAAACCACGTATTCTCATTGATTCACACTCTCTTATTGACTCTTTAAGAAAAATTACTCCGTCCATCGATACCAATAATCCTAAGTTTGAACTCAACGGTGCGCTTATAGATATTAAAGAGAACAGTATTAATTTCGCTTCAACAGACACAAGAAGATTAGCTGTTGTAAATATAGAAAACCAAAGTAGTTCAGAACTTTCCATAATAGTTCCAAAAAAAGCAATTATCGAGATTCAAAAGCTTTTCTTTGACAATATAGAGCTTTACTATGATGAAAATAATTTAATTATCCATTCGCATCAATATACTTTTTTTACAAAACTAATCAATGGAAAGTTTCCTGAATATTCAAGAATAATCCCTAAAGAAGTGGCAAATACACTAATTCTCCCAAAAGCAATTATGATAGAATCTATAAAGCAAATTACTACTATCTCCTCTGATGTAAAAATTACTTTTATGAACGACGCTATTATTTTTGAATCTTTAAGTGATGATAACATTGAAGCCAAGACTGAAATAAAATACAAAACAAACTTCTCATCCCCTTTTGTTATTGCCATAAATAGCAAATATCTCTTAGATTTTTTAAATGTTATAAACAATTCGGAATTTACGATTGGACTCAATGAGAGCAATTTGCCATTTGTTTTACGTGATGATAATTTTAAAACGGTAGTTATGCCAATAGTTATCTAAAACCTTTTTAAAAAAGTTTAGATTGCTCCGTTTTTCTAAATAAAAAACGGAGCAATCTAAAAACCTCTATCCCCTCTTCAGAGCCTATAAAACTTCCTTTTAGAATAAATTAGATAGAATGGCTTAAAATAAGTAATAGACGACAAATAATCTCATAGCTATGAAATTATTTGTCGTCTATTACTTAAGTAAAAGTTATATGGAGTTATAAATGGAAAATTACGGCGCTAGCAATATTAAAGTCCTTAAAGGATTAGAAGCAGTTCGTAAAAGACCTGGTATGTATATAGGTGATACGGGTCACAGAGGTTTGCATCATCTAGTTTATGAGGTTGTCGATAACTCTATTGATGAGGCTATGACCGGACACTGTAATACAATTCAAGTAACACTTACAAAAGACGGAACATGTAAAGTATCTGATAACGGACGCGGTATTCCTACAGATATGCACCCGACAGAGGGTATAAGTGCTGCTACCGTTGTTTTAACAGTTCTTCATGCCGGTGGCAAGTTTGATAAAGATACTTATAAAGTTTCCGGTGGTCTTCATGGTGTCGGTGTATCTGTTGTAAATGCACTTTCATCTGATTTGAAAATGACAATTCAGAGAAATGGAGAGATTTATGAGCAGGAGTTTAAAAAAGGGATTCCTCAAGAAGTTTTAAAAGTAATAGGAACAACAAAAAAAACAGGAACTACTATCGAGTTTGCTCCCGATCCAAGTATATTTACTGAAACTATTACATTTGAGTATGAGTACTTAGCTAAAAGATTTAAAGAGTTAGCATATCTTAATCCTTTTATTACTATTAAATTTTTAGATGAGAGAACAAATACAAAAGAGGAGTACCACTTTGAGGGTGGAATCGCTCAATATGTAAATGACTTAAACAAAAAGCAAGAAGTCGCAAAAGTCTTTGAATTTAGCTCAAAAGTAGAAGATATAGAGTTTGATATAGCACTTATGTATAACGATACTTATGATGAGAAGGTTTACTCATTTGTAAATAACATCCGTACTCCAAACGGCGGAACACATGAAGCCGGTTTTAGAGCCGGTCTTACTCGTGTTATTTCAAACTATAACACACAAAACGGTGCGGCAAAAGAAAAAGACGTAAAAATAAGCGGGGAAGATACAAGTGAAGGTCTTATCGCTGTTGTTTCTGTTCGTGTACCTGAACCTCAATTTGAGGGACAAACAAAAGGCAAACTTGGAAATACTTATGTAAGACCGCTGGTTCAAAAATCTACTTATGAACTGTTAAGTAAGTATTTTGAAGAAAATCCTATAGAGGCAAAAGCAATAGTCGCAAAGTCTCTTATGGCAGCACGCGGTCGTGAAGCCGCTAAAAAAGCAAGAGAGCTTACTCGTAGAAAAGACTCTATGAGTGTCGGAACACTTCCAGGAAAACTTGCAGATTGTCAAAGCAAAGATGCTTCTATTTGTGAACTTTATCTGGTGGAAGGTGACTCGGCAGGCGGCTCGGCAAAAATGGGTCGTGACAGAGTTTTCCAAGCGATTTTACCGCTTAAAGGTAAAATTTTAAATGTTGAAAAAGCAAGACTTGACAAGATTTTAAAATCTGAAGAGATTACTAATATGATTACGGCTATGGGCTGCGGTATCGGCGATGAGTATAACGAGGAGAAACTTCGTTACCATAAGATTATTATTATGACCGATGCCGATGTTGACGGAAGCCATATCCAAACTCTTTTACTTACGTTTTTCTTCCGCCATTTTAGAAGCGTTATAGAAAACGGTTATCTCTATTTGGCACAGCCGCCTCTTTATCGTTATAAAAAAGGCAAAAAAGAGATATATTTTAAAGATGACCGTGCTATGAATGATTTTCTTATCGAAAATGGTATCGAATCTTTAGAAGAGCAGAGTGTCGGACACAATGATTTGGTTTCATACTTTAAAATGGTTGACCATTACAGAGGTTCGCTTGAAGCTTTAGAGAGAAGATATGCACTTGTAGATTTGATTCGCCACTTTATAGAAAATCCTGACCTGATAGGTCTTGATATAAAAGAGATGTATGAAAAAGTTGAAGAGTTTTTGATTCAAAACGGAAACAATATTTTAACAAAAACTATTTCGCAAGATTCTATTCACCTTTTTGTTCAAACAAAGGGCGGAATGGAAGAGTTACTTATCAATGATGACTTATTTGCTGCACCTCATTTTAACGAAGCAAGTTTTGTTTATAGAAAAATCAAAGAATGGAATTTAGATTTTAAAGAAGATATTTTAGCAGTTCTTGAAAATATCATTGATTTTGCAAAAAAAGGTGCTTATATCCAACGCTATAAAGGTCTTGGAGAGATGAATCCCGAGCAACTTTGGGAGACAACTATGACTCCTGAAAACAGAGTTCTACTTCAAGTAACGATTGATGATGCAGAAGTTGCAAGTGATACTTTTACTTTGTTCATGGGTGATGAAGTTGAGCCTCGCCGTAACTATATAGAGACACATGCAAAAGATGTTAAACACTTAGATGTTTAAAAAACAGTAATGCTTCTTCCGCAAACTAAAGAGAGAGAGTACCGCTTTAGACTAGCTCTAAGGATGGTGCTTCCTATTTTTGCTCTTGTTTTAGCACTTATTTTACATACATTTTATACAAGCCAAAAAACTATCAGTACATCTTTTTATATTGAAGCTGTTTTGGTACTGCTTTTTAGTATCTACTTTATTTTTTATCTTATTTATAAAGGTTTTGATACAAAAATAACAGATAACATTTCAAAAACTTTTACAAGGGAGTATATTTATAATTATTTAAAAGAAGAGATTAAAAATAGCAGAGAATACACGCTTTTACTTATAAGCGTTGACAATCTATATGAGATAAATAAACGCTATGGTATTAAATATGGAGATAAAGTACTTTTTGAAGTAGTTTTATGGATAGCTGAGTATTTAAAAACTAAAGAGATTATTAATTTTCCGATTGGTCGTATTAAAGGCGGTGATTTTATTATTGGATTTAGCGGAGATAAAGAACAGTATAAAACTATTATAGAATTAATGTGTCTTAAAAGTGAAGAGTTTAAAGTAGATGATATTGAGATACAAATTTCCGCAGCTCTCAATGATATAAGATTTTCAAAAAATATTGATTATCTTATAGAAAATCTTTTTGAACTTCAAAACAGTAATAAAAATTCAAAGTATCTCACACCGATACAAGAGATTATAGATCCAAGTGATTTAGAATATTTTGTCATTCAAGCAATCAAAAAAAGAGATATAACATTTTTTATACAAGAAGTTTTTGAAGATGAAAAAGCTACATTAAAAGAGTGTTTTATCAAACTAAATACGACTGAACAAAAAATATTGCATCAAAAAGATTATATGAAAATTTTGGATAAATTAAGACTGATGCATGAATATGATATTATCGTTTTAGAAGAGGTTATAGAAATTTGTAAAAAATCAAAAGATGAAAAATTTGCTCTCTCTATTGCACCTACCTCAATTAGAAATCCGGTTGTTTTAACAAAAATCAAGGAGTTGTTTCAAAAAAATGAGTGTGTTAAAGGCAGAATAATTCTGCTTTTTAGTGAAAATGAATATTTTCCAAAAATAGAAAAATTTAACAGTTACCTAAAGCAATTAAAAGAACTTGGAATTACAATTGCAGTTGATAGATTAGGCTCTATACATACATCGTTTTTGTATTTAAGAGATTTAGATATAGATATGGTACGTTTTGACTCTTTTTATAGTAAAAAAATGGATAAAAACAGATATAAAAATATTCTTAGCGGTTTTAATACAATGGCACATGAAAAAGGTATGAAAACTTGGGCGAAAATGATTGAAGATGAAGAGAGCAGAGAGTTATTTAAAGATGTAGGAGTTAATTATTTGCAAGGCAGATTTTTAGCACCACTAGAAAAAATTAAGGAGTGATGATGAAATACGGTGAAAAAATTATTAATGAGTTTGATGTGGAAAAGGATTTGGAGATTTGGCCGAACCAATATAAAAGAGACTATCTTATAAAGATGACTCTTCCTGAGTTTTCTTGTTTGTGTCCAAGAAGCGGTTATCCCGACTTTGCAACAATATATCTTGAATATACGCCCGATGAATGGGTAGTTGAGCTAAAAGCTATAAAACTTTATATAAACTCTTTTAGAGACAGACATATATCGCATGAAAACGGTGCAAATGAAATTTATGAAGTTTTAGAGAGAAAACTAAAACCAAAATATATGAAAATCGTAGCAGACTATAACCCACGAGGAAATGTTCATACTGTTATAGAGATAGATAGTTCAAAGCTTTAAATACTCTTTTAGCCAAATCGAAGCCTCGTCATGGTTTTTAAATTTGCCGTGCATTTGAGCTTCATAGGCATCGTTTAAAATCTGAGAAAAGTTTGCTGATGGATGAAGTTCAAGTTTTAGGATATCTCTGCCCATTAAAAGTGGTGGGAGTTTTTTGTCTATAATGCCTAACTCTTTTGCTCTTTTATAGATATCTTCACATTTTTTGACCATTTCTGAATTACCCTTTAGAGTATAAATAGAACTGCTTAAAATCAAAAGCTCTCCAATATTTGTTAGTACAGCAAGCTTATAGAGTGCGTAATCGTCATTTAAATCATTTAATTTTTTATGAGTTTCAATAAGTGCTACAACTCTTTGAAAAAGTTTTTTTTCATTTGTAAGTTTTGTAAGAAACAGTTCTGTCTCTTTTTGCTTAAAGTTATAACAGAGTGCAGCTAACATTAAAACAAGATTTGTTTGTTTGTTTGTTGTTAGTTTTTTGGCAACTATATCTGTAATAAACATATTTTCCGTAAAAAAATCAAACCCGAACTCCTTTAAGAGTTTAAACCCCCTTGATGGTTTTTGCGACTTTAGCAGAAGTTTTTTTATCTCTTCAAATACTCTCTCTTTTGGCAGTTCATCAAGTAAATGTTTAGAAACCATATCCTTGCATGTAAGATATAAGTTATATTCGATTTGAAAATTAAATCTGGCACAAAACTGGGCAGCACGCAGAACCCTTAGAGGGTCTTGCCCAAAACTATCCAGATTAACAGCCCGAAGAATTCTGTTTTTTAAATCTTCTTTGCCGTTAAATGGGTCAACTATTTTTTTTTCTATAATGTCATAGCCAATTGCATTGATGGTAAAATCTCTTCTTGAAGCAGCAGTTTTGAAATCCAAATTTGAATCTATCTCTACGTCAAATCCACGGTGTCCGGATTTTATTTTATTATCTTTTCTTGGTAGAGAAAAATCTAAATCATATCCTTTAAACACTATTTTGCAAACACCAAAACTCTTTCCAACGCTGTTTACATCTCCAAATTTTTGCAAAATTTTTTCAACTTTAGCTAAAGATGAGACTCCGTAGAGTTCGATATCAATATCTTTTGATTTCTTATTAAGAAGCTTATCTCTGATATAACCACCCACTAAAATAGGCTTAATACCGCTTTTTTTCAATGTGTCAAAGATGATATCAATCTCTATAGGATAGTCTATAATTTCCATTTTTTTTATCTTTTTTTGCGTCTTGCTTTTATTATATCATTGCTTTTACGTTTTTATAACATTATTTTAGATAAAATCGCAAAAAATTTTAAATTGGTCATTTGTACCAAATAAAGGATGCCTTGTGCAGAAAATCAGAAATATCGCAGTTATTGCCCACGTTGACCACGGAAAAACTACACTTGTTGATGGTTTGTTAGAACAATCAGGGACGTTTGGCGCTCACGAACAGCATGAAGAAAGAGCGATGGACAGCAACGCTTTGGAAAAAGAGCGTGGTATTACGATTTTGTCTAAAAATACGGCAATTCGTTATAAAGACCATAAAATAAATATCATTGATACTCCAGGCCACGCCGATTTTGGTGGAGAAGTTGAGCGTGTTTTAAAGATGGTTGACGGTGTTTTGGTTCTTGTTGATGCGTATGAGGGCGTTATGCCACAAACAAAATTTGTTGTTAAAAAGATGCTTGCTCTAGGTAAAAAACCAATCGTTGTTATCAACAAAATTGACAAACCTTCAGCAGAGCCTGATCGCGTTGTAGATGAGATGTTTGACCTCTTTGCTGCAATGGATGCAACGGAAGATCAACTTGATTTCCCGGTTATTTATGCTGCTGCGCGTGATGGTATCGCAAAGCTCGATATGGCTGACCCGGACGGAAATTTTGAGTGTATTTTTGAGACTATTTTGGACAAAATCCCGGAACCTGAGGGTGATAGAGAAAACCACACACAGGCGCAAGTTTTCACACTTGACTATGATAACTATGTAGGAAAAATCGGTATCAGCCGTATTTTTAATGGTGTTATCAAAAAAGGCGATAATGTTATGCTTGCAAAGGCTGACGGCGAACTTGTAAAAGGTAAAATATCTAAACTTATCGGTTTTCACGGACTTAACCGTATGGAAATTGGGGAGGCGGAAGCCGGTGATATCGTTGCATTTGCCGGACTTGAAACTGTAGATGTCGGAGATACTATTTGTGATCCTGCAAACCCGATGCCGCTTGACCCGATGCATATCGAAGAGCCGACTTTGACGGTTGTTTTCTCCGTAAATGACTCTCCGCTTGCAGGTCAAGAGGGTAAACACGTTACTTCAAACAAGCTCAAAGACAGACTAGAAGCTGAGATGACAACAAACGTTGCTATGAAGCTTGAAGTTGTAGGCGAGGGTAAATTTAAAGTTTCAGGTCGTGGCGAGTTACAAATCACGATTTTAGCTGAAAATATGAGACGTGAAGGTTATGAGTTTGGTGTCAGCCGTCCGGAAGTTATCGTTAGAGAAATCGAAGGTGTAAAATGTGAACCGTTTGAGCACCTTGTTATCGACGTTCCTGAAGAGTTAAGCGGTACGGTAATTGAGCGTCTTGGAAAAAGAAAAGCTGAGATGAAGTCAATGGTTCCGATGGGACAAGGCTTCCAGAGAATTGAATTTGAGATTCCTGCACGTGCTCTTATCGGATTCCGTGGACAGTTCTTGACGGACACTAAGGGTGAGGGTATCATGAACCACTCTTTCTTAGAATTCCGCCCATACAGCGGCACAGTTGAGTCAAGAAGCTATGGCGCGCTTATCTCTATGGAAAACGGCGATACACTGGCATATTCACTATTTAACATCCAAGACCGCGGTGTTCTTTTCCTTGGACCACAAACAAAAGTTTATGAGGGTATGATTGTCGGTGAACACTCACGCTCAAATGACTTGGTCGTTAACCCAATCAAAGGAAAAGCACAGTCAAACGTTCGCTCAAGCGGTGCAGATGAGGCGATTAAGCTTATCCCTCATCGTGAAATGTCACTAGAGCGTGCGCTAGAGTGGATTGAAGATGATGAGCTTTTGGAAATTACACCAAAAAATATCCGTATTCGCAAAAAGTTTTTAACAGAGAGCGAAAGAAAAAGAAACAGCCGCTAATAAATCTATATTTATGCCCTTTATGGGCATAAAAAACTCCATTTTTTCACAAAAATATTCACTTCTTTTTGCTATGCTATTCTTTTATAAAACTTTTTTCAAGGATAAAAAAATGGATGGGTATATGTATCCGCTCTCTTTGGCAGTAGTGGCTTTAATGGCTTTTACTTTTTATCAAAATAATAGTTTTAAGATGATGTTATTGATGTTGGGAATAGGTGTCTATATTATCTACTCCCATGAGACAGGCTATACGGCAACTGACTATAAAAATGAGGTTATCGAATCAATAGACAAGTCTGCAAAAGAGTTTGTAAAGCCTATGGAAAAACCGGCATTTCAAGGGAAATAGCTAAAAGAGTCATTTAGAATCTTTTAACGTAAGAGTGGCAGTATGGTCTGCTTCCCTTTTTGTCGTAGTAATTTTGGTGGCCCTCATCAGCTGGGTAAAACTCTGACTTTTCTATGATTTTTGTTGCGACTTTATAGCCATTTGTTTCGAGCTTGCTAATAAGTTTGCTAATAATTTTTTTCTCTTCTTCGCTATTGACAAAAATTGCAGAGAGGTACTGTTTGCCGATGTCTGGACCTTGACCGTTAGTTTGGGTTGGGTCGTGAATCTCAAAAAATGCTTTTGCAAGTTCTTCATAAGATATTTTGTTTTTATCGTAAATGACCTCTACTGTTTCAAGATGTCCCGTGTCCAAACGGATAACCTCATAGTAACTCGGATTTTTTACATGCCCGCCCATAAAACCGGATACGACCTCTTTGACGCCGCTAAGTTTTTGTAAAAAATACTCAACACCCCAAAAACAGCCGCCCGCAAAGTATGCGTAAGAGAGATTTTCATCTTTAATATCAGATTTTTTAATCAGATTTAGAGAGATGGAATTTACACAGTGTCTTGTGTTTTTTGAGGTAAAACCCTCTCCCTCAAAAACATGCCCTAAGTGTGAACCACAGTTTGCACATACAATCTCAACTCTTCTTCCGTCACTATCAGGAACTCTTTTAATAGCCCCATCTATGGCATCATCAAAGCTTGGCCATCCTGAGTGAGAATCAAATTTTGTGCTTGAATCAAAAAGAGGGGTGCCGCAGAGTTTGCATGTATAGATGCCTCTTGATTTTTCATCTGTATATTTTCCGACGAACGGATGTTCGGTTCCTTTATGAAGAAGCACACGCTTCTCTTCCTCGGTAAGTTGTTTGATTTTTTCTTCTAACGATTGTAATTTTGATGCTTCTATCATGGTTGTTATAAGTATGAAAATAAGAGTAAATTTCATACTTTCTCCTTGTTCGTATTTTGCACAATTATAAGAGAAATCAATATATGAAAAGATAGAGCATTTGAATTAGACAAATTTGTAAAGTATATTTAAAGACGGATTTTTATAGAAAAAGATATAATCCTATACTAAAATTTTAGGAGAAAAAATGAACAGAAAAAAAATATATAATCCTGAATCAAATGAAAATGTAAACGACAGAAGAATTTTTGGCGGTAATCCTACAGGCATTTTTGAACTCAACGATATCAAATACCAGTGGGCTTATAATCTTTGGGAGATGATGCTTAACAATACATGGTTTCCAAAAGAGGTTGATATGACACGTGACGTGAGCGACTACAAACAGATAACCGATGTGGAAAAAGCGGCTTATGATAAAGCGCTCTCACAGCTTATTTTTATGGATTCTCTTCAAACAAACAACCTTATAGACAACATCAACCCTTATGTGACATCCCCTGAAATCAACTTAATCTTAGTGCGTCAGTCTTTTGAAGAGGCGCTCCACTCACAAAGTTATGCGGTCATGGTTGACAGTATCTCTGCAAACTCTAAAGAGATTTACGACCTTTGGAGACGTGACATGATGCTAAAAGGTAAAAATGATGCAATCGCAAGAGTTTATGAAGAGCTATCTAAAAACCCGACAGAACATAACTTTGTCAAAGCATGTTTCGCAAATCAGATTTTAGAGGGCATATACTTTTACAGCGGTTTTGCTTATATCTATACACTTGCTAGAAGCGGCAAGATGCTAGGCTCCGCACAGATGATACGTTTTATCCAAAGAGATGAAGTGACACACTTGGTGCTTTTTCAGAACCTTATAAATTCGCTTAGAAAAGAGAGACCCGACCTATTTACGGAGCAGCTTAAAGCTGAGGTAATAGAGATGTTCAAAGAAGCAGTGGCACTTGAAGTGGCGTGGGGAAAATATATAACCGGCGGACAGATTTTGGGGCTTACAGATGCCATCATAGAGCAGTATATCCAGTACCTAGCCGATGACAGACTTGCATCAGTTGGGTTTGCCAAGCTTTACAATGTCACAAACCCTATCAAATGGGTGGATGATTTTTCAAAATTCAACGACCAAAAAACAAACTTTTTTGAGGGAACGGTTGCAAACTACTCAAAGGGAAGTTTGACTTTTGATGATGACTTCTAAGATAAGCGAATACAAGCTCTGTTCACTTCTTTTTGATACAACAAAAGATTATCACGCAAATCTCAAAATTCTCTTAGAACTTATAGAGAGCAGAGAAGAAAAGTCCCTCATAGTGGCTCCGGAAGTATGTTTAACGGGCTTTGATTATGAAAATTATGAAGAGGCTGTGGCATTTTCTCATCCGGCGAATGAAGCACTCAAAACTGCATCGCATGGGAAGATAATAGTTCTTACCATGCTAGAGAAAAGAGATGGCGAAGTTTTTAATTTTGCCAAGATTTTTCATAACGGCGAAGTTGTTTTTGAGAGAGCAAAAGCAAAACTTTTTCGCTTTGGCGAGGAGCATAAGTACATGTCTGAGGGAAGCGGTGATGAGGTGCAGATTGTCACGGTCGATGGCATAAAGATAGGTGTTCTTATCTGTTTTGAACTTCGCTTTAAAGAGTTTTGGCAGAGGCTTGAGGGGTGTGATGTTATCGCTGTTCCGTCGTGGTGGGGAGTTTTGCGAACAGAGCATTTCAGGGTGCTGACAGAGGCGCTTGCGGTGATGAATCAGTGTTATGTCGTTGCAAGTGATTCGCAAAATGCGGAGTGTACAAAATTAAGCGGTATAATCAGACCTCATGGAGAAGCAGAACGTAACGGGGCAAAAGCCTCTTTGGAAGTTTGTTACGATAGAAAAGAGATAGTGGCAATGAGAAGATATATGGATGTCGGCATTGGATAAAATAACCGCTATAAAAACTACAAAATTGGCAGAGGAATGCCATAAAAAATTTCCTCTTGCTCAGAGTGTGAAAGATGCTATTGCCAAAACAAACAGAGAGGAGTTTGTTCCTGCCGGTTTTAGACACAATGCCTATAAGCTTGATGCACTTCCTATGGGGTCGTCACAGTGGATTAGCTCCCCGCTTACCGTTGCCAAGATGACACAATATTTGGAGCCGAAAAAAGAGGATAAAGTTTTGGAGATAGGGTGCGGAAGCGGTTATCAGGCGGCAGTTTTGTCACATCTTTTTCGCGGTGTTTTTACCATCGAGAGGATTGAGCCGCTTATCCTTGAAGCAAAACAGCGTTTTAGAAAACTTGGCATAAACAATATCCACACAAAGCTTGATGATGGGCAAAGCGGATGGGCGCAATATGCACCGTTTGAGCGTATCCTTTTTTCTGCAACAGCCAAAGAGATACCGCAAAAGATTTTTGATCAGCTTAGTGACGGCGGCATTTTGGTTGCTCCGATGCAGAACGGCTCAAAGCAGATAATCGTTCGTTTTAGAAAAAAAGGACAATCTATACAAAAAGAGGAGCTTGAGGGATGCGATTTTGTCCCCATTTTAGATGGAATACAGAAATAACGCTAAAGAAGCTCAAGTTCTGCTTTGATTTTATAGCTTAATGGTTTAAGTTCGTTGATTTTGCTGAAATTTGCTTTTGAGTATGCAGCTGTTATTTCTTTAAAATAGAGTTTATAGTTCTCAAGATAGCCCAGTAAAAAACTCTCTGCTTCATCATCAAGATATAGTTCCGTTATGGTTACAATAATTTCGCTCAACATATTGTCAAATTTTTTTTCAAGTGTAGGATTTGGCTTTTTTACAAAACTGTTTTTAATGCTGCTTAATTCTCTCCAGCCAGAAGAGAGCGCATAGAGACCTACGCTTGATATCTTTTTATTAAAAGCGTCGAGATTAGCAATACTGTTTTCATAGTGGCTTTTGAGTTTAGGCGCTTCTTTTTGAAGGTTTAGAGCGATTATATCGACAATAGCTGCATAATTTTGAAGATTTGCCGTAAGCTCCTGTTTTTTTTCTTGTGCTATTTTAAGGTTTTGTATCTTCTTTGTTATAGATGATACACTTGCTTTATGTGAGGGTATTTTGTCGTAATCTCCTCTCCAGATAATAGAGTTCGTATCATTGACGTTTTGTCTGAACTCCTCGATTAAAACTCCGCTTTTGTTCTCCTCTTTGGTAAATATAGAGGCGTTTAGAAGCAGAGACAGAGTAAAGATGCAGAGTAAAATTTTCATTTTTTTCTCCATAATTTTTTTTGCAATAGTAGATTTGATTTATTACGCCATTATTACAGAATCTTTGAATACATCAAGCATTTTCATTGTAAAATATGTCTAGTATAAGTGAGGGTGGTTGTATGGAAGAGATGTATGGCATAAAATATTCAAAACCTGAAGTAGTCTTGATGCAAGATACGGGCATAGGTGTGGCGGAAGCGGCAGCTAGAACTTGCTATGATTCATTTGAAAATAGTGAAAATGAGGCGATTAGGTTCATGGAACATGCTCTTTTGGATGAAGAAGCATGTAAAAAAATCAATGCCATAGAGGAGTCAAATCTCCTGCATGATTTGGCTTGGACGCATTTTCACCACTCGATTTTAGAACATGCAAATTTGAGTTTTCTGATAAGAGGAACTAGCAGAGGTGTTCTTCAAGAGCATGCACGCCATCGCATACAAGCCATAAGCGTCAGAAGTACGCGCTATACGATGAGTTCGGTTATAAATGCTTTTGTAGCTTCACAAACAACAGGGGATAAAGAGTTTTTTATCCAAAAAGTGCTTGGTTTTGATATGTTTGTAACATGTGATGAGGCTTACAACAGAATCGAAATAGGAGCGATGTACGATAAATTGTGTTTTCAGGCACAGATGATTACAGATTTTTATGAGATTGCGGTTGCAAAAAGTTCACTTGTTTTTTTAGAGCAGCACA
This sequence comes from Sulfurimonas sp., assembly GCF_028694605.1. GTDB lineage: Bacteria > Campylobacterota > Campylobacteria > Campylobacterales > Sulfurimonadaceae > Sulfurimonas. The sequence continues at coordinate 28,409 of NZ_JAQVKP010000010.1, read as the reverse complement.
AGGGTAATGCGCAAGCACTTTATGATGCGCTTGAGAGCGGAAAAAAGAAGCGAAATGTCGGCGATGCGTTTAAGCACATCATAAGTGATAATGTTAAAGTTGATATGGTGGTGACGTTTAATCTTAGAAGTTTGAAGAACTATTTCACACTTCGAAACAGCGGTGCGGCGTACTTTCAGATAAGATGGCTGGCTCAAGAGATGATGCGAAAAACACCATCAAAATATTTAGATTTGATAATCAAAAAAGGATAATATATGTGGAAGTATATTTTAGCGTCAAGTTTGTTGTTTAGCGGATGTTCTTACTTTGAGTTCAATGTTGCGATGTGTGAAAATATCGGTTCAAATGATGATCCTGCAAAAATAGAACAGTGCAGAAACTATAAGGAAGAGGAGGCGCAAAAAGCCTTTGATAACAAAAAGAAGAGTTCATCTGCACTTCCTGAGGATGCGATAGAATTTAAAAAAGAGGAGAAAAAATGAGTATTGAAAAAGAGTTGATTGCCAGAAGCGGCGGTAAATGTGAGCTTTGCGGCAGCAGTGAGGGTTTAAGTGTTTTTGAGATTGCACCATCGGACGGGAGTGCACAAAAGTCTATCTATCTTTGTGCAACATGCAAAGAGCAGGTAGAAAATCCCGACAAAATGGATGAGACACATTTTAACTGCCTAAACGAGAGTATGTGGAGTGAAGTTTCTGCTGTTTTAGTAATGTCCTACAGGCTTTTAAAGAGCCTTGGAAGAGAAGATTTGGTTGACATGATGTACATGGAAGAGGAGGTAAAAGCTTGGGCAGATGCCACTAGCGGCACTTCAAGCGGGGTTGTCGTTAAAGATGCAAACGGCGTTACCTTAAATGCGGGCGACAGTGTTGTTATCCTTAAAGATTTGGAAGTTAAAGGCGCAGGTTTTACCGCAAAAAGAGGTACAACGGTACGCAATATAACAATCCCGCAAGATGTCGAGGGACACATAGAGGGCAGAGTTAATGGAACAAAAATCTACCTCAAAACCGAATTTTTAAAAAAAGCATAATGAAGCCTGATTATAGATTTTACAGCATTGATGATGATTTTAGAAATCCCTATGCGAGAGACCGTGACAGAATCATTCACTCGGGGAGTTTTCGAAAACTGGAGTATAAGACACAGGTTTTTTTAAATCAGGAGGGCGACTTTTTTCGTACTCGCCTTACCCACTCCATAGAAGTTTCGCAAATCGCCCGCTCTATCACTTCACATTTGGGTTTGAACGAATCACTTGCGGAAGCTATTGCACTTGCGCATGATTTGGGGCATACCCCGTTTGGACATATAGGCGGCGATACGCTTGATGAGTGTTTGAGAGAAGATGGACACGGCAACGGATTTGATCACAATTTCCAAAGTTTCCGTGTCGTCTCTCGCCTAGAGAAAAGATACAACGGTTTTGACGGGCTTAATCTTACATTTGCCACGCTTGAGGGGATTTTAAAACACTCCTATCCTTATAAAAAGAGTTTTTTGCCACCTTGCATCGATGAGCAATTTCATCTTGAGACGCATCCGAGCATTGAGGCGATGGTAGTGGATCGTGCCGATGAGATAGCTTATATCACGCATGATATAGATGACGGGGTGAACTCCGGACTTATCCGTTTTGAGGATTTGAGGGAGAGTGCGCTAATCAAGGAGATTTTACAAAAGGTTAAAAACGAGGGCATAAGAGAGGAAGAGGATGAGATGTTTCGCTACCGCTTTGTCTCTCACCTTATCAACCATCTTGTTTACTCACTTATAGAGTACTCAAAAGACAAAATTGACAACACCAAAATTTACGCCGCTTCTCTTGATAGCAAGAGTGAGCTGCCTATAGGTTTTGATTCAAAACTTGAGACAGAGATAAAAAAACTCAAAAAACTCCTTTTTGCAAAACTCTATCAGCATAAAGATATTATGACAAAGATGTTTGCCGGAAAACAGGCGATTAAGGGGCTTTACAGCGGTTTGACGGAAGAGCCCAAAATGTTGCCGAAATTTTACTACAAACAGCTGGAATCAAAAAAGAAGCATAGGGTTATCGCTGATTATATCGCTTCAATGAGCGACAGATACGCCTTGTCGTTTTATAATGAGATGTATGGAAGATAAATGAGAAGATATATAAGCCCGAAGGCTTATATAATTAGAGGCGTGATTCGTAACGTCTTAGCATATAAAGACGTTTAAGCATTTTCTTGCGAGAAGCAATTAAGAATTTCTTACGCTTTTCAGTTTTCGTTTCGTGGAAACGACGAGCACGAGCTTCAGTAACGATTAAGTTACGGTCAGTCTGCTTCTTGAAACGGCGGTAAGATGCGTCAAAATTATCATCGCTGCGAAGATAGATACCTGGCATATCACATCACCCACTTTCTTTAAGATTTGAAAGCGAATTTTAGCATAAATAACTTTATTTAAAATTTTATTCTCAAATTTTAGAAATTTCCTTCTAAAATTGATATAAATCAATGAGAATAATTTTTAAATCAGATAAAATTTCTCCGATTTAAAAATTTAGAGCGTAATGCGTTCTTACCAAGGAAAACAGAATGAAAACAATCATTTTGACAATCACAATATTGTTAGGTGCCCTCCAAGCTGACAACGTAGTTCACTACGACACTCAAGAAACACAAACACCGATTAGCAAACCTAATCACCCGACTACAGATATTCACTAATATCTGGACTTTTATTTCTCCTTCTAAAATAGGTTTTTTACCGTTAACCTATTTTAGTACAATTTCCTTTTAACTATCACTTCTGTATAATCCCTTCTATGATAAACCAAGATTCCATTGAAGCTCTCAAAGCACGCCTTGATATTGTTGATGTTGTAGGCTCTTATCTTGAACTGAAAAAATCAGGCGCAAACTACAAAGCGCCGTGCCCGTTTCACGAGGAGAAGAGCGCCTCTTTTGTTGTCAGTCCCTCAAAGCAGATATATCATTGTTTTGGCTGTGGGGCGGGAGGCGATAGCATCAAGTTTGTAATGGAGCATGAAAAACTAAGCTATCCGGAAGCTTTGGAAAAACTTGCCTCTGTCTATAACTTCTCTCTTTCATACAGCGATGTTAAAAAAAACAAACCTCACTCGGGGATTATGCAAAAGATAGATGCGTGGTACCACTCTTTGCTTGTCAAAAATCAACAGGCTCTCTCTTATATCAAAGAACGCGGTATCTATGAGAGCAGTTTGGAAAAGTTTGGTGTAGGGTACGCGCCCGATTCTAATGCCACTATAAACTACATAAACTCTCAGTTTTTAAATATGAACGAAGCCATAGAGATGGGCATTGTCGGGTATGAGGGGAAGAGAGTTTTTGCGAGATTTATAGAGCGCATCACATTTCCGATTCATTCGCCAAATGGTACAATAGTCGGTTTTGGCGGCAGAACCATAACGGGACATCAGGCAAAATATATAAACTCACCTGAGACGCCATACTTTAACAAATCAAGGCTTCTTTACGCCTACCATCATGCAAAAACAACCATCCATAAGATAAAAGAGATAATCATCACAGAGGGGTATCTTGATGTTATCATGCTTCATCAGGCTGGCTTTACCAGCGCCGTGGCGACCTTGGGGACTGCACTTACTCCTGAGCACCTTCCCCTTTTGCGCAAAGGCGAGCCAAAAATCATCATGGCTTATGACGGCGACAGAGCTGGGCGTACGGCTGCACTCAAAGCGTCAAAACTTCTTAGTGTCAGCGGATTTAATGGCGGTGTTGTTATCTTCTCTGACGGGCAAGACCCTGCCGATATGGTCAAAAAAGGGGCTGTTGAAGAGCTATCTGCCATGTTTCGCAAACCTCGTCCGTTTATAGAGTTTGTTTTGGATGAGATTTTGTCGTTTTACAATCTTTTAGACCCAAAGGCAAAAGAGAGTGCACTGCAAGAAGCAACCGGATACTTAAAAACTCTCTCGCCGCTGCTTCAGGAGGAGTACAAATCCTATCTTGCGTCACGCTTAGGACTAAGTCCCTCTTTTGTCAAGATTGCAAGTACGGCAAATGTAAATCACAACAAAGCCCTCATAGACAAGAGCCGTCATAAAGATATGTGGGAGCTTGCCCTTATCAAGACGGTTTTGGAAAATCCTGCATTTATAGATCAGATTTTAGATGTTTTAGACCCGTCGCTTTTACAGTTTCACGCACAAGAGTTTGCTCTGGCACTCAAGGGTGAGGCGGCACATCCAGTACTTATGGCGATTTTGGTAGATGAACAAATTAAGCCGCTCCAAACGCAAGAGGCACTTAAAGCGGAACTGATTGCTTTTTTGATAAAACATTATGAGAGAGAGTATAAGAAAGTAAATGCGCAAACAGAGATGAACTTTGAACAAAAAGCTTTTTATATTCGCAAGGTGCGTGGCATAATCACACAGCTCAAGCGAGGAGTTCTCGTACCTTTTAAGAGTTAGGCTCTGAGTTTTCTTTTGGCTTTAACGCTTTTATAGATATCTTTCTTCCCTCTTTTTTTGGTGCTTCGGTGCTCTCTTTAGGTTTTCCGTCGTAGCGATGGTTTCTCTCGCCGCTTTTGCCGGAAAATTTTGCTTTGCCATTTTCGTCTTTGCCTAAGAATTTGTTTGGTTTTTTGTCGTATTTGGGTTTTTCACCCTCTTTTTTAGGTTTATCGTACTTTGGCTTGTCAAATGATTTGCTTTTAGACTTCTCGCCATCTTTTTTTGGTTTGCCATATTTTGGTTTTTCAAAAGATCTGTGCTCCGACTTTTCATCCTCTCTTTTTGGTCTATCTGACTTTTCAAAAGGTTTTTTGTCGCGCTTTGGCTTGTCGAATGGTTTTCGCTGAACCTTTTTTGCGTCACTTTTTGGCTTTAGAGACGGTTTTGGAGCTATTTTCATTTTTGGTTGTTCCGGATACTCAAAGCCTGTAACAACCTCTTGTCTGATAACTCTTCCAAGAAGTGTCTCTATGGGGTAGAGACTGTTTTGCTCACTTATATCAAGCATAGCAATTGCGCTATCTGTTGTTTTTGATAGCCTTGAGATGTAGATCTCTGCGCTTTGCGGTAGGTCATAGCTGATAAGCAGTTCACATTTTAGTTCAGGCAACCCCGCTAACTCCTCATCACTTAAAACAGTAACGTTTGGCTCTGTTATAGCCTCTTTTGTCAGAAGGCTGTTGTCGGAGAGTGCAATAACTATGCTTAAACCGCTGTTTTGAGAAAGCAACATATTAAGAAGAGCGAGTTTTTGCTCATTAGGACAAGGGTGGATACGGTGCTTGTTATGTTTGATAGTTATTTGATTGGTTGACATCTGAAGTCCTAAGAGGATATTTAGATGACATTGTATCTTACATTAGTTAAAGGGCACCTCTAAAGTTAACTTGTTGAAGCAATTAGATAGTTCACTTTATCATAAATATTTGTAGTTACATAGTGAAATTTGCTATAATTACAAATATTTATGTGTTAGGAGTGAATATGCAAAAAATTTCAATTTATATTTTTAATCATCATATAGCAGATATGTATCAAGAAGGAGATAGAGTATATCTTAAACTTGTAGATGATTTGTGCTATAAAGTAAGTCCTTTAATGTTAAGTTCTACTCAAAAAGAGATAGATACAACACATTTAGTACATCTTGAGAGAGTTGTAGGATTTATTAGTGATTCATTACCAGGGAATTTTGGTAATGAAATATTGAACAACTTCTTTTTACAAAACTCCAACAAATATCCAACTGTAAGTGATAAACTACTTTTTATGGGGAATAGGGGACTTGGAGCAATTACATATGAACCATCAATGGAAAAAGAAAATGGATTTATTGAAACGATAGAATTAAAATCTATGTTTGAAAAAGCTAAGGAGTTAAAAAAGGGGGGAGATTATCATTCATTGCAAGATGCTTTTTTGATAAGTGCTCACTCATTTGTAGGCGGTGCTAGAAGTAAAGCAGTAGGTGCAATAAATCTTGATACAAAAGAGGTATTTTTAGGTGATCGCACAAAACCACTAAAAGATGGATTTATACATGCAATTATCAAGTATGATGATACATCAAATGATGATGATGAAAATAAATCAACATATTCTAAAGTCGAGTATATTTATTATCGGCTTGCTAGAAAAAGTGGTATTGATATGGCAGATTGTTATTTGGTTCAAACTGATGATAAACACCATTTTGTGACTAAACGGTTTGATATAGAGCCAAGTGGAAAAAGATACCATGTTCATTCACTTGCAGGCTTACTTCACTTAGATTATAATATTCCAAGAATGATAGGGTATGAAGATTTACTTAGAACTGCTGTAAAATTAGGAGCATTAGGAAGTTTAAAACAACTTTTCTTGCAAATGCTTTTTAACTATATGTTTGTAAATCAAGATGATCATAGTAGAAACTTCTCTTTTATGTGTGATAGTGATTTTCGGTGGAGAGCCACACCCGCCTATGACTTAACATTTGCAAAAGGGGAAAAACAAACAGTAGAGCATCAACTATCATTATATGGCAAAGCTCTTTCACTTATTGATATTGATGATATTACTACACTAGCAACTGAATTTTCAATTGATTTAGAGTTTGTTGCAGCTTCTTTGCAAAATTTGAAAAACTTGCGAGACAATGAGTTGCCACAACTACTTAAAGATTATGGGGTTGTGCCATCAAAGCAAAAACAAATCATAGAACACACAAGCAAAAGAACACTACAAGGGGTACTGTAATGAGCAATGACCTTTTAAAAAAACTGCAAGCTTCGTCAGTAAAAGTAAAGAAAAAACTCAAAAATAAACTCAATCCAAATAGCGCTTTTGCTGCTCTTACAGATGAAGAGATAGCAATGGTCTTAGCACTTAGAGCAAAAGAACTAAGACTTTCTCAAAATAAAAAGCAGACCGACTTCGCAAAAGAAGCAAGCTTAAGTTCCCCAACAACATACTCTAACTATGAACAAAAGGGGAGTATCTCGATGATAAATTTTATTAAAGTGATGAGAACGTTTGGCAGGCTTGAAGAGCTTGAAAAACTATTACTGCCTACCACAAAAGAGAAGATTCAGAAGCTTGAAAAACAAAGAGTGAAACTTAATTTAAGCAGAAGAGATAAGTAGTGTATAATTCTATAAAATGAAATTATATATAGTACAAGGAAGAAGATGAAAGCAATCGCACTCTTTAGTGGCGGATTAGACTCGACTTTAGCATTAAAACTTATTATAGATCAGGGCATTGAAGTTTTGGCGGTCAATATCAACACAGGCTTTGGAAGCACCAAGGACAGATATGAACATATGCTCAATCTCTGCAAACAAGTCGGGGCAGAACTGAGAATTATAGACATTGAGAGCGAATTTTTACAAGATGTTCTTTTTGACCCAAAACATGGATACGGAAAAAACTTCAACCCGTGCATCGATTGTCATGCAAAGATGTTTGCGGTTGCAAAGAGAGTTATGGAAGCAGAGGGTGCATCTTTTCTCATCAGCGGCGAGGTTTTAGGGCAGCGTCCGATGAGCCAAAATAAAGAGGCTATGCAGACGGTACTTAATGAGAGCAACTGTAATGGACTTTTGTTGCGTCCTCTATCTGCTAAAGCTCTTGCACCGACAATCGCTGAGATAAACGGCTGGGTGGACAGAGAAAAGCTTGAGGGCATCGTGGGAAGAAGCCGTGATAGGCAGCTTGAGCTTGTAGAAGAGATAGGTCTTAAGGACTTTGAGAGTCCTGGGGGCGGATGTCTTTTGACGGATGAGAATTTTGCCAAAAAGATGTTTGACTTTATAAAGCATGATACTTTTGAGGTAAGAGATATCCCTGTAATGAAATATGGTCGCCATCTGAGACTTCCGGATGGGGCAAAGCTTGTTGTGGGAAGAAACAGAGATGAAAATGTGCATCTTCAAAATATCGTAAACGAGAAGTACTACCACATAAAGACGCTTGGACTTCCCGGACCTCATTCACTTCTTAGCAAAAGCGCAACAGAGGCTGACAAAGAGCTTGCGGCAAAAATCATCTTGACATATTGCAAAACAAAAGAAGATACGGCGTACAAGCTCTCTTTAGATGAAAAAGAGGAGATTGAAGCAACACCGTTTGCTTCAAGAGATGAGTTGAAACCTTATACAATTATGTAAAATTTGGAGGAAAGAGATGGCGGGAGTACATTTTGGATTTGATAATTTTAAAGAACTTTTGGATTTGACGGTAGGTTTGGCACAGAGGCTTGATGAAAACCGTGCAGAGAGTTTTACGCTTTTGTATTGTGATTTCTCAAATGTAGAGCAATCTGTTATTGATGCTTCTCTTAAGGAAATTTTGAGAAATTCTGATGCAATCGTAAATGATAAAGCGGATTATTTTTTTGTCCTTCCATATACAGACAAGTACGGTGCTCAAATCGTTAAAAAAATGTTTTCGGAGTTTTTTGCCCAAGAGCTTTACTCGCACATGGTTAGTTACCCAATTGACGGAGAAAATACACAATCGCTTGTGATTGAGCTAAGAGACGGTGTGAGCGTGCGATATCAAAATGATTTGAGATGTTTGGATGGTTTTAATCCCTACTAAACTCTTTAGACTTTTTATAAAATTCGATAGCATCCGCTATCGTCTGCTCTTTATATACCTTCTTGTCACACACTAATCTGCATTTTATCTTTATATTTTGAGAGGCTTGCAGATTGGCTTCACTCTTTTTTGTTTCATAAGCAGACATATCCATATTTTTTTTCGATGTCTCAAAGGGGCTTTGCGCCCACAACAATAACGGCAAAAAAAGAAGCAATGATTTCATAGACAAAATTATAGCTCAATTGGAATAGTAAATGCTAATAGTTCCAAAATCTTTGAAAAAGGAGAGGTTATGGTTTTGCTGGATATGAAAAATAGTAAGGCTTCATCTTCGTCTTTACCGTTCAATTTGTCGGCTTTAAGCGAAAAACCTTTAGTCTCGTTTGCTGATCTTTTAAAGGGTGTCGGCAACACAAAAGATATAAAAGCAGTTCAAAATGGCTCTTTGGTTTTGTCGCTTGATGAAAAGACAACTCTAAAAACAGAAAAAACTTCTTCAAAAACACAAATACTTGCTTCTCTTATGCAAAGCGAAGAGAAAAAAACTCCTAAAAACGGTGAAGAGTTTTTGGAGTTGAACCCTAAAGTAGTGGCAACGCTGGGTAAAGAGGAGATAAAAGAGCTTGTTCATAAAGCCAAAAACTACCTCAAATCAAAAATTCAAGAGAGTGACGGTTACAAAAAAGCCGAGATAAAAGAACTTCCGACAACACTTAGAGGACTTGTTGAGGTTGCTAAAAAATTTGATATTGACATAGCTAAGATAACATTTGAAGAGGTGCGCTCCAGTGCTAAAGATATCTCGCAAACGCTTGTGCAAGATGATATAGAAACAAAAATACCAAAAGAGACGCTGCAAGAGAAAAAAGAGCCCAAAGCAGAGACTCCAAAAGCTAAAGAAGAAGTTTTAGTAAAACAAGAGTTGAAAGCCGAACTTGCCCAAGAGAGAGAAGAGTTTAAATCTGAGATACCAAAAGAGACGGTGCAGGAGAAAAAAGAGCTTAAAATAGAAGTGCCAAAAGAGATGGTACACGAGAAGCGAAAGAGTGTAACCCCACAGAGTGAAGTTGCTGTTCAAACAGAAGCGCGAAGCTATGAAAAATTGAGAGAGATGCCCCAAGAGCTTAAAGAAGTGCCTCTTTTTAAGGCTCAAGCCGCACTTCAACACACTTCAACGGAGCAGATTGTACAAGCCAAGGTTGGCAACGTAGTACAAAAAACAGAGCAAAAAGTACAAAAAGAGAGAGCAGAGGATACACTCTCGCTTCTTCTTCGCGGTGAAAAACCATCTAGCGAAAATGTATCGCTAACGGCAGATTTTTCTGTCGCTACCGCTAAGGTAGTTGCCCCAAGTGCGTCTAATGATAACAAAAACTTAGAGCAGCTTTTGAATGGAGAGTCGTTTGCATCACAGCAAAATGAAACGCAGTCCGCAAAGTCAGAGTCTATAGCGACAAATAAAGCCGATAGTCTTGAAGTAAAGATAAATGAAGCAAAACAGATGATTAAGTACCTCTCAAATGATGTCAAAAGCGCCATCGATGACTACCGCTCTCCTTTTACAAGGGTTAAGGTGCAGCTCAATCCGCAAAACCTCGGAGAAGTTGATTTGACGGTGGTGCAAAGAGGCAAAAATCTGCATGTGAACATCAGCTCCAACAACACAGCTATCCAAACACTCTCTATGAACATCAACGAACTAAGAGTACAGCTAAATAACAATGGAATAAATAATGCTACATTTAATTTCAGCAGCGGTTCACAGAGTGGCGATGCAAGTACAAACGCAGGGCAACAGCAACGACAAAATGAGCAAAAGGCGCATCAAGAGTATAACTACTTTGAAAATGAAGATGCGCACGAAGAGATACTAAGCTCTTTAGAGATTATAGTTCCAAGATATATATAAGGGGTTAATTATGGCAATTACATCAACAGGTTTAAATGCGGCTACAAATGCAGAGTATGTTGCAGCAACTGCAACGAAAGATAAATCAGTTTTAGGCAAAGATGACTTTATGACGCTTCTTTTGGTGGAGCTTCAAAACCAAGACCCGACAGAGCCTATGGACAGCGAGAAGATTTTGACGCAAACATCACAGCTTGCTACGCTTGAAGCAACCGATAATACCAATAAAGCACTCTCAGATTTAGCTGCCGCACTCGGTACTACACAGCAGTTTAGTACTATTGCCGCAATCGGCAAAACAGCAGACCTTGGAAGCAATGCAATTGTGCTTGATGAGGGTGCTGATACCACATTTGAGATGTACTTTCCGGATAATGTCAGCAAGGGAACTATTGAGATAACAGATGTTAACGGCAATGTTCTTAAAACTCTTGATGTCGGGACAAATCCTAAGGGTGTTTATCAGTTTACATGGGATGGAACAAATACAGCCGGAAATGCGCTTGACAGCGGTATCTACTATGCTTCGGCAAAATATACAAATTCAGACGGTGACAGCCTAACGACACGTATGGGCGCTTACCCGATAGAATCTGTTAAATTTGACAGCGGCAAGACATATGTAAAACTTGGCTCATCGTATGTTGAGCTTAGTGAGGTAAAAGAGGTTTACTAAGATGATTCAGGGATTTTATACGGGTATTAGCGGTATCCAAACCCATCAGTACGGGATTGATGTCGTTGCAGACAACCTCTCCAATATCTCCACGAACGGTTTTCGTGCCTATGTGGCAGAGTTTAGTTCTCTTTTTGAAAATAGTGAAAGCACGGCACTCTCATCGTCCGTAGATGGCACTATAGGTGTGGGTTCGAGAGTTCATGCAGTGAGTATGGATGAGTCTGTAGGAACGCTTGCATTAACTCAAAGAAGTACTGATTTGGCTATTTTAGGGGATGGGTGGTTTGGTATCCAAGGGGAGCAAGAGCCTATATACACTCGTGATGGCAGTTTTGTCTTTGATGTAAACAGAGACCTTGTGACCAATGACGGCTACTATGTACTTGGAACAATGGGTAATAATATTGCAGACGGCGTGCTTACAGAGGCGTTGGTGGAGGTACCGCTTGGTGACGTAAATGCGCAGCAAAAACTCCGTTTTCCTCAAGAACTTACCTTCCCTATAGTTCCGACAACAGAAGTTGATTTTTTTGGTAACATCGGTGTAGAAGATGCTATAAAAGTTGTCAGTGCAGAGGCAATAGATGCAGAGGGCAACAGAAACACTGTCCGTTTAGAGTTTAGCAAAGCAGACCCGCAAGTACTTCCCGGAAGCCAGTGGGATATCAAAGCAACAGCACAAAGCAGAGAACAAGAAGCTATTTATGATGCTGAAGCAAATGAAACAGTCTATCTTCCGGCTGAAGTTTACGATACGCAGTTTGGTTCTGTCTCTTTTGATGCATCAGGGGCGCTTTTATCAACTACGCTAGGGAGTATTAACAACAATGGTACAAGTGTTGCGCTCAATCTTGGCAGTATGTATGAGGGCATAATCTCTTTTGATAGCACTTTTAGTGCTTCAAGCCAGTCTAACGGTAAAGAGGGCGGAGATCTTGTAGGGTACGATATCAACCAAAATGGTCAGATAATTGCAACATTCTCTAACGGTGAACAGAGCAGTATAGGAACCGTAGCCGTATTTCACTTTGCAAACAACAAAGGGCTTGATCGTATAAGCGGTACAAGATTTATGGAGTCCTCCAACAGCGGCGAACCTCTGTTTTATAAAGATGCCAATGGTCAAAATATCTTAGGAACTGCTCTTGCCAACTTCCGCATCGAGGGTTCCAATGTTGAGATGGCAGCGGGTCTTACAGAGCTTATCGTGTTGCAAAGATCTTATGATGCAAATGCAAAATCAATTACAACGGCAGATGAAATGCTCCAAAAAGCACTCAATATGAGCGCATAAAAATTGGAACGCTAAATGCTAACTACTCTTACTTTTAATCAAAAGGATTTTAGATGTTAAAATCACTCTATTCAGGTGTCTCAGGACTTCAGGCACATCAAATCGCAATGGACGTCGAATCAAATAACATAGCAAATGTCAACACCTCGGGTTTTAAATACTCTCGTGCAAACTTTTCAGACCTTTTAGCGCAAACAAAAGCCATAGCAACAGCTCCGCAAGGAGAACTTGGCGGTAAAAATCCTGTTCAAGTCGGGCTTGGCTCAACGGTAAGTTCAACGACACGTATCTTCTCGCAAGGTTCTGTACAAAACTCTGATAAGAACACGGACGTGGCTATTCAAGGAGACGGGTTTTTTATCGTCTCTCCCGATGGCGGTAATACTTACAAATATACACGTGCGGGGGACTTTAAGTTTGACGCAGGCGGAAACTTTGTTGACAATAACGGTTTTATCGTGCAAGGATGGCTGAGAGATTCTATAACAGGTAAAGTGGACTCTACCGCGCCTATTACAAACATCAATATACCTCCGGGGCTTACAACGCCTGCACAGCCTACACAAAATGTAGTTATTAAAGCCAATCTTAACTCCGGTCCGCTTGTAGATGCATTTTCGCCTGCGTACTCAGTGCCATCGGGAGAGCCAAACAGTATCACAAATCCCGGGCAAGGAGATGCGTTTGATGCAAACGGCAACTCTATAGAAGCTGATAGCATGGGCGTTATGTTCAACGACAGCGGAGAGGCATTCAGTCTTCAGGCAGGACAAGGTATCTGGGCATCTTTTCAAAACTCTGAAGTTGTAGCTGCCGGACAGGTAGGTGCTTCGACTTATGCTATAGGCACGGTAACAAGCGATGATAATCTAACAAATGCTTCTATAGATGTCACAGTTGACGGAGTAAATATTGTCCTTAATGATACCGCAACGGCAGATGTACATACGGCAGATGAAAACGGTGCGAGATATGCTGCCGCTATCAATAACGCTCTTGATGCAGCCGGAAAAAGCGGTTTAGCGGCTACGTATGATAATGTGACAGGTGAACTCTATATTACCAATACAAATTCTACTCCAATAGCCATGACGGTTGCAACGGCGGGTGCAAGCGGACTTGCTGCTACGCCGGTTATAGGCGGCAATCAACTTGCTCTTACCTTTACACTAGACAATGGCGATGTAAAAACCATTACAACAAGCGGCGGAACGGGACGAGAGAGTGCATCGCAAAATGCCGTGCGTTATGTATCTGCTATTAATGCGCAAACACCGACTACGGGAATCTTGGCTACTTATGACACTACAACAGGCAGAATCACGCTTATCAATTCAAACAGCAACGAACTTTCATCACACAATATCCGCCTTACTGCCGTTGGCGGTGATGACAACAGCGGATTTATAGCTGCAACGGATATTACCGCGTTTAGATACCAGTATGACCCGGCAGGTGCGAGCGCGGCGGTAGGTGCCGATAAAACATTTTCAACGATTGCGGACTTGCGTTATGCTATGGAGCAAGAAGCGCGTACGACGATAGTAGTTACCCCGACAACAACAACGCCTGCTACGGTAATTGACTCGACTAACGGTACTTCTAACTCTATTACGGTTGAGATAGACGGTGTTTCTATGGTCATTCCTGACAATAACATTGCATTAAGTCCGGCTTTTAATTCAGCTGATGACAATGGGGCTTACTATGCATCATATATTAATGCAAACTCCGGCAGAACAGATGTTGTTGCGGTTTATGATACTGCTAGCAACGCATTGATTATGCAAAATTACAATACGACTGCTTCTTTAACTTTTGAAGTTACGGCAACAAACGGTGATGGAACAGTTGCAGTTTCTGCAGCAGAAACTATAGTTGCCGCAACAGATGATGTTGTTCTCAATAATATTCAACTCTCTGTCAATGAACAGGGTAAATTTGAACTAAAAAATCCCGGCGGTTCGGCAGGAGATTATGATATCAACCTTGCTATTACAGGCATGAATTCAAGTAGTATTCTTGGCGGCGGTATTACGGAAAATACACGTTTTACCAGAAGCATGGAAGCGCTCAATGCAACACTTCAAGCGGGAAGTACCGGAACGGCTTTTTCACAAAGTTTCAATGCCGCTACACACTCGGCAAGTATCGATATCTTTGATTCTTTAGGCTCAAAACATACCCTTAGAACCGAGTATAGAAAAACTGCGGTTGATGCTTCTACGGGAAGTACTTGGAGCATGCGTGTAAGCGTACCCGAGCCTGCGGTTATCGATACTGTTTTGCCTTATAACGAGAAAGACGGATTTGTACGTTTCAACAATGACGGTTCTTTAGCAACATATAATCCGCCGAATATCTCTTTTACGGCAAATAACGGTTCAGCTCCAAACCAGCAGGTCTCTCTTGAACTTGGAACTGCAAACCAGTTTGACGGGATGACCAGTTTTGATAGCAAATCTTCTACATCGGGAATCAGCCAAGATGGATTTACGGGCGGGGATTTGGTCGGTATCAGAATTGACCAAAGCGGTACTTTGGTTGGTTCATTTAGCAATGGTCGCTCTTTTGGTTTGGCACAAATCGGTATGGCTAAGTTTACAAACAACGAAGGTTTGGCGGCAGAGGGCAGCAATGTTTACGTGCAAACCGCCAACTCTGGAGACCCAATCATAGGAACGGCGGCAACGGCTGGACGTGGATTTATGCAGGCTTCAGCGCTTGAGGCATCCAACGTTGACCTCTCGCTCTCGCTTACACAGCTTATCATCATCCAAAGAGGGTATCAGGCAAACGGTAAGACTATTACCACTTCAGATACACTTCTTGAGACGCTTATCGGACTCAAACGATAGTTTTTAATTCTACTTTGCTATAATTCCTTCATATCAATGAAGGAATTATCATGCGTTTTTCTGCTCCATTAAAATCAAATTCAAAAAAAATCATGCTTCTGGGTTCCGGCGAACTAGGCAAAGAGGTTGCTATTGAAGCTCAAAGACTTGGTCTTGAAGTTGTCGCAGTTGACAGATACCAAAATGCTCCGGCACACCATGTAGCCCACCGCTCTTACGTCGTCAATATGCAAGACAAAGATGCGGTTTTAGAGATTATCCACCGTGAAAAACCCGATTATATACTTCCTGAGATTGAGGCTATCAGCATCGATGCGCTTTTTGCAGCGGAAGATAAAGGGTATAACGTTATACCAAATGCTAACGCTGTTAGTAAAACCATGAACCGTAAAAATATCCGTACTTTTGCCGCTGAGGTGTTGGAGCTTAAAACCGGTGCGTATGAATTTGTTACTACTAAAGAGGGGCTAAGGGATGCGGCGCAGCGTCTGGGCTTTCCGTGTGTTATAAAACCTGTTATGAGTTCATCGGGACATGGTCAGAGCGTGGCACGAAGCATAGATGACATTGAAGCTTCATGGGAGATGGCAAAAGAGGCACGCGGTGATGCAAGCGAGCTTATAGTTGAGGCATTTATAGACTTTGACTATGAGATTACGATGCTTACGGCTAGAAACGGCAAAGAGACGGTTTTTTGCGAACCAATCGGACATGAACAGCGTGATGGAGACTATGTATTTTCGTGGCAGCCGATGCAGATGAGTGAGGCGGCAAAACAAAAGGCGCAAGAGATAGCTAAGGCTATCACTGATGGTCTTGGCGGTCGCGGTCTCTTTGGGGTGGAGCTTTTTGTAAAAGGTGATGAGGTCTATTTCTCAGAGGTCTCTCCCCGCCCGCATGATACGGGAATGGTAACGCTTATCACACAGTCTCAAAGTGAGTTTGCCCTTCACTTGCGCGCAGTTCTCGGTCTTCCGCTTGGATTTACTTTTTACGGCGAGGGAGCAAGTGCGGCGTTTAAGTCGGAGGTTCATAACTACGCACCTGTGGTTGAGGTAGATGAATCACTTTTTAGTGATACCTCTTATGTGCGTGTTTTTGGCAAGCCCGAAGCACACAAAGGCAGACGCCTTGCGGTCGCACTTGTTTTTGACAAAGCAGACAAAGCGCTTGAGAGAGCAAGAGAGCTTATCACAAAAGTAAGAGACAGCTAAGTGAAAATCGTTCTGCTTGATGCGCTTACGTTTGGCGATACCGATTTAAGCGCTTTTGAGGCGTTTGGAGAGGTGGAGGTGTTTCAAACAACTTCACCGCAGCAGACAAAGGAGCGCATAACTAACGCCGATGTTATAGTAACAAACAAGGTTGTTATCGACGATACGCTTATGGCAGGGGCATCAAAACTCAAACTTATCTGTGTTGCGGCGACAGGGACAAACAACATTGACTTAAAAGCGGCGCATAAAAGAGGCATAGAGGTCAAAAATGTCTCAGGTTATTCCACTCATTCGGTTGTGCAACACACTTTTTCAATGCTCTTTTATCTTATCGGTCACTCCGGATATTATGATAGCTATGTCAAAAACGGCTCCTACTCAAAAAGTCCCATCTTTACCGATGTTTCACGCTCATTTTTTGAGATAGAGGGTAAACGATGGGGTATTATAGGTTTGGGTGAGATAGGGCGCAGTGTGGCGAAGGTGGCAGAGGCGTTTGGTGCAGAGGTGTGCTACACGTCAACAAGCGGACAAAACAGCACACAAGAGTATATGCGCCTAGAGCTTGATACTTTGCTAAAAACAAGCGACATCATCTCTATCCACGCACCGCTAAATGAAAAAACACGCAATCTTTTAGGATATGAACAACTGCTCATTTGCAAAGACGGAGCGGTAGTTCTCAACCTTGGGCGAGGCGGGATTGTCGATGAGGAGGCGGTTGCACGCATTATCGATACAAAAGAAATTTTGGTAGGACTTGATGTTTTGGCGCAAGAGCCTATGCGAGAAAACCATCCGCTGCTTCGTGTCAAAAACCATGAAAATCTCTATATCACTCCCCATATCGCTTGGACAAGTGTTGAGGCAAGAGAGAAACTCATTGAAGGCGTGGTACATAATATCCAAACCTTTTTGGAGCATGACGCATCGCAGAAGTAACTCTTTTTTTATGGGCTTTTCTGGCTGCAACCATTTTTCCCTTTAGCTCTGAAGTTGCTTTTGTGGCATCCCTTGAGAGCGGCATGCCTTTACAAGAGGCACTATTTTTTGCTTCAAGCGGCAATACTCTTGCCATTATTGTCAACTATTTTTTGGGCTATCTGCTCTATGAAAAAACCAAAACAAAACTTCTATCTTCCAAAGTCGGTGCACTCTCTTACACGTACGGACACAGATACGGCTATCTCGCACTTCTGCTCTCGCCGCTTCCTCTCATAGGTGACCCGCTTACGCTTGTGGCGGGAGTTGTCAGGCTTAGGTTTGTTTGGTTTGTGCTTATCGCAGGAACTCTAAGAGTTGCCAGATACTACGCACTAGCTCTTGTGGTGTAATACCAAATCCAACTAACTTTATTTTAAGTGCATAAAGTTAGTTGGATTTGTATAATCAAGCCATGAGATATGTAACGCTTTTTTTTCTTTTTATCACTGCTTTATTTGCTCATGAAAAGCTTGAGAAAGTATCATTGCAGCTTCAGTGGTTAGACCAGTTCCAATTTGCAGGCTACTATATGGCAAAAGAGAAGGGTTTTTACGAAGATGCGGGTTTTGATGTAGAGATAAAAAAATATGGCAATGATGTGGATGCCGTGAAAGATGTTTTAAGCGGTAAAACTACTTACGGCATAGGGCGCTCAAGCCTTATCTTGTACTTTGCGCAAGGCAAAGAGATTTCGCTTCTTAGTGCAGTGTCTCAATCCTCTCCCATAACACTCATCGCTCTTGAATCATCTGGGATAAAAAGTATCAAAGATTTTGAGCATAAAAAGATTATGATGACCGAAGATGCCATTGGGAGTGCATCAGTTTATGCGATGATAAAATCTGCACAAGTAGATGAGAAGAGTATAGATTTTCAAAAACATACATTTAACCTAGAGCAGCTTATCAACAAAGAGGTTGATTTATATGCCGGCTATAGCTCAAATGAGCCTTTTTTATTGCAAGAAAGAAATGTATCTTACCGCTGTTTTTCACCTAGAGAGAGTGGGTTTGATTTTTACAGCGACATCCTTTTTACCTCGCAAAAAGAGGCAAACGAGCATCCGCAAAGGGTAGCAAGATTTCAAGAGGCATCTTTGAGAGGATGGAAGTATGCTTTTGAAAATATAGATGAAACAGTAGAGATTATCTACAAAAAGTATAATGCCCTGCAAAAGAGTAAAGAGGCACTTCATTTTGAGGCAGAGGAGTTGAAGAAACTTGCTTTTGTCGGCGATATACCTCTTGGCATGCTAGAGATAACAAAGATGAAGAGGATTTTGGATATCTATAGGGTGATGGGGCTTGTGGCATCGGATGTGGATATTCAAAAGGCTCTTTTTAAATCAAGCAGAGTAGTGGTTACTCCTCAAGAGATAAGTTACCTGGAAGAGAAAAAAGAGATTCGCATCTGTGTACCAAATCTTTTAGCACCGCTTGCTTTTGAGGAAAACGGTAAGCTAAGAGGGATTGGGGATGAGCTTTTAAAAGAGCTGCAAAAACATATCAATACTACTTTTCGTCCGGTTTTTGCAAAAAGCTGGAAAGAATGTCTAACAAACTTTAAAGAGGGCAAATGCGATGTAATGCCTATAGCAACAGAGTCTATGTGCAATAACTTTTTGCATGTAACCTCGACCTATCACTATGAACCGCTTGTTGTAGTAACACACAACACGCAAAACTATATAGTAGATATGCAAAGTGTTATGGAGAAAAACTTTGCAGCGACAAAAGATAATCCATTTGTGCATGAGCTCCAAAGAAGATACCCTAAGTTGCGTGTTTCATATGTCAATTCGCTTAATGAGGGGTTTGCCGGTGTTGAGGATGGAAAATACTTTGGATATATCGATACTTTTATAACAACTGCCTATGCTTTTAAAAATACTTCCAACGGGCATTTGAAGATTGCAGGACAGTTTGAAGAAAAGGTAGGGATGCGCTTTGGAGTTGCCAGAGACGAGGCGTTGCTTTATACTATCTTTGAAAAAGGTGCACAAGAGATAGAGAAAATGGGTATCGATAAGATGATTAATCGTTGGATTACCATCAACTATGTAAAAAGTACCTCATTTGCCTATATAAAAGAAGTTTTGGGCGTGGCTATACTGCTCTTTTTTGTCTTTTGGTACAGACAGCATCTTTTAGATAAAAAGAACAAGGAGCTAGAAGCACTCAAAGAGGATTTGCAGCGAAGAGTGCAAGAGGCGGTGCAAGAGATGCAGCAAAAGGACAGCTACCTGCTGCACAAATCTCGACTGGCACAAATGGGCGAGATGATAAGTATGGTTGCGCACCAATGGAGACAGCCTCTTAGTTCCATAGCCGCACTTCAAATCTCTCTTTTGATGGCGATAGAGCTTGAAGAATATGACTTAAGCGACGCCAAAGAGAGGGATAAGTTTGTAGCACTTTTAGAAGAGAAGCTCAAAAAGATAGGAGCGCAAACACAGGAGCTTAGTGCGATTATCTCTGATTTTAGCGATTTTTACAGACCAAGCAAGCTTCAAGAAGAGGTTCATCTCAATACGCTACTTCTCAAAGCATCCAACCTTTTAGAGGATACTCTTTTGTCCGAAAATGTGAAGTTGCATCTGGAGCTTGAGTCGCAATCAACACTCAAACTTTTTCAAAATGAGTTTCTCCAAGCACTTCTTAACATCATAAATAATGCTAGAGAGCAGTTAAATGAGAAGCGTATCAAAGATGGCGTGATAGTGATAAAAAGTTACGACAAAGAGGATGTTTGCGTGGTTGAGATAAGTGATAATGCTCTTGGAATTGATGAGAAAATCAGAGAGAAGATTTTTGACCCGTATTTTTCTACAAAGTTCGATAAAAATGGCACCGGACTTGGGCTTTATATGGTAAAGAACATTGTAGAGCAATATCATAAAGGCAAAATTTATGCCCAAAATACATTGGATGGTGCGAAATTTACCATAGAGATAGGCAGGCAAAATGAAAAATAGTGTTATCGTAGTAGGAGCAGGCGGAGCGGGGCTTGTCGCCGCACTTAGCGCACATGAAAGAGGGGCAAAGGTAACGGTGATTACCAAAGAGTACCCCACAAGAAGCCAAACATGCATGGCGCAAGGGGGCATCAATGCCGCTTTGGGCAATGCAGGGGAAGACAGCGTTGAAGCACATATTCAAAACACGCTCAAATCGGCGCACGGTATGGCAAAAGAGAGTGCGGTGGAGTTTTTGTGCCAAAGCGCACCGGAGGTGCTTGCATGGCTTGATGGCATAGGCGTACCTTTTAGCAGAACCAAAGATGGCAAAATCGCACAGCGAAAACTCGGAGGCGCATCCGCCGCCAGAGCTTGTTATGCACAAGACTATACAGGGTTGAAAATACTTCACACGCTTTATGACAGATGTGTGGCAGTGGGGATAGAGTTTTTAAACGAGCGTTATCTTTTGGATTTGTTAACACACAGTGATGCTAACAAAACATACGTTAGCGGTGTTTTGGTTTTAAACAAAAGAAGCGGCGAAGCAGAAGTGCATGAAGCCCAAAGCGTTATCCTTGCAACGGGCGGATACAGCAGAGTTTTTCATAACCACTCCACAAATTCCGTTGCATCAAGCGGAGACGGAGTAGCGGCGGCATTTAGAGCGGGGGCGGTGCTGAGTGACTTGGAGTTCATACAGTTTCATCCTACAGCGATGAAAAACTCCTCCATTCTTATCTCAGAGAGTGCCAGAGGCGCAGGCGGGTATCTGCTCAACTCAAAAGGGGAGCGTTTTACAAACGAACTGGCACCACGTGATGAGGTCGCACGTGCCATCCATAAAGAGATGCTTAAAGGCGAGAGCGTCTTTTTGGACATCCGACATTTGGGCAAAGAGTTCATAGAGCATGAACTGCCGCAAGAGGCAAAACTTGCAAAACTTTACGAGGGTGTTGACCCCATCCGTGAACTCATCCCCATCAAACCCTCAGCGCACTACACCATGGGCGGTATCTTGGTGGATGCAGATGCACAAACAAACATAGCGGGACTTTTTGCAGTTGGAGAGTGTGCAAACCAGAGAGTTCATGGCGCAAACAGACTTGGCGGCAATTCGCTTTTAGAAGTCGTTGTTTTTGGAAAAAAAGCAGGGGAGAGTGCGGTACGTCATATAAAAGAGTCATTGCCGCTTGTAAGCGCATTGAGCAAAAAAGAGTTTTGGGAAGCGAAAATCAAAGAGATAAAAAACTACACAAACGAGATAAATTTTTACCAAGCACACCAAGAACTAGGCGAGATTTTTTACAAAAATGTAGGTATTTTGCGAGAAGAGAACTCTATGCAAGAGGCAGTCGCAAAAGTAAAAGAGATGCGAAGCACACTCTCGAAAATGGGCGTTAGCGATAAAGCAAAAGAGTATAACACAAACCTAACGGAGTTTTTGGAGTTTGCAAACATGTTAGAGCTTGGTGAGCTGATTTTGCTTTGTGCCATTGAGAGAAAAGAGAGCAGAGGGGCGCATTTTAGAGCAGATGCACCGCAAAGCGAAGCGAGATTTGAGGCAAACTCTCTTATAGGCAGGGATATGGCGGTGCGTTATGAAAATTAGCATAAAGAGAAAAGATGGGTTTGTCTCTTACGAGGCAGAGGGAAGAACGCTTTTAGAAGCGCTTAACCGGCTAAAAGCAAATGTGGATGCAACACTGGCGTATAGCAGCGGATGCAGAAGCAGTGTGTGCGGAAGCTGTGCGGTGCGGGTTAACGGTAAAGAGGTTTTGGCATGCGCCCATCAACTTCAAAACGGCGATGTGGTAGAGCCTCTGCACAATGTCCCAATCCTGCGTGATTTGGTAGTTTCTATGGATAAAGCATACGCCATGAATGCAAAAGCAAAAGCGTATCAAAGCTCTTTTGTGAAAGAAGTAGTGCTTAGCGTGGAAGATGAGCAGAGAAACGCTCTTCAAAGTGACTGCATTCTTTGTGGTTCATGCTATAGCACATGTCCTGTTTATGCAGTGAATGAGGAGTTTTTAGGACCGTTTGCATTAACAAGAGTTTTGCGTTATGTGAGTGACAAAAGAGAGCAAAATCCAAAAGAGAAGATAGAGACCATCCAGGCAAACGGTGTTTGGGACTGCACCCTTTGCAACGCATGCACACTCGTCTGCCCGCAAGGTATCTCAAGCAAAGCAGATATCGAAAAACTAAGGGCAAGAAGTGCTATGCTGGGCTATACGGACCCAAGTTTTGCCAATTTTGGGGGCGGTTTTGGGTTTGACGGAAGTCCACAGTTTTAACTAACATCGTTTTATGTTATAATCTAGGACTATTTTATAAAAGGTTTAAAAATGGCAAAAGAGTACTCATTTGATATAAGCGCAAAGATTGATATGCAGAGTTTTAAAAATGCGATAAATTCGGTGGATAAAGAGGTTGCGAACCGTTATGATTTTAAGGGTACGACCTATGAAATTGACTTTAAAGAGAAAGAGAAACAGCTGGTGTTAGTCGCATCAAGCGATAACAAACTAGATGCACTCAAAGATATCGTTATAACAAAACTCCTCAAACAAAATCTCTCTTCCAAGGTTTTAGAGGAAGTCAGAGTTGAAAATGCAAGCGGCAACACAAGAAAAGCGACATACAAAGTGGTGGACTACATAGAGTCCAAAGAGGCAAAAAAGATAGTCGCCGAGATAAAAAATCTCAAACTCAAAGTAACCGCACAGATAGAGGGCGACTCTATCAGAGTAAAAGGAGCAAAGATAGATGATTTGCAAAAAGTTATCGCAACTATCCGCTCCATGGAGTGGGAAGCACCGCTCGTTTTTGAAAATATGAGATAGGGAGCAGCTATGTCAAAGGTAACCATCCATGATGCAGCACAGCTTCTAGGGGTCTCCAAAGAGGCGATTCACAACCGTATAAGAAGAGGCTCTCTGCAAAGTGTAGTCGAAGATGGTGTTAAACTTGTTATCATTGAGAAAGAGGAAAGCGTGCAGCCTTTGACAAAAAAAACAACCGCACAAAAAAATCTCCATCAAACTCCTGAGCGCTACTATAAGTTTTTAGAAGAGCAAAACGAAAAGCTTCAGCAAAAAGTAGAAACACTGGAAAAAGAGACAAGAAGCCTAAGAGACCAAAAAGAGCAGATGCTCATAGAAGAGCGTTTAAAAATTGAACGTATCTACAAAGAAAAAGATGAACAGCTCAAAAATATCATCAATGCCATCTCCACAAAACTTATGCTTCACACCCCGCAAGAGATGATTGAGGGCGAGATAGCGCAAGAAGAGGCACAAGAAACCGTAACCCAAGAGGAAAGAAGACTTGTCTCTGTAAACAAATATCTTAAAAGCAGAGATTTTCCAAAAAAAGAGCGTAACAGAATCAAAGAGAAGTTTGAGCGCACCGCAAAAGATGATGCAAGAATCATAACCATAGGCAAAAAATACTACATAGACTTGCAAAAATACGATTATAGCGACTTAATACCAAACTCAGCAATAGTTAGTTGAGTTTGGTATTAATGTAGGTCTCCTTAAGCCTTGAGAATGTACAATTGCATTCCCACAAAGGACAGTTGGGAGAGTGGTTTAATCTAGTCGCCTGGAACGCGGCCGTAGCGAAAGCTACCGAGGGTTCAAATCCCTCACTGTCCACCAGCAACACTCAAACACCCCTATTTTATGGACTTTCAAAGCTTCAATATTTTAAAAAAGATAAAAAATACAATAAATTTAAAAAGTGGGCAACTTTTAAGGATAATTTAAGACACATAATTTTAAGAGAAAATACTTATTATT
Source organism: Sulfurimonas sp. (assembly GCF_028694605.1). Classification (GTDB taxonomy): domain Bacteria; phylum Campylobacterota; class Campylobacteria; order Campylobacterales; family Sulfurimonadaceae; genus Sulfurimonas. The sequence goes on along the minus strand of NZ_JAQVKP010000010.1, from coordinate 4,122 downwards.
TATGTATTAAAATAAAAAATAAAGTTGTAAGATATAGTTTAAAAACAAAAGATGTTGAATTTGCTAAATATTTAAGAAACTTGATATTAAAAAAATTAAAAGGCTATTTGAAAATGACACAAGAAGAACTTAAAAAAAGTTTTAGAGATGAATTTAATGAAGATAATAAAAACACTACTATTAGCAATATGTTAAATAATAAGTATTCTATAAGTTATACAATAGATGTTAAACCAGATCCAAATGATCCTAATCAAACTGAGGAAATGGCAGAAAAGATAGCTAAACAACTAGCAAGTAAATATAATTTATTTAATAATCAAATAGCAACAATCCCGGAAAAAAAAGATGATGATAAAAAGATAAATTATAACAACATAGAAAATTATTTTAATAAATATTTAGACCATAAAATAAATATAGAAAAAAGGAGTATATCTAGTAAAAAATCTTATATATCTAGTTTTTATTATTTAAAATTTTTTAGCAATAATGAAACTATTTATAATTTTGCTTTCTTTAAACAATTTCAAAAAAATCTAATGATAATACCTTCAAACATGAGCAAATTTAAAAAGTTTGAAAAGTTAAAAATAGATGAAATTGAAAAAATCTATAAGATAGAAAATTTTGAAACTTTAAGCAATAAAACCATAAATAACCACCTAGTAAATATAAGTAATTTTTTTGATGACCTTGTTTATAATGAAATTATAGAAACCAACCATGTTAAAAAAGTTAAAAAATTAGAGGAAGAGGAAAGTGAAAAAATAGCATATAGTAAAGATGATTTAATCAAAATCTTTAATAGTGATATAGAACAAGAACTTAAACAATTTTGTAAAGTTGCTTTATATACAGGGGCAAGAATTGGAGAAATAGCAAACATAAAAAAAGATGATATAGACTTTAAAGAAAATATTATTAAGATAAATGGAACTAAAACTAAAAATGCTAATAGAATAATGCCAATAAGTCCACATATTTTAAATATTTTAAAAGATAGAATAAAAATTAATAAAGGACAATTCTTATTTTTTCAAGATAATAATGTAGATAGAATAGGCAAAATTTTAAATAGGAGACTTAATAAAATCATTATTGAAGATGTGAAATCATTTCACTCTTTTAGAAAGAATTTTTCACAAGAAATTCTTAAAACCAATGCAGAAGAACACACAAGAAAGTATTTAATGGGGCATAGTCTAAACAAAGATATAACACATAAAATTTATAATCAAAATCAAATGAATATGAATAAACTTTTTGAATGTATCAACTCAATAATTTTTAATGAAATAGAAAAAAATTATAATAATAATATTTTAGATTTACCTAATTTAAGTTTTTAAATTAGGAAATAAATCATCTTTTGTTAAATCATTTAGCTTATATTCTTTTAAAATTATATTTATATATTTGTTAATTTCATTTTCAAAATCTACATCTATTTTAGTTTTAGGTAATTGTATATAATTTATAAAATCATCAGGCACATATAAAGATCTACAATGATAATAAAGGTTTTCATTTTTAATAACAACTTCCCCAACACCAAAAGTTTTAGGATTGATACCCCTTTCTTCTAATGGTTCTTTATCAATCACACTATGGATTCCTTCATCACTTTCGGTTTTGTGGAGTATTCTAAAAATAGTATTAGTTTTAATACTATTGCTTATACCACTTCCAATAGTTGTAAAAATTTGAGTAGCAAAAAATAATTTAAACCCTTGACTTCTACCAGTTCTAAATAAACTTTCTATTATTTCTTTTGTTCTATTATGTTGTTCTTTTTCTACTTTATCAAATGGGGTATAGTCCATAATTTCAGCAATTTCATCAAAGAAAACATATATAAAATTAGTTTTAAATTTCTTTAAACCTTTATCTTTTAAATATTGTTGCCTTGCTTTGTTTATAATATCTAGTTTCACTAATTTTTTATAAAGTTCAAATCTTGATGTTGTATAAGTATTTATTTTATTAGTTTTATATTTTTGTTCTAATCTATTATATGGTTCACTTTCTACACCACCTTTAAAATCTATAAAATTAAGTTCATAAACATTATTAAAATTATAAAAAATACTAAATAGAATATGATTTAAACTATTAGACTTACCACCCCCACTAGTTCCTAATAAAGCAAAACTATGGGGCAAATCTTTAAAATCTATATAAATAGGTTCAATATTTTTAATTAAACCACCTTCAAAACCTAAAAATAATTTATCTTTTTTTAAATAATCTTGTATTTTGTAATCTTTTAATTGTTCAATGGTTGGAATTTTATTTTTATAAATTATCTTAATGCTTGTTTTATCTACCCTAGATATTTCACAACTACCTTTATTATTTCTTTGTAAAATGTTTTCAAATTGTTTAGTAAATTTTTCATAGTCCATTATAGCACTTGGTAAAATTTTATATATAACACCATTTTTTAACTTTTTATATAAATAATAATCTTCTAGTCCAAAATTAGCTAGTTTTCTTTGTTCTAATTTAGCATTAAAAACATTATAAACATACAAAACCACAAAAATTAAAGACAATATAAAATATTTATAATCTACAATTAAGTATTTTAAAAGACCATAAGAATCACTAAAATAATAAACATTCTTAAAATAAGTTATATAATTATTTATAATGTTTCCAATATCAAAAGAAAAATGCTTATAATTAAAAATTGCTACACTTATTAAATAAGTTATTATGATTATAAAAATATTCATCATCACAAAATAAGATGAATTAAGATTGCCAAACTTATCAAAGCTCCCAAATTCATAAAATTTATTATTAGCATTATTCATTTTTCAAACCTTTCAAATATTTATATTCTATCTTGTTTATTTCATCATAAAATTTAGTTTCAAATCTTGATATTTTTAATAATAATATAGTGCTTTTTTTGTCCATTTTTAAGCTTATAATTTCTTTTTCTTTTTCTAAATTAAATAATAATTCATATAATTCTTTTAAGCAATTTTCTATAAATTCTTTTATATTTTTTCTAATATGTTTAATTTGATAATCTACTAAATTATCTTTAATATTTTCATTTTTATAATCTAGTATGTTATTTAATTCTAACATTTCATACTCAAGCATTTTTTTTAATTGTTCTTTTTTCATTTTTAGCACTCCTTTATTTTGTATAATTTATCTTTATTTTTTAAAAATCTATATATAGAATATTGTTTACTTTCAATGATTCCAAAATCTAAAAAATAGAAATAATAATAAAAATTTGTTATATTGTTTTTATATTCTTTTAAATATTCAACATCATCTAAAACTTTAAAATTATTAAAATCTTTTGACATTATTATTATTTTTTTATTTTGCCAATTTCTTAAAAGCATTTCTATTATTTTAGTTTTAATCATTTTTAACACCAAATACAATTAGACCAAGGATCTATTTCTTTTAAATCTATAATATATTTTTTAATGTCTTTAAATATTTCTTCTTTTGTTCTATATTCTAAATTTTCAAATATTTCTATAAGTTCATTTTTTTCAAATTTAGCAATAAAAGGCTTATTAAAAACAACATCAACACCAGTATTATTTGGAGTTAAAAAAAATTCATCATCTTTAAAATTTATATAAATATTTTCACTTTTTAAACCAATTTCTAAAAGTTTATTAGCTTCTTTTAGTTCTTTTTTTATCTTATATAAATATTTTAATATCACATATTTTTTTATATTTTCTTTATAAAATTCACTTATATTTTTATAATCATCTTTAACCAATTTTTTAAAAAGGTTAAAGTAATTTATTTCTTTTTCATTGTTTAAATAAAAAGTTGATCCTAGTTTCATTTAGCACCTTCCTTAATTATATAGGTATTTATATAATTAGTTATGTTTTTAAGTTGTTCATTCATTTCTTTAATTAGTTGTTCTTTATGTTCATTTTCACACTTATAAAAATAATCTAAATTATGTTTATAACCTTTAAAGTAATAATCTATTTTTTCATGAGCCACTTGCAAATTCAATCCCCACCAAGTAGCTAATTTTTCATTGTAGCTATTTTTTACTTTAAAAAAATCATTCTCATTTTGCTTTCGCGTTGTTTTGCTCTAATTAACTCAATTTTCTTA
>NZ_JAQVKP010000009.1 GCF_028694605.1 Sulfurimonas sp. | reverse complement strand
TTTGATTGATGTTTTGTATTATTTTTGTGGTAAAAAATTATAACATTTACATGATTTCAAAAGGCTTTTTAAAATTTAAATTAGCTTAAATTATTGGTTGTTTGCGGGAATCTGCAAGTGGCTCACATTATGAGCTTTATAAAAAAATTCTCCATCTTCCTGGGGATATTGTAGAATGCGGAATATTTAAAGGAAACTCTTTTTTTAGGCTTGCCCATTTTAGAGATTTGCTTGAATCAAGATACTCGCGCAAACTTTTAGGTTTTGATATTTTTGGTGCATTCCCTGCTACAAGCTTTGAACAAGATAAAAAATATTTTGATAATTTTGTCAACGCCGCTGGTCAAAACAGTATTGAAATTGATGAAATAGAAAAAATTATGCAATATAAGAAACTAGAAAACTATGAATTTATAAAGGGCGATATAACTGAAACAATACCTCGGTATTGCAAAAATAATCAACATTTAAAAATAGCATTACTGCATATTGATACGGATGTTTATGAACCGGCTGTTACAATCTTGGAAAATATGTATGACAAAGTTGTAAGGGGAGGAATTATAATGTTTGATGATTATGGAACTTTCCCCGGAGAAACAAAAGCAGCAGATGAATTTTTTAAAGATAAAAACTTGATTCTGCAAAAACTGCCGATGTCTCATATACCATCATTTGTAATTAAGCCGTAGCATGAATATCGCATTTATCCCAGTACGTTGCGGAAGCAAATCTATACCATTTAAAAATATAAAAGAGTTCTGCAAAAAACCTTTGCTTTATTGGAATGTGGAAGCGCTTCAAAATTCTGCCAATATAGATAAGATTTTTGTAGCGACCGATTGTGACAAGATAAGAGATATGGCGGAGAGCTTTGGGTTTTCCAAGGTCGAGGTTTATGAAAGAGACAAGAAAAACGCAACCGATACCGCTACTACAGAATCCGTAATGCTGGAATTTATCTCTAAAAATAATTTTAGAGAAGATGATCTCTTTTTTTTAGTTCAAGCCACTTCACCGCTTACACAAACACAAGATTTTGACAATGCGTTAGACACTTTAAAAAAGGAGAGTGCAGACTCACTTCTTACATGCGTAAGAACAAAAAGATTTTTTTGGGATAAAAATGCGAAACCGTTAAACTATGACTTTAAAAATCGTCCCCGAAGGCAGGATTTTGATGGATTATATATGGAAAACGGAGCATTTTATATTAACACGATAAAAAATATAATCACTTATAAAAACCGTCTAAGCGGTAAAATCGCTATTCATGAAATGCAAGAGTTTACTGCAATCGAAATAGACGAGGAAGATGACTGGGCAGCAGCTGAAAAACTAATGTATAAATATATACTCCCCAAAAGAGCAAAACCGAAAGTAAAGCTCTTTATCTCGGATGTTGACGGAACGCTTACCGATGCTGGAATGTACTATGGACAAAGCGGGGAAGAACTTAAAAAATTCAACACACATGACGGCAAAGGATTTGAGCTTTTAAGAAAAGCGAATATAAAGACGGCCCTGATTACAAGTGAGAACACACAAATCGTGTATAACAGAGCAAAAAAATTGAAAATCGACTATTTGTATCAGGGCCTAGAGCACAAAGGCAAACTTGAAATTGCCCAAGAGATATGCAAAAAAGAAAATATTTCATTAGAAGAAGTGGCTTATATAGGAGATGATATAAACTGCAAAGAGCTTCTAGAAGCTGTGGGCTTGGCTGCATGCCCTGCAAATGCTCTCCAAAAAATAAAAAACATACCGAATATCATACATATTTCAAAATGTGGCGGGGATGGCGCAGTCAGAGAGTTCATTGATAGTGTCATACTTTCATAGAATATCCGATGGAATGGCTTTTGCTAATATTTTAGTATAGTTAATTTCAAAGGTTATTACAGTGCACTCTATCGAAGAACATGCGATTTCTTTATTTGGAAAAAATCTATCTTATTTAAGAGAAGCTCATCCGGATCTCTTTAAAAAAATAGACATATTAAATCATGCTATCCAAAACGGCTCTTATAAAGAAAAATACTCACTTGAATACAAAGGAGACTATTTTGATGTTTTGGATCTGCGCTCAAATAACTACCTATATAATCAAAACAGTATTGACCACGCCAAACAAATGGCAAAACAGGTTAACTTTAAAAAATCTTCCGGCGTAATAGAGAGTTTTTATAAACAACGGCTTTCACAGGAAGTTGTAGATAGATATGATGAAAAACCGCCTAAGCTAGACCCGTTATTTGCATCCGCAAAAATAATTCACTATGCGAACAGTGTAACATCCGAAGACGATGAGATGAAATATATACAAAAATATATATTCTGCGGCGTTGGCTTAGGTTTGCATATACCGCTTATACAAAGCAAAACGGCTTCAGGACAGCTTCTCATTATAGAAGACAATCTTGAACTCTTTAGATTGTCTCTCTTTACTACAAACTATAAAGATCTTTCCGCTAAAGCAAAACTATTTTTCTCTATTATGGATAATGATTTTGATTTTAAAAATATTTTTGAACACTTTTATGTAATGGGCTTTAATAATAATTTCTATCTAAAATACTCACTCTTTTCTCAATTAGATTTACCAAAAATAGAAAAAATACAAAGATACATAGTTTCAAACGTATTTTTATCATACCCCTACTCAGACACCTTGAGATCTCACTTAAAATCTCCTGAGTATTTGATAGAAGGATACCCTTTTATAGATTTTTCAACTATCCGCACAAATTCTCCTTTCTCTGACAAACCGCTTCTTTTTATAGCAGCAGGTCCTTCTTTGGACAATAATTCGAAGTGGCTTCAAGAGAATCAGGATAAATTTTATATCGTAAGTGTGCTTGCCAGCGTCAAAACGCTATATAGATTGGATGTAAAACCTGATATTGTCATACATATTGATGATAAGGCAGCATCTATTAATTTTCTGGACGGTGTTAACAAAAAAACTTTCCTAAACCAAACAACATTTATTTTTTCATCTACCGTTTCCAGAAACGTGATAGAAAGTTTCGAGAGAGAAAACATCTTCTTCTTTGATAAAAGCGCCAGCTACAAGATAGACTTTGGTTCCCTTACCTCGGTAAGCGTAGGTGAGACAGGATATGCAATAAGTTTGCTCTTGGGAGCAAAAGAGATATATCTGCTCGGGCTTGATTTGGCTCTTGATCCTAAAACAAAGAGAAGCCACTCTCAAGATCACATGTCAAGTTCTATTGTAGAAGATAATAAAAAGAGCGACTTTTTCTCTCTTTTTAAAAATTTGCTAGAAGTAAAAGGAAACTTCTTAGACACAGTTCCTACAACTGCTTCCTTATCGCTCTCTATCTCTTATTTTAATGATTTTTCCGACAAATACCTTATAAATAATCAAAAGGTTTATAATCTCGGTGACGGGGCATATTTAAAAGGAGCACTTGCGCTAAAACCAAAAGATGTAGTTACTGCTTCATTTTCAAGTCTGTTGCAGCAAGAAAAATTCGAAAGTGTAAAAGAGTTCTTAAAAAGTATCTCGGAATGCACTCCGAATAAAAAAGATATAGAATCTCTACAAGAACAGATACAAGAGGCAAAAAGGATAAAAACAATTGCATTAAACTTTAAAAAAACAGCACCAACAAGCAACTATGAATCATATATGAAAGCTTTTTATATGCTGACACTAGAGATGATAAATGAAAAAAGCTCTAAAAAATACGCAATAAATACAATTTTTTATAGCTATTTACCGCTTGTAAGCGGCTATATTTTTAATATATTCAATACCAAGAGTCTTAAAAACTCTAAAAGACATCTAAAAAAGATACATGACATATTTTCAGAGCAGGTAATAAAGATTTTGGACTTGTACATAAACACCATGAGCATTTATATTGAATGGGTAAAAAGATAATAGAGCTCAGCTTCGTACACACAGCACGACAGATTTTTATTTTAAAATAAATAAAGGGGAGGCAGATATGACCTCTACTTTATTAAAAAAAAGTGAGGACTAAACTCCCCACTTTTTAAAGAACCGTTAATAAACGCATCAGCAACTCACGCCACTTCAACGATTATCACTATTGTAGCAATCTTAACACGTTTTGTTGAACAGCATTAGCCTGACTCATAGCATAAGCGCCTGACTGAGCAAGAATATTGCGTTTTGCAAAGTTTGCACTCTCTGCCGCGAAGTCAACGTCACGGATTTGAGATTCTGCAGCTGCAACATTTACTTGAGTTACAGAGATATTTCTGATAGTTGACTCCAACTGATTTTGAGTAGAACCGATACCAGAACGAATCTCATCAATATTTTTTAGAGCTTTATCAGCTATAAGAATTGCAACTTCTGCACCTTCACGAGTTTTTACATCTACGCTATTGAGTGCACTACCAGTCTCTTTTGGAGTATAAGCACCAGCCGTGAAACCAAATGAAGCAGCATCCGTACCGCCTATTGTTATCTTATCGTCACCATAAATATTTACAACACCTTTTGTAGAACTGTTAACCGAACCTTCTGCTAAACCAGCCAACACATTTGAGCCTGCAATATTAAGGTCATCACCGTTATTGACATTAAGAGTTAACACGCCGCTAGCAATTGTGGAAGTTTCAAATCCCTCTATATCTTTAATAGCATTTAAAAACTGCTGTGCTGCAGAACCTGCTGTTCCGTCACCATATGTGCCAGCCATATCAACTCCATTAATCACCAACTGACCTGACGTATATGTTATGGTTGCAGTCGCAGTAGTTGAAAGAGTAGCAGTACCAGTGGCTGCATCAGTTGTTACACTGCTTGTTAGGCCAGCTGCCGTTAATGCAGTTGAACCTCCACCTATTGATATATTACGACCATCCTCAGCGGTAAGCACCATTTTACCACCCACATTCTCAGCAGTAACTCCTGTTTGCGCAGAAACATCATTGATAAGCCTTGCCAATAACCCGTCAGAGTCATTTGCAGCAATAGTCTTTGATGCAACATCAACAGAAAAGCCGTTTATGGTTAAAGTCGCTCCGGCAGTTAAGGTTGCGCCTGCAACTGCAGCACCGTTCACCTTTGTCGTAGCGTCAGCCAAAAGACCTGTCGCTTCTGTAATTGCAGCAGCTAAACTCTTAGCATCTTGAAGTCTGGTAGGACTTTGTTCATTAAGTGTTGACGCAACATCAAATCCATTTACCTTGAGTTCATTTGCTTTGAGCACATAACCACTCGCAGTTTCAGTAATGTTACCAGCAGTAAGAGCAGCCCAAGTTGCCAAACCATCAATAGTAGTACCTTCGTTATTTACTGCAGTAATCTTACCTACTTCACTGATTCTAGCAGAATCTATAGATACATCGACCGTCTCAGCAGCATACGCACCTATGTGGAAAGCTTTGCTTGTAAATGTACCGTCAAGCAGCTGTTGACCATTAAACTGAGTCGTTTTAGCGATATTGTCCGCTTCTTCTAAAAGCTTGTCAATATCTCTTTGGATTGCCGCACGAGAGTCTGCATTTTGACCGTCAGACGCAGCTTGGATAGCCTTGGTTCTAACTGTGTTAATAATGTTTTCATACTCATCAAGCGCACCGTCAGCAGTCTGAGTAACACCAATACCGTCATTTGCATTTCTGATAGCCTGACCAAGACCCGTTGACTGAGATCTAAGAGAGTTTGCAATAGCAAGACCGGAAGCATCATCAGCAGCAGTATTGATACGAAGACCCGAACTCAAAGCCTGAAGACTCTTATCAAGTCCAACATTGTTCATAGTAGAATTTCTATGCGCGTTCATTGCCGCAATGTTTGTGTTAATTCTGAAACCCATTGTAAATCCTTTTTGGGTAGAGCTTTGCTCTATCTAGTTTATTTATCGAGGCATCCTTGCCTTGATGTAAACTAAATCGTCAGCATAAAAAATAACTTTAATTTTTTTGCAAAAATTTTTACCAAATCTTACTAAAGTCAAAAGTGATTGTTTTGCCGCACTCTTTTATCTCAAACTCTATGGTCTCGTCTGTTGCGTCTGCCATTTTGATATATCTTCCATCATGAAGCCTATATGCCTTTGCCATGCTCTCGTCGGGATCTACGAGGATATAGTACTCCACACCCTCTTTTTCGTAGATGTTAAATTTTATACCGGTATCTTTTTTGGCAGTGGATTTTGAGAGGACTTCGAAGATGATTTTGGGTGCTTTTGTGATATAAGCTTCATTTTTTGGTTTATGGCAAATTACACTGTTGTCGGGCTGAAGGATGGTATCTTCGCTTATTTTCCAGTCGATGGGCAAAAGGGCTTGGCAGGTTTTGCAATCTTGGAGATTGTTTTTTAACTCCCATGCGATGTTATTGCTAACACTTTGATGCTTTATCATCGGGGCAGGACTCATGGCGTATGCCACACCGTCTATCAGCTCCCAACTGCCCTCCCAGAGTTTATATTCTTTATAAGTGTAGTGCGGAAAATCTTCAACTTTTAATGCGCCCATGAACAACTCCTCTGTTTTTATCCCAAATTATACAATAGAAATTTACGAGGTTGGGACCTCGTTTGCAAAAGAGAGAAGTAAAAGAGCGTATTTTCGTTATTTATATTTTTTTTGCTACACTTTCGAACTTAAATGCCATACCATATATATAGGAAACTCTATTTTGAACCTCATTATCGTCGAATCACCCGCTAAAGCAAAAACTATCAAAAACTTCTTGGGCAAGGAGTATGCGGTAATTGCGTCTAAAGGGCATATACGGGATTTGCCTAAATCTCGCTTTGGAATCACTATTGATGAACAAAACCATCTCATCCCTGCCTACAGCGTTGCAAAAGAGAACGCTGCAACAGTCAAAGAAATCAATGATTTGGCAAAGAAATGTGATACTATCTATATAGCGACCGATGAGGATCGTGAGGGTGAGGCGATAGGGTGGCATATAGCGCATGCCATCAAAAGAGACCCAGAGGAACTTCCTCGCATCGTTTTTCATGAGATTACCAAAACTGCTATAACAAATGCACTTGAACATGCCCGCAAAATTGATATGGACATGGTAAATGCTCAGCAGGCACGCCGTATCCTTGATAGAGTGGTTGGGTATAAACTCTCTCCGCTGCTTAGTTCCAAAATCCAAAAAGGGCTATCTGCGGGACGTGTGCAGTCATCTACGCTTAAGCTTGTAGTCGATAGGGAGCGTGAGATTCGCTCTTTTGTGGCAGAGGAGTATTGGACTATCGATACACTTTTTAAGAAAGACATAGAAGCTTCGCTTGTAACACACAAAGGTGAGAAGCTTCAAAAACTCTCCATTACCGGCAAAGCGCAAGCTTTGGAAATAGAAAAGAGCGTTAAAGGCGACTCTTTTGTTATCACGCAAATTGAGACAAAAGAGAGAAGAAGCGCAACGCCTCCGCCTTTTATGACCTCAACACTCCAACAAGTCGCTTCAAGCAAACTGGGGTTTACTCCTAAAAAAACGATGATGGTGGCGCAAACGCTTTATGAGGGGGTAAAAACTCCAAGCGGAACATCTGGGGTCATTACCTACATGAGAACAGACTCACTTAACCTTGCTCATGAGGCAGTTATGGCTGTTCGTGGCGTAATTGAGAGCAGGTTTGGAGTGAAGTATCTTCCAAAAGAGCCAAAAGTCTATACGAAAAAAGCAAAAGGTGCGCAAGAGGCACATGAAGCTATCCGTCCAACCATGTTGCAATTTACGCCTGAAGTGGCACAGAGCTTTTTAAAGCCTGACGAGATTAAACTTTACCGCCTTATCTATGAGCGTTTCATGGCGTGCCAGATGAATGATGCCATTTTTGAGCAACAAAGCATCACTTTCAGCGGCAATGAAAATGAGTACAGAGCTATCGGGCGCAAGCTTACCTTTGACGGTTTTTATGCGCTAACGGGTGCTGAGGACAAGGACAAGCTGCTTCCTACGCTCAAAGAGGGCGAGGTTGCCTCTCTTCAAAGCATAAAGCCGACTCAACACTTTACAGAGCCGCCAGCACGCTACTCTGAGGCTTCGCTTATCAAAAAACTTGAAAGCGAGGGGATTGGTCGTCCGTCCACCTATGCGCCAACCATAGCGACACTCAGCAACAGAACCTATGTAAATATCGAGAAAAAGCAGATTATCCCCACAGAGATGGCTTTTACGGTAACGGAGATTTTGGAGAAAAACTTTGCAAATATCGTTGATGTCTCTTTTACGGCAAATATGGAAGAGAAGCTTGATGAGGTTGCTGAGGGGCAAAATGACTGGCAAAAACTTTTAAGTGATTTTTATGTTGATTTCTCACGCCAAGTTGAAGATGGAAAAACAGCTATAACATCGCTTAAAGTAGCAAAACCACTAGGGAGAGGTTGCCCAAAATGCGGCTCTGAACTGCTGCTGCGCTCGGGAAGATTTGGAGAGTTTATCGCATGCAGCGCATATCCGAAGTGTAAATATACCGAGCAGGTTGAAGGTGAGAAAAAAGAGGAAAAAGCATCAGGCGAAGCAAGCGGAGAGATTTGCGATAAGTGCGGCAAAGATATGGTGCTAAAGAGCGGAAGAAACGGTCAGTTTTTGGCATGCAGCGGATATCCTGAGTGTAAAAATACAAAAAGCATTCAAGTAGAGCAAAAAACTAGCGAGACGCCTTGTCCCGATTGCGGCGGTAAGATAAGCCTCAAGAACTCACGTCGCGGACCATTTTGGGGATGTGAAAACTACCCTAAATGCAAGTTTATCGCAAAATTTGAACCATCAAAATATAAGTGCAAAGAAAACGGTTGTGACGGTACTCTTGCAAAGAGAGTTTACAGAGGCAAAGAGGTCTATGAGTGCCTTAAGTGTAAAACAAAAACACCAGCAGAAGAGATAGAGCAAAAACAGTGAAAATCGGAATTATCTCAGATACGCACAAAAAACCAAAAAAAGCCCAACGTGCCATTGAGACGCTTTTACATGACGGGGCGGAGTTTTTCGTTCATGCTGGAGATATCGTAGATATTGAGGTGCTGCATCTTTTACAAGAGAGCAATATTCCCTATATCGCTGTTTATGGAAACAATGATGCCCATTTGGCTCATTTTCACACGCAGTTCAACCTTGTGCAGGAGCCATACTACTTTGAACTTGCAAAAACACGCTTCAAACTGATGCATCTCCCTTTTTACATGGCACCTGATGCGGATGTGATTATCTTTGGACATACTCATGAGTTTTCGCTCCAATACACAAACAACAAGCTTTTTCTCAACTCAGGCGAGGTATGCGCACGCAACAAGCCGCTCTCTGAATGGTCGATGCTTGAACTTTTAAACGACACCTATAACATTACACGCTATACCCGTGCCAACAAAAGCGAAAATATAGACAAAGAGCATTTTACTTTTGAAAGAGAAAAAAAATGAGCGAGAAGATATTTTTATGTTCCATCTGCAACATCAACAGCGGTACATGCAATGAGGATTGTAAGTTTTGTTCGCAAAGTGTACGCTACAAAGCTGACATTGAGCGCTACAAACAAAAAGATATCTCGCTTATCTTGCAAGAAGCACGCAATGCAGAGGCGAGTGGCGCGCTTGGGTTTTGTCTTGTCACGTCTGACAAGGGTCTCAACGATAAAACAATTGATTTTGTCTGCTCTGTTGCAGAAGTTTTGACAAAAGAGACACCAAAACTCCGCCTTATCGCATGTAACGGCACGGCAAGCGTAGAGCAGCTCTTGACACTCAAAGCATCCGGCATAAAGGCATACAACCACAACCTAGAGACTTCGCGCAACTTTTATCCTCAAATCTGTACAACCCACTCTTGGGATGAGCGTTATGAGACTTGCAAAAATGTAAATGAGGCGGGTTTGGCGCTTATCAGCGGTGGGATTTTTGGGCTTGGAGAGAGCCATGAAGATAGAATTTCCATGCTTGAGTCTATTGCATCTTTGCACCCTGCTTCCGTTCCTATCAACTTTTACCACCACAATGAAGCGTTGCAACTACAACCAAATCAGCTTAGCGTTGATGAGGCGTTAGCGCTTGTCAAGCTTACACGAGAAGTGGTTCCCTCTGCGCAAAGAATCATGGTTGCAGGCGGCAGAGGATTGATGTTTGGTGCAAGAGAAGGCGAGATATTTGCCAATGGAGCAAACTCCATCGTTATAGGAAACTACCTCACTACAAGCGGCAAGGCGATGGAGAGGGATTTGGAGATGCTCCGCTCTCTTGGGCTTGATATCGCTACAACGGTACAAAATTGATGCAAGACTCTATTGTCCTCATCGTTACGATTTCACTTATCATCATATTCTCGCCATATTTTGCAAAAGTTTTAAGAATCCCTATTACGCCTGTTGAGATTATGTTTGGAGCGATTTTTGGATATGCGGGTTTTTTACATAATGAGCACCTTTTTGATATCGTTGCTGAGTTTGGATTTTTATATCTGATTTTTATCGCCGGAACAGAGATAAACCTTAAAAGCACGCTCAAAACACCAAAAGAGCTGGTGAGAAAAATCGTTGTCTATCTTACTATCTTGTATGGATTTTCCATAGCTTTTACCCTCTATTTTGGGCTAAGTAAGCTTTTTATGGTCCTTATGCCTCTTATCTCTGTCGGGCTTATCGCCACTCTCTCCAAAGAATATGGCAAAACACCTTGGCTTGCTCTCTCTATGACGGCAGGAGCAATCGGTGAAATAGTGAGCATCGGGTTTTTAACGCTTACCTCTGCTACGCTTCACACGGGAGTTGGTCTTGGACTTGTACAAACCATCTTTGCGCTTATCTTCTTTTTGCTCTTTATGTTCTCACTCTTTCGCGCTATCGAACTTCTTTTCTGGTGGTTTCCGGAGGTTGCAACATCCCTTATGCCCTATGACGACAAGAAAGAACAAGATATCAGGCTCTCCATGGGCATCTTTTTTCTTCTTGTGGGAGCGATGCTATATCTTGAGCTTGAGCTTGCCTTTGGGGCATTTTTGGCAGGTATCTTTATCCCTACCTTTTTTGAGCACAAAAAAGAGCTTCCTGAAAAACTAGCCTCTTTTGGTTTTGGGTTTTTGATACCTATCTTTTTTATCCATATCGGCGCTTCATTTCACCTTGAAGCACTCTTTATGGACGGGCTTATCACAAAAGCGCTTCTTATTACACTTGCTATGACTGTGATGCGTGTTGCAGCTTCGCTTGTTTTTGTCAAAGAACTGGGGACGACAGATTCTATCCTAATGGGACTCTCCCACGCAATGCCGCTTACACTTCTTATTGCAATGGCAACACTTGCGTACAACGCAAATAGCATCAATGAACTCTACTACTATGCACTTATCTTGGCTTCGCTCTTTCAGGCCATCTCCATAATGATAATCATCAAGCTTATCAACAACCATAAACAAAAAAAAGAAAGAGCAGACTGAAGTTAAATAACTTTCTTTTCTTGGATATGACAAGCGATGGCATAGCCGTGGTTTAGCCCTAGTGCTATACTTCCGCCGCTCTCTTGCGTTATATCTCCCGCTACAAAAAGACCTTTTATGTTTGTCTCATAGTTTTCGTCATGGACGGGTTTGCCATCCTCCTCTTTTATACCCGAACTTGCCAAAAATGCGCTTGGTGTCGTGCCGCCGATGGCGTAGATAACCCTGTCGTATGTTTGGGATTCTATGGTGTCGAAGTTGACTTTTACTCTCCCGTCCCCATTTTCCAGTGAAACTATATCCACACCCAAAATCGCCTCGACCTCTTTGTGCATAATGGCGTTTGCTATATCTCTTTGGTTGGTTGGGTTTGCCCGTCTAAAGGTCTCCCGTCTGTAACAGATGCCCACTTCATTTTTGCCGGCAAGTTCAACCGCATACTCAATAGCACTATCGCCTCCGCCCACAACAAGCACCTGCTCGCCGCCCGTACAGCCCTCAAGCGTAAACCCTACCCTGCTTTTTATCTCTAGGGGGATTTTGTAGTCGGGTTTGTTTGGTTTGCCCATCCTGCCAATCGTTACCACCACATACTTTGCATTGATGCTTCCGCCACCCACAAAAACTTCAAAATACCCATCTCTTTTTTCTATTTTTTGCACCTCTGTGTGGGTTTTGAGCTCAACGGAGTGGCGTGCCAAAATCTCGTCAAAAAAGTCTAAAGTACTCTCTTTTGTCCCGTCCACAAAGTATATGCGCCCGTCAAGTTCGACCTTTTGCCCTTTCCAATCCTTGTCAACTCTTTTGTTGTCTTTGTAGTATTTTCGGATAGTGGAGTTGTGGTTTTGGTCTTTTTCAAGCAAAATGATGTCACGAATGCCTTGCAGATAACTCTCAACAGCCGTAGCAATTCCTGCGGGTCCTGCGCCAATGATGGCTAGATTGTACATGTGGTTCATAAAAAATCCTTGTTTAGTATAACCCTATTTTATACTATAATTCGCAAATGAAACGAGTAAACCATGCCTAAAGTTGACAACAAAACATTCTACTCTACCGCCATAGAAAAGTACGGCGTAACAGCCAAGGGCGTAAATTGGCACTCAAAAGAGTCACAAAAAGTACGCTTTGACATCATCTTAGAGATGTTGCCCACCGACATGAGCCTCTACAGCGTTGCAGATGCGGGATGTGGGTTTGGCGATTTATATCTCTATATGCAGAAGAAAAAAAGAGCGCCAAAAGAGTACGTCGGCATAGATGCGCTAGTGGACATGTACTCTATCGCAAGTGAACGTACAGGGTGTGAAATCATCGTTGCGGACATCTGCAAAGACAATCTTCCTACTGCTGATTTTTACATTTGTAGCGGTGCGATGAATGTTTTGGAAGAGTTTGAGAGTTATCTTTTTGTGCAAAACTGCTTTAAGGCTTCTCGTATCGGTTTTTGCTTTAATGTACTTCACGGCGAGAAAAAGAGCCAAACTTACAACTACCTCACAACTGAGCAGATTATGCAGATGGCACATCATCTAGGGGTAAAAGAGGTAATTTTGCGGGATGATTATATGCAAGAAGATATTACAGTTATGTTTTTGAAGGCTTAAAGATGTGTGCGGTTTTTGGGATTTTAGGTGAATATGATGAGCATGCAGCCAAAACTGCTCTTGCCGCACTTACACACAGAGGACCAGATTTTTGCGGAGTTGTGCAGAGAAAAAACCTCTTTTTTGCCCATCAAAAACTAAGTATTATGGATACCTCATCCGATTCAAACCAGCCCGTAAAATATGCAAATATCCTGCTCTCTTTTAATGGTGAGATTTACAACTACAAAGAGCTTCTTAGCGAGCTTAGGGATGGATTTGACTTTGAGACGCAGAGTGAAGCAGAGGTTCTCATCGCCGCCTATCTCAAATGGGGCGTTAAGTTTGTAACGCATTTGCGCGGGATGTTTGCCATCGCACTCTTAGACGATGAAACGCTATACCTTTTTCGTGACAGACTTGGCAAAAAACCGCTTTTTTATCTCCACAACAACTCATTCGTCTTTGCCTCGGAGATAAAAGCACTTCTTCCTTTTTTACACAAAACAGAGATGGACTCTGATGCGCTTCTTAGCTATCTCTCATTTTTAGCACCCTCGCCGCCCTTTACTTTTTTTAAAGGCATCAAAAAACTGGGAGCGGGAGAGTACCTTATTTACCAAAACGGTGCATTTGAGGTAAAGAGATATTTTGACCTGCTTGATGCAAAACCAAATCTCATCACCGACAAAGAAGAGGCGGTTTTTCGGGTGCGAGAAATGCTTGAAGAGTCCATAAACTTGCGCCTTAGTGCCGACGTACCCATGGCATCGCTCCTCTCAGGCGGCATCGACAGTGCGGCGATAAACGCCTATGCGCTCAAAAGCGGCACAAATCTGCAAACCTACACTCTTGGCTACAGGGAGTTTGCAAAGTACGATGAGCGGCAAAACGCAAAAGAGAGCGCAGAGCTTTTGGGAGTAAAAAACAAAGAAGTTATCATAGGACAAAAAGAGTTTTTAGAGGCGAGCGATAGGGTTTTAGATACACTTGATGAACCGCTCAACGACCCCGCCGCCATACCTTTGTACCTTCTTTTTGAGCAGATAAAAAAAGATGGGTACAGAGTAGTTTTAAGCGGCGAGGGAAGCGATGAGCTCTTTTTGGGATACAGACAATATTTTGAGTTTTTGGATGTACAGAACTTGACACGACTAAAAAATAAAAACTGGCTCAGCAACTATTTTCACTCCAATTTCTCCATGAACAGAGAGTGGGAACGCTACAAAAGAGTATTTGACGGCACACTTTTGTTTCGCACCACGGGAGAGAGCTTTAGCGATTTGCAAAAAAATATCGCCATGCGCCAAAATATAAGAGACAACGAATCGCTCAAATATATAAAAAATTACCGTGAACGCTTTGAGGCATCCGCCCACACCCATGAGAGCATCTGGTATAGCTACATCGACCTGCACCTTTTCCAAGCAGAACACTATCTTGCAAAGCTTGACCGTGTCAGTATGGCACACTCCATAGAGTCCCGCACCCCGTTTTTAGACCACAAATTAGCCTCTCTTATCTTTAGCATAGACCCAAAAATCCGCTATCAAGATGGCATAACAAAAGCACTTTTAAAAGAGGCTTTAAAACCGCATATAGACTCAAAAATACTCACAAGGAAGAAAAAAGGGTTCTCAAATCCGTTTATGGAGTACCTTATAGAGAGCAAAAAGATAGATGTCATAAGAGAGGTAAATGAGCAAAGCGGGATTTTTAAGAGAGAAAAACTAGAAGAGTACATACAAAAAGCCCACGCAGGCGGCTTTAAACAGCACGTCTGGGGGCTTTATGTGCTTAGCGTGTGGATAAAGAGGTACTTTTTATAGCTCCTCTTCCACCTTAAGCGAACTTAGCGGTAAAAACTGTGAGATTTCCGGATCGTAGTACTCTATCTCGCCGCTCTGTATGTCATATATCCAACCATGGATGGCAATTGCTCCGCTATCGACTCTTTTTTTGACAGATGGGTAAGTCAAGAGATTTTCTAGTTGTGAAACAACGGAGAGTTTTTCCGTCAAGCGGTATAAAACCTCTTTATCTGCCTTTAACCCTAAAGCCAAAATCGCTTGTGATTTTGCGCTCTCGCCAAGGGTAAGCCATGTTTTTGTATGAACAAGTTCAGGATTGTTCTCACAGCTTTTTTGATGGATAGCCTCAATTGCACCGCATTTTGTATGTCCGCAAACGATGATATTTTTGACTTCAAGCACACTTACGGCATACTCAATTGCCGAAGCCGTTGAGTGAAAATCTTCATCAGGCTTGTAAGGGGCAACAAAATTACCCACATTACGTACAACAAAGAGATCTCCCGGTGCACTTTTGGTAATGAGATTTGGCAAAACTCTTGAGTCCGAGCAACCGATATAGAGTGCTTTTGGAGCTTGCCCTTTATGAGAGAGTTGTAAAAACTCCTTCTCATACGCCTTAAAAAAACTCTTTTGGAAAAGCTCGTTTCCCTTTATGATAGCATCTTGCATTGTCCAAGCTCCTCATTTTTGTTTCAAATTGTATCCAAAGAAAGAAAATCTCTCCGCCCACCCTAGTGTCTTACAATGAGCTTATGCTCTTTAATCTTATTGATAAGGCTTGCTATAAATGATGTCTTTTTCTCTTCATCTGCTATCGTTTTTGTAGCTTTCAGGTTGAAGAGTTCCATCTTTTTGTCCAAATAGCTTGTGTTTAGCTTGCCTTCCATAAAATCTTTATCTTTTACTATCTCTCTATGAAGAGGAAGATTTGTGATAACGCCGTCGATGTAAAACTCGTCTAAAGCTCTTGAGGCTTTTTTAACGGCACCCTCCCAGTCAAGCGCCCAAACGATGAGCTTTCCTACCATTGAATCATAGTTTGGCACGATGGTATAACCGGTATAAACGCTTGAGTCAAGTCTTACCCCCGGACCACCCGGAGTCATATAGTTTGTGATAGTCCCGATTGATGGCATAAAGTTGTTTTGAGGATTTTCCGCATTGATTCTAAACTCGATTGCGTACCCACGAAACTTAATCTCCTCTTGCAGGTACTTTAGTTTATCGCCCTCTGCAATCTCTATCATTCTTTGGATAATGTCCACTCCCGAGATAATTTCAGTGACGGGATGCTCAACCTGAACCCTTGTGTTCATCTCTATAAAGTAGATATTGTCATCTTCATCAAGCAGATACTCTACCGTCCCCACACTCTCGTAACCGAGTTTCATCATCGCTTTTGTAGAGATTCTGTAAAGCTCTTTTCTCGCTTCGGGATTTAGTCTAGGCGATGGAGCGATTTCTATCACTTTTTGGTGTCTTCGCTGAATTGAGCAGTCTCTTTCCCCCAAATGCACAACATTGCCGTATTTGTCAGCTACTACCTGAATCTCGATATGGCGAGGATTTTCCACATATTTTTCAATGAAAACATCCCCTTTTCCGAAATATTTTTTAGCTTCGTTTGTCGCAGAGTCAAACATCTCATCAAACAGTTTTGCACTCTTTACGATTCTCATCCCTCTGCCGCCGCCGCCAAATGCCGCTTTGATGATAACAGGAAAACCGATTTTTGCAGCGATTTTTGCACCCTCTGCTTTGTCAACTATAGGCTCATCCGTACCCTCTAAAACAGGAACGCCGATTTCGCGCATCGCCACTTTTGAAGCCATTTTATCGCCAAAAAGTGCGATATGCTCAGGTTTTGGACCGATAAATATAAGTCCTCTTTCCCCACATGCCGCTGCAAATTCTGCATTTTCAGACAAGAAACCATACCCCGGATGGATAGCGTCACATCCGGCTTTAAGTGCAAGCGTGATGATGCGGTCATAGTCAAGGTACGCTTGAAGCGCATCTCCGGTTATCGGGTAGCACTCATCAGCCTTTTTTACCCAAATCCCCTCAACATCAACCTCCGAGAAGATAGCTACACTTTTTATATCCAACTCTTTACACGCTCTAATGATTCTTAGAGCGATTTCGCCTCTGTTTGCAACCAGTATCTTTGTGATTTTTTTCATCTCATGCACCTTGCGGATAAATTTAAACGAAATTTTATAGCTTTGAAAAAATAAATTCTTCACTTTTTATGCTATAAAAACTATCTATTTTTGCTAAATAAAATATCTATTTTTGTACTAAAAATAAAGATATTTTGCTAGAATTATTGTCATGAAAAAAGAGACGCTTCAAAAAAGAGTACAAATTGCCAATGCTATCATGTACTATATTTACACGCACATAGAGACAAATATCGATATGGATGAGTTGAGCGAGGACTTGAAAGTCAGCAAATTTCATATGCACAGGATTTTTAAAGAGATATTTTCAAAAAACATCTATGAGAGCATAAAATCCATCCGACTGCAAAAAGCGTCCAATCTTCTTCTTACAAATAAATATTCGACCATCAGCGATGTGGCAAATATCTGCGGCTACAGCTCTCAGACATCCTTTTTACGGGTTTTTAAAGAGCGTTTTGGCATGACACCTAAAGAGTGGAAGAGCGGCGGATACAAAAAGTTTTCGCAAGATATCATAGAACAATCCAAAAAAGCCAGAAAATCAACCGCAAAATTTGATCACATTGAGCCTACCATAGTAAAAATGCCGCTGATTGAAGCGTACTACATAAGACACAGCGGCTACAATGCACAGATAAGCCGTACTTGGCAAAAGCTGCAAACTTGGATTTTTAGCAATAACATAACAGAGTACAAACAGATTGCTCTTTTTCATGACAACCCGACCGTAACGCCGCTTGCAGAGTGCCAGTATGTCGCATGTGTGGTGGTAGAAAAAGGCACTAAGGTTAAGAGCGACAGGCTACCCAAATTCAACATCTCGGATGGGATTTATGCAAAGTTTGATTTGGTGGGAGAGCAAGGCGACATGCTCAAGTTTATACAGTGGGTTTACCACGAGTGGCTCCCAAAGAGCGAGTACGAAACCACGACAAAACCGCCTTATGTTATATACAAAAAAAACAACTATCTAAGCGAGGATAGTAAGTTTGAGATTAGTTTTTATCTCTCTATCAAATTTTAGAGGCACCACTTAGTTAGTATTTATTAATCTTTAATAAATAAGATTTATTAAAGATTGTTTCAGATAGTATTTTCTTCTTGGAGGTTAACATGAAGAAGTATTTAAATTTGGTTATAGGAAGCAACTTGGTGTTTATGTTGGCGGGTTGCGGTGTATCGACGCCAGATGTCGTAAAAGTTGAAAAACCCACAAACACTCAGCCACAGATATCTGTGGTTAAGCAAGAGCCTGAATTAAAACGAAAAGTAGCTATTGCAAGATTTGGCAATGAAGCACAATATGGAAAATCAGCTCTTTTTGGTGTAAACAGTGATTATGTTGCAGAGAAGCAGGCAACGGATATTTTATCGGCAAAACTTGCGCAATCCGGAAAGTTTATTTTGCTTGAACGCAGCGATATTGATACTATCAACAAAGAAATAACCACCTTTAATTTGCAATCGCTTCAAATTGGTTCGGATTATTTGATTGTTGGTTCTGTTACAGAGTTTGGTCGCAAAAACATATCTGATACAAATGTTTTTTCACGCTCTAAAACACAGATGGCATATGCAAAGGTAAGTGTGAGGCTTATAGATGTTAAAACCGGGCAGGTGATTTTTGCACAAGAAGGAAGCGGAGAAGCTTTAAGTGAAGCCGGAACATCATTTGGACTTGGTAAACATGTCGGATATGATTCTACACTCAACGATAAGGCAATTTCAGCCGCTATTTCAAGTGTTGTAGATGGAATTATGCAAAATTTACTTAACAAACCTTGGCGTTCTTACGTGCTTTCGGTAGAAAATGGAAATGCACTTATTGCCGGTGGCGCAAAGCAAGGATTGCGCATTGGAGATAGTTTTGATGTTTATCAAAATGGTAAAAGTATTAAAAACCCGCAAACAGGGATGATGATAGAATTGCCGGGAGTTAAAGTTGCGACAATAAAAGTTGTTAGTCAATTTGGCAACACTTACACTGATGAAGGCTCTGTTTGTCAAGTTGTAAATGGTAATTTAGATGCCGCATCAGTAAAGGATTTGTATGTTCAAAAATAATATTAAATTATTAACGCTAGCAATAGCAATATTTTTTTCCGGTTGTGGCTATAAAGAAACTACGTACCAAACAAGAGATGTAGCATATTTAAAATTTGAAAAAGGCGCTTTTAAAAACTACACCGTAACAGTGAATGACAAATATACCTTTAAGCTTGATTCATGCGCAAAAGACCCAGAAGCAAAAGAAGCGGTGCAATGCCATGATAGCAACAATGTTTATGAGGTCACGAGCGGAAGCGTAAAGATATCTGTTATTGACGATAAAGGAAATTTAATTATGGATAAAACTGTTTATATTGGCTCAACCAATACTGTTATGGTGGAATTGCCATGAAAAAAACAATAAAATATTTAATAGCACCTTCAATGGCAATGTTTTTACTTAGCGGATGTGTTGAGCAGCCAAAACCTCTGTATAGTTGGGGCAATTATGTTGCAAGTACGGGTGAATATACTTTAAAAGGTCATGAAAAAGAGGTGCTCGAGAAGCATTCGGCAGAGCTTAAACATATAATAGAAGAATCTCAATCAAAAGATATGAGAGTTCCTCCGGGAATTTATGCAGAGTATGCTCAGGTACTGTTTGAATCTAACCAACCATCGGAAGCTAAAAAGTACTTTCTTCTTGAGAAAAACACTTATCCTGAATCAAGCACATTTATTGACAGAGTAATCAAAAAACTTTATGGAGATAATTAATGAGTAGAATAGTTTTTACATCTAGTATATTTGCTGTAGCTTTATTATTATTTACGGGCTGTGCGCCAAAAGTTTCTAAGATTACTTTAGGCGATTATTATCCAAAAGTTTATGCCAGCAACACAAAATCAATCTTAGTATTGCCGGCGAAAAACACTACCACATCAGTGGATGCCACGGATCATTTTCGCTATACTATAACCAAACCGCTCGCAGAGAAAGGTTACTATGTTTACCCGGTGCATCTGGTAGATTCTTTTTTTAAAAGTGAAAACTTATCAGACACTAATATAATTCATAGCATACCCGTTTCAAAACTAAAGGATATTTTTGCACCGGATGCTATTTTATATGTTGATATTAATGCTTGGGATACTGGCTATACCGTGATGGATAGTCACGTAGATGTCGGCTTGTCATTTTCTTTAATTGACGCCAAGACAGAAGAGGAGTTGTGGCAAAGCAATGCGTATGCTTACTCATACGAAGGGCTAGACGGCAATAATGGGTTGGCCGGTCTAATAATTTCTGCTATTACAACTGCATTAAATACAGCAACTGATTATACAAAATTAGCCGGTGTTGCAAATAATGCAGGTGTCTCGCTACTTCCTGCCGGTAGATATAATCCGCTATATAAAAAAGATAAAGATTTAGCATTGACATTTTTAGATATTGCCAAATTAGATGGCAGTAGATTATATGTAGATGAGTATTTTATATATGGCAATAAACAAGAAGGCAAAGTCGCCTTAACTATCAATCGTAGGGCAAAGGGGTATTTTGCATTTCCGGTAACCGATATGAATTGGTTTGCGCATAACGGGTATTCAAATTACTATATTACACAAGAAATCAAAGGAAAAAAATATTTAAGAAACCGTTTTTTTCTCTATGAGAACAATCGCCCGTTTTTGCTTGCAGAAGGGAAAAAAGTATTTGTTCAAACTGAGACGGACGGAACAATCCCTTTTAGCGAAGAAGGAGGTAGATTTTATTTCAATATTGAAAAAATAATTGAACTAAAATCACCGGAAAGCAAATCTTAATTTAGAATCTATCCTGCAAACAAATCTCCATTTTATCCACTCCCTATTTATTTGGGATTGGAAAATGGGGGGGGGTTCAATCCCTATGGTTTTTTAAACCCTATTTTCCTTGCGCTCAAAAAGAAATAATCTTTCCCTGTAACGACTACACGATACTTTTTTTGCTGGAGATACTTTTTGCAAAAGTGGATATCCTTTAAAACTAGACTAAGTTCGCTAAAGTTGTAGTTTGGGGCTTTTGCACCGTATATCATCTCGCCGTCTATCCAGCGGCAGTTTGGAAAACCAAGCACTATGCTGCCGCTCTCACTTAAGTAGTTTTGGTAAAGAGACATAAAAGTGGCGTTAAACTCTATGTTGGAGCTTTGCAATGTGCCGATTGAGATAATGAGGTCAAATTTTCCTAAGTTTAGCTCATTTAGTTTGTTGATATCATGACAAAAAAACTCTACATTTTTATCTGTTCTAAACTCATCTTTTGCGTAAGCTATGGCTGAAGCGGAGTAGTCAATACCGACAAATTCTATCTTCTCAAATATATCATGTCCGAGTATCTCTTTGATAACTACAAACTCATCGCCGCTGTTGACACCGAGGTTTAAAACTCTTTTTTTGTTTTTGATATCGACAAATTCGAGTGCATTTTGGTAGTGGTATAAAAAACTGAACTCTTTTGTTTTATCGATAGCAAAAAATTGGCTTTGTACGCCGTACTTTTCACTGCCTGTGTCATTAGAGTTGTGAAATGAGCTATCCGTTGCAAGTTTTTGAAATCTTAAGGTTGTGGTTGTTTCATCTTTTTTAAATGGTGTAAGGAGTTTCATGGTAAAAAGCTGTGCCAAATCGACAAAGGTTTTGTAGCCAAAATAGTCTATATCGGTGTCTAGCAACGATACTTCGACAATCTCTCCCGACTCTATTTGCAGTGCAAAAAAAGCGTTTAAAATCTCCCTTGCACTTACGCTTTTTAGCTCAATAACCATTATTCCGGAGTATTGTAAGAGCGGTCTCCCGCATCTCCAAGCCCTGGGATGATAAACTTGTCATCGTTTAGTTTTTCATCTATCTGTGCGATGTAGATATCTACTTCCGGATATGCGTGGCTTACTTTTTCTAAGCCCTCCGGAGAGCCGATGATGTTTAGCGTTATTATCTTAAGCGGCTCTCTTTTTGAGATAAGTTCTAGTGCGTCCATCATAGAGCCGCCCGTTGCGACCATCGGGTCAACCAAAATAACGATTTTGCCCTTGCACTTAGGCAATCTGTCGTAGTATAGAACGCTTTTGTGTGTAGTCTCATCCCTCTTCATCGCCAAAAATCCGGCAGAAGCCCCCGACAGCACATCTACGGCACTATCAAGCATCGGCATGCCTGCCCTTAAAACCGTTGCGACTATGATGTTTGCTTCGTCTATCACCTCGTAGCTCTCCTTACCACGCCATGTCGTGATACTTTTTTTAACCAAACACGGCTCTTTAAGTGCTTCATAGAGTAGCTGTTTGGTAATCTCGCCTATGGTGTGTCGAAACCTAAGCGCATCGCTGCTTTGGTCTCTTAGATGCGCAATCAGTGTTTTTGTCAGTGGATTTGAGAGTTCGTAAACCATTTTTTGACCTTATGAGAGTATATGTCTTAGCTGCATTGCGTACCACAACACAACTAGGTTAAGCAGAAAAATCATCATAGAACTGGCACGTGAGACTATCTTTTGGAGTGTAGTACGAGTGTTTTTATGCGTTTTGAGTGCAATGCGCATATGGATAATAGTCAGAAGCGTAATAGTGCCTACATAAAAAAGTTTGTTACCCATCATATAGCCGAGCGTTGATTCGTTTATATCGAGTGTAAGCACCGAAATAAGATTAAAATGAAAAAAGAGAAAACCGCCTGTACTTATAAGCACAATAAGCCAAAAAGTCTCAAAATAGCCATAGATGGGTCCAAGATACTCATAGGTTTGTGCTTGCGCCTCTTTGCCCTTAAGAAGTATGCCAAGCGCAAAAAGAAGCAAAGAGCCGCCAATCCACGCTGTTGCTGCCAGTATGTGGATATATAAAACAACATTGACCATCACTTAACCTCTTTTTTGACAAAATGGCACTCAGTAGTAGAGTAGGGACACATTTTTGAGATACTTAGCTCAAACTGCTCCTCTTCTATACCCCCCTGTTTGCGCTCATAGTGACGCATTGCGGCACGAAAAGCGGTTAGTACCATATTTGCGCTGTCTTGATGCTCTGTTGAGATGCGTTCCACCTGCTCACCTTCAGGCTTTGAAGTATCTACCTTTGGCTTTGGAAGCGATGCGTAACTCTCTTGCAAATCCTTCTCTAACGCCGCAGCAGTTTCAAGTGCGTTTTCTACAGTATCGCCTTTTATCATCTCCGTAAAAAGCGAGCCAAGTGTCGTTGTGTCTTGTGTGCCGTTTGTTCCAAACATCACATCCAAGATGCTCTCTTCGTCTCTTTTGATATACATAATCACATAACTTTTTGTCGCATGGTCTATCCCCACGCCGACACATGACGCATCCTCAAGTTTGCCGTAGTTCTCCGGCTGCATCAGATGCTTGCCGATTTCTGCACGCAACTCTTTATCTTCTACCATTGCTCTTCTCCAAGTTTTTCTATACTTACGCCGTTGTCTTTGATAAATTTTGAGATTACCTCTGAGTGTGTATGCTCGTAGGGTTTGAGATACACTATACGCTCTATACCGCTAGCAATGATATTTTTACTACACTCGCTACACGGCTCAAGCGTCACATAGATAGTAGCTCCCTCAACGCTTATCCCTTTTCTTGCCGCCCAGATAATGGCATTCATCTCTGCGTGGATTTCGTATGTTTTAGACCACTCGTGATGTTCTGAGGTATAGTTGCCATCCCAATGCTCACGACAGTTTATATATCCCGCAGGCGTTCCGTTGTAGCCGGTGGAGAGAATCCGTCCGTCTTTAACGATGACAGCTCCCACCTGTTTTGAGACACACTTTGAAGCAGTAGCTATCTCTTTGGCGATATTGATAAAATTAATATCGCTTAACATCTACTTTGCTTCTCGAATAAGCACAATATCGGCGTTCCCCCGTAGCCTTGCAAAATAATCGCTCAAAACCTGCTCTCTTTTTGCACCCATAACAAGATTGGCAAGCTGGCTTTTCATCTCTTCATAACTGCTTTTAGAAGGCTTCTGAGTCTCTTTAACATAAAAACTCATATACGCCCCTTTTTGATCCATAATGATAGGAGTAAAACTTTTAGGCTCTGTTTTTTCCAAAAGCTGTGCTAGTTCTGGGGAGAGAGTGTCATAAGGGAGCGTTCTCTCCTCAATCTTTACTTCACTTGAAGATAAAACAGGCGTTGCGATTTTTTTTCTGAGTGCCTCTTCGTTTGATGAGGAGTACAACGTTACCACAAAAGCTTTCGGACGGGAAAACTCCTCTTTATGAAGCTCATAGTACTCTTTCATTACCTCTTCACTAGGAGCTTCCATTGATGCGTAGGCTATAGCAGAGTAGAGTTTTTGTGAGAGAAGTTTCTCTTTGATTTTCTCTTTAAATTCTGCCGAATTTAGGCCATTGGACTCACGAACCGTATCGTAGAGCTGGTCAATACTCATCTTGTTTGAAGCAGCCATTTTTTTGATATCTTCATACACCTCAGTAGAGTTAACGCTGATTTTTCTCTCCACAATCTCGGCAGCTTCAAGCTTTTTACGTATCAAAATATCTCTTGCTGCCATTGCATCGGTTTTTGAGAGGCGCATCTCACCACTAACATCTTGAAGTGTTATAGGCTCTCCCTTGACAACGGCACTCACGCCGTTAATCAGTTCTGCGCTCAGGAGTGTGGCAAATAAAAACGGTACCAAGACTATTTTAAACATGATAATTTCCTCTTAAGGGTGCCTCTAGGTACCCTTGAATTAAAGATGGCTATTTTACCCGCTTTTAACAAATGTTTGCTTAAAATTACGCAACTTAAATAGAAGGCTTTTTTTATGGTTGTAACTCGTTTTGCTCCAAGTCCTACGGGCTATTTGCACATCGGCGGTTTGAGAACGGCTCTTTTTTCTTATCTTTGGGCAAGAAAAAACGGCGGCAAGTTTCTTCTTCGCATTGAAGATACTGACAAGGCAAGAAACTCGCAAGAGGCGGCAGAGGCGATTGTAAAAGCATTTCACTGGCTCGGTCTTGAACATGACGGCGAGATAACCTACCAATCCCAAAGAGACGATATCTACGCTATCTATATCAAACGGCTTTTGGATGAGGGCAAGGCGTATCGATGCTACATGTCCAAAGAGGAGCTTGATGCGCTTAGGGAGGAGCAGACCGCCAACAAAGAACGGGCAAAGTATGACGGCAGATACCGTGAATTTAACGGCACTCCGCCTGAAGGTATAGAGCCTGTTATCCGTATCAAAGCACCTCTAAGCGGCGAAATAGTCGTCCATGACGGCGTCAAAGGTGATGTTGTTTTTAAAGCGGAAGATATTTTGGATGATTTTGTTATCGCAAGAGGTGACGGTTCACCTACATATAACTTTGTCGTGGCGATTGATGACCATCTTATGGGCGTAACAGAAGTTATCCGCGGAGATGACCATCTCTCCAACACGCCAAAACAGATAGTGGTTTATGAAGCACTCGGATTTAGCGTACCGAAGTTTTACCATGTACCGATGATTCACAACCACGAGGGCAAAAAACTCTCCAAAAGAGACGGTGCAACGGATGTTATGGCGTACAAAGAGATGGGCTACACACCACAAGCACTACTCAACTTTTTAGTGCGTCTTGGATGGAGCAACGGGGATCAGGAGATTTTTTCTATGGAGGAGATGATGGAGTGTTTCAACCCTAAGAACATCAACCGCTCCGCTTCCATCTACAACACCGAAAAGCTTGAGTGGCTCAACTCCCACTATATCAAGAACACACCAAACGAGGAGTTGGCAGAGCTGCTAGAAGCGTATGGGCTGCTGCTTACATCCCATGACAAAAAAGAGATTTTGCTTGACGCACTCAAAGAGCGCGCAAAAACGCTCAAAGAGATGGCACAGCTTGTAAATGAAATCATCATAGCTCCTGAGAGTTTGGATGAAAAAGCCGTTGAAAAGGCGTTTAAAGGCGATGCACGCGAAGTGCTTGAAAACTTTGCCGCAAAAGTAAGTGCGGCAGATGAGCTTCATCTTCCAAGCGACTATCACCATCTTATGGAAGAGGTCGTCAAAGAGATGAACATCGGCTTTGGCAAAATCGGACAGCCGCTCAGAGTGGCACTTTTAGGCAAAATGAGTGGTCCGGGGCTTGATAGTGTTATGGCGATTATCGGCAAAGATGAGACGATAGCAAGAGTAAAGAGCGCACTCGCACAGATTGCATGAAAAGAGTTTTGATTCTTCATGGCTGGGGCGGAAGCGATTTTCCCCACTGGCAGAGCCGGTTGGCGTGTGAACTTGCAAAAGATTACGGATGTGTGAGCTTTTTGAAGTTTAGCAATATTGATTTTCCAAACAAAGATATCTGGCTTGGGGAGCTTCGAGCAGAGATAGCGGCATTTGCGCCAAATGTAGTTGTCTGCCACTCCATCGCAAACACGCTTTGGTTTCATCTTTGTAGCGGCGGCGCTACTATGGAGCTTGAGAAGCTTTTTCTTGTTGCTCCGCCTAGTTTTGGATGCAACATCAAAGAGCTTGAGAGTTTTTTTCCATGCCATGTCCCTAAAAAACTCTATGCAAAAGAGGCACTTCTCATCACCTCAACAAACGATCCATACATGTCGCAAGATGAGGCGGCAGAACTTCAAAATGCACTCAAAATAGAGATGAAAGTTTTACAAAATGCTGGGCATATAAATACAGCCGGCGGCTATGGCGAATGGCAGTGGATACTAGAAGAGATAAAAAGGTAACAGATGATACAACTTATAAATATTTCAAAAAATTTCGGCAAACAAGAGCTTTTTAGCAATCTTAACTTTAAACTAAACCCAGGCAATAAAGTCGGTTTGGTCGGTAGAAACGGCAGCGGTAAATCAACGCTTTTTAAACTTATCCTTGGCGAAGAGACGCCCGATAGCGGTGAAGTAGTTATCCCAAAAGGGTATAAGATAGGTGCCTTAAAGCAGTATTTGGAGTTTAGCGAGAGCACTCTTAGAGAAGAGGCGGCACTTGCACTTGAAGAGGATATGAAGTACGATATCTACCGTGTCGAGAAGATTTTATTTGGTTTGGGCTTTACGCAGGAGGATTTGGATAAAAATCCGCTCTCATTCTCAGGCGGGTATCAAATCCGCATCAACCTTGCAAAACTGCTTGTCACGGAGCCGAATCTGCTCCTTTTGGATGAGCCGACAAACTACCTCGACATTCTCTCGCTTAGATGGTTAAAAAACTTTTTAAAAGCCTTTGAGGGCGAGGTTATCATCATCACCCACGACAGAGACTTTATGGATGGTGTAACTACGCATACGATGGGGATTATCCGCAGAAACCTGAGCATCATTCAGGGTGATACACATAAATTTTACGACCAGTTAAAAGCAAATGAAGAACTTTACGAGAAACAGAAAATTTCTCAAGACAAAAAGGTAAAAGAACTTGAAGATTTTATCGCCCGCAACAAAGCACGTGCTTCAACCGCCGCTCTTGCACAGTCAAAAGTAAAACAGCTTGAAAAGATGGATTTGCTTGAAGATTTGGGCTATGACTCTACGCTTGAGTTTGAGTTTAACTACAAAGATACGCCTGCAAAAGTACTGCTTGATGTAAAAAATCTCTCTTTTGGATATACGCCGGACAATATTTTGTTCAAAAATATCTCTTTTGTACTACAAAAGGGAGAGCGTCTTGGCATCATCGGAAAAAACGGAAAAGGTAAATCCACACTTCTAAATACCATCGCAGGAGAGTTAAAAGCACTTAGCGGCGAAGTTCACATGCACACGACTACGGAATTTGCACACTTTGGACAGACAAACATCGCAAGACTGCATCCAAACAGCACCGTTTTAGATGAGATTCACTCCGCAAACACAAAACTCTCCGCACAAACTATCAGGGGCATCGCGGGGGCTATGATGTTTAGCGGCGATAGTGCCGACAAAAAAGTCTCGCTTCTCTCAGGGGGCGAAAAAAGCCGTGTCATGCTGGGTCAGATTTTGGCACGCAATGTCAATCTTCTCTTTTTGGATGAGCCTACAAACCACCTAGATATGGACTCCATAGAGGCACTAACCGTAGCGATTCAAAACTTCAAAGGCTCCGTTATCATCGTAACCCACTCCGAAGAGCTGCTGCGCCGCGTGTGCGACAGGCTTATCGTCTTTACAAGAAGCGGTGCGGAGTATTTTGACGGCGGCTACGACCTCTTCTTGGAAAAAATGGGCTGGGAAGAGGAAGAAGAGGATGATTTCATCAAGCCAAAACCAAAAAACAGCTTTAAAGACAACAAAAAAACAAAAGCCGATTTGGTAAGAAACAAAAACAAACTCGTCTCTCCCATAAAGAAAAAGATAGAGAAGATGGAAGCTTCCATCATAAAAAGCGAAGAAACAGTCGCATCCCACCAAAAAAAGCTTCTTGAAGCAACAACAAAGGGAGACAGCTTTAAAATCATAGAGTTCTCAAAACTCGTCTCAATGGAGCAAAAAGAGGTAGAGAAGATGTTTGAACTGCTAGAGATTTTACAAAACGAGTTTGACACGATTTCAGAAGATTTTGATGCTAAAATTGCAGAGGTTGGGGATTAACCTCTACCTTTGAAAATCACAAACCAATCCTTGAACTAAAGCTTTTAATACTCTCGTCCTCTTTTTGGATGAAGTGTTGCAGCAGACACTCCATCTGGTCGTTCTCTTTTTTTTGCGAGAGCAGTTGCAGTTTTTCTAGCATTAT
Source organism: Sulfurimonas sp. (assembly GCF_028694605.1). Lineage (GTDB taxonomy): Bacteria > Campylobacterota > Campylobacteria > Campylobacterales > Sulfurimonadaceae > Sulfurimonas. Next base: position 72,172 of record NZ_JAQVKP010000009.1, on the reverse strand, counting down.
CTGAGAGTTTGCGCTGTTGTCCACAAGATAGAGAACCACAAAAGTGTTATCATCCCATCTAATAAGCATATCATCTTGGCGGGTAACACTTTTGAGGTTATGTGTAAGTGTTTTTAAGAGCACTTCATCATCTCTTAGTTTTGTAGCATCTTTTTTCTTTGCCTCTATGCGTACCGCACTTATGATTTTTTTGTTAAAGAGTGCAGCATCTTGGAAGCTTTGGGCTATCTGTGTAAAGTAGTTTTTTGAGTAGGCTCCGCTTTTTGTATCTACGCTTGTGTTGTTCTCAATCATAATGCGTTTGATAAGCGTTTGTGTGATGTCGCTAAATGTCACGACAGCATACTCTTCAATCTTTTGGACACAAACAGAAAAAGCATGCGGCTCGTAAGTCGGTGTAACCATACTTACAAGGCGCTGCGCTGCGTCTAACTCCAAAATCTCATCTATCCAGTTTACTCCTTTTTCTAGTTTTTCTCCATGAAAGTACGAGGGATGCGGGACAAAGTTTCGCACAAACGGACCAAACTCCTGCTTGTACTGCTCTAGTGACGCAACGGCAAAAAATTTCTCAAAAGCTTTATTGACTAAAATGGGTTCTTTTTCTTGAAATATCACTATCAAATCTTTTTGCGCATCTGCAACAGCGCGAATTATGGCTAAACTCGTCTCTTCTCTCATATTTAGCTAGCTCCAATCTTCTATCTTGCCAAAAATATCTATTTGTGTCAAATACAATCTAACATCAAACTCTACTTGATGATATGACGGTTGCATATATCGGCAGAGACTGTAAAATGCTTTATTATGCTCTCTTTCTCTAAAATGCGCCAGCTCATGGACTGCTATCATCTCCAAAAATTCCAACGGAACATTTTTAAAAATCGAAGCGATGCGAATCTCATTTTTGCTCTTAAGTTTTATGCCCTGTACCCTTGAAATGATGTGATGGGTACCCAAGGCGTTATGAATAACATTGATTTTGCCGTCATAAACTACCTTGCTTAAAGTCGGCGCATTTTTTATAAATGCGCTCTTAATCTCATTTACATAGGCAAAGAGTGCTTTGTCCGTTTTCAGAGTATGTGCTTTTGGATATTTTGTTTTGAGGTGATGTGCCAGTTTCTCTTGCTCTATAAGCTCTAAAACCTGCTTTCTTATCGCCTCCGGATAGTGGGAAAGATATTTTAAAGAATCCAAACCGAAAACTTCTTTCCTTTGATTTTTCCATTTTTTAGTTTCTCATACGCCTCATCTATCTTGGAAGCTTCTATGGCAACATAGCTTTGTCTGTCGTAAATATCTATCTTACCGATGGAGCTGCCGCTTAGTCCTGCCTCTCCCGTAAGTGCGCCCAAAATATCTCCTGCACGAACTTTATCTTTTTTACCGCCCTCGATAACAAGCGTGATATTTTGCGGCTTCATCTCAAAACCGCTATGTCTCTCTAGGCTCTGCGCATCTTCAAAGATACGGTTCTGACTTCTGTACTCCTCTGTCTTCTCCTCTTCGTAAGGAGCAAAAAGCGTAAATGCCAACCCCTCCGCTCCCGCTCTAGCCGTTCTGCCGATGCGGTGTGTGTAGGTCTCTTGCGTATGCGGCAAATCATAGTTGACGACCATAGAGAGCTCTTTGATGTCAAGTCCTCGTGCCGCAACATCGGTTGCCACTAACACCGGAGTACTCTTGTTAGCAAACTGCACTAACACATCATTTCTCTCGTACTGCTCCAAATCGCCGTGAATTGCGAGTGCATCGATTCTATTTTTCTGTAAAGTTTCGGCTATTTCTATAACCTCAGCCTTTGTGTTTGCAAACACGATAACATTGTTAGGCTTGAAGTTACTCAAGATATTGATGAGAGTATCTATCTTTTGTCCATTTTGCACCTCATAAAACCGCTCTGTTATCTTGTTGGCAACTTCATGATGGGTTGTTTTTACACTTATAGCATCTTTTTGTATTGATGCACTGACAGATAAAATCTCCTCTGCAAAAGTTGCAGAGAAGAGAAGTGTTTGCCGCGACTCTGGAACAAAATCCAAAACCTCATTTATCTCATCGCTAAAACCCATATCCAGCATTCTGTCGGCTTCATCAAGCACAAGTGTCGTCACATCTTCAAGCAGAAGCGTCCCTTTTTTTAGATGTTTTAAAATCCTTCCCGGTGTCCCCACTACGATATGCGCACCATGACGAAGTGAGCCAAGCTGGGGACCAAAAGCCTCACCGCCGCAAAGCGTCAAAATCTTTATATTGTGCGTAAATTTGGCAAGAAGCCGTAGTTCTTTAGCCACCTGATCGGCGAGTTCGCGGGTTGGGCAAAGCACCAAAGACTGAACACGAAACTTCTTAACATCAAGCCTGCTAAGAAGCCCGATTCCAAACGCCGCCGTCTTTCCGCTTCCCGTTTTTGCCTGAGCTATCACGTCCATGCCCTCTAGGATGTAGGGCAAACTAGCCTCTTGGATGGGTGTCATCTCGGTAAAGCCTATCTCACCAAGGTTGCAAAGCATCTCTTTGCTAATGGAAAGTGCGGCAAAATCTCTTTTATTCACTGTTTCTATCTCTTTTATATTTTCGTTGCATCTTCAAAAAGCACCGCTTGTCTCATGCTCTCAAGCACCAAATCATCGATTATTTCCTCTTGAAGGTTGTATTTTTTCTCAAAAAGAGCGACTTTATCCGTATGAAACTGCTCTATATCCTTAACAAGCGCATATATATCGCCAAGCACCCCTTTTTCATAAAGCAGCGCATCTTTTACAGTATCATCTACGTGAAGCTCCTCTAAAATATCTTCGATTTTTCTCCCAAAAATAGTATCTAAGAGCGACAAAACACCGACAAAATAAGCTTGACCAAGCATGTTGCTGCCGGCATCTGGCTGAAGTTTTTTCAGGATTAAACGCATAAGTTCTGTTCTGTTTTCTACCATAAGCACAAGAGGCGAGACTTCACCGCCTTTGGCAACTGCTTTTGCATAAATCATAAACATCAGCCACTGCGCAAGAGGCGTTCTTCCCATAAGTACCAAAACGTGGTGGATGGACGCTATCTTTTTTTGAAAATGAAAAATACCGGAGTTGATATAGCGAAGAAGCTGTAAAGTAATAGCGTGATTTTTCTCAAATTCTGCCGCTATCTCATCAATATTTGTATCTTCCATAAGCAGCCTGTAGAGCCTTAAAATATCTGCCTGTGATGGGTTGCACTGTTTACCCTCAAAAATTTTTGGTTCCGCAAAAAAGTAACCCTGAAAAAGTTCACATCCCAAACTCAGCGCCATCGCATGCTTTTGTTCATCTTCAATCTTTGTGCCGACAACAACTACTCCCATCGCCTTTATCTGCTCAATAATCTCTTTTGTTTCGCTGTTGTTTATAAACGGAGCATGCATATTTACTTTTACATAAGAGAGTTCACTCCATGCCTCTTTATACTTTTGTACCGTATTTGCATCAAGCGCAATCTCATCAAGCGCTAAAATAAAACCTTTTGATTTAAGCTGTTGCAGCCTCTCCACAACACGCTCACCCATAGGCACATCTTCAAGTAAAGAGAAGATAAAAAACCGGCTTGGGATAGTAAAAACAATGTCATTGAGAAGAAATTTTTCACCAATCTTGATAAAGGCTCTGCGCTCTCCAAGTACCTCGTTCGTTCCAAGCTTGTTTAAAATGGTGCTAATAACCATTGCCGAGCGAAAATCATTGTGCGCATAACTGTCTGCTTTTTCTTCTTCTGAGTACAAAACCTCGTATGCACTAAGGTTTCCATCTCTATCCAGAATGGGCTGACGTCCTAAATAGATATTTTCCATATATAACCTCATTACATAATAACAAATTATAGTATGTTTTTGCTACAATAGACATTATAAATCAAGGAGAAACCATGCAAGCAGAAGAACTTTTAGGAGACACGATTGAGTATCTTATCGAGGAACTAAAAAAAGCAATTACGCACTCAGAAGCCATCGCCACGCAGGTACAAAATGGAGAAATGGGAGCGTATGAAGGGTTTATGGAGAGTGAGAAATATAGTGCCAGAATTCTAGAACTTGGAAGAAAACTCAAGGAAAAAGGGCTTGACATTACCCAAATGGATCTTTAACTCTATTTTTTACTCACCTTATAAATAAAAGCAAAAACTTCCGCAACTGCCTTATATAGAGCTTCTGGTACTTCTTTATCAAGCTCTACTTTTGAGAGCAGTTCTATAAGGTCTTCATCTTTTTTTATCGGCAGATTGTGAAGTTCAGCGATTTTGATAATATTTTCTGCCGTATTTCCCTGCCCTTTTGCCACCACGCGGGGCGCATTCTCCTTTGCTGCATCATATCTGAGTGCCGCCGCTTTTTTCATACTTTTACCTCAAATCCCATATCAATATCTCTTTGCTCACTCCCATACGCTAAAAGCGGATTATTTTTGGTTGCATCAAAGATACGAATCTCTCTTGGTATGATTTGCGCCTCTATAAGTACACTGCGCAAGGATGCGATGTTCTCCTTTACTCTCTCTTTTAGTGTAATGCTATCGGAGTAGATATGGATATTTATCTGGTTTTCATCATAGAGTGTAAGCTTGAGTTTTAGTGTGCCGTACTCTTTGAGCATGAGGTCGATATCACAGTAAAACGCACTGTTTTTATCCTTGTTTATAGCGATACTTCCCTCCTCCAAATCATCCCATGAAAAAGGAAGATAGAGCGATGAGGAGTTTGAGAGATGTGACAAAAGCTGAAAATAGTCTATCTGAAGCAGCGCTTTATCAATCTGCTTTAAAATCTCCTGCCGGTTTGGGTGTGAGGACTTTGCCATCTCATCATTTGCCTGAAGCAAAACAGCCTTTAAATCTTGCGCTAAAATCTCTTTGACACTCTCTTGTACTTCAAGTTTTTGAGGGTTGGTAAATACAACAAGTTTTGCGAGTTGCTTCTCAAAGGCTTTTGTGTGTAGAACATCTGTACTTTTTGCTGCTTCGCCAAGCTTTGAGACAACCTCTTCAACCCCTTTTGCCAAACGTACTAATGCGGCTTTATCGACTTTTGGCGTCTCCGTAACATATGTTAGATTTGCTTCTTTTAGTATTGGTGTAGCTAAAAGTTCTTTAATCGTTTGGAGCGCTAGTTTTGCAGCCGGTACATCACTTTTTGCGACAGTTTTTTCAAGCTCTTGCAGCAGATTTTTGAGCTCCATTTGAGGATTTTGTACGTTTTTAAGTCTGGATTCCAAAAAAACACCGGAATTTTCAAATTTTTGCTTGAGGGCGGGTTCGTTTACCTCTTTTATATCAAAAAGAAATTTTTTTAAAACACCCTGCATCGGCAGAGGATTTTTTTCATCCTCAAGAACTTGAAGAAGCTCTTTAATCGTCTCTGAGAAGCTACCCAAACTCTTAAGGGTCGGATTGTTTTTTAGAACTCCCAAAAGAGTGGTGTTAGCATCGCTGTTTTGCGCACTCTCTTTTAAAATAGACCCTAAAACAGAGGCTAAATCCCTGCTTTTTAAAATCATCTCCATCTCTTTTGGAGCAGCCTCTTTTAAAACAACCGCTAACGCCTTGTTAGTGTTAGGAACAATAATCTCAAGCTGTTTATTGGCGTATAGATTTATCATAAGTGAAGTATAGCATTTGTTGCTCTTTTTTGTGGTCTCCCCACGAGGAATCGAACCTCGAGCTATCCCTTAGGAGGGGACTGCTTTATCCTGTTAAGCGATGAGGAGCAAAGACAGATGCAATTTTAGCATTAAAAACCATCATATATTCAAGTATAATTTCAAAAAACAACCAAAGGCTTTCCTATGGCAAAACACCCTTCATTTTTAGAACAGTTTCGCTCCTTTTGTTTTCAAAATAAGCCCCAAGAGTTAGAACATGCGTTAGAGTATTTTTCTGTTTTTGGCGGTATGGGCTGGAGTGTTGACATAAGCAAGCCTCTTGATGCGCTCATTGAGAGTAAAGTTTTGAAAAATTACACCTACATTCACGGAGATATTACAAAACTCACACAAAGCGACAAAACAAGCCATGCCCTCTTAAGTGCGGTTGCGGTAGGAGACGGCAGAATTCATTCCGCACTCAAAAGAGCCAGAATTTCAAGGGTTGATGGTGAAAAAGTCATCCACTCACTTTGCTCTAAAAATCTTCTCAAGAGGGAATACTCACTTGAATCACCGCCAAATGAAGATGAAAAAATAGATGAAAAACTGAACTTTAACACGCCTTTTATGCGTTTTTGGTTTGCTTTTGTCTCTCCATATTTTAAAACCATCAAAGAGGGTGATTTTAAAGAGGCAATGGAATCGTTTGCAAACCGTAAAAGTGAGTTTTACGAGCTGACTTTTAAAAAACTCTCACATGAGCTTATCAAAAAAAGCCTCAAAGACGACCCTATCGCAGAGATTGGAAGCTACTGGGACAGAGAAGTACAAATCGATATCTTGGCAAAGACAAAATCCGGCAAAGTTGTTGCAGGAATATGTAAATACTCCACCCAAAAAGCAAAAAAAAGCGAACTCACAAAACTGCAAGAGCAGTGCCGTTTAGCTGAAATTACGCCCGATATTTTTATCGTCATCTCAAAAAATGGTTTTTCAAATGAGCTAAAAGCCCTTAAAGGCGATGATGTAAAGCTTTTTTCAATTAAAAATTTTAAAACACTTATAGAAGATTTGAGCGAAAAAGATTTTATAGAATGTGTGGGAAAAAGATATTAAAAAAAAGCCGCTTTGGAGAAGAAGCGGCTTTTTAGATGTAGTTAAAATTATTTAGCAGCAGCAAGAGCAGCTTCGTAGTTTGGCTCTTCTGTGATTTCAGGAACGATTTCTTTGTATGTTACAACACCGTTTGCGTCAATCACAAAAATAGCTCTACATGTTACGCCTGCAAGAACTGAACCGCCAAGCAAAACACCATAAGCGTTAGCAAAATCTTTGTTTCTAAAGTCAGATGCAACAGTTAGCTTATCAATTCCCTCAGCCGCACAGAATCTGCCTGATGCAAATGGCAAGTCCATAGAAACAACAGTCGATTTTACACCCTCTAGCGAAGCAACTTTTGCATTGAAGTTACGAGTTTCAGTCGCACATACACCGGTGTCAAGAGAAGGAACAACGATGATAAGCTGTTTTACACCTTGTGCGCCGCCGACTACTACATCAGCCAAACCTGCCGAGTTTACAACTGTAACTTCAGGTGCTTTATCACCTACATTTACTTGATTTCCTAAAAGATTTACTTCTGTGCCTTTAAATTTTGTAGTTGCCATTTTGGCTCCTTTTTTTTGTTTTTAATTTTGATAGAAGAAGTATAGATAATAACGGATAATTTAACTCTTAATTAGAAAAAGAGGCTTTGATGCTAAGCACATCTTAAGCTAAATGACACTTTTGGGACAGATTTCAAGAGTGTCAATATGGCTAAACAAACCCTTTTCATACATCTCAACTGCTACTCTGCCTATCATGGCGGCATTGTCCGAACAATATTTTAGCTCACTTAAGAGCAAATTTGCACCATAAGGTTTTAAAAGCTCCTCTATGGTGGAGCGAAGATAAAGATTTGCACTCGCACCCCCGACAATTGCAAAGTTTTTTGGCGGAACTTCTTTAAAATACTTTTTGAGTTTTTGGATGATGTGAGCCACTGCGATATGCTCAAACGAAGCGGCGATATCTTTGTAGTCACTCTCATGTGCATCTTCCAGCGCAAGGCGCACGGAGTTTTTAAGCCCTGAGTAGGAGAAAGCTATAAGCGGTGACTGATGAAGCGGAACAGTAAAGTTATATCTTTTTTTATCCCCATCTTTTGCCAGCTTCTCTATAACAGGTCCTCCCGGATAGCCAAGGCTCATCATTTTAGCGACTTTGTCAAAGCTCTCCCCAAAACTGTCATCCATACTTTTTGCAACCGTTTTTATCTCTTCCAAGTTCTTTACTTCCATAACCTGCGTATGCCCGCCTGAGACTAGCAAAACAGTCAAAGGAAATGTTGAGTCTTTTTCTATAAAAAGAGAGTATATATGCCCGATGAGATGATTAACCCCGATGATGGGGATGCCTAGTGCTATAGAGACGGCTTTTGCCATAATTACGCCCTCAACAAGAGTAACGCTTAGCCCCGGAGTTGTTGTAACCGCAACAGCTTTCAAGTCACTAAAATAGGGTTTGCACTCCTCTAAAATTTTGGGAAGTGCCTCTGCGTGAAGCCTGGCCGCAAGCTCCGGAACAACGCCGCCATAAAAGCTATGCTCCAGCTCTTGGGATATCTTTTTATGGAAAATAAGTTTTTTTGTAGCTATCTCGGTTATGGCTATCGCGCTGTCATCACAGGAACTCTCTATGGATAAAATCACTTTAAATACTTCTCCAAAATAGCTTGTTTTTGTAAAGGAACATCTACTAGTTGTTGTTCTAGTTTTTCTATCTCTTTTTCTATAGTTTCAATCTTGTTTACGGCTATTTTTTGTTCTTCAATAGAAGGTAGTTTTATTTTAAACTCATCAAGTTGCAACTTAGTAATAGCTTCTCTTGATGTCGCACTTTTACCAATCTCTAATAATTGATTTTTGTATTCATGGCTTACTAAAACCTTTTGTACATATTGCGGTATTGCTTTACCATTAGTGCGAATTATTGAAACATGCTGATTTACTCTTGCAGGAAAATATTTATCTTCAACGATACAACATCTTGCTATGGAAGCCCCCGTTATATTAAATAAAATATCATCTTTTTGTACAGCTACATTATTTAATTTTTTAGCTTGTTCCTCATTGATAAATGCCAAACCTTTTTCAGTAAATTTATTATCATAAATATTTTGACTTCTGATTAGACTAATACCATTTTCAAAATACGAGCCTTCTCCACCTTTTGGTGTTGCTCCGCTACCGATTTTTGTAGTTATATATTGGAGTGCTATTAAATCTCCTGAAGAATTACTAATTATATTTTCTATCTCTTTTTCGTATTTTTCAATATTGATTTTATTCTTTTGCTCTATTTTTTCTAAATCTTCAATCTCTTTTACGATTTTTTCTTGAATATCTTTTGGAGGTAGTGGGATTTTTATACTTTCAATTTGTGTAGCACTAATATTTTGTTGTGCCAAGCCTTTTGCGAGATAGATAACAGCGTTTTCAAAATACTCCGTATTTAACATTTGAAAAACAAATTTTTTTAATACACTATCATTAAATATTTCTAACTTGCCAACTCTTTGATTTAATAATGCTGGTAAATGCTTTTCTTGTACAACACCTACCCTGCCAGGATTACCAGTCATTGAAATAAGAATATCACCAGAATTTAGCAAATAGTTTTCAAATTCTTGTTTTCTTTCTTTTGCTACACAAACTGAATCATTAATTTCTATCTTTCCTTTTTGTACATTTTTAATTCTTACTATTCGTAAACCATTTTCTACATATTCATCACTTTTAAATGCAAATCCGTTTTTTATTTTTAATATTTTATTTAGAGGAATTTGTTCCCACTTACTCTCAATTTTAAATTTTTTTTTAGCATTTAAAGAGATGTTTTTTTCAAAACCGACTCTATCAAAACTCATCATATCGACTAAATCCATATAAGAGATATTCTCTTTTAGACTCTCGTCTATCCCTTTCGTTTGACCAGCGAACGCACTATAGATATAACTGTTTGCTTTTAAGCTATTGACATAAGAGTTCTCATCATACAAAGAAGTACACTCATCTATCGATTTACTTCTAGCGATTGCGTGGATGCCTTCACTGCCTCTTCTGTTGCTAAACTCATAACCTAAGAACTTTTTCTCTGCTTGTTTTTCACCTGTTTTCACTACAGTGACTTTTTGAGAATATGCTAAGATGAAATATAAAAGTTTCTCTTTTTCAATTTCTATCACCTTTTCAACATCGTCAAACTTTTTGGTGTATTCTTTATATATTTCATGGTTTTGGATAGCTGCATTTGCATTTCTTTCTACCAATGTTATATAGTCATCAATAGTTATATTTTCCCATACATAGTTTAGATATTTTGACAATGGCTTTTCAATACCGTTTATAGTAATATCTTTTTTACTATCAAAGAGTTTCTCTATCGAAACCTTTATATTTTCATGCTCCATATTGTTTTTTCTTCTTAAGAAAAGCACTACGGTATTGGTTCCGGTTGCCATAAAAGTGTTTGAACCAAGTTCGGTAATACTTACGATATCAAAATATTTAAATATTATCTCTCTTGTTTTGGTATAAATTCCGCCGCCTGTTAAGATACTGCTTGGAAGTATTATGCCTGCTATTCCGCCATCTTTTAAGAGTTGTTTAGTTCTTTCAATAAAGAGGGTTTCTATCTCGCTACTTTGATCTGTTAGTCTGTCGTAAAGTTCAAAATCACTGCTATCAAACTTTTTGCTGACATTTTTAAATGCGCTGACTGAGTACGGTGGATTTGAGACCACAATATCAAACTTTTTATTGTCTTGAGGGTAGTTTTTGTCACTGTGCGCCAGCTTCCCTTTAAACTCTTTTGTATTTGTGAAGTTGGATAACCCGTCTCCATGAATCACTTTTGCTAAACCGTCTCCGTGTAAATAACATCCAACTTTAGCAGTTTTTACAAGTCTGTAATCTTTCTCTACTCCATAAACATAATCAAATGCCCAGTCAAAATGGTCTGTTTTCCAACTTATAATTTTTTTTGCCGTATCTTGTATAAAATCATCTGTTGCAATACTGTTAAGCTCTTTTTGTATCTCATCCATCGCTTCGGTTATAAAGTGTCCGCTTCCTACAGCATAGTCGATTACATTTGGTAAGAGTTCATCTCTCTCCCCTTTTAAGAGCTTCTCTTTTATAATCTTGTCAAAAGGCATACTACGTATAATAAATCTCGCTATCGGGACTGGTGTAAAAAACTGCCCAACTTCTTGCTTGAGTCCTGTTGTTAAAAGCAACTCAAAAAAGTCACTCAAAAACTGCTGTTTTTTCGTATATCTGATTTTGTAGTTTTGAAGCAGTTCGACTATCTCTTTTACAACGATTGCATTTTCGTCAAATGTCTCTTGATCAAATACATCTTTGATGGCAAATTCATTGTTTTTTTGGAGTCTTATTTTCGTAAACTCTTTTAAAAGTTGGTCTTTTATACTGCTATCTAGTACCCCGAATTTCTCTTCAAACTCTTTATCACTTAAATCGGTCACTTCTTTATCAAGAAACTCTTTCATCCCTCTTTGATAAAGGTCAGTTAATCTCTTTTGAAATGTAACATGATCATCGATTCCTTCTAGCCATTGAAACTCCAACTCTTTATTTGGTTTTGTATGCTTTTCATCCATGATTTTGCACAGAAAGAGAGTGAAAATTTTGTTAAAAGCATTCGGTTTGTCCGACACGACATTGTGTCTGAGTATCTCCATAAAACGGTTAAAGATAAAACTGCTGTCTTCTTGTTTTATATCGACTAAATCTTTTGGAGTAAGTGCTTGGCTTTTGTAGTTGTATGGCGTATTCCAATCATTAAATACACCATTATTTTTTGTCGTTTTATTCCATCTGTCATAGAAGTCTTTTACATTACTTGTTGCTTTATACTCATCTTCTATTTTAATGATTTCATTTTTGTACGCAACATTTTTATTGATGAGTGCCGAAGTATATAAAACCAAAATCGCAGCATCTTTATCTTGCTGAAAATAAGTAAAAAGTTGCCCGCCGTCTTTGTTGAGTTTTGCAAAAGCTTTATCAAACTCTTTTCCCCAAGTTTTACACTCAATCATCATGTATGCAGTACCATTATCGCGAGTCACTAAAATATCAAGTCGTCCGCTTGTACCATGACCAGATGGATAGACTTTTTCTAAAATAATATTTTTTGGTGAATAGCCTTTTGTTAAAAGTCTATCTACACACTCTAAAACAACCAAGTCTTCTTCTTTTGTGATTTTTTGAACGGAGTTTTTAGAGTCGTTAAAAAAAATAGCACTTCCAAAATCAATGCTATTTTTCTCTAAATCTATCTCTATATTATAGTCATTATGACTTGTATATTTTTTATGGTAAATGTTAATACTGTTTTCTTTTGGCATAAACCGTAGTTTAGCTGTCAAGTCATTCATTGATAAATCTGTCAGCATTTCAACTCACCTTGTTTTTTATTAATCTTAATATAAAATATGACAAAATGCAATTATTATTGCAATTTGTCATATTATTCTACTTTTTTACTCAATATTCACTAACTTGATGAATTTAATTTTAGCATAATTATATGCTTCTTCTCACTTCTTCATCAAGCCCAAACACGTCATCAACGCTTTTAGGCAGAACATCAAACTTCTCATAAGCATTTATCACTATTTTTGCCATATCCATAAAGCCTATTTCACGAGATATGAACTTCTCGATTGCGGCTTCATTTGCGGCATTTACCACCACTCCGCGAGCAGGATTTTTTAGAAGGGAGTCTTTTATCTGCCAAATAGGATATCTATCTGTTGTTATTTCGCGAAACTCTAATGAGCCGATTTTTAGCAAATCGACATGAGGCAGGATATTTTCTTGCATCGACCCATCAAGTGCAAAAGCAATGGGGAGCTGCATACTGGCATTGGCAAAGTGGGCGGTAGTTGAGCCATCTTTAAAGTCGATGAGAGCGTGAATGAGCGATTTTGTTTCGATGATGGCATCGTAACGACCCTCTCCAAAAAGCCATCTTGCTTCTAAGAGTTCAAACATTTTGTTCATCATGGTTGCGCTGTCTATGGTAATCTTTTGTCCCATCGACCAGTTTGGGTGCTTTTGGGTATCTTCCAGTGTTGCATGCTCAAGCCGTGCAATATCCCAGTTGCGAAATGCTCCGCCGCTTGCGGTGATTATCATCTTCTCTACGGGACGGTTTTGCATCAGATACCAAAGTCCGAAATGTTCGCTGTCTATGGGTTGAATCTTTGAAGTATCTATAAAAGCACCGCACGCAACGAGAGATTCTTTGTTGGCAAGAGCTACTCTTTTTTTGCATTTAAGGGCGGTAAGTGTCGGACGAAGTCCCAAAAAACCGACAAGCGCGTTTACGACCAGTTCGCTTGAGGAGTTTTTTATGGCATCTAAAATTGAGTCTTGCCCATAAAAAACATGTGAATGATTTACTCTGAAAACATCCTCTTTTTTAGCAACTACCACTACTTTTGGGTTGTGCTCTTTTATCTGTTTATTTAAAAGTTCGATGTTGTTTCCTGCGACTAAAACTTCAACATCCATTGAGAATTTCTTGGCGACTTCAAGTGTATTTACACCGATTGAGCCTGTTGAACCCAGAAGTACCAATTATACCAATCCTCTTAAAAGCACAAGCATTACGATAGCGCCAAAGAGGTAGCCGTCAATACGGTCTAAAACACCGCCATGTCCCGGCAGAAGCGTTCCGCTATCTTTTACGCCTGCCGCACGTTTAAGCGAACTCTCAAAAAGGTCTCCGAAAATGGAACTCACAGAGACCATAAAAGCGATAATGAAAGAGACACCCAAATCTACAATACTAAGACCGACAAACATCCCGCCGATGGTCGCAACGGCTAAACCTCCGGCAACCCCCTCCATCGTCTTTTTCGGAGAAGCCTCGCTAAACGGGGTTTTGCCTATACTCTTTCCTACCGCATACGCTCCGACATCAGTAAGTGCCACGATAACCAAAAGCCATAAAAGAGATAAAACACCGTATTCTTGGTACATTGCTAGGATAAAGAGCATCCCTGCTGTCGGGTAGATAAAAGGAAGGAAGTTTTTCCACTCCAACTCTTTGTTAAATGCAACCGCACTTGCATAAGCAACACTCATCAAGATAAAAAGATCATCACTGTATGGATATATAGCGCCGATAAGCCAAACAGCGACGGCAAAGTAGTATAAATCGTTCCCTTTTATACCAAAAAGCGCCATAGCCTCACGGAATGCCAGAAGATAGACAACTCCCAAAAATGCCCACATAAGCAAAAATTTGTCAATTACCCCGATAAGAAGTACTACACCGACAAGAACCAGACTTGTTGCCACCCTCTCTTTTGAAGCCATCAATACACTCATATCAAAACCCCTTTACCCATATAATGAGAAATTATAGCAAATCAGACTTTAATATCGAGTATGTGGAGCGGTTGAGGCTCCTCTTTTTGAGGTTTTTTTTCCTCTTTTTTACTTCGTGCATTCTCTTGGTCTGCTTCATTTTTTTGATGCTCACGGTCAGGGTTAATCTCTTGGTTCTCCTCTGTGGGACGCACCTCTATAACCTCATCTTCCTTCTCTTGTGCAGCAGCTTGAGCCGCCATATTTTGAAAATCGACACGGTTGTTATGAGCATTTTGCACAGAAGAGACCGTTGCTGTCTGCTGATTTACATAAATCGCATTTGCTACCATTCCCACCGCCATTTTGTATTAGCTCCTTGTATCTATCTCAATAGTTTTATACCTGTTATAGAGCACATTCGCCCTCTCTTGCACGCTTACTTCTCTTCGTGGAGTATAATCGACCAAATAACGCCCTTTCTCAAACATAGTAAAATCCACACAGAGTCTCGCCGCCTCTTTTATGACCTTCTCAGGCACGTTTTGCTTATCGGTGGTTATGATAACATGGGCTGATGGGCGTTCTTTCATGTGAAGCCAGATATCTTTTGCTTTTGCATTTTGAAGCAGTTCGATGTTGCCCTTTTCATTTTTCCCGAGGCTCACTTTGTACCCCTCTATCCAAAAAGTCTCAACTAAATCACTTGCTTTTACTTTTTTTGTTTGGATATTTTTTGGAAAAAGAAGCTGGATTTTCGCAACATCTTTCGCCTCCCCTACGGTATGGATAAAGAGTTTTATATGCTCTATCTTAGCCAAAAGCGACTCTCTCTCGATATGCAGATATGAGGCTCTCTGCTTGGCTTTTTTGCTTCTTGTAAAGAGTGAATTTGCCATCATTGCAACAGAGGAAAACTCTTTGTGAAGCTCTATTTTGACCTTTGTTCCATCATAGTCATCCACCTCAACCACCCTCTGATATGGCTTGACATGGTGCATATTCGCCAAAAACAGATTTCCAAAATGGTTATATTGAGCCGCTTGTGTTTCTAGCTCCTCTTCATCATCCAGTGCAGCATAAAGATTTTGGAGTTTTTTTAGTTTTTTCTCAAGAAGCGCGATTTTCTGCTTTTTTAGCGAAGAGAGTTTTTCTTGCATCTCCTCTTCATACTCATCATACAAAAACGCTTCAACATCCTCAAGCGGGTACTCTTTTGCCTCATACGGAGCTACGGGAGCGCTCAGAAGTTTTTGCCCTACTCTGACTTCACGAAAAGATGAAAACAAGTCCACATGACGGAGTGCTTCAAGCACTATTTCGTTTTCATCCAGGATAATCACATTTGTATATTTTCCCGTAAATTCGAACTGCAAAAAGCTTTTTTCCTCTTTATAAGCCGATGCGACAGATGTTTCAAAGCGCAAAATCTTATCGCCGCCCACAAGAGAGATATCTAAAATATTTGCGCGGTTAAACCGTTTTGCCAAAAGCACATCAAATGGAGCATTATAAACTTTAGAGCGAGAAAAAGAGGCACATTTGAAGATTTTGGAGTTTGAACGCTGCATCTCAAAGTAGAGTTCATCTTCCCTCTCAAATACAATTTTTACGGTCGTATCGCTCACTCTATAGATAGCAGATATCTTTGTAAATTTTTGAAGATAATTAACGATTTGTTTTAAGTGTGATAGTTTCATAAGTGGATTTTAGCACAATCCAACCCTCTTTAAAAAATATTTTTCAATAGACTTCTTAATCTTATGCCCGTTCATGGTGAGCTTGTCGAACCATGTTGCTTCAATCACCCTTCGACAAGCTCAGGGCGAACGGAGAAAGTACTTATTTTAGGGTTATAAAAGAAGTCTAATATAAATTTTTCACGGCCTAGCTTTTTATCATCGCTTTTTTGGTAAAATCGTTTAAAAACAAAGACTGACTATGAACCTACTATCAAAAACAGCTCCGCTGGAAGAGTCCATCGCAAAGATGCAAAAAGTGCTTGAGGATGTGGGGTGTAAAACCATTTTTTCACAAACAAAGCATCCTCTACAAAACTGTTACTCCCTAAATCTTGCCTCTGAGCAAGCACCGCAGCATATCTACTCCAACGGCAAAGGGATTTCAAGTGAAGCCTCCATAGCTAGTGCGCTTGGTGAATTTATAGAGCGGTTGCAGACAAATAACTTTTTTAGCGATTTTTATCTTCCATCACGTAAACACTACCCTGATGAAGTTGCTTTTAAGTTCGGCGGGAATTTTTTGGATGACGAACTGCTTAGTATTTACGACCCAGAGGGCGAACTTAGCGATGAAGACTTGGTTGATTTCAACAGTGACTATGAGGATAAAATCGCTGCTCTGCCCTTTGAGCGGCTAGAGGATGGCGAAAAAATCTATTTCCCTGTCAATATCTTAAATAACCTATATGTAAGCAATGGTCTAGCGGCAGGAAACACTCCAAAAGAGGCGCAGATTCAAGCACTTAGCGAAATTTACGAACGCTATGCAAAAATCAAAATCATAAAAAACGGTTACGCACTTCCGCATTTTCCGCATGAAGTTCTTGCATCATTTGAGAAAGTTTATGCCGATGTTGAGGCACTAAGAGAGAGGGGTTACATCGTTGATGTGCTTGATGCTTCGCTGGGCGGAGTGTTTCCCGTTACCGCCATCTCACTTATAAACCCAAAAAACGCAACGCTTTTTGTCTCTTTCGGAGCGCATCCTATACTGGAGGTCTCTTTGGAGAGAACCATGACCGAACTTATGCAGGGGCGGGATTTGGATAGTTTGGACGGCTTTGAGACACCGACATTTGATATGAGCATCGTTGCAGATAGTTTCAACTTAGAGTCCCATTTCGTGGACTCCAACGGGAAGCTTGGATTTGGATTTTTAAGCGCAAAAAAGAGTTTTGAATTTGCACCTTGGCAGTATGAGGGAGACTCAAGAGAAAAGGAGTTTGTTTTTTTGGTGAGTATTGCAAAAAAGCTAGAAAAGCAGATATATATAAGAGAGTATGACTATCTCGGGTTTTATGCATGCCAAATCCTCATCCCAAGCCTCTCGGAAGTGTACCCAATGGAAGACCTCATCTATAACAACAAAAACAGCGCCAAAGCTATCCGCGATATGGTTTTAAACTTTAGCGACTATAATGCAGATGAGATTTTAGATGCCATAGAGTCTCTTGATGCCTCACTTGATGTAGGAAAATATATAGGAGTTATTTTCAAAGAGCCTTTTACCATGGCGGAGTTCAAAGCACAGATATATCTTCTTTTAGATGAGCGAGAACTTGCAACAGAGCTTCTCGAACTTGGAACAAACAAGCTTGGACGCGTAATTGCAGAGCTTGTGCGCATGGAAGATGAGGAGCTTGATTTTCTTGAATACAAAGAGGGACTTTATGCCATTTTCACACAAAGCACCGTTACAAAAGCGGTCGCTGTTTTGGCAGGCGAGGAGTTTTTAGTAGATATAACACTCCATAACAACTACACTAACATGTTAGCGATGTACGACCGACTTGGTACTAAAAAAGAGAAGATAGTGCGATGAGCTATGAAGAGTGGTTTGAACAACACGCCCAAAAACATCTAAAGATAGTAGAAAAACTTGTAGCAAAGGGTTTTACGCAAGAGCAGATTATCGACTACTTTACGTATGAAAACATGGCAAAAGAGGAGATTGATTTTTGTCCGCTCTACAAAGAGGGCAAAAAATGCCACAATATGCAAGAGCTAAACTGCTATCTTTGCGGATGCCCAAACTTCAGATTTGACGACAACGGACTTGGCATATACAACGGCATGAAGATACTAAGCCGTTGCGACATCCATAACGGTTCAACTATCGGATACGGCGGCGCAGTACATCAAGACTGCTCCAAATGCACTGTCCCGCATCACAAAGCATATATAAACAAAAATTTCAACCTTGATTGGAAAAAAATGATGAAAGGGTGTAAAATACCTTCTTAACGCAAAAAAGGAGTATGTAATGTTTGAAGAGTTTAAAAAGTTTCTTATCAAGGGAAACATGGTCGATATGGCTGTTGGTTTTATCTTTGGTGCGGCGTTTGCTACGCTTGTACAGTCGCTTGTAAAAAACATCATTATGCCGCCGGTAGGTATGCTTCTTGGAAGGGTTGATTTTTCAAACCTCTTTTTGGCACTTGACGGTAACAGCTACAACACACTTGCCGACCTTGAAAAAGCAGGAGCGCCGGCAATCAAAATCGGGGTTTTTGTCAACGACATTATCTCTTTTTTAATTTTGGGAACAGTTATGTTCATGCTTGTCAAAAGCTATAATACACTTAGAGCAAAAGAAGAAGTTCCGCCCCCGCCGCCGGCAGATAAAATCTGTAGTGAATGTGCCATGAGCATCCCAATAGCCGCAAAGAAATGTCCTTACTGTGGAAACACGCAACTATAACTGCCTTTTTAGGCGGTTATGAAAAAACTTCACCAATGGATGAAGTCTCACTATTAAAAAAACTTAAATAAAACACATGCTTTAAAAGTTCTATAATACCTAAAAGTAAAATCGGATAAAATTTCTCCGATTTAAAAAGTTACCTTCTCTTGAAAATAAGAAAAGGTATGTTGCCAAAATGGCTTATCAAAACTAGAGGGTAACGCTCTCTTAACAAAAAAGGATACGCAATGAAAACATTGATTTTACTAATCACATTAGCTTTAGGTGCACTTGCTGCTGATGAAATCGTAACATACGATACAAACAACGGCACTGTTGAAACAAACAAACCTAACCACCCAAGCCAAGAAATCTACTAAATTTGGCTTTTTTAACACGCTCCTTTTTCGGAGCGGGTTTCCTTTCTGCTTCCACCCATTACTCCTAAACAGATGAAATTATTGCCTTTGGCATAAAATGCCAAAAGTTAAACGCGTGCCTCTTCGCGGCGCTGTAAGTATGCCCACTTAGCATCTACACGCTCTTGCCACTCTTTGATTAGGTATTTATACTCATCTTTAAATAGATGCTTGAAACGTCCTTGTGCTGCTAGATATTCCTCTACAGGAAGTACATTTTTTGGTCTATATGTGATGTTAAACTCTCTTCCGTCAATAATCTCATAGAGAGGGAAAACGAGTGTATCTGTCGCCAAATCTGCTAAATGCATAGTATCTTTAGGGTCAAATTTCCACTCTGTTGTACATGGAGAAACAGCATTAATAAATACAGGACCCTCAACAGCTAAACCGTGCTGAATTTTCTTTACCATATCTTTCCACTTGTTTGGAGAAACTTGTGCAGCATAAGGAATCCCATGCGCTGCCATAATACCCATCATATCTTTTTTGTTTCTCTTCTCACCGTAGCTTTTTTTACCGGCAGGTGAAGTGGTTGCAGAAGAGCCTATAGGAGTAGATGACGATCTCTGACCGCCTGTGTTAGCATATACCTCATTGTCAAGAACAACGTGCATTATGTTGTGTCCGCGCTCCATACATCCAGATATCCACTGGAACCCGATGTCATAAGATGCGCCGTCTCCTGCAAAAGAGACAAACTTAGGGTTACGATCCGGCTGTTTTAGACGCCCTTTTCTTTTTAACACTTTATGCATTGTCTCAGCACCTGCAACCGCTGTTGAGCTGTTTTCAAATCCGATGTGAATCCAAGAAGCATCCCATGAAGTATATGGATAAACCGCTGTACAAACTTCAAGACAACCTGTTGAAGCAGAGAGAATCATATCATCATTTGTTGCATTTAAAATTTCACGAACAATGATAGAGTGTGCACACCCCGGACATAAAAGATTCGCACCCTCAAAACGGTCGGCCGATGTTGAAAACTCTTTTAAATTTTTTATATTTTTCATTTCACTCATGCTCGTCTCCTTATAAATACGCTAGTTTCGGTCCACGAACACCGATAAATTGTTGTAGCGGAGTAGTTACTTTACCAGCATCAACGTTTGCTTGCAGCTCTTTAAAGAGTGCTGTTAAATGGGCTTTTGTCAAGTCACGTCCGCCAAGTCCATAAATATACCCAGAGAGAAGCGCCTTTGTATCTGTGTTGAAAAGTGCTCCGGCAACTTCATTGAAGAGTGCTCCGGCTGCACCGTTTGGAGATGAGCGGTCAAGTGTTGCTATAGCTTTAACATCTTTGAGTGCATCCGCAATCTGCATAAACGGGAAAGGACGGAATACTCTAAGACCTACAACACCGGCTTTAATCCCCCCGGCTCTTGCTTCACGGGCAACCTCGCGTGCAGTCTCAACAGAACTTCCAAGACAAACAACACATACATCCGCATCATCCATGTCGTATTTCTCAACTAGGTTATACTTGCGACCTGTTAGTTTTTCAAACTCTGCAAATGTTGCTTCTATCTTAGGAAACACCTTTGTCATAAGGTCGTTATGCTGACGTGCTTTATGCTCAAAGTGCCAATCTTCTTCAGTCTGTACACCGTGAGTTACAGGATGTTCAAAATCAAGCATATCGTTCATAGGTTTAAACTCACCCACAAAACCATATGCTGCATCATCGCTTAGCGTATGCACACCTTGAGCCGTGTGAGAAGTCATAAAACCATCTTGGTTGACAACCGCCGGAAGTCTAATGTCGTGATCCTCACTTACTTTAAAAGCAATAAGGTTGAGATCATACGCCTCTTGCGGGCAGTAAGCATCAAACTGTATCCAACCGCTGTCACGAACCATATACATATCAGAGTGGTCACCGTTTACATTAAGCGGTGAAGCGAGTGCACGATTTACAAGGTTAAGAACTATAGGAAGTCTCATACCGGACGCTTGATAGAGCGTCTCGGACATAAGTGCAAGACCTTGAGAAGAGGTAGCAGTTGCAACACGCCCGCCTGCAGCAGCCGCACCGATACATGCACTCATTGCTGCATGCTCAGACTCAACCATAACAAACTCACCCTCTACGTAACCATCGGCAGTAAACTGTGCGTAACCCTCAACAATAGGTGTTGATGGTGTAATCGGGTACGCTGCAACAACATCTACCTGCGCTTGTCTAAGCGCTTGAGCAGCCGCGCGGTTTCCATCCCATACTTCAATATCTTTTAATTCCATTTTTTCAAATGCCATTACGCTTCCCCTTCATCTTTTTTAGGCCAATTAGCAATTTCTGTCTCTCCATCTGCTTGTTCCGGGAACATTAGAAGTGATTTTGGGTTCGTTGGACAAACTTCCACACAAATTCCGCACCCTTTGCAGTGATCCATATCAATACCAATCAATTTTTTATCTCTTGAAACTATTGATACATCCGGACAATAGACCCAGCAAAACTGACAATCAATACAGTAGTCTTTGTTAAATACCGGCTTAATCAATCTCCAATCAGCTACACTTGCAGTATAAGAACTGTTTTGTGAGTATGCGCGATCCTCTTGTCTTGTTCCGGCAATATCATCTATCTTTCCATTGAATGTGCGAAGCATAGCCCCAATTTCAAACTCATCCCAACCTTTTTTTGTCATCATCAGCTCCTTACTTCACTTCATCGTATGCACGCTGAATAGCAAGCATATTGGCATCGATAATTTTTTGCGGCAGTTTTCCAAGAACTCTTTTCATACTCTCTTTGAAAAACTCGATATCATACATTCCGGAAATTTTCATAAATGCGCCAAGCATAGGAGTGTTTGGTATCGCACGACCGATAGTTTCATTTGCAATTGTGATACAATCAACAGTATAAACCTCCTTCCCTTCAAGTTTTGGCTGTGCTTTTTTTAGCTCCTCCGTACTCATGTGGGTTGTGATGATATACTTTGTACTCTCTTTGTGGTTGATGGTCACATCTGTTGTTATCGCTAATGCAGGGTCAATAACAAAGACATAGTCAGGTCTCATATATTTTTCGTGATTCATAATCACTTGATCATCTACACGGTTATAAGCCGTCATCGCAGCCCCTCGTTTTGCAGATCCGTAAAATGCAAACGCTTGAACATGCTTACCTGTTGTAGAAATAACATCAGCCAAACCTTTAGCACCCGTAACAGCGCCTTGTCCAGCACGACTATGCCATCTAATCTCTAGCATAAACTCTCCTTTTCTCTTATTAGCCTCTTATTTTAGACTAGTTGCTCTTAAAGATAGCTTGATATGTGTTACTTTTTTACCAACCTATAAGAATGTGTTATTTTTTCTCTTTTGAAGATACTTCATTGCTTCAAATGCATCATTAAATATCATATCCGTAAACTCTTTCAATGACTCATGTGTGCCATAGCCGCTCAAAACTCCGATGGGATTTATCTCTGCATTTTTTGCGGCAATCAAATCAAGTTTCGTATCTCCAATCATCCAAATCTCTTTGCCGACACTCTCTAATTTTTCTAAAGCCCTAAAAATAGGCTCTGCATGAGGTTTTGGATTTTGAACATCCTCTCTTCCTATCAAAACATCAAAATGTTGCATTAACCCAAAATGTTCCATAAGCACTCTTGAATAGTAGCCTGTTTTTGTCGTTACAATCCCTAAAGTAGCAAACTCTTTTGCCAACAAAACTGCCTCTTTTGCGTTTTGCAAAAGCTCGGTTTTTTCTCTTGAAATATCTCTGTAATGCTCTTTATAAGTCGCTATCAAAGCATCTATATGCATGGCATCAATCCCCAAATTTCCATACATGATATCAAGCGGATATCCTATGAGTGCCTTTATATTCGTATCCTTTTGAGAAGGAAGATTGTGTACCGCCAAAGAGTGATGGAACGACTCTAAAATCGCCTCAGTCGAATCAATAAGCGTACCATCTAAATCAAACAAAATTATCAAATCATTTCTCCCATTTTATGTAGTTGTGCCAGATACCGCTTGGGGTCGGTTCAATATTTTTTATACTTTTGTTTACCGCTGTGATAGAGTTTGGGATAAATAAAAAAAGATATGGATTTGCATTCGCTATCATGGCAAACATCTCCCTCCACAGAGTAGAAAGTTCTTTGCTATCAACCATGCTTTGGGACTCTTCTATCATAGCATCCATCTTGGCATCGTGATAGCCGACAAGATTAAATCCACCTTTTTTATCACTTTTGCTATGCCAAAACATATATGGGTCGGGCGTAGGTGAAAGTCCCCATCCAAGAAGTACGCTATCGAACTTATGAGGAAAAACCACCATGTTTAAAAATGCCTGCCACTCCATCACACGAAGCGTTACAACCACTCCTGCTTCTTTGAGCTGATGCTGCAAAATCTGTGCGGCATAGGGTCTAATATCACTTGAATTTGAAGTTGCAATCTCAAAAATCAATGGATTTTTTGCATCATACCCCGCCTCTGAAAGAAGCTCTTTTGCTCTTTGTATGTTTTGCTTTGGCGCTTTGACATTTTCATTAAACGCCGGTGTATTTGGCAAAAATGGACCCGTACATACCTTTGCATGGCTAAAAAAAAGAATGTTAGTTAGCTCTTCTCTGTTGATAGCCAAAGAGAGCGCCTCTCTTACTTTGGGATTTTGAAATTTTTCATTACGCAGGTTAAAACCGAGATACGTGTAGGATTGTGAGATATTTTCGTAAATATTAAATTTTTCAAAAAAACCGCTATTTAGCTGTCTCTCGTACTGCATCGGCTCAATACTTCCAACGTCAAGTACACCGGATTTAAGCATCAAAAAGCGTGTCATAGGGTCTGCAATAACATGGAATGAGATAGTATCAATCTTAGCACGCCCTTCAAAATAGCCATCAAATGCTTCAAGTAAAATATTTTTTGAGTGCTCCAACTGTGCTAGTTTATATGCACCCGTGCCGATAGGTTTTGTGTTGAAAGATGAGTTCATAAGGTTTTGTTCGTTTTTTAGCAGATGTTCCGGCAAAATTCCCATCATCCAAATCTCAAGTGCTTTAAAATAAGGCTCTTTATATCTTACCCTAACCGTGAGTGCATCAACTGCTTCTACACTGCTCACAAACCTAAAATTTGCACTGTAAGGTGAGCTTATCTTTGGTGAAATAAGCACGTTGTAGGTAAAAATAACATCATTGGCACTCAATTTTTCGCCATCATGCCACTTGACATTTTCATGCAGTTTAAAAATAAGTGTTTTATCATCTTCAAAGTAAAAACTCTTTGCCAAATCACCGACAATTGCCGACAAATCCTTGTCATACTTTACAAGCCCATTAAACAAAAAGCCCGATATCTCTGCCGAACTTGAATCGGTTGCCAGAATGGGATTTAATCTTGATGGGTTAGTTGAAGTTGCAAGATGAAGCGTTGAGGCTACAAGGTGCAGTGATAAAAACAGAAATAGGAAATAGCGCAAAATTACTCTTTTTTTGAGCAGATTATAACAAAGTTATGACAAGGAAAATTTTAAAGGAGAAGTTGCCGGCGCAAAAAAGCACCAGCAAAGAAGTTCTTGAAACGATTAACGCTTAGAGAACTGGCGAGAACGACGAGCTTTACGCTTACCTGGCTTCTTACGCTCAACAACACGTGAATCACGAGTCATCATACCTTCAGGTTTTAGTATAGCTTTTAACTCCGGGTTAAATCTAACTAATGCACGAGAAATACCGTGGCGAAGAGCGTCAGCTTGACCGCCAAAACCACCGCCTAGTACAGTAGCTACGATATTTACGGAAGTATCTTGTTTAGTTAGAGCAAGAGGCTGTTTTACACGAAGTTTTTTTGCTTCAAGTCCGCCGAGCCATGCATCTAACGAAAGACCGTTGATACTCATGCTGCCATTGCCTGGAGTTAACCATACTTTTGCTATTGACGACTTACGGCGTCCAGTTGCATATACTTTTTTCATATAGTTCGTCCTTACTTAGCTAATTGTGCAGTGTGAGGATGCTCAGCACCTGCATAAATTTTTAATTTTTTAATCATTTTAGCGCCAAGCTTTGTTTTAGGAAGCATACCGCGAGTAGCTAGTTTGTAAAGCTTCTCAGGATTTTTTTCTAAAAGCTCAGTCATCTTAGTGCTTTTTGTACTACCAAAATAACCGGAATAAGAGAAATACTCTTTGTTTGCTATTTTGCCAAGACCGTTGAACTTTGCTTTAGAAGCGTTAACAACTACTACATAGTCACCACAGTCGATATTTGGAGTAAAACATGGTTTGTTTTTACCGCGAAGTATTGTTGCCACTTCAGTGATAATACGACCGAAAGTTTTACCTTCAGCATCAATCAAAACCCATTTTTGATTGATTTGTTCAGGAGTAGCAATTTTCGTAAATTTCATTCTTGAACCTTTCAAGTAATTTTCTTAACATTACATCCCGAGCAAGGGAATGTTTGTTTAATTGTTGGAAGTATATCTTTTTATGCTTATAAAAAACTTAATTTATGGTTTTTTTAAGGTTTGGAGCGGGATTTAGTTCTGTCTTGTGTCGGATGGGATATCATTAAAAACAATGCGTTTAGCATACAAAAAGCGCTGCTTATAATATTTTTTGTCAAAAGCATCATACTGGACACGTTTTGCTCTGTATGATGCGTGGATTATCTGTCCGTTTCCGGCATAGATAGCCACATGCGAAGGTCCTTTTTTATAGGTGCGATAGAAAAGCAAATCCCCCGCCTGCAAGTCTTTAACATCTATCTTTTCTCCGTAACGAGCCTGTTCTTTTGCAGAGTGGGGAAGAACTATGCCAAACTCTCCAAAAACCTGCTGCGTAAACCCTGAACAATCCGTGCGGGCATCGCTAGCGCTGCCAATTCTATAAGAAGTTCCCAAATACTCCTCTGCTTTTGCAAGTAGCTCATAAACAGACGGGGAATACGCTTTTTCACCGATAACATAAGGAACTTCGATTTTCTGTGAAGTACTCACAGATGCAGCAAGATGAGATGTAAGCAGAAGGAAAAAAACTATAAATAAACCCTTCACGCCCCACCCCCTTTATAAATTTATTTTTGTATAAGCTTATTATAGAGTTCAAAAACTTTATTTTAACTTAGAAATTTCTTCTGCTTTGACAATTTTTATACAATTTTGTAGTAAATAGACGATATAACCCTCTGCATTTTCATTTGTTATCTCTCTTATAGCGTTTACATAAAAGCTTACTTGCCGTAGATGTTCATCGGCAAAAGAGAGCGAACTTTTATAGTCGATAACTCTATATCCCTTTTCACTTTTGACCAAAAGGTCGATGTAACGAAGAGTATTTTTGTAGCGAAGGGCTTTTTCTCTGTAGCACTCGCCTTGAGTCAGCTCAAGAAATACGCTGTTTTCAAGAAGCATCGCAACTCTTTTTTGAATCTCTTCAATTTCCGCTTCCTGTAAAAAAGCACCGTATTTGTTGTTTGTCATATCTTTTGCAATGTCAATATTTTTTGTCTCAAATGTCGGGAGCATCTCAAGCATATAGTGCATCGCTATGCCAAAGTTGATGGACTCAAAATCCTCTTCATGCGCCGTCTCAATCGCCAAAATATCGCTTTGTGTCCCATAGTAAAGTTCTTTGTATGCAAGAGGGCGGAAGAGTTTCGGCGTTTTTGGGGCTTGAGTCTTGCATGTAAGCACGCCATGCTTTTGTGCTTCAAGCTCAAGTATGCCAAACATCGAATCTTTTGTTTTAGCAACAATGATAAGATTTTCTTTTGCTCTTGTAAATGCAACATAAAGCGCATTAAGGCTGTCTTCGTACGCAAGAGTTTTCTCTTTTTGCAGCGCGGCAGCGTACTGTGCATCTACCGTATCTCTGCCTTTAATGCGAAGATAGATGTTTTTGAGAGTTATGCCCTCATACTCATAGATGATTGCATCACGTACACTTGGAGCTTTTGTAAGCCTGTCCATGACTATAACATGTTCATACTCTAGCCCTTTGGATTTGTGGACAGTAAGCACACGCACGCCCTCCAACTCCGATGCGGCCGCGCTTGTGTCCATACGTTCATACTCAAAAAGAAGTGCCTCTATGTCGCCGTATCTCGCCGCCTCGTTTAAAAATCTCATAAGATTAAAATTGCCCTCAAAAAGCTTGAACTCATCTATAGCTTCTTTTATGATATCCAAGAGTGTATTTTTGTTTAAATCTACTCTTTTAATTGAGCGTTTTTGCCGTGAGATAAGTGCAAAAAAGTTCTCTTTGTATATCTCCTCGCCAAAATATTGGTACTTAAGATACTCTATAACGGCTTTGACGCCCTTTTGGTTGATAAGCTTAGTCGTTGTTTCCGTAACAACTTCAATATTTTGCGCATGAAGTGCCTCTTGCACGGCTATCCCATCACCGTTTGTAGCGCATAAGACGGCTATTTCATTGACATCTGCACCGCTTTGGAGCAGCCTTTTCACCTGAGAGACAACCTCCTGCAACACCTCATCGTTTTGCACAACTTCAACAAATCCGCCGTTCATGCCCTCTTTTACAAGCTGCGGCGTGTAGTTTTTTATCTTGTGCTCAAAGACACTGTTTACAAAAGCAACAACCTCTTTTTGCGAACGGTAGTTGGTCAAAAGCTTCTTTACCTCTGTGCCGTTTTCCTCTCTCACCACATCAAAAAGTGCGCTCACTCCGCCACGAAATCTGTATATAGACTGCTTCACATCCCCCACAAAAAAGAAGCTGCCGTTGTCAAAAATCCCCTTGCCTGAGGTTATCTCGTTTATGAGCGGTTTGAGTATCTCATACTGCAATATGCTTGTGTCTTGAAATTCATCAAGCAACATATGCTCTATCTGCGCATCAAGTCTAAAATAGAGAAAATCACTATCGTTAATGCGGTTTAAAATCTCATAGACAAGGTAGGTAACATCACTAAATCCAAGCTCGCTGTCATCTTTGTAGAGTGCTTTTTTACTCTTGATATAGATGGTGACAAGCTCTTTTAAAGCATAAAAAAAGTTCTGCTCTTTGGCTCTGTTTTGAGCTTTGATGGCATCTTTTATCTTTAGTAGCAGTACGTCCATCTCCGGAGTATAGCATTTTGCAAATGTAGTATAATTCAGACTCTCCCTCTCAAGCCATTTTTTACTTACAATATCCTCAAAACTCTCAGCCTCGACTGACCTGATAGCCGTGGAAGATGCTGCGCTGTTTGCCAAAACTATCTTTTTCAGCTCCGCCGTCAAAGAGAGTGCCTCTTGTTCATAGCGCTCGCTGTTTTGCTTTGCAAACTCAATCCCACCAATCTCTGCAAACTTGATATAAAGCTCATCTAAAAGTTCAAAAATATCGGTTATACGCTTTTGTGAGAAGAGCGAAAGGCTAAGGAGTGTCTCTTTCTTTTGTGCAACACGCACCTCTTTTAAAAAGCGAGAGAGAAGCTTGAGTTCATGCTGAGAAGCAAAGGTTGAGAAGTCGGGCATCAACGAGGCATAGAGCGAAAATTTGCGTAAAATTTGCGTAAAAAAACTGTCAATCGTCATGATTTTTGTATGTGCATTTAAAAACTCGCCTAAAACTCTTTGACGATTTGCAAGCAGAAATTCACGGGAAAGTTCGGTAACCTTAACTATCTCATCCAACTCTCCTCTCTCTTGCAGCTCCTCAAGAGTAGTGACAATCCTCTCTTGCATCTCGTTTGCGGCTTTGTTGGTAAATGTAAGAGCAAGTATCTTCGAGGGTTGCGCACCTTTAAAAAGCAGACTAAGATAACGCACGACAAGCATAAAAGTCTTCCCGCTTCCTGCACTTGCTTCATAAGCTAGGTTATTTATGAACATAAAAAAGTTCTCCGATGTAAGTAAGAGATAGTATAACTTTCTCACTATGCTATTTTTATAAGATATAATACAACAAAAACGGCACTCTATGGAACCTGAATTAATCGTCAAATCTATTATGGGATTGATTGCGCTGTTGGCGCTTTTAATCTTTCTTCTTTTTTACAATCCAAATAAAAGCAAAAAAAAGGCTGTTACTCCTGTGCAGCCCACAGAAGAGACAAAAAGCTCAAAAGAGGTTGAAGAGACCAGCTTTAAAGTTCTTGTAGCGATGATAAAAAACAAAAAATCAGATGCAAAAAAGCTTGAGTATGCGCTTGGTATGATTTTAAAACATCACGGCAAAGTGCATAAAAAGATGGGTTTAAGAGCGCATCCTGAGTTTGCAATTTATGAAAATATTATTTTTACTTTATGCAGACATCCGCATACAAACAAAGACTTGATTGTCAATTTTGACAGAGAACTTTTAAAGCTAAACCCAGACTATAAACAAGAGATTAACGACGCCATCACAAAAGGGCTAAACTCCAGAGGCATCTAAAACTCCAATGTCTCCGTTACTTTGCCTTGTACCGTGTGAATATCCCTTGCTTTGAGCTCTTCCAATGTTTCCATCTCCATAACACCTACGGCTATAACGGCAATACCGACCGTGTCTGTTATGAGTCGCAATGCGGAGAGTGATTGGGTGTTTTGTGTCAGGAAGTAGCTGCTCTCGCCCTTGATGTATGCAGGACGCAAATCTTGCAGATATTGATAATCTCTACTCTCTCCGATAAACTCAAATACGCCGATATCGATACCAAATTTTCTAAAGAGTGCGATGTAGTCTCGTATGAGTTTTGAGTCTTGATGCACCAATCTATCGGGTAGTTCAATGATAATTTTGAACGGGAGCGTTGAGACATTGGCACGTAAAAGCTCACTTAACTCATCATAGGTTTTTGGGTCTTCAAGGTACTCATGCGGCAGCCTTAGGGCGTAGGTAGAAGCGCTAAGCACTGTGTTTGAGCGTTTAAAGAGCATGGAGATGACTTTTTGGTAGATACTTACACTCAATCCCGCTTGAATCGCAGGAGCCATAAACTGGGCATAGCTGTAAGAGGTGTTTTTGTCCAAATCAAGATGAATGCTTAGTACACGATGGGAGAGTTTTTTCATCTTTGTATCTATAACACTCCATGAGACAAAATGAAATCTGTTTTTCTCTAAAGCATTGTTGATAATTAGCTTCCAAGCCTCTTTGCCCATCACTTCTACCGCACTGTCTGCTTTTTCCATATGGATATTTTTGCGGTTGAATTTCGCTTGCGCAAGAGCGTTGTCGGAGCGGGCAAAGAGTTCTGGGATACTGTTTGTATATTTGTATTCATAAAGTCCTATAGAGGTAAAAGTCTCTTGCGTGTCGAGTTCTGAAGCTTCGATGGCAACTTTGCAGGCTTGCTGTATGTGATTTGCCAATTCTATGGCGTTATCACTGGAGCACTCAGGCAGAAGGAGCGAGAACTCTGTTCCGTTGAGCCTCGCAACAATCGCATCTTTACTCTCTTTTACCTGCTCCGTAAAAATGGTTGCAATAGCACTAAAAAGTTTGTTCACTCTGTGTCTGCCGATTTTTTCGTTTGCCTCCACAACACCGCTGAGTGCGACAATCATATTTACACCGCCCTCATAAGAGGAGTCCACTTTGAGGTAAGACGGGAGTTTGTCGAGGAGATATTTTCTGTTTTTCAGTTGTGTATCTTTGTCGATGTACTCAAGCTCTTTGAGTACTTTTAACTCTTCATTTCCTTTATCAAACATCGCTTTTACTTTAGAAACCATGTTGTTCATACCAAGAACGACATCTTTAAACTCCTTCGTATAAGGGAGATTGTCTTGAATGATAAACTCATTTCTTATAATAGCGGCCGCCTGTTTTTGTACCTCTTTGAGCGGTTTTAGGATGGCATGGAGCAAAAGATGTAAAATACCCAGAGCGGCGGTAGCGATAAGTGCAAAAGAGGCAAGCAAGTCGATTAATATGGCGTAAAGCTGCTTGTAAGCATAAGTCGCATCGCTTTGAACGTTAAGGATGCCGACTTGACGCCATCCCGCCGAAACATTTGCATGCGCAACGGGAGCTTCCAGGTTGGTTAGAAAGACAAACCACTTTGGAACTCCACTCAAATCACTCTCCGTTTTTCTATCGTAAATGATTTTGTCATCAATATCAACAAGAGCAATATGGCGATAATTTCCGCTGTCAAAATTTGCGTTTATCATCGTGGACATCATAGAGATATCGCCATTAGCACTTCCAAGCGAGAGACTTAGCGAGGTTGCCGTGTTTTTGGCATCATCGTAGAGGCGCTCCTGCACCCCTTTGTTTGCGCTTTGGAAGTTCAATACAAGAACGGTTGTTAATATAATA
Organism: Sulfurimonas sp.; assembly: GCF_028694605.1. Taxonomy (GTDB): domain Bacteria; phylum Campylobacterota; class Campylobacteria; order Campylobacterales; family Sulfurimonadaceae; genus Sulfurimonas. The sequence goes on along the minus strand of NZ_JAQVKP010000009.1, from coordinate 41,038 downwards.
AGTAAAAAGAGTGATAGCATCAAAGCAATCTGTTTAAAGAGTGTCATATTTTTTTCCTTTGCATGTTGAGCTTTAGCTCATCCCATTTTTTATGTGATTTCTCATTCTTTTTTCCAACTTCATCAAGTATATCGCCGTTGAAGTTGTAAATCGGCGTTAGGTCTGTTCTTTGTGAGGCAGGAAATATTTTGCGGTTATTGTTATCTAAAATAAGCGGTTCGCTCTTTGGTGTCTCAAAGTATGTTAGAACCATGTGCGGTTCTTTAAACTGGGTAGAGCGTACATAAGTAAAAAAGAGTTTTTTATAGTCAACGTTGAGGTACTTGAGTGCAAAATATTTGCTGATGACATAATCCTCACAATCGCCCATATCGTTGCCTAAAAATTCCCACGGCGTAGCCCAGTAATCTTTTTGTCCATATACTTTCATATCTGAACCGTAGCGTACTTCATTGAAAAAGTTGTTGACCGCCTCAAGCTTCTCTAAATCGCTTTTGTCTTTGACGCCATCGAGTGTCTCTTGGAGAAAAAAAAACCTTTTTTTTGCAAAGACCTTATGTTTCTCGGCTATTGCATCAAGCAACTCTCTATTGGTATAAGGCTCATCCGATGAGGTTGCGCTTGCAAAAAACAGTGCTGAGAATATAAGTACTTTTAATGGAACCATGGAGTGATTATAACAAAAAAAACATCCTGTTTTATTGCTGTCGTATCTGTTTTAAAAGATACGCCGCCTATAAACAAAACCCCTTTCATACTTTTCTCCTAAATGCTCTTAAAAGATAGAAAATAATAAGTGCCTCAAGAACAAAAAAGAGATAGTAGATAAGATAAACCTGCTCCTCTTTTGTGTGTATCTCAAAATAGACATCTAAAATCTTGTAGAAAATATAGGAGATAAACATACCCACAAGATACCCCTTTTGTTTTGCCAAATCCAGCAGCGAGAGGAGCGCTCTGCGAGATATAAAAATAGTTTCCGCACGGATAAGGTATGTTCCGAATGTAAAGACGAGCTGATAACCAAAATAGACAATTATCGCAGTTGTATAGCTGTATGAAAAGAGCAAAAAATAGCAAATCATGCCAAGTGCTAAAAGCTCCACAAAGAGTGAAATTTTGTAAAACCACTCTAGGGTCATTATTTTGCCGTAAAGCTTTGCTAGGTAAATTGTACCAAGAGCCAGTGCGATACCGCCTAGACTATAAACTGAAGGCTCTAAGGGGGTATAGACGGTAAAGACAACCCCCATCGACAACCCAAACAGCAGTGAGTTTATCAGTTTATAGTATATAAAACTGCGAAGATCTATTTTTAGCATTTTTAAAATCTCGCCTTTAGTCCTGCCATAATGGTTGTTGTAAAGTTTAGAGGATAAATAGCATCATCTTCTATCCAAAGAGCATTTTTACGGTTGAAAAGATTGTTTATTTTAGCAAAAAACTCCATTTTCTCTACACTATAAGCTGCAGATACGTCAGTGCTTATAAACTCCTCTTGTTTTTGCGAAAAGTTGTTTGCAAAATCATTAAACGCATACGCCTCAGAACGATATGTTTGTGTTAGTCCAAGCGTAATGTTTGAAGTCGGCATATAGTTAAGCGTGGCTTTTATAGTGTGTTCTGATACCCCAGGGAGGTCATTACCACTGTAATCTTCACCGTTTTCTACTTCTTTGTCTATCTTTGCTTTTACAAAGTTGTAGTTTATAACGGCACTGACATCTTGAGTTATAAGCCACTTATCATAAACATCTATGCCCCATTTATGAGAATCATCAATGTTCGTGTTTTTTGAACTTACGCTGTAGTAGTAAATCTCATCTTTTAAGTCGGCATAAAAGAGTGAGATTTTTAGCTTGTTGTTTTTGTCAAACCTGTTATACCCAATCGTTAGAGTGTCGCTTTTTGTCGGGTTTATAAAACCGTTAAATGTAACTACTCCAAACCAATCTTTGTTGAAAAAGCGGTCAATATCGGGCGCTTCGTAGCCATGAGCATAGTTTGCAAAAAGGGAGTTTTTCTTATCTAGCACCCTATTGTACCCAAGCTCTGCACCAAAGAGTGAGTTATCTTGCTTTAGTGACTGCAAAATATCACTATAGCGATATCCAACTCTCTCGCCTCGTACACCTGCTTTAAAAGAGTTGCTCCCCTTCACATAACCTGTCATTAAAAACAGTGCGGTATTTTCTTTATCGGTTTTATTTTCTATAGACCAAGTTGTCGGATAGGACTCTCTCGTACCGTCAAACAAATCAGCGCCGGCAGTTAGACTAAAGCCGCCATTTGCTACTTCAAGCGCTATTTTTGCCGAGTTGTAAATATAGTCGCTAACAGAGCCATATGTCACAAAATTTGACTTTTTTAGCTCTTGTGCGTAGTCGGCGACTAGCTCAGTGGAGCTGCTTAGAGAGTATCTTACCCCTAGATTAAATGCGTCCGTGTCATACTTTTGTCTGCTTGCAGTGCCTGAGCCCTGCTGTTTTGGATTTTGCTCATACTCGCTCTTTGTCAAGACTCCGCCATAGGTGATGTCGGCTCTTGCACTCAAAACTCCCGCTTTTAGCTCAAGCTCTTGGCTTGCAAAATATTTAACTTCCAAGCCGCCGGTTGCAAGCGAGTTCTCATCTTTGTTGCCGTCCGCATCTATGGTTCTTGCGCCGTCGCTGTCTTGAAGCTCCCCGTTTGCCGTTATCGCAAATTTCTCGGTTGTGTGCGATATAAAAGTATTTGCCCCTTTCATACCGTATGTTCCGCCGTAAAATGCCATCTCTTTATCGTTATTTGATTTGGTAGTGATATTTATAACACCTGCATTTGCTCCATCCCCGCCAAGAACTATTCCGCCGGATTTTATAATCTCTATTTTCTCGATGGAAGATGGCTGTATCGATGCTAAGAGTTGAGAAACTATGTCTATATTGTTGAGTTTTCTGCCATTGAGCGTTATAACGATATTTTGGTATCCGTTTTCCATACCATAGCCGTGAATGTCAAGCTTTTGTGAAAAGGAGTTGCCAAAAGACGGCATAGCAAAGAGCGAAGTCTGTTGGTTTAAAAACTCATAGAGATTTGAAACCTTTGCCCTTTGGATGTCCGATGCAGTGTAAATCTCAACGGCATCGCTGCTTTTTAGCTCATCCGTTTTTATGGCAGTAGATGTTATCAGTATTGGTTTTAGCTCAATCTCTTGAGCGACTAGAGTGGTGAAAAGCGTCGCTAAAAAAAGCGAAATGTTTATTTTTTTGTGCATAGATGCCCTTAGTAATATTTTATTATCTGATGTTACGCACCAAAACGAACTCGTCCGTTTTTGTGGCAGCTGCTTAAGTCCCTACAACCCCCTAAAGGGCACCTCTAAAGCTATTAAAAACAAGTTTTTCGAGAATTATGTGTTTACAAAAAATATTAATTAGACGGCGGAGAGTTGTTTTTTATGCGAAGCGGTTTGCCGCTAAGAGTGGAGACGCTTTGAGAGAGTGCGGAGATTTTGGTTTGCGAGACACAGGCTTGAATAGCGGCAAGTGTAAAATAGCCTTTTCCAAATCCTTTAGGTAGTCTCACATCGTCTCCATTTACAGTTTATGACATTATATCTTATTGCTGCCTTTTATTAAAACCTGATGTTCCTTTTTTGATTGGAGCGTGAGTGTCGTGGGTGTATGGTTTTAGGTAGGGCGGGACAACTCTTCCTTGAAGTTTCATCATATCTTGCAGCATTGTTTTTGCTACAAATTCCTGAGATAGCTTTTTTACTTCACAAAGGTATGCAAAGAGAAGCTCTCCCAATCTTTGAAGCGAAATCTGCCATGTTGCATCTGTTTGTGCATATATCCAAATACCAAAATCATAAAAATTTTCAAAGACGCTTCCATCTTGCCAGATAAGTTTAACGCTCTCTTTGAAGTTGCCGCTGTTGTAGGTTAAGTCCCAAAACCTTGAAAATCGCTTCATTACCCCAATCTCTTCAAACGAGAGCTTGGAAGTCTGCAAAACATCATAGGGCGGTATGTCACTATAGACCATGCCATGCTCTATGTCATGACGGTTGATATAAGTTCCTGAGAGCTTTTTGAGTATGCCGATTTGTATCTCGCAACTGCTTAGACTTACCAACTCATCAAGATTTTTGCCAAAACTCTCCAAAGTCTCACCCGGCAGCCCGACGATTAGGTCAAGATGGATATGCGCATGTGTCTCATTCTCTAAAAAGCGGATGTTCTCTTTGATTTTGTCAAGCTTAAGCGGTCTTGAGATATTGGCGGCAATCTCTGGATTGAGCGTCTGTATCCCTATCTCAAGCTGCAATGCACCCTCACCAAAGAGTTTCATTTTTGTTTTTAGCGACTCTGGAAAATGATCCGGTACAACCTCAAAATGGGCAAAATAGGGAGAGGGTTTTGCCAAAAAAAAGTCAAGCAGCCTGTTGGCGGTTTTTATGTTAAGGTTGAAAGTTCTATCTATAAACTTGAAGTTCCTAGCCCCTCGCTGCCAAAGAAGCTCAAACTCTTCCAAGAGTATATCAAGGTCAAACGCACGCACACGTTCGTCCATAGAAGAGAGACAAAACTCACACTCAAAAGGGCATCCGCGAGATGCTTCGACATAGATATAGCGGTTTTTGATATCATCGTCTGTGTAGTAGCGATAGGGAAGTGCTATATTTTTGAGCGATGGCATGCTCATTTTGATGATTCTCTCTTTTGGTGCATTATGAGAGAGGATTTTTTTGCAGAGTTTATAAAATACTTCGTCCCCCTCGCCTTGGATGATAAAATCAGCGGCATCGAGATTTACACGAAAAGGTTCATGTGAAACTTCAGGACCGCCCAAAACTATAACTGTTTGCGGTGATACTTTTTTGATGATGTGCAAAAGTTCATGGACTTGTGAGACGTTCCAGATATAGACCCCGATACCGATGATTTGGGGTTTGTGTTGCAGGAGTTTTTGCGCTATGCTTTGAATGGCATCATTGATGCTAAACTCCGCAATCATCGCATCTTGTTGCAACTCTCGCAAATTGGCGTAAAGATAGCGCAGGGCGATAGAAGTGTGTGTAAATCTTGAATTAAGCGTTGTAAGAATGATTTTTTTCATAAAGTGAAGTTTAACATATTATCCAAGCCAAAAGGGGGAAGGGCTGGATAATTAAAATAATTTATAGGTAATAAATCTCTCCTATGAAAGGGGTTGAACATAATCGAGATATGTAATGATAGTCACTCTGAGTTAATGCTCAGTAAATAGTTTTAAGATTTTGACTATTTTATGACAAAATCTACTTTTTAGCATACTCTTCTACCATTGCATCAAGTTGATGGAAGAGCGTATCGGAAGATTGCTCCATTGCACCAAAGTTTTTAGCAATGATTTTTGGATGGTCACCTTTTAGCACTGTGTTGTTTTTTACAAATTCAAGATTTTTTAGCACCATATCATGAACACTTGCATGTACACTGTCCATCTCTTTAAAACTCTTCATATGTCCAAACTTCTGTGCTCCTGCGCCTAGATACCATTTACCCATACGGCAGTTTTTATGATCTACAAACTCTTTGCTTGCGTGAGAGTTAAGTACCGCAGAGTAGGCATTTGATTTGAAGATGATGTGATCTACTTTGACTAGGGTTGTAAAGAGGCGGTTGTTTATAGCTATGGCAGCCTCTGATGATTTTTCCGCATAAGAGTTCAGTTCTGCAAAAGTCTGCTGAAACTCTCTGATAACATTGCTGGACTCTTGCGCAATATCGGAGATGCTATCAGAGCTTGTACGCATCTCACTTGCCTCTTGCTGTAGGGATTTGATATTGATTTCTATCTCATGGGTTGCCTTTTGGGTGCGCTCTGCAAGCTTGCGTACTTCATCGGCAACTACGGCAAATCCACGCCCATGCTCTCCTGCACGTGCCGCTTCAATAGCAGCATTGAGAGCAAGGAGATTGGTCTGGTCAGCGATATCTTTGATAAGATTTACAACATTTGAGATTTCACGTGAACGTTCTTCAAGATGGATGATAACTTCATGCGAATCGGAGATAGACTCCATAAGCGTGGAGAGTTTTTGGCTTATTGCATCAACATCTTCTATGCTTTGCGAGGAGAGATCGGCTGTTTTGTGTGAAGCTTGCGCTATCTCATCTGAACCTGCTTGCGAGAGAATAATATCTTTTTGCACAATCCCAAGTCCCCCGCCTACACCGCCGCCAAGTTGTGAAAGCTCATCAGAGAGAGTACCTTTGATTCGTGTTTCATACCCCATAGCTATAGAGGAGACAGCAAGCTTAAGTCTCTCGGACGTTACGCGAAAGATGCCATGGAGACCTTGCGGATTGGTGCTTCTGTATGTTTTACCGTTTGCTGCACTCTCTATGGATGTCTGCACGTCACGCATAAATGCTTCAAACTGGTCAAGCGCATCATTGATACTCCATGCAAATGCCGCCTCTTTTGAGTTGTCATTGGGTATGCCCGTTATACGCCCGCTTAACTTTCCATCCGCCGCGTCTTTGAGAACTTTAACAATCTCATCGTGTATCTGTTCATGGCGTTGTTTGTTTTTATTGATCTTGAAGAGAGATAATAAGCTCATCGTAAGAGACTCCTTTGTCATGTAAAATATCTGTTAAAACTTTAAATGATGCGTCAACTCCGCTGCTTTTCTCAACTGAGAGCATCTTTTGGTAGAGCGGGATAATGATTTGGAGTGCTTTTGGATTTGGTCGGCGTCTAACCGAGTAGTAGTCCACAATGTTGCCGCGTTCATCAAGCGTTGCCGTGATGTTGGCATAAACCCAGTAGTCATTGCCACCTTTAGTTTTGTTAAGTACATAGGCAAAAACTTCCTCTTTTTTGGGGATAGTCTCCCAAAGGTAGCGAAAAACCGCTTTTGGCATATCCGGATGCCTTATGATGCTATGCGCCTTGCCTAGCAGCTCCTCTTCGGAGTACTCCGCCATATCCATAAAAATTTGATTGCAGTAAGTGATGCGACCTCTTAGGTCTGTTTTTGAGACAATAAAATCTTCCTCTTTCATCTCTTTGAGCATAATAACAACCCCTTCACATAAGCTATTGTGATAAAAAAGTACATTATAGCGACTTTTTTCTGTTAAAGTAAAGGGTAGCTGAGTTATGATACCGTATGTCATTTCTTTTAGCAACTTTTTACTTTTTTTACTTTTCAGTCATCGGAGTTTATATCATTTTTCTGCCAAAAGTGCTCTCTATGGCGGGATATGTTCCAAGCGACATAGGTATCATCTTTGCGGCGGCTCCGCTTGTGCGTTTTTTAGTTCCTTTTGCTTTTATCAATGGACTTAAAATCAATGTAAAAAGCTTCAATGCCTCGCTTCTTATTATGTGTTTGAGTGCGCTCTCGTTTTACTTTTCGCTTGATAGTTTCTACAAACTGCTTCTCTCTAACATATCACTTGGCATCGGGCTTAGCATTGTACTTCCATACATCGAACTTATCTCACTGAACTATCTTGGCAAAGAGCGTTACGGGAAGATTCGGCTTTTTGGTTCGGTCGGATTTATCTTGGTTGCGCTTGTTTTAGTAAAGTTTCTTAGTTCACCCTCCGTTGCACTTCTTTATCTTTTGATTTTAGTGCTTATCACCGCATTTTTTGGCTTTGTGATTGCCAAAAAAGCAGATACTCTTTTGGAAAAGCAGAGCGAACATACTAACGACATTGACCTTTTGGCAGATTGGAAATTGTGGCTGGGGCTTACACTTATGCAGGTAAGTTTTGGTTCTTTTTATAACTTTTTTACCATCTATACAACCGACCACGGCGTAAGCTTGGATATGACGATTTATCTCTGGAGCTTTGGTGTCATAGTAGAGATTTTTATGCTCTATTTTCAGGGTGCGCTTTTGAGCAAAAATCTGCTTCTTATCCTTCAAATAACTACTTTTGTAACGGCGCTGCGCTGGTTTTTGGTTTTTGCATTTCCGGATGTCACAGCTCTTTTGTTCCTATCTCAAGCACTTCATGCGCTTAGTTTTGCACTTTTTCACTCAGCGGCAATCAGTTATCTTTTTTATCTGTACAAACACAAATCTTTAGCGCAACAACTTTTTTCCGGCATCACGTACGGTTTTGGAGCGTTTGCAGGGGCATTAATCGCAGGGTATGTTTACGAACTCTACCCAAGCTACCTTTTTTTAAGTTCGATGCTTATCGCACTTACGGCAACTTGGTTTTTAGCTCTTTGGGGGAGAGGAGTTAGTAATCCGCAATAAGATTAAATGTGAATTTTGTATCTGTTGAGGTTTTTCCCGTAAGTGCCGGTTTGTTTGTATAGTCAATATAGTACGCTACTCCGGCTGAAAATATATCAGACAGCCTTGTCGATAAACCGGTTTTTGAGTATGCGAAGTAGTTCTCTATATCTGAAAACTCTGATCTGTAGTTAAGAGTTTGATGGAACTTGAGATTTTCCAGCAGTTGCATATTGTAAACACCTTGAACTCTGTATGCGGCGTATGTTCTATCTGTGCTGCCAAAAATCTTATCTTTAGCATAGAGCAGATTTCCATCAAGCGTTAAGTCTTGAAAATCTGTTTTGATGGTTACATATTTTGCACCCGGACCCGTGTAGAACTGGTAGTCAAAACCTGAAAACTTATCATCTTTATATCCCATAAGATAATCCAGCGAGAGCCTTTGTGAGAGTTTATAGTCATAAACCAACTCACCTAAGAATCTGTTTGTGTTTTCTACATCATTATCTTCTCCATACTGCCAAAGCATAGAAATTTCAAGTGTGTGCAAATCCCATTTGCCGCTTAGTTTGGCATCGATATTGAACGCTTCGGTGTCGGAATTTCCTGAGTTAAGCATATAGCCCGCCTCTGCGCGAGCTTTATAAGTTAGCTCCTCTTTGGGCAGAGCGCTCTCAAGCTCTTTGAGATTTGCATTGAGACGTGCAATCTTTTGTTTGGTCTCTTTGATCTCAGCTTTGACATCTTGTATATATTGCTCCGCCATAAGCGAGAAGGCAACAAGTGAAAGTGCGACTATTTTTTTCATTATTTTTTAATCCTTTTTAAGATGTATATTCATTTGTGGGAACGGGATAGATATACCGTTGGCGTCAAATGCCAGTTTTGCTTTTTCAATCATGTCAAAATGAACATTCCAATACTCCTCAGTCTTTACCCAGACGCGAACTTCCAGATTGACGCTGTTATCTGCAAGGGCTGCAACTGCTACAAAAGGAGCAGGGTCTTGAAGCACCCTCTCATCCTCTTTGATGAGTTGCCAAAGTACCTCTTTTGCAAGCTTCAAATCATCGCCGTAGTCGATGCCAAAGGTAAGCGTAACTCTTCGTGTCGGCTTGTTGGAGTAGTTGATGATGTTGGAAGCGATAACCGAAGAGTTTGGAACCATAATAGTCTTGTTGTCAGGTGTCGCCATAATGGTGGAGAAAAGGTTAATCTCCTCAATAGTCCCAGAAACACCCGCCGTATCGACAAAATCCCCGACTTTAAACGGTCTAAAAATGATGATAAGCACCGCTGCACCGATATTTGAGAGTGAATCTTTGAGTGCAAGACCAATCGCCAAAGAAGCAGCCCCAAAAATCGCCAAAAAGGATGCTATGTTGATACCAAGCGTACTAAGAGATGCCAAAACGACAACAATGAGCAGTACAAAGTAGAGTACATTTGCAAGGAAATTGACAAGCGTGAGATCAACATGGGCTTTAATCATCAGATTTTTGATAAGCGCTGCACCTTTTTTGGCAACCGTTTTTCCTATAAAAAAGATAGCGAGTGCGAGAACAATTTTAACTCCATACTCACTCACATAAAGCATTGCCGGGTCTGTATATTTTGAAAAATCCATTATTTCTCCTATCGTCTTTGAGGCGTAATTATAGTCAAAGGGAGCTATAAAAGTGCTTTATCATACAGAAGCTTCGGTAGCGTAAAATAATTTCTGTAAATTCCAGAGTTTAGTGTATTTATGTATTTTATAAATTTGATATTTGGCAAACAAGACATTTATCTAAACTCACCCTCTAAATCATACTTTTTATCATAAAGCAATTCCTCTTTATTCATTTTCTCTCTATCCATATCGTGAATCACTAGAGAATCGAATATGGCTTTCATATCTTGTTTGAACTGTGTTTGCATAGCTTGAGGGGTAATGGAACTACTTTTTGTATCTCTGTCGTTCTTAGTTCCGCTGTGGGTATAGGTGTAGCTGTAAGCAAGATGAATATTTTTGGCTCCACCTTGATTATCAAAGTAAGTACAATTTGTTTGATAGCTTTTTGTACCTACACCAAGAGCAATATTTGAAGATTCAACTCTTGTACCGCATTTTAGTCCTCCGATAAAATCAACATATTGTTTCACATAATTCACGCCTCTTTCAGCGTTGTTCTTTTTCTCCCAATCAGACATTTTAAAGTTTTTAATTCGTTCCTCCATTTGATTACTTTTATTTTTGTATAGTAAATAATCACTTGCTATCTCGTCTTGTGGGATAATTCTTACCGTAATCCTCATATCCTCGCTCATCATGTTGGGGAGGTGACGCCATATACTCAACCAATCTCTTACTCCAATATCTGTAGGCAAGTCAAATGTTTTCCATGGAACAGAAGGTACCGAATTAGGTGTTTGTAATGAAATGTTTGGACTTGATAATTTCGTATAAGATTCTAACTTATAAACTTTTACACTTGAACACCCGATTAAAAATAATACACTTAGCATAAATATTATATTTCTCATTCTTTATACCCCGTCACATCTTTTAATTCTGGATAATCAGTAGGCTTATAACTACTGTGTGGTGAAGTTGGTGTTACTAATTTGAAAGTATTAAAGAGGTTGATTCTATCAACCAGTGAAGCCTCTCCATTAACTCCTCTATTTCCTCCCAATCCCTCACCCACAAAGTCATCAGGTTTAGTAAATGCTCCTTTATATGTATAGCCCAAACCTGGATTATTTTTAGTTCCTTCAATTGCCATTTTCAACTCATTCCCATTCACAGGCGAACCAAATGAAACATAGGTAGGCAGTTCGTAAATAGGCTTACCATTCGCATCAACCTTGCCTGTATAAAAATACTCCTGTGGCATAAACTTAGCTCCCGTATTATCACTACTATTGATATAGTTGATTCCGCTTTTTAGAAGCAGGTTGCTTTGAGAGTGGTTTGTAATATTTACTCCTGCTGTCCCTCTTGCGGTTGTTACATCTACATTAAATTCTCCATATTGTTTTGCTATACTTGTGGTACCGCCTACCGTATCTACTGCTGATTCTAGCAAGTCGGCTACTATTCCTCTACTTGGGTTGTAAAACACGGTTGCTTCTACAGGTTTTGTTTTATCGGTTTGATATTGTCCTATCATTCCTGTCTGTTCTAGTACATTTATTATTGCCAGTCCTTTATCATTCATGATTCCGTTTCCTCCGTTTTGGTAAGTGGCATTCTCTTTAGTTATTGTCACTGGTTCTTTTGAGATATAAAGACCTTGTACCTGCGATTGTTCCTCCTTGCTCATCTGCTTATATGCAGTACTTTGCTCTATTGGTATAAATTTATCTGAGTCTTGTTGATACAGCGGTGCATTTGAACTAACTACTTGCAATGCCTCTTGTACTGAATCTTTATTACCTGAGAGAATCGGTATCTCTCCCAACACTCCGCCATTGTTTCCATTTGATGGAAGTACGCCTAATGTAGCGTATGCAGCTATATTATCCCATAATGTACCGGCGACTGCTTCGACTTTATTATCACTAATAGCACTTGGTAAAGTATCTGCTATAGTTTTCATATTTTTATCCATATCTTTATAATCTTGCTTTATCTCTTCTCTCCCCTCTTGTGTAAGCAATCTATGGTCAAGCGTAGCATCTACTTTCACTCCGTAGTTTGTGTTTATCATGGTTTTAGAGATGTTGGAAGTATCTCTGTTTAGGCTTGTTGTATCATCTGAGTTTTCTTTGTCTGTTACGGTTACTTGACCTTCACCTAGAGTTGCTAGTGTTTTTGCTCTTTGGTAGCCCATAGAGTTTGCAAATGCCAAGCTGCTTGAGTTTACTTTAGTTGTAGAATCATCGTTTGGTTGTGGGTCTTTTGCATCAGGTGTGAATCCTATATTTGTTCCTACATTAAAGCTATTTCCTGATGTGTAGGTAGAATCTGTTGAGTTAGAGAATGTTAGGGTTTTTGTTTTTAGGTTTAGGTCTTCATTATCAATGAAGTTACCGTTTTTATCAAACTCTCCTGCTGCTAGAAGTGAGCCTTTTAGGTTTGTGTTGTTTTCTGTGGTTACGGTTACTTTATCTCCTGTTACGCTTGAAAGTACTGTTTGTTTTACTTTTACTCTTCCTGTGTTTGCTCCAACTGAAGCGTTGGCACTTGTTACACTTCCTTCACTGGTTCCGAATCCTGCACTTACATTAAACCCGTTTGAGTTTGAGTTAGTTACATTTCTCTTTGATTCTATGTTTAGGTTGTTTCCTACGGTTAGGTTTAGACTCAATTTTATTGCCTTTTACTATTCTTCACTTAATGGCTTATCTAAAATAGATTTCTTAATATATAAATCAATTTTCCAATAATTTGGATAAAGCTTACACCAACCATCAGAATAACACTCTTTTAAAGGATATTTAGCATCTTCTACTGTATGTTTATGTCCAAAATGGTCTATATGTTTAATATAATTATTTCCTTGTTTTTCATATATAAAAAGATTGTTATCATCTTGATAATTATATCTTTTACCATTATGTTTTACTGTCCAAATATCTTTTTTAGGAATTTCTATATCATCTCTTCCATTTTTTGTTTTTTCATAATATTTTTTATCATATTTGTACTCTACTTTATTAAATGAAGCTCCATAATCCTTGGGATTACCTCCAAGAGATTTACTATTTTTATACTCTGGTTTTAAAAACCATCTAACAGTCATATATGTTCCAGCACTAATTGACTGAGCTCCCAAGAGAGGAGTATCAAATAGTGGAGCACAAGCTGTTAAAAAAAATATTACTATAACTGATAATAAATACTTCATTGTTTTACTCCTTATTATTCTTGAGCTTTATAATTTTCTGTTCCATGCCCTAGTTTATTCCAAGTTGTAGGATTAAAAATATTTAGTGGATAAGATACATAATCACCGTCATTTTTTCTTATATCTTTTTCTTTATCTTTTATTATAAATATTTTACTAATTTCTTCATTACTCATTGGAGCACCATAACTTTTATATACATGCCCATTATCTTTAGAGCTTAAAGCTCCTTGTTTTGTTACAAGATTTCCTTGGGAGTGCATATATACATTTAAATCTGTATTATTATTTAGATACTCTTGTACTTGCTTACTAATTCCTGTTTGCATTCCTATACTATCTCCCCATTTATCAACTCCTGCTTCTATTAAATCTCCTAATATTCCTCTTGTCGGATTATAAGGGTTCACATATGTTTTATCTTCTCCTATTATATTTTTCCCACCTTGCATTGCATCGGCTTCAGAGTTAAGTATTCCATTTAGATATACATCTTTACTATTTTCATCTCCTTGTAATTTATGTAAATTATCATTTGTGCCAAACCAAATAGGTACATTTCCTAAAACACCACCACTATTTTCATTTGAAGGTAAGATATCTAATGTTCCGTGTGCTATCCAATCCCAAATTGTTCCTATTGTTGATTCTATTGGATTATCACTTTCTGCATTTGGTAATGTTTTTCCAACAATAGCCATATTTTTACCAATATCCTCATACTCCTGTTTAATCTCTTCTCTCCCATCTTCAGTAAGCAATCTATGATCAAGCGTAGCATCTACTTTCACTCCGTAGTTTGTGTTTATCATGGTTTTAGAGATGTTGGAAGTATCTCTGTTTAGGCTTGTTGTATCGTCTGAGTTTTCTTTATCTTGTATATCTATATTTCCTTTCCCTAATGTTGCTAAGGTTTTATTCCTTTGGTATCCTAGTGAGTTTGAGAATGCTAGGTTTGTTGAGTTTATTTTTGTAGTAGAATCATCTTTTGGTTGTGGGTCTTTTACATCTGATGAGAATCCTATATTTGTTCCTACATTAAAGCTATTTCCTGATGTGTAGGTAGAATCTGTTGAGTTAGAGAATGTTAGGGTTTTTGTTTTTAGGTTTAGGTCTTCATTATCTATGAAGTTACCGTTTTTATCAAACTCTCCTGCTGCTAGAAGTGAGCCTTTTAGGTTTGTGTTGTTTTCTGTGGTTACGGTTACTTTATCTCCTGTTACGCTTGAAAGTACTGTTTGTTTTACTTTTACTCTTCCTGTGTTTGCTCCAACTGAAGCGTTGGCACTTGTTACACTTCCTTCACTGGTTCCGAATCCTGCACTTACATTAAACCCGTTTGAGTTTGAGTTAGTTACATTTCTCTTTGATTCTATGTTTAGGTTGTTTCCTACGGTTAGGTTTAGAGTATCTTTTGCATTGACATTTGCGCCTTCAAATGCAGCATCGTTACTTGTGTTGATGTTTATGTTGTTTGCTTGGAGTTGCGAGTTGTTATAAGCTACGCTATGGGCATCGGAGTGTTGCTCACCGTATCCTAAACTAACGCTTGTTCCGCTTGCTGCTCCATACATTGTCATAGAGACTGAACCTGAGATCTCTTTGGTGTCTGAGGTTGAGTTTGTTGTATCTTCGCTTGCTTTTACACTCAGGTTTTTAGTCTCTATATTTATAGTATCTTGCGCTATAACATTTGAACCGCTTACTTTTACATTTGTATCTATTGATTTGTCAGTTTGGATGTTTATGTTGTTTGCAACAAGGTTTGAAGCTACACTTTGTGTTGCTTGATTGTTTGATGTAGTTTTAGAACCTTCTAGGTCTAAAGACAGCCCTGCTGAGAATCCAAAGGTTGCCGAACTCGCTGCGGCTGTTGCGGCTTGTTTGGCTATTGCCGCTGTTTTACTTGTCAAGTCTGCTGTTGCGGCCGCTATAGCCGCCAAGTAATATCTCTCATCATCTTTTGCATTATCGAGTATCTCTTGTATTTCTTCTATATCTTGGGCATCTACTCCTACTTCTTTATTACGCAAGTCTTGTTTTAACTGGCTCAGAGCTCCTTCAAGTTTTTTTACTTCTGTTTTATGGTTTGAGTAATCTTCTTTTACCTTTTTTAGCTGTTTGGCAGAGGCGGCGGCTGCTTTTACTGCGCTTGCAATCTCTACATATTCGTTTTGCACGGTTATGCTAACCTCTGCACCGGCATGTTTGTTTTTCTCATCAACATTTTTCGTATCTACTGCTTCTTCAATGCTCACATCACCTGTTTTTGCTACCAAAGCAATAGAGTCTTTTGCGTTTAAGTTTGAGCCTTTTACATGTATATCCTCGCTTGAATCGACTGAGATGCTTCCACTGTTTGATACAAGATTTGAAGAGATGTTTTTAACGGCGTTTGAGCTTACTTCATCTTTATCATAAGTTGCCGATGCAACATTTATTTTGAGTTTTGAACCTCCAGCAGAATCTTTGTCTGTTGAATTTTTAAGAACATCTACTTGCTGAGCTAGCGCACTCTTTGCCATATCAACTATGTTTGTCAGCTTTACTTCAACTTTTTGATTTAGTTTTGAGGCTTGGTTTTGTTCCTGTGCCGAGAGTATCTCTACGGAGTTTATATCACTTTTGATATTTATATCGTTTTGTGCCTCTATATTTGAGCCTATAACTTTTGTGCTACCTGTATCTGCTGTGAAGTTATTTCCTGCAACAATATTTGACTCTTTAATTTTTGTATCGTAGTTTTTATTTTTATTTATTTCACTTGTGTAAATAGCTCCTGCATCAATGCCTACCAAGTTCAATACTCCTAGTGGGTTAAAGCTTGTTTTTTTACTAAAACTCTCTTTTTGCCGTAGCTCTTCACCGGCTGCGATAAGCAGTTTATCAAAGGCTTCAAGTTGAACATCTGCTGCACTGCTTATATCTGATGCTATGATGTTTATATCTTTACCGGATTTTAGGATTACATTTAATGCCTCTGTTTGAAGTTGTGCTTCTTTTAGATTGAGATTATCAAGCCTATCCATTGAAACACTTTTTTTCAATCCGCCCCAAGATGATTTAGAAGTCTGGTGCAGTTCTCCTTCTTTATACTCTTTGGCTACAACATTGATATTACCTTTGGCATCGACTATGATGTTTTCATCAGCTTTTAGTTTTGCGGCTTCTAAGGTTACATCTTTATCGCTGTTTATTAAGATGCTTTTTGCATTTAAATTACTTTGAACAACACTCTCTTTATATGTCATATCTCTTTTAGATTTGGATGAGCCAAAGTTTCCTTTTTTATATGTTTGTACATCTTTATAGTCTATATTATTTGCTGCCAAGATATCTATCTCTCTGTTTGCATTTAGAACAATACTATCTTTGGCAGTTATACTTGATGCTTTTACTTGTATGTCAGAGCCACTTTGTAGGCTAATAGAATCTGCATTTAGTTGTGAAGCTATATGTTTGGTGTTGTCTGTTTTAGTAAAGCTTCTTCCCGCTGAGAAGTCTGCTTTATCAACAAGTTCTTTTGAGCTTAATTCTATGTCTCCATTCTCGGTTAGAAGGTTTATATTTCCGTTTGTTGCGCTGATGTTTGCAGCACTGTTTTTGATGTTATCTTTTGCTTTTATAAAAATGTCGCCATCGCTTGAGACTATCTTACTCTCACCACCGACTTTAGTTGATATAACTTCATACCTATTTCCATTAGCATCATTTTTTACTACGGTTGTCTCAGTGCTTGTCTCATTTATAACGCTTGCATCAGTGGATTCTATGTTAACTCTCTTGCCTGAGATAGTTGAGCCGTTTGAGTTGGTTATATCTTCTTTAGCTTTTATGTTTGTAGCCCCCGCAGCCGTTATGAGGCTTGCAATATTTTCAATAGATGTTTCAGAATTTACAGTCGTATCTTTATTTGAGGAGATGACCCCTTGTTCATTTTTTATACTTTTTGCAGAGATGTTTAAGTTACCCTCTGCTGTTAATTCTCCTGAGTTTACAATAGAATTTTTTACATTTAATTCAAATTCATTGCCAGCAGATATAACTGAACCACTGGAAGTTTTAGAGCTCTTGGCTAGATATACCACAGGCACAAGAACCTCCTCTCCGTTAACTATTTTAGTCTCCATCCATACTATATCTTTATCTATACTCGCCAACTGTTCATCAGTAGGCGCTTTACCTAGTTTTAAATCAACATTTTGTGATACTTCGACTGCATTATCCATCAACGATATATATGTTGTCTCTTTGTGTACCTTGCCGCCTAAGCGCTTGAGGCTATCTTTTACCAACTTAGTTTCATACATTGCATCACCAAGTCTTTTAGATATAGCGTCACCGTTATAGCCCATCTTGTTTAAAAAGTATTCACTGCCTATAAAATTAGATATATCGGTATATAAAGGGTTTGATTCTATCAAATACTCATGCTTAGTGCTTTTTACAAATAAGCCATAAGGGTTTGTCGGTGTAATATAGTCCTCTTTATCTATGTATCTGGTACTATTTTTGGCAGTGATTATATCTGTAAATATATCGTTTTGAGTCACAGCTGTATGAGCAGTCACATTTTCTAAGTTTGTGATATCACCAATGATATTATTTCCGGCCGATATGGTTGCATCCAAAGAACCTACCTCTCCGGTTACTACGGTTGTTGGCGATCCGTAATTCTCCCATCTGAAACTTGGATTAGAATGCTTGCTGCTATAACATGCGGAATAGCAGTTGTATATTTGAATCTCTGTCGTTTTCGTACTATATAGCTTTTCACTTTCATTTGAAATATTTGTTACTGCTAAACTCATGTCATTTTGTGCTGAAACATCACCTAGGTAGTTAAGCAAATGATTAGAATATATGCTTAAATTATTTGCAGAGGCAATAGAAGAAAATTTATCCGGAGCTATTGAAAATTTCTCATTTTTGTTTATGTATGTGTGTATTGATTCTCTCATGTATTCACTCAACGCTATCTTGTTATATGCTAACTCTATGCTTTGAATTTCCACTGTCTTTTCTGTTGTATCGGTAATATTTTTAAGAGTATCCGCAAATATAGCAATATTCCCTTTTTGGGTTTGGATAATACCTTTGTAGTTTTGTACCTCATTAATATTATGCAATGATTCATCTTTAGACAAAAGCATGTTCTCAACAGCATATAATCGAGCATTGTCTATGCCTGATACTTTAGTAGTATCTGTTTTGTTGAGTAGCAGGTTATCGACATGTATATTCATATTTTGTGAGCTATATATGGTGTTGTAGTTTAAAAGATCAGTGGCATAAACCTTCATATCGTTTAAAGATACAATTGCCGCCGTATTTACAATGTCTCCGTTTATATTTAGAGTTAAATTTTTTTGAGATTGTAAAAGTTTGTTGTTTACTAAATCACCATTTATGGTTTTTACACTCAAATCACCATTGGCTTGCAAATCAGTATTGTTGATTAAAGATTTTGTTTCTATATTCATTAAGTTATCAGAACTTAGCAAAACACCGCTTAGCTCCAAATTTTGATTATGCGCAAATATGCTTAGGTTATTTTTAGCAGTAAGCTTTGAGTCGCTTTTTATTTCTAAAAAATCATTTGCACTTATATACACATTGCCAGAACTGCTTAAATTTGTATTGCTTACAAGTATGTCCGATGCGTATATAGACAAATCTTTATATGATTCTGCCGTTGCGTTCACAGCATTGATGGTGTTTGATTTTATATTTATGTTGCCATTTGAGAGTACTCTTTTAAAAGTTAATTGACCATCCAAACTAATAATAATGTTATCTTTTGCCATTATCTCGGCAGGCAGATTTACACCGACACCCTCGCTCGTCCCGACAAGTCTTATTTTGTCCGCATATATGCCACCTAAAGCCGTAGAGTCTAAAGAAAAAATATCATTATTTGTCATAGTTATTGGAGTTATTGTGCCATCTGTAGATATATCATTGGTGCCTGTTATGATATTTACATCTTTTGCATATAGTTTAGAATTAAACTTTAGCGCTTTGGCATATAAATCAATTTTATCAACATTATCAATATTAAAATTCTCATCGCCTATTTCAATAATACCTTGGGTAATTTTGTAGCTTTTTAATTGATTCGCAGTAAATTGAGGTACACCTGTAGTAAGAGTAACTTTTGGAGTGTTTATAAATCCGCCGCCTTTTACAAAAATACCATTAGGATTCGCAACTATTACACTAGCCATACTCCCAGCTACTTCCGTATAGCCGGCCAATATGGATTTATTTAAACCGGTTACTTCATTTAAAATTCTATCGGCACTATTTGCATTTGCTAAGTTAGTATTGCCATAGATTACCCCTCCGAGCTGCGTTGTTACCTGTAGTTGATTAGAGTTGTTTAGTATAAGCCCTTGCTTTTCAACATTGTAATTTAAAAACTTATTGTGTGAAAGACCTGACGTATCCGGTTTTACAATGTTTATAATAGGCACACCGTTTCTTGCTGTTTCAAGATTTGCCTGATATTTTGCAGCTGATGCACTATCGACTACTACTGATTCCATTGCTGATAATTGCATAGGAAAAATCAATACAATTGAAATTTCAATAGACACAATTTGTTTAAATATATTTTTTGCTATTTTCATAAAAATATAATACAATAAAATTAATTAGAAATTATAAGAATAAGAAAATCCTATAAAATTATCGCTCTTTATTTTTGTTTCTGGCGTATTGTGTAACTTTTTGTTATAGTGTATTTCCGCTAAGTTGTTTAAATAAGCAATTTTAAGTCCGACAGAACTACCAATTATAGCTCCGCCTTCTACAACGCTAGTTGCTTTTATGTAACCATAATCAAGACCCAGATAAGGTGAAAATGATATATTTAAAATATTTTTTGTAACTTGAAAGTCATTCCTTATATAGCCACCCTTAAAGCCATTAATGCCGCCATCCTTAAACCCTCTAACACTATAGGGTCCCCCAATTGACAACTGTTCCGTGGCATACACGTCATAACCTGTGGATTGCGCATGTAGTGCCATATTTATCTTAGGTTGCAAGTCATGCTGAAAGTATTTTGTATAGCTAAAATCTAGCGTATATTTTGTAAAGTCTATGTTACTGCTTAAACTTTTATGCACCAACAACTCACTGCTAAAATAAGAGTCTTCCCCATAATAAATATAATAAAATCCAAAACTAAAAGTAGTTAAATTATAACTCTGCAACTCAATAAGAGTGTCACTTAGATAGTTTTTATTGTCTTTTCTGTTAAGTTTAGCTATAAAATTAAGCGAATATTTTTTAGAGTTATAAAGCATATACTCATCAGACAATGTAAAAATATCGCTTGAACCTTCACTAAGCAGAGTACTATCGAATTGGTCGTAAATTGTCTGTTTATATTTAAATGTTGACAAAGATATGGTAAAGTAGTTTTTAAAATAGGGCAGCGAATAAGATAGTGATGTCGCTAAAATATTGTCGCTAGTTTTAAAAACATTATCCGTTGTGTTGATGGATACACTGATAATATCGTTTATGCCAAACAGGTTTTCATAGCTCAGATAGACAGCAACTTGATTTTTGCCTGTTGCGCTACTGCCATAGTTATTTACACTTACATAACCATTATAATCACTATATCCGGTCTCTTTTGATATAAGTACATCGGTATAGCCGACTTCATCGCTTGGCTTTAAGTCCAATTTTACCACTTGAGAACGCAGTCTTTCAAGCTGTTTAATGCCAGTCTCTAAATCTTGCAAATTTAAAATATTTTCTTCCAAATCGTCATATATGTTTGAAATATACAAATCTCTGTTTTTTACTTTTTTTATTTTCCCCTCAAGCAGAGATATATCTATAATCCCATCCGATAAATCTTGTAATTTTAAATAGGCTCTGCTTGTAATGAAGCCTCTGGAGATGTATATATTGGAAATTTCTTTGGTAAAATTATTTAAATCTTCTATTGTATTGCATTTATTTACATAATGTTTTTTTATTTCTTCTAACTCTTTAGCCTCTAAAATATCAGATTTATCAATCATTATATCATTGATGAAAATACATTTTTTTTTATCTTCGGACTCTTTCATTTCAAGTTTATCTGGTTTAATTTTATCAATGTAATCTTTGGTTTTTTGTTGGTTTTTCTCAAAATGACGTTTTTGGTCATTTTCTAAAACTCTGTTTTGAAGAGAGTTTTGTTGATACAGGCTATTTATCTCATCTTGAGTAAGTGCGAGCAGAGTGTGGGTACAAAATAATAACAACAAGACAAGTTTCATATAATTTTACTTTAAATGATAAATTTTGTTAGAATACTTTGGAAATATTTAAAAATTACTTAAGGACACCTTAACTTTTATAAAATTTCGTTTTACCCTTAAGCCTCTCTGATACTCTGTATCTCTTGTATGATTAGATGGTATATCTCTTGATTGGGGGAGTTTATGCTGTTGATTAGTTCTTTGTATTTGAGATAAGTTTGCCACACTTTTTTTGCCTGCTCAATTTTGCCTTTTTTACGTAGCTCAAAACTTACAGAAGCGTTGATAAGTCCTTTTAACAGCTTCACCTCGTCGCTTTGCTCAAATCTTCTAGGAAACCAAATAGCTTCTAAATCTTCATGGGCTTCATAAAAATTTTCATTTTTGAGGTTTTTTAAAAATGAATCGAGATATTTTTTATACTCACTCATCAAAAACCGTCATATTTTCCCTCCAGTATCCTCTGCCGCCTCTAAGGGAGATGCAGTGGTGCAAAGGAAACCTTTTTTTGTACTCACCAAGTCTGTTAAGCGTTGTTTTACCTGTATCGCAGTAAAAAACAAAAACACTCCCCTCAGGCTCTTTTGCTAGTTCGTAAGGGTTGTAGAGTGTGGTGTTTGCGCCGTTGATGGGGGAGAGAATGGTGTCGATGAGCAACACTTTGATGCCCTTGGCTTCAAGGGCTTTTTTGTTCTCTAAAAACTCTCTTTGCGTCCACTCATTGCTAAACATCTCTATGCCCTCTTTGAACTAAAAAGTACGATAAGAGCCGTCAAAAATGCGCCTAAAAAGACGATGCTGTAGCCTGTGGGCAAATCATAAAAGTAGGAGATGACAATCGCAGAGATACTAAAAAACCATCCGAAAAAAAAGCTCCCAAGCAAAGGTTTTTTAAACTTTAGCGAGAGGGAGACAAACGGCGGAGCTATAAGAAGTACAAAAACCACAAAAACACCTGCAAGAGAAACGGAAGAGGTAACGGTAATGGCAAGAAGAGAGAAGAAGAGAAGTTCTTTGAAAAAACCGCTCAGTTTAGGATATAAAAAATACAAAGCAAGGGCAATAAATGAGTAAATAACCCCGCTTTTCATCACTTCGCTAGGAGGTGTGAAAAGTATATCGCTTGCCAAAAGTGATTTAAAATGTTCCATTCCCTCTGCCGAGTGGGAGAGTACCATCATAATCCCGCTTGCCCCCAAAACGTAAAGTATCCCGATAAACGCTTCAAGATGGAGTTTTCTTGTCGAAGCATATGCGATTAAAAGCGCGCTTAGCAGTGCAAAACCGAGTGTCAAAAGATAAAAATACTCTTCATGAAAATAGCCAAGGCTGATAGATGAACCAAGAGCTGCAAACTGTGCGATGGCAAGGTCTGTAAAGATAATGCCCCGCTTTAGTATCTCCATCCCAAAATAGGAGTGGAGCATCACGAGGATAACAACAAGAGCTATGGGAACAAGGAGAATATCTGTCATTTGATGGCGCTCGTGAGGTGGTCAAAGAGTGCACCGAGGTTGTCAATGTTCTCAAGCGCTTCTATGTCATGGGGCATTAAAATAATCTTTATACCCGTTTTTTGGCTGATAAAATCGGCTGTTTTTGTGGAGTGATAGACATCATGCAAAATGCAGCAAGGATTTTCCTTTTGTATCAACTCTATGGTGCTCACGGTGTGTTTGGATGATGGCGGAATGCCGGGGAGAGGCTCAATCGTGCCGATATTTACAACTCCGTACGCTTTGTTGAAGTAGGCAAGGTTGTCATGAAACTGAATCACTTTTCGTCCCTTTTTATCGCTCATCTTCTGCTCCCATATACGCATCTTCTCTTGCCACATTGTAGCAAAAGTAGCATAGTTTTTCTCATACACCTCTTTATCAACCGTATCTATGGAGATCAAAAACTCTTTTATAACTTTTGCAAGATGCAAGATATTTTGCGGGTCAAGATGAAAGTGCGGGTTGCCATCTGGGTGGATGTCTCCATCTTTTCTGTCAACACTGCTTGGTTTATTTATGAGCTCCACATGGTGCGAGAGGTTGAGAAAAGTTTTAGCCGAAGGTGCGATTTTCGGGTTTCCTGCACGACCCAGAAGCGGGGGCAGCCAGCCAATCTCCAGCTGTCCGCCGTTCATGATAAGCGCATCGGCATTTCTCACTTTTGTGATGAGCGAGGGGCGTGGGATAATAAAGTGCGGATCCCAGTTGCCCTGCGCCAAAACCGTTGTTGTTATATGCTCTCCGCCAATGGTTTTGGTAAGCGCCCCTATATAAGGGTAGCTAACCGCAATATCTAGGTGCGCAAGGAGCGTTATGGGCAAAAACGTTAAAAATGTAAGCAGTTTTTTCATGGTTAAAAACTATGTGCCGCATGCGCACCGATAGAGATATTTGCTTGAAGGATGACGGTGTCTAGCTTCTCTCTTTGCCCATCTTCATTAAACAATGACTCATCGTGGCTGTACTGAAGTCTAAATCTTGCAAATTCGCTTGTGTGGTACTCTACCATCGCCGTGTATTTGTTAAGACCGCTTGGCTGCTCTACACTCGCACCATTTTTTATAACATCATTTTTTAGTATAGTATCGTATCTCGCACCCATTCTCCAGTTTTTATCATGCGTGTAAATAAGCTGTGAGTAGAGACCGCTCTGTTTTTTTAGCATAGATGGAGATACAAAATTGCCTAAATCATCATTTGCATATTGCGTTCCCTCTAGCTCTCTTTGGAGATATTCGCTCTGCCACTTGATAGAGCTATATGAATCAAGCTGATGCAATACTACAAAATCAGCTCCATAAAGTTTAGCATCACCTGCAAATGCATGTGCCTCCTCTTCTTCCTCGCTATGGTCTATGCGAGAATCACCCTGTGCATAAGAGAAACCGCCCAAAATAGTTGTATTTCCTATATCGTGTGATGCTTTTATGTAACCCACAACCATAGAAGCACCATCACCTCCCTCAACATGTGCCGGATCTGCTGTAAGGTTTATGTTTGTCAGTTCTATCTCATCCTTTCCAAACATCTGCTCATTTTCTCCTTGAAGTATCTCTAAACCTGCCATCAAGTAAAACGGTGTCGGAGCTGTCCACTGAAGTTGAGCACCCACTTCGTTTAAGCCGTGCATTCCTAAAAATGCCTCATAGACAAGCGGCATATCTGCAAAATCCCAAGCGTGGTGGTGCTGTTCGTTAAGGTAGCCGAAGTTGGAGTTAAACTTTCCGCCCTTTACTCTTGTGCCGCGCCCTAGTGCATTTGAGGTAAAGAAAAGTTCCTCAATCTCAACACCGTTCTCTGAGAAGTGAAATACACCATCCATCGTAAAAAACGGGTCAACGCTGCTTGAGAGAACAAGTTCTGCATAGTTGAGGTTAAAGCCATTTTCTGCGTTATAAGTCGCATGGTTGTCACCATCATGTGAGTGAGAGCCTAGAAGTCCGTGAGCAACCCCGGGAACTTCCAAATGCCCTACTTCGCTATCTTTGATATTTCTATCCACATAAGAGGCATCCAAAATCAAAGAGATGTCAGGGATAAATTTTGACTGGTCAAATGTTCTTTTTTCAGCAGGAAGTACTTCTGCACCATAAACTAAAGCTGCGCAAACCACGCTTGATAATAATATTTTTTTCATAATTTTCTATCCTAAGGAATAATATTTTTTTGTTTTTATAATGATTGTTTTGTGGGTTTTAGGAGAGTGCGGGAGGGGCGCGGTTTTGGTTGGATTTTGTCTCGACATGAAAGTATGTAACGGGTGCGGTGTGTGCTATGGCTTCAAAATGAGAGAGTTCTACATTTTGAATAAACGAGACGGCGTCTGCACTTACAATGTTGCTGTTTACGGTACAGATTAGACATGTAGAGCCGTCGTTATGCTCTATATGCTTAACTTCATGGATAGCCGCAAAGCTTGTGACAATAGCAAAGAGAATAGAGAGCAATATATTAAATTTCATCAGTGGGATTTTACCATAATTTTATTTTATGTTATCATTAGAAACTATCCTTATCAAAGGCAGGAGTTGCCATGTTTCATACCAAAAGTGCGCAAGAGACGCTGCAGCATTTGGAGTGCAGCAGTGAGGGACTTAGCGCCGATGAGGTGCTAAAACGTACACAACGTTATGGGAAAAATGTCCTGCCGCAAGCAAAAAAGCGTGGCGTGGCTACCATATTTACAGAACAGTTTAAAGGTCCTATCGTCTATATTCTATTTATCGCATCAACTGTTTCGTTTTTGATTGGGGAGTATAGCGATGCAGGATTTATTTTGGCGGCACTTCTTTTAAATGCGGTGGTTGGAACGTATCAGGAGTATGTTGCAGAAGAGAAGGCGGATGCTTTAAAAAAGGCGATAAAGACATTTGTTTATGTCCTAAGAGACGGGCGCAGGGTGGAGATACCCAGTGAAGATGTAACAGTAGGGGATGTGGTTTTTTTTGAGTCCGGCGTAAAAGTTCCTTCCGATATACGTCTGCTTGAGGCAAATGAACTTCAAGTCAATGAGTCGCTTCTTACGGGAGAATCACTTGAAGTAGGCAAAAGATATGACTATATCTCTACAAATGCCAACGAGCCAATCGCAGAGAGAAAAAATATGCTCTACGGCGGTTCTTTGGTTACAAAGGGCAGAGCCATAGGCGTTGTTACGGCGGTGGCACAGATGACGGAGGTGGGCAAAATCGCCTCTCTTTTGGCGCATGAAAAAACAGCACAACCGCCTTTGACGGCAAGAATGGAGAAATTTTCTCTTAATATCGCAAAGATAATCGGCGGTGTCGCACTTTTCATCATTATGCTTGGTCTCTCGCATGAGATGCCGCTCAAAGAGATTTTCTTTCTCACGGTCGCACTCTCTGTCTCAGCTATTCCAGAGGGGCTTCCGGTAGCTATCACCGTGGCACTGAGTGTTGCAAGTGCGGCGATGAGCAAGCGAAATGTTATAGTGCGCAAGCTCTCTGCCATTGAGGGGCTTGGCTCTTGCACGCTTATCGCAAGTGACAAAACCGGAACGATGACGCAAAACCGTCTTAGCGTTGCTTCCATCGTTACACCGCAAAAAAGCTACAATCCTGATGAATATATCAGTGAACACTTGCTTCTTGGCGCAAAACTCTGCAACGAATCGACATCTCACGAGGAGAACGGAGAGAGAGTTTTTATCGGCGATCAGGTAGATGTAGCTCTTGCACGCTATGTACTTGAACTGGATGAGGAGCTTTTTAAAAGACATGAAAAACAAAAACCCATCGATGCTCTGCCGTATGAACCTATAAACAAATACTCCGCAGCGAGCTACCGGATAGACGGAGAAAAGATACATTTTATCAAAGGCTCTCCCGAGATAGTAGTGGGCATGTGCGGCATGGGTGAAGATGATGCAAAAGCGGTTCTTGCGCAGGTTGACGAATGGGCGGCAAAAGGGTTTAGAAACATTGCCCTTGCCTACAAAGTGAGCGATGAGAGCGGTATTGCCAAAGAGGGGTATGGCTACATAGGATTTGCCGCTATCGCCGACCCGCTTCGAGAGGGCGTTAAAGAGGCGGTGCTTAAAGCACAAGAGGCGGGAATCAGTGTCGCTATAGTAACGGGAGACCATCCAAACACCGCATTTTTCATCGCAAAAGAGCTTGGTATCGCTCAAAGTGAAGATGAGGTAATCGACGGTTTGGAGATTTCACGCTGGATGGAGCGTGGAGAGCATAAAGAAGAACTTGCAAACAAGCGTGTTTTTGCCCGTGTTTCGCCTGAACAAAAACAGCTCATTATCAAGGCGTTTCAAGGACTTGGACACTATGTGGCGGTAACGGGAGACGGTGTCAACGATGCACCCGCACTAAAATTTGCCAACATTGGTATCGCTATGGGAAAAAGCGGCACGGATGTAGCACGTGAATCAAGCGACCTTATACTTACAGATGATGCTTTTGGCTCTATCGTAAATGGCATAGAAGAGGGACGCGTGGCGTATGACAATATCCGCAAAGTGATTCATCTGCTCCTATCCACCGGAGTTGCCGAGATTGTGCTTGTTGTACTCTCTATACTCTTTTTTATCCCGATACCTCTTTTGCCTGTGCAGATACTCTGGCTCAACATAGTTGCAAACGGCGTACAAGATATGGCGCTTGCCGCCGAAGGGGCAGAGCCGGGGGTGTTAAAACGCAAACCGCGCGACCCAAAAGAGCCGATATTTAACCAAACAATGATGAGCAGAGTTGTCATAGGTGGTCTGTATATGGGTTTATCTGCATTTGCACTCTTTTACACACTGCTTGAGTTTGGATACAGTGAGGATGCAGCGAGAAACAGCACCCTGCTTCTGATGATACTTTTTGAAAATGTCCATACGTTCAACTCCCGCAGCGAAAATATCTCAATTTTTAAAATCGACCACACCAAAAATATGCTTTTGTGGCTTTCCGTCGCAGTCGCTCAAAGCATTCATCTAGTTGCAATGTACAACCCTTTTATGCAATCGCTTCTTGGCATACAACCCGTCGGGGTACAGATGTGGGGAGCGTTGCTTCTTATGGCTCTTACATTGGTTGCGGTCATGGAAGCAGAGAAATTTTTTAGGAAGAGATTTTCAACCCATTAGGAGTTTGGATAATAAAATCGCCAACCTCACAGAAGAGGCGGCGATTGAGGGCTAGTTACTTCTAGGACCTCTGTTGGCTCTGTTTTCTTGCATCTGCTTATTTTGTCCCTCAAGCAGTTCTATCTTGGTCACTTTGCCATCACCATCCGCATCAAGAGATTTAAAATCGGGCGCATTTCCGACATTTCTCATCATTCTTTGGTTTTGGTTCTGTCTATCTTTTAACCTCTCTTCTCTGACTTTGGTATGCTCATCCTCAGTTATAAAGCCGTCTTTATTGATATCAAACACTTCAAAAGGTATTGGACCTCTACTAGGCATTTCAGCCGCACAAAGATTCGATACCGACACTACCGCTGCAACAAAACTCAAGCCTATGAACTTAGTAAACTTTTTCATTTTACACCTCTTTGTTAATATAAGAACATTGTAGCAAATATATGTGAAATTATTGTGAAATTTCTATTCTTGCTATCGTTCTTTAGAAAGTCTATCTAAAAGCCTAAAAAGCTCTTCACTTGCATTTTCTGCTGCTTTAAAATTTTGGATAATTTTCTCTGCTTCATCACAAATACCGCTTTTTATACATTTGACTGATTCTATAATATTTTGATGCACCAGACTATGCGGGGATTCAAGCATCTTATAGCTTTGCGTGTGTCCGAAACGCTCTTTTCCGATGCCGCCGTCATACCATTTTCCAAGACGGCATGTGTGATGATCTACGAAATGGGCATCCTTGTCTTGATGTAACATCGCTTTATAGGCATTGGTCTTGAACAAAAGATGATCCAGTTTTATCAATCCTATAAATGTCGTATCCAAAACATGATCGGTTGAAAGGGCTATTTTCTCCCCTTGTACCGCAAATTCCTGCAACGAATTTTCAAATTTGTGCGTCAACTGTTCAGATTCATCGGCAATACTCATCATGGATTCCGATGTTTCTTGAATGCTGGCAGATTCTTGCTTTAATGTATTGATTGTGATTTCAACCTCTCTGGTCGCTTTTTGTGTTCTCTCTGCCAGTTTACGTACCTCATCGGCAACGACTGCAAAGCCACGACCGTGTTCGCCCGCACGAGCAGCCTCAATAGCCGCATTCAGTGCCAGCAAATTTGTCTGATCGGCAATATCGTTAATCAAGCTCATTAGCCCGGAAACATCACTGATACCGCCGCTAAGTCGTTGCACTCCGTCATGCGAGCGGTTAATGGACTCCATTAATTTGGAGAGATTGCCGGATATGTCAGAGAGACTATGGCGTGAGTCGGAAGAGGAAGATTTTGAATACTGCTGCATTTCAATCAGCGAGTTGACACTTTGGGCAAAATCACCTTGTATAACAGGAAGATTGTTCATACATCCGAGCAAGAGAAGTTCTGTCAACTCCTCCCCTAACGCCGATTCTTTCATTCGCTCCTCTTCACCTCGGTGAATTTGTTGCAAATCCAAATTTTCACGCTCCAGCTTCGTCAATCGCTCTTGTAAGTCATCTCGCTGGGCTTCCAATTTTCTTATTTCTTGAGACATTTCATTGATTTTACTACGACCAAACATACATAATCCTTTCTTTGCTGCAATTGAATCAGAGGATACACTTGTTGCACAATGTGATAATTATGCAATAACCCAATTGGTTATTTAACAAAACATACTAACTCTTTAATTCTTAAAAGTTGTTTTGCTACTGATTAAAAGCGGTAGTTATCGGCTAAATACTTTCCGATTTCCCTTCCAACTCACTGACAACCTGACGCATCTTAAAGAGCGAATCAGGGTTGAGCGAGATGGAGTCTATGCCGTTTTGTACCAAAAACTCCGTTATTTCAGGGTAGTCTGAGGGGGCTTGTCCACAGATGCCTATGTATTTGCCTCTTGTTTTGCATGCCTCTATCGCCATTTGCAGCATTCTCTTTACTGCTTCGTTTCTCTCGTCAAATATATGGGCGATTTTTGCACTCTCTCTGTCAACTCCTAGAGTAAGTTGCGTCAGATCGTTTGAGCCGATGGAGTAGCCGTCAAACACCTCTAAAAACTTATCGGCTAAGATGACATTTGCCGGAATTTCACACATTGCATAGATTTCAAGCCCTTTTTCGCCCTGAACAAGCCCTTTTTCTCTCATGACGGCTATCACTTTTTTGCCCTCCTCGGGTGTACGGACAAATGGAATCATGATTTTCATATTGTCAAGCCCCATCTCTTCACGCACCCGCTTTAACGCTTCACACTCCCACTCAAAGGCTTCACGGTAGCTCTCATCATAGTAGCGGCTAGCACCCCGAAAACCTATCATCGGGTTCTCCTCTTGTGCCTCATAATCAAATCCGCCTCGCATCCCACGGTACTCGTTGCTTTTAAAATCACTCGTTCGTATAATGACGGGTTTTGGATAAAAAGCCGCCGCAATCATTCCTACACCCTCGCTGATTTTTTGGAGAAAAAACTCTTTTGTGTCACTATATGGGGTCATAAAAGAGCGGATTTGCTCTTCGTCTTGCACACTTTTACCTTTGCGCATGTCTATAAGTGCCATAGGGTGTGCGTTGATGGAGTTGTTCATGATAAACTCCATTCGGGCAAGCCCAACTCCGTCATTTGGCATTTGTGCGAAACCAAAAGCCTCTGCGGGATTGCCGACATTGACAAAGAGTTTGGTTTTTGTGGGTTGAAGTTGGCTCATATCTATGGTTTTGATGGCGTACTCAAGCTCTCCCTCATACACGTGCCCCTCATCACCATCGGCACAACTTACCGTCACTTTTTGTCCATCTTGTAAAATTGCTGTTGCGTCAACACACCCAACCACGGCAGGAACACCTATCTCTCGTGCCACGATTGCCGCATGGCATGTACGGCTTCCACGGTTGGTTACAACTGCCGCCGCTTTTTTCATAACAGGCTCCCAG
Organism: Sulfurimonas sp.; assembly: GCF_028694605.1. GTDB lineage: Bacteria > Campylobacterota > Campylobacteria > Campylobacterales > Sulfurimonadaceae > Sulfurimonas. The sequence goes on along the minus strand of NZ_JAQVKP010000009.1, from coordinate 10,182 downwards.
TCGGGGTTTGTCGTATCTGCCACCAAGACGTTTCCCTCTTTAAAGCGGGCAAATTCGGAGGTATCGTTGATGATGCAAACTTCTCCGCTTCCTATTTTCTCGCCAATCGCACGTCCGGATGTGAGTATCTTTGCCCCTTTTGCGCTTAGTGAATATTTTTGGCTTGTGATGCTTTTGTTCTGTTTGCTCATAACCGTCTCAGGTCTTGCCTGAACGATGTAAAGTTTGCCGTCATTTCCGTCTTTTGCCCACTCGATGTCCATAGGTCGCCCATAATGCTCTTCAATAGCAACCGCCTGTTTGGCAAGCGTCACTGCCTCATCATCAGTGATGGAAAATCGGTTTTGCTCCTCTTGCGTTGTTTGGATGTTGAGCGTTCGTGAGGCGGCGTCATAGAGCATCTTCTCTTTTTTGCTTCCCAAAGAGCGTTTTAAAATAGTGGTTATGCCATTTTTAAGTGTCGGTTTAAAGAGAAAAAATTCATCGGCATTTACTCGCCCGCTTACCACGTTTTCGCCAAGCCCCCAGATGGAGTTGATGAGGATGAGATTTTCAGAACCGCTCTCTGTGTCTATGGTAAACATAATCCCGCTAGAAGAGATGTCGCTTCGCACCATCTTCTGCACGCCCACAGAGAGAGCAACTTTGAAATGGTCAAACCCACGGCTTGTACGGTAGCTGATGGCACGGTCGGTAAAGAGTGAAGCAAAACACTTTAAGACACACGCCAAAAGCTCCTTATCGCTGCTTACATTTAAAAAAGTCTCCTGCTGCCCTGCAAAAGAGGCATCGGGCAAATCTTCGGCAGTTCCTGAAGAGCGAACCGCTACATCGATATTTTGCGAGCCATACTCATTTGATAGAGTTTTGTATGCTTCAAGGAGTTCGTCTGCCAAAACTTTTGGAAGGTGTGCGTTTAAGATAAGCGTGCGGACTTCAAGTCCGCGCTTTTGGAGATTGCCGGTATCGTTTATGTCCAAATCGCTCAGTATATGGGCAATTTTATCTTTAATACCGTTTTGTTCAAGAAGCAGCCAATAAGCATCGCTTGTCGTGGCAAACCCGTTTGGAACAGCTACCCCCTTTGGGGTTAGGTTTTGGTACATCTCCCCAAGCGAAGCGTTTTTGCCGCCGACTATGGAAATATCACCGATACTAAGTTCATTGAAAAAGCGAATATAGCGCATAAAAAACCTTTTGGTCAAAATATACAAATCATACTCCAAAAACTTAAATATCGCTCCTTGCAATAAAAATATGCTAAACTAAAGTAAAAGAAAATTTCTGGCTTGTTGCCATGAGGAGAAAAAAATGAAACGATTTCTAGCAATGCTGCTTCTTGTCTTTCTTGCAGGATGCGGCTCTAAAGAGGTTGTTGTTACAAAAGGGTACTTTTACTTTAGCGGAAATACAAAAGGAGTAGAGATTTCTATTGACAAAGGGCAGAGGTTTGGTGTTGTGGCGGGGCAAACCAACCTCTATACGATTGTCTCCGGAAGTCATACAATCGATGTCTATAGGGGCAATTTAAAAATTATAAGCTATACCTTTGTTATTCACGAAGGTCTTGCCAGAGAGATTGTAGTAGAATGAAAATAAACACGCTCTATATATCGGCGCAAGAGAAAAATGTCGGTGCGCTTTTTGTCTCTATGGGGATGATGGAACTTCTCAAGCGAAACATCGACAAGGTGGCTTTTTTTCGCCCCATCATCACATCCAAAGAGGCAATGGATAGAGATATAGAGTTTATGGTTGAGCGCTATGGGCTTGGTATGAAGTATGAGGAGTGTTATGGATTTGACCTTGATAGCTTGGAGACGCTTCTTGCAGCAGACGGGGTGGATGAGGTTATGGGTACTCTTGTGGCAAAATTTCAAAAGCTTGGGGAGCGTTACGATTTTATCCTCTGCGAGGGGATTGCCCGCTCACTTTTACCGCTTAACCAAAACTATGACCTCAATGCGCTTATCGCTCAAAATTTCGGTGCTTCCATCATCAACATCATCAACGCTAAAGATAGAACGGCGCAAGAGATTTATGAAAATATCACTATCGAAAAAGAGCATCTTCTCTCCCTGAACTCTTTATGTTTTGCGACTTTTATAAGCCGCATCGATGCTCAAAAACAGGCTTTTTTTGAAACACATTTTGGGGGAGCCGAACAAAATATCTACTTTTTAAAAGAACTCGGAGAGCTTGATGTGCCGACACTTGAAGATGTTGTTGAGACGCTTGAAGCCAAAAAGATAGTTTTCTGCCAAAACGACAACGCAAGAGCCATTCGGGGTTTTAAGATTGCCGCATCGGGAGTTGAGAGTTTTTTGGAGCAGATAAAAGAAGATGATTTGGTGATTGTCGATGCAGAGCGTTCAGATATCATCTTGGGGCTTATCGCCTCATTTTACTCAAAAGAACACCCAAAAATCAACGCTGTTCTTTTTGTAAACGGAGCAGAACTTCATCCAAATATCGCAAAGATTATTGGAGGGCTAAAAGAGTACAACATCCCTTTTTTAAACATACAAAGCAATGCTTTTGAGAGCGCAAAAAAATTGCTCCATGTACGCTCAAGACTGCGCCAGAGCAGCGAGAGAAAGATAGCGTTGGCACTGGGTCTTTTTAACGCCAGCATTGACGCCTCCGTGCTTGAAGCAAAGATTCAGACACAAAAAAGCGATGTTGTGACGCCTGTTATGTTTGAGTACAAACTCTTTGAGACGGCACGCAAAAAGAGAAAAAGAGTTGTTTTGCCGGAGAGTTGCGATGAGAGGATTTTGCGGGCGGCTGAGATAGTTTTGCGCCGTGATGTGTGTGATATCATCTTTTTAGGCAAAGAGGATGAGGTACGGGAGCACTCTCAAAAACTGGGGATAGACATCAGCAAAGCAACCATCATAAACCATGAAACATCCGAACTTTTTGAGGAGTTTTGCAACACCTTTTACGAGATGAGAAAAGCCAAAGGACTTACACTTCAAGCCGCCAAAGATGCCATGATACATGTAAACTATTTTGCCACGATGATGGTACATCTGGGGTATGCAGATGCGATGGTAAGCGGAGCGATGCACGCAACGGCGGACACCATCAGACCGGCACTGCAAATCATCAAAACAACACCGGAGACCAAGCTTGTTTCAAGTCTCTTTTTTATGTGTCTTAAGACAAAAGTTTTGGTTTACGGCGATTGTGCGCTCAACCAAAATCCAAACGCAACTGAACTTGCCCAAATCGCCATCTCTTGCGCCCAAACCGCCCAGCTCTTTGGCATAGAGCCAAAAGTTGCTATGCTCTCCTACTCAACAGGAAGCAGCGGCAGCGGGGCAGATGTGGACAAAGTACGAGAAGCAGCGCAAATAGTCAAAACTCTCCAGCCAAATCTTAAAATCGATGGACCGATTCAGTACGATGCAGCCATCGACAAAGAGGTAGCATCCATTAAACTTCCAAACTCCGAGGTGGCGGGGGAGGCAACAGTCTTTATATTTCCAGACCTAAACACAGGAAACAACACCTACAAAGCCGTCCAGCGTTCAAGCGATGCCATAGCCATCGGACCGATTTTGCAGGGACTAAAAAAGCCCGTGAATGATTTAAGTCGCGGGTGCAGTGTCGGGGATATCGTCAATACCATCCTTATCACGGCGATTCAAGCGGGAAACATATGAAAATAGCCGTTATCAACTCAGGAAGCTCTTCCATCAAGTTTAAACTCTTTTTGATGCCAAGCGGCGAGGTTTTGGCACAGATGATTGTTGAAAAAATCGCCGAGCATACATCGAAAATAACGCTCCGTTTCAAAAACGAGACAAAAGAGCTGCATCAACATATCGCCAACCACCATGAGGGGCTGAAGTTTATCAACTCCACGCTCAAAGAGCTGCATATCGTGGAGCATTTTTCATCGCTTGATGCCATTGCGCATAGAGTGGTGCATGGTGGAGACTTTTTCCAAAATGCCACACTTATAGATGGGGCGGCTATCCAAAAGATAAAAGAGTTTATCCCGCTTGCGCCGCTGCACAATCCGTCTAATCTTGAGGGGATTCTGGTAACTCTTAAAAAAGCTCCCAATGTCCCGCAGATAGCCGTTTTTGATACGGCATTTCATGCAACGATGCCAAGGGAGGCGTATCTTTATGCTCTGCCGCTCTCTCTTTATGAAAAGCATAAAATCCGCCGCTACGGTTTTCACGGAACTTCACACGCCTATGTAATGCAAGAAGTCGCAAAAGAGATGGGAAAAAGCCAAAAAGCACTAAACATCATAACGCTTCACCTAGGAGGCGGCTCAAGCGCATGTGCCATCAAAGCGGGCAAAAGCATCGACACATCTATGGGTTTTACCCCGCTTGAAGGGCTGATGATGGGTACAAGAAGCGGAGATATAGACCCCGCAATTATCCTCTATCTTCAAAGAGAGCTAGGTTTTAGCATAGAGCAAGTCGATAAACTTTTAAACAAAGAGAGCGGGCTTTTGGGGGTATGCGGCGAGATAGATGTGCGTGAAATCCAAAAAAAAGATGATGAACACGCACGCACAGCCATAGAGATGATGGCACGAAGAGCAAAAAAATACATAGGCGCATATATCGCTCTTTTAGGAAGAGTTGATGCTATCGCCCTAACAGCAGGTATCGGAGAAAACTCCTCTTTGATGCGAGAAAAGATTCTGCAAGATTTAGAGCTACTGGGCATAGAACTGGACAAAGAGGCAAACAGCCAAAACTCAAAAAAAATCTCAAAACCAAACTCCAAAATAGAAGTTTTCGTTGTCAAAACAGATGAAGAGCTCCAAATGGCAAGAGAGGCATCGGTTCTTGTCGCCAATTCTAAAGGGCACCTCTAAATATAGCTGCCACCTAATTTAACTCCTATAAATAAATTATTTTTTTATATACATATTGCAACTTTAAAACTTAAGGGCACCTCTAAAAATAAAGCCGATTTAGTATAGATATTATCGTAACGGTGTATATTTAATTAATTAGCAATATGCTAAAGTTGTATGTTTTTGATATACTTTCACAAAAATTTCATAAGGAGGACTTGTAGCAATGGTAATAAACGTCAAAAGCGAAACTGGTGGTTTTGAGTTTATTGGCTCAAGAGGTGCTGGTGAAATAATTAGAAAAAAAATGAAAAAAGAGCTAGATAAAAAAGGCGGTTCTGTTACGCTTGATTTTGTAGGTGTTGAACAAGTAACGCAATCTTTTATAGATGAATTCTTTGGAATTTTTATAAGGGCTTTTGGTATTGAATATATCAGAGGGAAAGTAAGACTAGTAAATGAAACAGAAGGCATAAAAGACACTATTAACTTCGTTATTAAATACTCCAAAGAGAAGATTGCTTAAAAGTAATCTTCGTCTTTATCATCAATCATTTCACTCCATAGATAGTTCTTTTTAAAATAATCCATATCATAATTTATATTGGATTCAAAAAACTCAAAAGATACAACAACACCACTCCAAGGATTATCTAATATTATTGTCTCAAAATTACCATTTTCATATCTAACAAGCGTATCATTTGAAATAATTACAAATCTACCTTCCGTCATTTTTAAAATTTCAAACATTGCATATAGCCCATAACCAGCATTTTTTTCTTGTCCATACATTTTCTGTCTTGTTGAAGTGACTCCTTTTTTTAATGCTGCAAAAATAGCTTCTTCTTCACTTTCTATATCACTAAAATTTAACTTCAAGTTATTTAAAAATGCCACTCCCCTATCAGCTACAACAAACTGAACTTTTTTATTAGTTGGATAGTATTGTGCCATTACATAGCCACCTACCTTGGAATGTGAATGGTCGGCTACATTATTCATTAGCTCTAAGAATAAATATTGTAAATAATGCTTCAAATCTGTTTCATCATTTTTGTCCAAACTTTTAAAATTATTGAGCATTATTGATGTTAAATGTGTAGATATCTGCTCTAAACCATTCCTTGTTGATATTATTTCAATTGGAGTATATGTTTGATTTTCTCGATAATCATTTTCTATCATACTTCTCAAATACTGACAGTTTGTATTTATATTTATTTGATGCTCATTTTGATATGCTCTAATCATTGCAACAAATATAGGTTCAATCCAAGTAATATCATTAAAGTCTTTATTGCCCTCACCAAGCAAATACAAATAATGTTCAATATTAGATATTTTAATCTCTTTCATTTAAAAGCCTTTATTTAAGTATTCATCTTTAATTATACCTTAATTGCTTACAATCAATATGATTTTCCCTTACCCGCTATACTATTCATCCCCTTAACCACTCCGTTGCCCGTCAAACAATCTTCTTACCCTCCCACTTTTTAAACGATGGGATTGGGGAGCTTTTTTTGAAAAAAGCCTTTGAAAAAAAAAGTAACATGTAGGTAACTGCTAAAGTAATCGAAAAGGATTGTAAATGATATGTAGTAAAGTGGTGGACAGTGAGGGAATAAAAGAATTATAATATTCTTTAAAAAAATCCACATTATAGGGGTTTATAGTCATTTTTTAACCTTTTAAATAGGTTGCCCACTAGTTGCCCAATGGTTGCCCACTTTCTAAATTTATTATATTTTTTTTCCTCTTAAAATATACGGAAACTTGTATAAAAATAAAGAAGAATAAGGGCATTTGCTATTTTTAACTTATCTTGTAATAAAAGCATTTTGAAAAAATGCTATCTAAAAATATAAACCACTTAATAACCAATCAACATTTTTTTTATTTTTTTTATTTTTTTTTGTGCTAGATGCTTGTTTTGTTTGTTCAAATGTAAATATCTAAAATTTAAAATTACCTTGCTTTAATTGTTCAAATGTATGGCAATTAACAAAACATTTATGCTAGAGGTATTCTTTTTTTTCTTAACATGAAGCTAAAATTTAAACCACTTTTATAATAACCTTTTTGCTAATTAAAGCAAAAAGTCTAAAAGATTTAAACCACAAATATATAAAATATTTAAACATCTTAAAAATATAAATTGTTAGAAATATTTGCCTATTAAAAATTAAAATAATTTATTAACCATTTAAACCATTTCAAAAAATTAACAACCATTTTAATAATAATTTTACTTTACTAATTGCCATATCTATAATTTATAAATTTAGCATAGCAAATAAAAAAATAATAAAATTTTTTTTTTGCTTTTCATCACATCTATACCTAATAAATAATATAGATAATTCCTAATAAAAAAGAAAAAATAAAGAATATATAAAAGTTCCTTGACTAACTTTTAAAGAAGTGCGGACAAAATTAAATAAAAAAATTAACAAAAACTTTTAAGAATAGTTTAAAATACATCTTATAATAAAATTAAATATAAAAAAGGTGTAAAAAATAATATGTATAGTTCCAAAGAATTAAACCATTTTATGAACTTATTTTTAAACTTAAATAAGAAAATAAATTTTGATAATAATAAGTCTAATAAAATTATAGATTATTTGCAAGATATAAAATATATAACTAATGCTAATAAGTTTGATTATAATTTATCAAGTTTAAAAAAAGAATTAGAAAATAATTATAACAAGGTAAGCAATAATAATAAGAAATTTTTTACTTATAACCTTTTAGATAAATATAATAAAAATACTGGGGAAATAATAGAAAATAGTATTATAAAAATTGATGATATAGAAAATTTTAAATATGTTGATGATTTCTATTTAAAGCTAGATGAACCTATCAAAGATTTTAAAGAAATTGAATTAAAAAATTTAAAATATGAAGAAAAGAATAAGGGGCAATTTTTAAATAACCAAGATAAATTATATTCTTATAGAAAATTAGCAAAAGTAAAATATTTAGAATATATCTATAAAGATAAAGAAAAAGTATTTATAACTTTTACATTACCTAGTGAATACCACAAATATAAAAAGATTGGTAATAATTTAGTAGAAAATGAAAATTATAAGGGTGGTAATTTTATAGATAATATTGAAAATGGACTAAAAAGATTAAATGAAATACATGATTATTTTTACAATTTATTAAAAAAGTATGTTGCTAGATTGATAAAAACAAAGAACCCTATTAATGATTTAGAAAATAAAAAAGAAATTGGTTTTATTAAAATACTAGAACCTCATAAGAATTTACAAGGACATTTACATAGTCTTTTTTATATAGATAAAGAATTTTTAGAAATTTTAGATCATGTCTATGAATTAACTATTAAAAAATTTGAACTTATACAAACTAAAAAAGAAATATTGAAAAATGCTAAAAGTAGCACATACCTTAACAAATACCTAATAAAAACTACAAGGGATGAAAATAGATTTTATAATGAATATAAAAGATATTTTAGCAATATAAGATTATTTACAAGTTCTAATTATAAATATACAAACCAAGAAAGAATTAACTTAATGTATAGATACTTAGGAAAACATAGACCACATCTTATAAATGCTTATAAAAAGTCTAATAAACCTTTATATTACTATTTAGAACTATTAGAAAAAAAAGGGTTCTTTGAATTCCTAGAAGGGTCAAAAGAAACTATAAGTGTAGATAGAAAAAAATTAAAAGAAATTTATTATAAAGAAGTAGCACAAGAAAAAGAAAAAATAGAAATATTAAAAAATTTAGAGTGTGAATATGCCTTAAATGGTTTTAATAATATTAAAAAAGTAAATAAAATTATAGATGAAAATGGGCAAGAATATAAAAATAAAGATGATTTAATAAATTATGAAAAAGAAAAAGAAAGACTCCAAAATGCTAAAAAAGATTTAGAACATTTAGAAAATGAAATAATATTTAGAACAATTAAACAAGTTTATAAATGTGTAAATATACAAAAAAATAAACAAATATTAAAAGCATTTTATAAAAATAAAGAAATATTTAATAACCAAGAATGGATTTATAATAAAAATAAACTTAATATATTTAAAAAAATAGTCTTAATTGATTAAAAACATAATAAAAGTGTTTCAAATTGAAACATCTTAAAGAAATATTAAAGAATTATTAAAGTTTTCTTAAAAATACTTGACATTTATAAAATAATACGCTATAATATATACCATAATAAAGCTTAATACTTTATTAAAGAAATAAAATAATAAAAACAACTAAGGAAAAAATAAAATGAAAGACTTTATAAAAATAGAAATAATAGCAAAAGTTGGTGGGTATGACCTTAATAATGATGGAACTTTTCAAGTTCAAAATTTAAGCTTTAAAAATAATGGTGAATTAGTAAAAAATACTATTAAAGTTCATAAAGATATAAAAGAAGATGATTTAAAAAAATTGGTTGGTAAAACTTTAAAATTTGAAAATGTAAAAGAATATAAGCAAGGTTTTAAAAGTTATTACTCAAGTGATTCTATAAAATTATTAAGTGATGTGAATGTTGATTTTGAAATAAATAGGGAAATAACAATAAAAGCTGATAATGTGATAACTATGAAAGATAATAAAAGCACTAGAATACAAAGCATAGTATTAAATGAAACAAGACAAGATTTATTTAATATTACTATAAAAGATAAAATAAATTTAGAAAATTTAAAAGGTAAAACATTAAAAATAAAAGGTGTAAAAGTTGCTAAAACCGATAACGGGACTTTTTATTCTTCTAATGAATTGCCTCAAATCATAGGGTAAAACCTATGAAAAAAATAATAATAATTTTAACAATGATAAGTATAAGTTTAAGTGCTGCAAGTATTGATAGAACATTAAATACAAAAGATAGAGAAATTAAAAATTATGAAAATTTTAATATGATTGATAGAACATTAAATATTAAAGATAGAGAACTAAAAAATTATAAAAATTATCAAATGATAGATAGAACATTAAATATAAAAGATAGAGAACTTAAAAATGATAACTAAAATTAAAAATAATATAGGAAACATAATAATAATTTTAGGTGTTTTAATAATGATTGTTTTAACTATTATAGTAGTTAAAAGTGATGATCATAATTTAAAATTAGAAAAAATAAAAAAAGAATTTATAGCAAAAGGTGTAAAAATAAAATGAATAAGCAAGATATGTTTTATTATGAAGAGCCACTTGCAGATTCCCGCAAACAACCAATAATTTAAGCTAATTTAAATTTTAAAAAGCCTTTTGAAATCATGTAAATGTTATAATTTTTTACCACAAAAATAATACAAAACATCAATCAAATA
>NZ_JAQVKP010000019.1 GCF_028694605.1 Sulfurimonas sp. | reverse complement strand
CAAATCCTTACCAACATAGCCAATATCCATAAAAATCTCAAGACTTCAAAGGAATTACAACATCTTGTCGCTGTTATCGGTGCTTACACCAAAAAAGAGCTGGGTTTTATGTGCGAAAGTTGAGTTAAGAGATTAATTCATTATTTGTATTTATCTAGGGTCACAAATGTAACCATTGATAGCAGAGGCAGCTGCAACCGCCGAGTTTGCCAAGTAAACTTTAGAGCTTCTGCTTCCCATACGACCGACAAAGTTGCGGTTTGTAGTAGAGACTGCCACTTCGTTGTCTCCCAAAATCCCCATATATCCGCCAAGGCAAGCTCCGCACGTAGGGTTGCTCACAACGCCGCCCGCATCTACGATAATGTCAATATAGCCGAGCTTGCTTGCCTCTCTTAGTATCATCTGTGTTCCGGGAGTAACGATAAGACGAACATCAGGATGCACTTTTTTACCCTTTAGTATCTCCGCTGCAACCTGCAAGTCGCTTAGTCTGCCGTTTGTACAGCTTCCTATAAATGCCTGATCTATCTTAATCTTGTCATTTACCGCTTGTGTTATACTGTGCCCGTTTGAAGGCAGAAACGGATAAGCGATAACAGGCTCAAGATTTGCCACATCTATCTCTAAAATCTGCACATAAGAAGCGTCCGCGTCGGAGTGATGGATTTTTGGCGTACGGGCTAAGTTTTTATCTGCCAAAAACGCCTCTGTGATATGGTCATAAGCTACGATTCCGCTTTTTGCTCCAGCTTCGATAGCCATGTTGCACATAGAAAATCTATCATCCATAGTAAGATGTTCGATTGTGCTTCCCGTAAACTCTAAAGTTCTGTACAGTGCGCCGTCCACCCCAATCATGCGGATAATTTCAAGAATGATATCTTTGCCGGTCGTATATTTGCCGGGTTTGCCGCTAAGGACCACTTTTATAGACTCAGGAACTTTAAACCAGTTTCCGCCAGTCACCATTGCAAATGCCAGATCAGTCGAACCCATACCCGTAGAAAATGCCCCAAGTGCGCCGTGTGTACATGTATGGCTGTCTGCGCCGATGATAACATCTCCCGGAACTACAAGCCCTTTTTCAGGCAATAGCGCATGCTCAATTCCCATGTCTTTTTCATCAAAAAAGTTTTTTAGGTTGTGTTTTTTAGCAAAATCACGGCTGATACGTGCCTGATTTGCGCTTGCTATATCTTTTGCAGGGATAAAGTGGTCAAGAACTATGGAAAAACCGTCAGGATTTGCAAGTTTTGTCGCACCGCTGTCCTCAAAAGCTTTGATAGAGATAGGAGTAGTGATGTCGTTTCCTATAACCATATCGATGTTGCAGCGGATGATTTCACCTGCATAAACAGGTTTGCCGACATGTTCTGAAAATATTTTTTCTGTTATTGTTTGTCCCATGAGAATATAGTTCCTTGATTTTGGCTTCTTAATTTTTGCGGATTATAGCATTTTTGTGTTTTGTATAAAATTTAACTCAAAAGATGATAATATTTTTTCAAAAAAGATATTTAGATGCAAAATAGTTACAAAAGAGTTGATGCGCACCTCTCAAACCTCGGATACTGCACAAGAAGCGAAGTAAAGAAATTTTTGAGCAAAAATGTGGTCTCCATAAAAGACGTCAGGGTTTTTGATGTACGGGAAAAAGCACATCATATTGATATCACGGTTGATGGCGAGAAGCTTGATGATGAAACTCTTGTACTGCTTATGAACAAACCAAGCGGCGTTGTCTGTTCACACAGCGATGGCGGCGTGCTTGTCTATTCTCTTCTTCCGCAGCGTTGGCAGAGACGTAACCCAAAAATTGCAACTGTCGGCAGGCTTGATGCCGACACGACAGGAGCGATTTTGCTTACCGATAATGGGGTGCTAAATCACAAACTTACAAGCCCAAAAAGCGATATAGCCAAAGTGTATGAAGTGACACTTGCGCAGCCGCTTAAGGGTGACGAGGCAGAGATATTTGCAAACGGTACGCTGATGCTTCATGGAGAGAAAAAACCGCTTTTACCGGCAAAACTTGAAATTATTGATGAAAAAAAAGTTCGTTTGGAGATTTGTGAAGGACGCTACCATCAAGTCAAGCGGATGTTTGGCGCAGTCGGAAACAAAGTTGTCGCACTCCATCGAGTGCGTTTTGGAGAGTTTGGTGTGGAAGATTTAGAAGCAGGCGAGTATAAAATCCTCTCGCTTTAAGCTATTTCGTACTTAAGTGCTTTTTTTGTAAACTCAGGCGAACAGAAAAAGAGTGCGGCAAAGAGAGGGTTTATTGTTGCACTCTCCTCTTGAAGTGTTTCAAAAATCTTTAGCTCAAATCCATCCGCTTTTTGTCCATCTTTTGCCACTACCTTAAACTCTATTGGAGAGAGTGTTTTAAGCATATTGAGGATTTTTTTTCTCTTTTTTTCACTCTTTGCGTCAAGAATATTGCGTCCGATTCCATCAGAGACATCACGCAAACGCACAACTTCTTCTAAAACATCAAACTTATCTTTAAAGATGATTTTGTTCCACGATAGTCTAAGCCCTTTGGATTCCACTTTGCATGAACTGTCTATAAGTGCATTTGGCTTTTTCTCTCTTATGGCTTCAATGAGAGCTAAAAGAGAGTTAACGCTGCCGGCTTTTTGTGCACACTCTTGCATAAGTAAATGCAAACGCGCTTTTGTCTCTTCGTCTTGTCTGTTGAAATTGCACATGTGATATTCCTAAATTAATTTTTAACATCAACTATAATTATAGCTTAAATGAGTTTGAAGTATTATTTCATTTAAGCATATCGTAATAACAAACTTATTACTATACGAAACTAAAAAGAGACAAAATTACTCTTAATTAAAATGATTTTGGATAAGGCGAAGTATGAAAGTTTATTTAGACAACAACGCTACAACAATGGTTGACCCTTTAGTTGTAGAGGCAATGATGCCGTTTTTTAGCGAGATATACGGCAATCCAAGCTCACTGCACAAATTTGGCACTGCTTCACATCCTGCCCTGAGCAAAGCGATAGACCAGATGTATAAAGCACTAAATGCGAGCGATAATGATGATATTGTCTTTACATCATGTGCAACAGAGTCAAATAACTGGGTTTTAAAGTCAGTTTTCAACGACTACATAGTGAGCGGGGATAAAAATCACATCATTACAACAGAGGTTGAGCATCCATCCGTTCTTGCGGCATGTAAGGCACTTGAAAAAGAGGGTGCTAAAGTTACTTATCTGCCTGTAAACTCCGAAGGAGTTGTCGAGGCACACGTTGTACGAAGTTTTATCACGGACAAGACGGCTCTTGTCTCTGTTATGTGGGCATCCAATGAGACGGGAATGATAAATCCTATTAAAGAGATTGGTGCTATTTGTAAGGAAAAGGGCGTTCTTTTCCACTCAGACGGTGTGCAGGCAATCGGCAAAATCCCTGTTGATTTGCAAGATGTTCATGTTGACTTTGTCTCCATGTCGGCACATAAGTTTCATGGACCAAAAGGTATCGGCGCACTTTATATAAGAGATTCTCAGCCATTATCGCCTCTGCTTCATGGCGGTGAACAGATGGGCGGACGCCGCTCAGGAACGCTAAATGTTCCTTACATTGTAGGTATGGGCAAGGCAATAGAGCTTGCAACCACCAACATAGAAGAAAAGATTGCATCTATTAGAGCAAAAAGAGACAGGCTTGAAGATGAGCTTTTAGAGTTAAGCGATACATTTGTTGTGGGAAGCAGAGAAAACCGCACACCAAACACCATACTTATCTCCATCAGAGGTGTTGAGGGCGAAGGTATGCTTTGGGATTTGAACAACGGACAAATCGGAGCTTCAACAGGTTCGGCATGTGCGAGTGAAGATTTGCAGGCAAACACCGTTATGCTTGCTATCGGTGCCGATAGCGAACTAGCCCATACAGGGATTCGCCTAAGTCTTAGCCGCTTTACAACCGATAGCGAAATCGACTATGTTATCGCACATTTTAAAAAGGCGGTGGAACGCTTAAGAGCCATTTCAAGCTCATACGCAAAGGTGCAACCAACTCTGGGCGGTGAATCAAAAGCGTGTGAACTACACCATTAATTGCAAAGCAATTAATGGCACCTATTTTATATAGTCCGCAAAAGGAAGTAATTCCTTTTGCTTCGCTAGCCGCTGTGGCTACTAAAGCTGACTCCTTACGGAGTAGAAATTTTAAGTTATAAAATAATAAATTAAAGGAAAAAAGATGGCAAAGAACGATTTATTGGGTGCTTCTCTGTGGGATGCGTACTCAAACAAAGTAACAACTTTGATGAACAACCCAAATCATCAGGGCGAAATAACTCCGGAACAAGCGGAGAAAAATGGAAACAAACTTATCGTAGCAGATTTTGGTGCGGAGAGTTGCGGGGATGCAGTAAGACTTTACTGGGAAGTTGACCCAAAAACAGACATTATCGTAAACTCTAAATTTAAGAGTTTTGGATGTGGAACTGCGATAGCGAGTTCAGATATTATGACGGAGCTTTGTATCGGCAAAACAGTCAAAGAAGCAGTAAAAATAACCAATATTGATGTTGAATTTGCTCTTCGTGACCATCCGGATGTTCCGGCAGTTCCGCCTCAAAAGATGCACTGCTCCGTTATGGCGTATGATGTTATCAAAAAGGCGGCTTCACTCTATCTGGGCGTAGATGAGGGAAGCTTTGAAGAGGAGATTATCGTTTGTGAGTGTGCAAGAGTAAGCTTGAAAACACTTCAAGAGGTTATCAGACTTAACGACTTAACGACGATTGAACAAATAACAGACTACACAAAAGCAGGCGGTTTTTGTAAGAGCTGTATAAGACCGGGCGGACATGAAAAAAGGGAGTATTATCTGGTGGATATTTTAAGAGACACTCGCAAAGAGATGGATGAAGAGAAGATGAGAGCAGCGGCAGATGCAGGCTCAAAGGCAAGTTTTGAGGCGATGACTTTGGTTGGGCAGATAAAAGCTATCGATGCGGTTATTGATGAAAATGTACGCCAGTTTCTTATCATGGACGGCGGAAATATGGAAGTTATAGACGTTAAGCCATCTCCGGACTATATAGATGTCTATATACGCTATCTTGGCGCATGTAACGGCTGCGCAAGTTCTGCGACAGGAACACTCTATGCGATAGAGGCAACACTCAAAGAGAAACTCTCTAAAAAAATCAGAGTTTTACCTATATAATTCCTACTTTCTGTAGGGATTGTTAAGCGGCGATTTTTCGCCCATATATCTTACATCTAAAACCGCAATTTCACACTCAAGCCAAATCCCAAACGCATCATAAACTCTCTTTTGTGCCTCTTGTATAAGGTATATTGCCTCATCAAAAGTTCCGTTGAGCGTATTGACCAAAAAGTTTGCATGTTGTGAGCTAAACTCCATGCCCCCTACTCTGTGACCCTTTAGCCCTACTGCTTCTATAAGTCTTCCTGCATAATCGCCTACAGGATTTTTAAAACAACTTCCCGCACTTGGAGTTTTTGGCTGATTTTGGCGCATTTTTTTAAACATCTCCTGCTTCTCTTTGCTAAAACCGTAAGAGAGTTTAAAAGTTGCCTCTAAAATCGGGCTTTTTATATCTGTATATCTATACCCGTGGACTATCTCTTCTTTTAGAAAAGCTCCACCGCATGTGACAACAGAGACAAGGTTGTTAAAAATCTCATACTCTTTAAGCCCCGCATTCATAAAAACAAGTCCGCCAAGCGTTCCAGGAAGATGGGAGAGAAACTCAAAATCGGCGATATCGTTTTTTTTACAAAATGAGGCAATTTTTCCAAAAGGTGTTGCCGCGCCGATTTTAATGGTACCGTCTTCTATCTTGATATAGTCATACCTTTTTGAAATCTTAAGTAACGGAGGAGGCTCCAAGCCCATTAGAATATTATTGCATGAACCGATAATATAGTGGTTTTGGTATGCTTGTGTGCAATCTTCCAAGATTGCTACTTCTGCAATATTGCCTATTTTGATGGAAGAGTATTTTGAAAAATCAATAGCTGTTTTTTGCATCACTCAACAAAACTTGGCATCATATTGAAAATTTCAGTTGAAAAATCTATCATTGTATTTAACATCCATGGCATCGTTAAGATGATGACAATCGCAACGCCGACTATTTTAGGGATAAAACTAAGCGTCATTTCGTTGATTTGTGTAGTTGCTTGAAAGATACTCACCGCCAAACCTATAAGCATACCGACAAGCAATCCGGGAAGTGCGAGAAGAAGAGCTATCTTGAAGGTCTCAATCCCTAAAGAGATAAGTTTTGCTTCCATTAGGAGTTTCTCAGCTCTTTATACTCTGTCGGTATCATAAAATCTTGCGCATGCACAAGAGCATCATAAAATCCATGTTTATACCCGATTTCAAAAAGTTTGTTTATCGCCCTGTACTGTAGCTCGTTTAAAGAGACCGAATCATCGTTTGCGTAAAGTTCAAGATATTTGTCAAGTGTTGGGGCATCAATGCGTACAAGGTTTCTCTCCAAGAGCATCTCTGAGAGTTTTGCTTTATGCTCCCTTGCAACTCTTACTGCTTTTGTTAGTGTTGCTTCATACTCTATAGCCTTATTGAGCGGAATTGAGCGCATAATCGCCATACCGCCAAGAGGCAGAGGAAGCCCCCCGCCTGAGAGTTCCTGCCAGATGTCCCACATCTCTCTCTCAACTTCAAGTTCACTGTCATAAGTCAAAATACTCTCATGGATAAGCACCCCCGCATCGACTTTGCCGCTTAAAACAGCCTCTTCTATCTCCAAAAAGTTCATATAAGTTATGCGTGCATCAGGGTAGGCTATACGAAAGAGCATCGCATTTGTCGTATGTTCGCCGCTAAGTGCGACTTTAAAGTTGCGCTTGAGCTTCGCATCCTTTTTTTTGATGATTTTAGGTCCATACCCGTCACCAAAACTCACAGCGGTACGCAACAGGGCATATTCATCTCTTATATGAGGATACAGAGCAAAACTTATAGCCACAATCTCATAAACACCCGCAAGTGCTTTCTCGTTGAGTGTCTGGATATCTTCGGCGACATTTTCAAACTTAACGCCGTCCATCCCCACCCAGCCAAATTTGATGGCATAGTACATAAAGATATCGTCAGCATCAGGAGAGTGGGCGATTAGCATTTTGATTACCTCTTTGGAATAATTATACCAAATCCGACTAACTATCGCTACTTAAAACGATTTTATAGTATGTTAGTGTGAGGCGAAACGACGCAGGAACTACTAGTAGTTTCAAGGAGTTTCAACGAAGCAATAACATACTATAAAATCGCCCTGTGGGTAAAAGAGAAGCTATCATCTACTTCGTTGCATCTTTTTGACTTAGCCCAGCTAGGTCTGCAAAGATACGCCTCATAGCTAATAGCTTCTCTTTTATTTTAAGTAGCGATAGTTAGCCGGATTTGGTATTAGCTAAATTTTAACCAATTAAGGATAAAATCTCACTTTTAAAAAAGTGAACTGGTGCAAAAAAATATGACAATTTGCCATATTTTTTTGCTTGCAATGAAAATTGCACTACAATGAGTCTAAAATTTACTATAAAGTGAGCCACAATGGACGCAAATAAACAAAAATCATTAGACTTGGCGATAAAACAGATAGATAAGGCATTTGGCAAAGGTGCACTTATGAGGCTCGGCGACAGAGAGATAGCTCCTATTGAAGCCATTAGTACCGGTTCTCTTGGGCTTGACCTTGCACTTGGTATCGGCGGGGTTCCGCAGGGCAGAGTAATTGAGATTTATGGACCGGAAAGTTCAGGAAAAACAACGCTTGCGCTTCAGATAACGGCGGAGTGCCAAAAAGCAGGCGGCGTTTGCGCATTTATAGATGCAGAGCATGCGCTTGATGTCGCCTATGCGAAAAATCTTGGAGTAGATGTTGAAAATCTTCTCGTTTCACAGCCAGATTATGGTGAACAAGCGCTTGATATCGTCGAGACTATTGCAAGAAGCGGCGCAGTTGATTTGATAGTTATCGACTCGGTTGCGGCACTTACTCCAAAGTCCGAAATCGAAGGTGAAATGTCCGACCAAAATGTCGGTGTTCAGGCGCGCTTGATGTCAAAGGCACTTAGAAAACTCACAGGCGTTTTGCATAAAATGAACTGTACGGTTATCTTTATCAACCAAATCCGTATGAAAATCGGTATGATGGGCTATGGCTCTCCTGAGACAACAACAGGCGGTAATGCACTCAAATTTTACGCTTCGGTCCGCATAGATGTCAGGCGTGTTGCATCGTTAAAACAGGGCGAGAGCCAAATAGGCAACCGTGTCAAAGCAAAAGTTATAAAAAATAAAGTTGCACCGCCGTTTCGTCAAGCTGAATTTGATATAATGTTTGGTGAAGGAATCTCTAAAGAGGGTGAACTTGTCGATTATGGTGTCAAGCTGGATATCATAGATAAAAGCGGTGCATGGTTCTCTTATGGTGAGACAAAGCTTGGTCAGGGGCGTGAAAATGCCAAGGCAAAGTTTGCTGAGGATAAAGCTCTTGCAGCGGAAGTAGAAGAGAAAATAAGAGCGGCAATGGGAATGGGTGACCTGATGACCATGGATAGCTCCGACATGGATGATGTCGATTTATAAAATTTAAAAAAGAGGTAAAGATGTTTATTGATAATGTAAGTGCAATTGAGATAATGGATTCTCGCGGCAACCCAACAGTTAAAGCAACGGTAATGCTAAGTGACGGAACGAAAGAGAGCGCAATTGTGCCCTCAGGTGCAAGCACAGGAAAGCGTGAGGCACTAGAACTTCGTGACGGCGGCAGCAGATATATGGGTAAAGGTGTCTTAAAGGCAGTTGAAAATGTCAACGGACCTATAGCTGATGCGCTTATCGGACTCTCTCCGTACAATCAGGCAATGATTGATGCTATTATGAAAGAGCTTGACGGAACTGACAACTACTCCAATTTAGGAGCAAATGCGGTTCTTGGTGTCTCAATGGCAATTGCCCGTGCTGCTGCAACAAGTCTTAAAGTTCCTCTTTATCGCTACTTAGGCGGCGCAAACGCTATGGTTATGCCTACGCCTATGCTTAACATCATCAATGGCGGTTCACACGCCGACAACTCTGTTGATTTTCAAGAATATATGATTATGCCTATAGGCTTTGATGACTTTGCAACCGCACTTCAAGCAAGCGCAGAGGTATATCATAACTTAAAAGCTATACTAAAAGCTAAAAAACACAACACTGCTCTTGGAGATGAGGGCGGATTTGCTCCGGATCTAAGCTCAAACGAAGAACCTATACAAGTTATAATGGAAGCAATCGCAAAAGCAGGTTACAAAGCAGGAGAGCAAATGGCAATAGCACTTGATGTTGCTGCAAGCGAGCTTGTTGTTGATGGCGGTTATAGACTTGATAGCGAAAATAGAACCGTAACATCTGCAGAGTTGGTTGACTACTATGTTGATTTGTGCTCCAAATATCCTATCGTCTCTATAGAAGATGGATTAAGCGAAGATGACTGGGATGGATGGAAGCTTTTGACTGAGAAGCTGGGAGACAAAGTTCAGCTTGTAGGAGATGATTTGTTTGTAACTAACGCGAATATACTCAATGAAGGTATTCAAAAAGGCATCGCAAATGCTATTTTGATTAAGCCAAACCAAATAGGTTCGGTAAGCGAAACAATGCTTACTGTACGTCTTGCACAAAGAAACGGTTACAAGTGTGTTATGAGCCACCGTTCAGGTGAGAGCGAAGATGCTTTCATAGCAGATTTTGCAGTGGCACTTAACTGTGGCGAGATTAAAACAGGCTCAACGGCGCGTGGCGAGAGAACAGCGAAATACAACCGTCTTTTAGAGATAGAAAATGAAGTAATGTATGGTGAGTATCTGGGTTCAAAACTTTTTAACTAAGAAGACTTATGAGCAAAGAGGAGCTTTTTAGCGGCATCAATGATACTCAGAGCTTTACGCAAAAGTATCTCGGCTTCTCTTTTGCGAAGTTCTTTATTCTTCTTTTTGCAGTTATCGGGTTTGGTATTTATATAGGACTTCTTTTGTACGGTGATAACTCTTTGCAGGTATATATGGGTCTTGTGGAGTATGAAAACCATCTGCAAACAGAGATAGAAAGGCTAAAAAATGAAAATGCAGAACTGCAAAGAGAGTATTTTGAACTAAAAGAGATTTCTGCAAAATAGTAGTATAATACCTGCAAAAAGAGGGAGAGGGGCAGTTGGTTTGATGAAAGTTTTATCGCTTTTTGCACTGTTGATTTTAACCCTTTATGCTCGTGAAAATCCTTTTTTCCCTCCTGAGGGAGAAAAAGACATCTTTATAACTTCCAATAAAGATAGCTCAAAAGCTCCGCTAAAGCAAGCGGCAATCACTCTTCCATCCCAAGCGAGAGTTCTGCAAAAAGTAACGGTAGAACTAAAAAACCTTGATGGCTCTGTGGAAACAAAAAGCATTGAGATGGACAACTCCATTGACTGGCACCTCCCTATTTTCATATCACAAGGCTACAGAGAAACTACGGTACCCGTTTCTAAAGAAAAAGAGCCACCCAAAGCCGCGACAACAGCTCCTGCACCGATAAAGAAAAGTGATGCACAAAATAGCGTGGAGTCTAAATCTATTACCTCTCTCTCTTTTGTAAAGTTTTCTGCTGCAGGAAAAAGTTTAAAGCTGACAGCAAAAAATGAAGCAATAAGAAATTTTTTAATTGCAAACCCTCATAGAATAGTTGTAGATTTTAAAAGCGATACGGAAGTTTCAAATTTTGTAAAAGAAGATTTTGATAAAGTTTTTCAAAAAATAAGAATAGGCAGCCATGAAGGTTATTATAGAATAGTTGTCGAACTTGACGGATTTTATAAGTATGAATTCAAAAAAGTTGCCGATGGATATCTAATTGAGTTAAAATAAATTTTTAAAAATAGATACTTAGGTTGGTTTTTAAGCTTCTCTCTTGTTTTTCAACTATTTTTTCATCTCTCTCTTTATAGTCATATTCAAGTCTAAATTGCATATTTTGCGAAATTCTAAAACCTTGTGAAAATTCAAAAATATTTTGTATTTTGCCCGTGTCATAAAATCTTCTTGTCAGCTCTATTTTTGTGTTAGTTGCACCCCATTTATCAAGTACAAATCCTAGTGAGCCGCCGATGGCTGATTTGGGTTTGCTTCCTGCATAGAAGAGCGGGTCAATCATAATATAAGTGTAGCCAAATTCATTTCCCCAGCTAAATCCCGCACCGACAGTACCTATAAAATGAGCGGAGTTGTCAAGTGAATTTCTATCCCATCCAAATTTTGTTCTCCAAGACAAATTATCAAAAAAATCGCTTCTTTGGGCGATGGAGACAATGGAGAGGATGGTGGCATCTTCCACAGAGAGTTTATGATTATCGCTTGAGAGTTCAAGGTTTAGAAACTCTATCTGCGTGCCTCGTAAAAAGCCTTGACCGCTATCCTCAAGACTGTGGTATGCAGGTCTAAGTCCCAAAAATCCCAAAGACTTTCCTTCTCTGACTCCGGCACCAAAGGAAGCTCTGATGGCTTGATGACCCCCAATAGGGTTTGGCGGTGTTTTTATAACTATCTTTTCTCCCATTCCGAGGGCAGCTCTTGCTTTTGAGAGGTTGTGAAAACGTTTAAGATAAATCTCTTTTTCTATTTTATTTTTGCTGTAGTTATACTCCAAAAGTTCAATAGAAGCTTCCAAGATAAAGCGTTTTTGTGAAAGCTCTATCTTTGAACTCTCAAGAAAAGCAACATCTATATCGGAAGCGGCAAGTTTTAACGGTAGTTCTCTGTACTCTTTATTGATTAGTTTTTCATATTGTAATAGGGTTGTTCGCTTGGATGGTCTGTAAAAATTCTCCTTGATAATCCCCTCTGCTTTTGCGGCATGCACTGTCTCAAGAGGGATGACTTGAAAAGAAAAATAGCTTCTAAGATTAAGGTTCTCTCTTGCAGCTTCTAAAAACCAAAGCATGTTGTAGGAGCAGTTTTGTGTGAAAAAGTAGTAGTAAGAGTGTGTTTCATTGATTTCCCAGATATGACGCACCATCTTTAAAACCTCATCTTCGCTTAGGTTTAAGTCATACTCCCAGATATCTCTTTGCTCGGTGTCTCTATACTCTTTGAGCTTATCATAGTATGGAAGAAGAGAGTATTTGCCAAAGTAACCTCCAAAAAGTCCTTTGATGGCAAATAGTGGTCCGTTTTCTTTGGCGGGATCGGCATCGGCTGCATAGTTTACGGCGTAAGAGAGAAGTTTGGAATTGTATGCTGAGTTGATACGTAAAAATGTATGTCCAAACATGGAAGCAGGAGAGTTGATGTGTGCCGATGGAAAAACAAGCGTTGCAGATTTTGGGTTTAATCTTTTGAGTATTTTGTCATATTCGCCACAGTGAACTTCTGGAAACTCAATATCGCCAAGCTTCTCTTTTAGCCATGCTCTTCTTGCAGGAAAGCGGCATGCCGTGGAGTTGTCGTCAAAAGTTAACTCATTTAAAAGTGCTTCAATTGTGGCATGAAGTTCGCTTTGTGCATCTGTTTTGCCATCCGGTGCGAGAAAAAATCTTGTATCGTCTATCTCACTTACCCCATTTTCCATGTGAAGAAGAATATGCCAGTATCTTGAGTCTGCCAAGTGAAGGGTATCGGCTCTGTTTTTATAAAAGTCTGAAGATGCATCTAAAAAAAGAGCGAAAAAGAGAATGGATAAAAAAAATCTGATTAAAATGAAAAGTTCCTAGGAGATAAAATCAAACAGACGGGAAAACCCACCTGTTTTTGTTTGCTCAAAGTGTAGTAGCAGAGATATTGTCCAACACGTCCGCCATTTTTGCATTTTGGCTTGTGTAGATGCTGTTGTAGTTTGCCTGAAGTGCAGTTGCAAAAGCCACCTTATCGGATACTTCTAAAAGCTCCGCCAAAGTATCAACGCTCTCGCCACGCCCTTGTGCTATCTCTTTTGCAAGCTGATCCATGTTAGAAGCGACAAACTCCTCGGCTCTCTCGTTCATAACAAATTTGGCTTTCTTGCAACCTAAAGTTCCTGATGTGATACCAAATGTCTGATTTGCGAATATTCCGTTTGTTGTTGCTTGAAGCGCCAGTACAACAGCAGTTGAATCGTCTTTTATAATCATTGCACCAAGACCGCAACCCGTTTGGTTATTTACATCTGCCATCGCTGATGAACCAAGCGCTACCAATGCAACAATACTCACTAAAATCTTTTTCATAGAAAATCCTTTACTTTTTAAGATACGAAGATTGTAAGATGAATTGGCTTAAGTTAAAATTAGCGTTTATTTAACTCTTCATCTTTCCAGTATTTTGTTCCCTGAATCGTCGCTTGAAGTGCTAAACCGTTTTGTGTAAGTTTGTAGAGCCTGATTCCCGGTGCAACGGTCTCAGCCGCATTGATAGCACCCCCGCTCTGTTCATATTTTGCGGCGGCATCTGCCTGTGCATTTGCTTCCCACCCTGCATTTACAAAAGTGTCATACGCTTTTTTGTTTTCAAAGAGAAAAACTGCTCTAAAATCTTTGACACCAAGCCCAAATCCAACGCCGCCAGACGCCATGTTCATATAGGTGTTAACTCCCGTCCTGTTGTTGTGTGCCATCCCTTTTCCGCCCTCAGCAGAGAAAAGAACAAGATTTACCCCTATGTTACTAAAAGTTGCATATCCGTAGGAACGAAGAATCATCTCCCTTGCCTCTGGCGCATACTTGTAGAGAAGCTGGAGTGTTTCATTGCTTGTTTTGATGCGTTCAACTCTCTCTTGACGACTCTCTTCTTTCACTTCTCTAGGGCTTTTTCCGGACCAAAAACCGCTAAAAACCAGACTAAAAAGAACTAAACCAACAATCAACTTGAAATATTGCATCACAGACACCTTTTTTGTTTGTTAAAATAATAATACCATACATTTTTGAAATAAGGATGTTAAGATGTCGCTAGAAAAAGGGTGGAACAACCTCCCGTTTAAAAATATTACGCTTACATTAGATGATTTTCCATCCTCTCTTAAAATAGTGCAGCTCTCCGATTTGCATATTACGCCAAAAGTAAATCTGCATCATCTTGAAGAGATGGTAGAGCAAATCAACCAAATAAACCCCGACCTTGTTCTCTTTAGCGGAGATATTTTACAAAGTGCAGCGCATAAAGTGCAAAAGCAGCTGGAGAGTTTTAGGAGTTTAAGAGCAAAATCCTACTATGTAACGGGTAATCATGACATAGTTTACGGTGCAAAAAACCTCCAAATAATCATGCAAGAGAGCGGTGTGGAGCTTCTGGATAACACAATAGTGCATCTTGATATACAAGGAGTAAAACTTCAGCTGGCAGGACTTGGCGATAGATACAGTTTTATGCGCGGAATTAACAGAGATACAAAGAAGCTCTTTGCATCATTGCATCCTGAGTTGCCGACTATCCTTCTTGCACATCAGCCAAAAGATGTGAGTCTTATTGGAGAGAGCCGTGTAGATTTGCAGTTGAGCGGACATACGCACGGTGGACAGATTTACCCGTTTTCACTGCTTGTCAAGTTGGCACAGCCCTACTTTAGCGGAGTATATAAACACAACAAAACAACGCTTTATGTCAATAACGGCATAGGGTACTGGGGAGTACAAATCAGATATAAAGCACCCAGAGAAATAGCAGTGTTAACGATTAATTAGTAAAGAGAGCGCATAATAAATTTTTATTTTAACCCTGATTTTGTCAAAATCTGGGCACAGGGATTTGTTATGTGTAGATTGTTTTTATTTTTCTCGCTCTGTTTTTCGGCTTTAAATGCCGATTTTTTACATGTTGATTCTCCGAGTGCGAGGCTTAGTGATTTTGTATATAAAACCCCAAATGATGGGGTGGTTAAAATCCCAAAAGATGTCAAGATTGTCATCGCCTCTTTTGAAAAAGAGACGGGTGCGCTTGTTAACTCGTACCTTCAAAGCCAAGATACAGCATACCTTAGTGAGCATCAAGCGGTTTTTATCGCAGATATCAGCAAAATGCCATCTGTTATCACCACTATGTTTGCCATCCCAAAACTCAAAAAATATAAACATCCCATCCACATAAACTACAGCGAAGGGTTTGATACGGTCGTTCCCGCCAAAGAAGATATGGTTACACTCCTTTTTGTAGAAAATGCAAAAATCAAAGAGATTCGCTACGCTGCTACAAAAGATGAACTCAAAGCGGCGATTGAAAAATGATAGCATTTAAAGCCATTTGCAAAAATCCATTTAAAAGTCTGTTGATATTTTCATCTATTACAATTGCGGTCATGGCGATTTTTCTCATCAGCTCCGTTTCACAGGGCGTTATAGGGATGTACTCAAAGATGATTAAAACGGACGGAGATATCATCATCACACAAAAAGGGATTTCGGATACTTTTTTTTCAAATGTAGATATTTCTTTGATGGATAAAATAGATAAACTCGAACATGTAAGTTCAAGTTATGCCATGATAGTCGGTGCTTCTCCCATCGGACATATCCCGATTGCGGGCATTTACGGAACGACTGCTAACCATTTTTCGCACTACAAACTCTCAAGCGGGGATTACCCTAAAGAGGGTGAAGTGATTTTAGGTGAAAATCTCTCAAAGCAGTTTAAGACAAAAAGTATAAATATCGCAAACAAAAATTTTGAAATTTCAGGTGTTTACCGCAGTGAAATAGGTTTTGAAGAAGGCGGTGTCGTTATGAACATAACAGATGCTGGCAGGCTTTTTAACCGCTCTGCTTCTTTCATTTTGGTTTCGTCAAGCTCGCCAAACGAAATAGACGGGATTGTTCAAAAGATTTCTAACTTAGAGAGCGAAATAGAGGTAAAAACAACACAGAATTTCATCAAAGAGTACAACCAGTTTAAAATCATCGAAAACTCCTCTTTTGTTATCTCTTTTTTGGCTTTTGCAATGGGGTTGATGGGGATTGCTTCTGTTATGAGCATGATAGTAAACTCCCGCAAAGAGGAGTTTGGCATTATGCGTGCGCTTGGAAAGAGCCGATTTTTTATCATAAAAAATCTCTTTTTTGAAACGCTTGCCATGAGCCTTTCGGCATATCTTTTTGCGCTTATCCTTAGTCTTGGGATTTTGGCGCTTTTACCTCATATAGAGATGCTTCAAGGGTATGTAAACGGTACGCTATCACTCGCAACTGCCCTTTATGTTTTGGTTTCAACACTATTTATGGCACTCTTAGGCTCACTCTTTCCGGCTTGGATAGCTTCCAAAACAGACCCGATACTTCTTATAAATCAAGGATGCGCATGATACAAGCATCAAATATTTCACATTTTTACGGCAGTGAACAAGTGTTATTTAATCTCTCGTTTGAAGTTAAAAGCGGTGAGTTTCTCTTTTTAAGCGGAGAGAGCGGAAGCGGAAAATCAACACTTCTCTCTATACTCTCAACGCTCTTAAAACCATCAAGCGGAGAACTTTTGCTTGATGGAAAAGCTGTGGAGAGCATGAAAGATATGGACTATTTTCGCCAAAGCAAAATAGGCTTTGTTTTTCAGTTTCACTATCTCATAAACTATCTTAGCGTATATGAAAATATCGCGCTCGCTGCAATGGATGATAAAAAACAAAATATAAACAAGATACTTGATGAACTTGGCATTTTGGAACTCTCCTCTCGCTACCCAAATGAGATTTCTGGTGGGCAAAGACAGAGGGTTGCAGTTGCCCGCGCACTTGTAAATGAACCCAAAATCATCTTTGCGGATGAGCCTACTGGCAGTTTGGACTCAAAAAACTCTACAATCGTTTACGAACTTCTTCAAGATGCGCAAAAAAAAGGAACTACGGTGGTTGTAGCTTCCCATGATATGCAGATACAAAATTATGCAACTAAAATTATTAGGTTAAAAGATGGACAAATTTTATAGATTGATAGAACGGATTGTGCCTATATGGGCTTTTATATTTTTAGGTTCTCTCTTGGTGGGCGTTATTTTTGCAGCGCAACTTTTGGGAGTGGAGTTTTTAAACGAAACTTTGCTAAATCCATCAACAACCCGTTCGCTTCATATAACTTTGATGCTTTACGGTCCCATCATGCTCGCTCTCTCGCTGCTTCCGTTTGCACTTTTTGCAAAAGAAGGGTTGGATTTGGGTGATGCTGTAGAGCCGCTTAAAAACTATTTTTTGCTATGGCATCTCTTTTTATTTATGGCAACCGTCTCAATATTTTTAGGCGCTCAAAGAGGATTGCCGTTTTATGATTTTGCGTACGAGTTAAATTTTGTACTTGCTGCTTCTGGCATTTTTTATATAGTTGCTATTTTTAAAACTATAAAACAATATAAGGCTACACCGCTTTGGGTAAAGGTCTCCAAAACACTCCTTTTTATCGCACCTTTGGCACTTTTGGTTTTGATGAACCCAACTTATGGGCAGGTTGAAAAAACTCTTATCGGTCCTCACGGAGACAACACTTTGGGGATGAGTTTTACTCTTATTCCTCTTTTTTACCTTATGATAAAACTCCATGCAAAAGAGAGTTTTACTCCCAAATGGCATCTTTTTTGGGTTATTCCGCTTGTCGGATATGCGCTCTCCGTTGCAACCAGAATATTTAGAGGCGAACTCTCATACGCTGAGGAGTGGGTGTATCAATGGCTTACTTTTGCTTATGCGCCGCTGCTTATAAAGTGGTGCAGGGATGCAAATATAACTTTAAAATCTACACCTTATCTAGTCGTATCTATCTGGGCATTTTTATTTGTAATGATTCAAGGGAACATACTCTTTATCCCTGAAATCCGCTGGCCTTTTCATAGAAACGATTTGATAGTCGCTCATGCACATGTGGCTATCGGGCTTGGTATATTCTTTATGTCCTTAAGCGTTTTGAAGTATTTTTATAAACTGCCGCAAAGTTTTATGCGCTTTTGGCTCTATGTCATAGCGATTATCTTTGTTTCGCTCTCGCTTGCAGGCTTTAGTGAGGCGGGATTTGCAAATATTGATGTCATTTCCATGTGGTGGATTCGCCTTCTTGGCGGGATTGTCGCAGTCATAGGTTTGGTTTATTATGCAGCACTAAAGATGGACAAAACAAAATTGTCTCTTTTGCAGCTATACCATCTGAGCGGATTTGCATCAGATGGTTTAGGAGCGTTCATACTCTTTTTATCTGCTCCATTGCTATTTGAGTTTTTAGGGTTTGAATTTACTCCGTACTACTATCTTGTCTTTGGTTTTATGGGTTTTGTCGGTATCTTGCATCTTGTCGGAGTAACCAAAGAGCCGCACTTTTTGGCTTATATGACATCTTTGGCTCGTCTGATTACGGGAACGATTTTTTTATCTCTCTTTTATTTGGGGACGATAGACGCTCTTGGTCTGCTTGTAGGGTTTTATGATATCTTGTATGCCCTGCTGTATCTTATGTTTAGAAGCCGCCTATGATAATACACTCTTTTGCCCTCTCGCTTCTGCTTGGATTTGAGTTAAGTTACTATCTCCTGATTGTTCAAACAGGTATTGCTGCACACTATAACTCTGATTTGATAACACTTTTTCCGATGTTTATAGGCGGTGTTGCCGGAACTATTTTAGGCGGTGTTGCTTGGGGTAGTATCCAAAATCCCATTCACAAAATACTTATCGCGCTCTCTTTACAACTTGGACTCTCTTTTTTATATCCAAACTACACTTTTTTTACTCTCATGCTTTTGGGGCTGGCGGTGGGTGTTATGGCTCCGCTTGGCATCTACCTTTTTAAAGCAAAACAGCAAAAAGAGCTGCTCTTTGCGCTTGCTATAGCTTACAGTGTGGGAACATTTCTCTTTACGTCTGATGTGCACAATAGAATAGCAATAGCCGCATCTCTTAGTGCTGTCGCTCTTGTTAGTGCTTTTGTACTTAGAGGCTATAAAGTTGCACTGGACGCAAAAGAGCACTCATACCCGTTCGCCGCCTATCTTCCTTTGATGCTCTGGATATTTTTGGACTCAAATCTTTTTGAAACGCTCTCTAGGCATGAAAATATAAATATATGGTCAAACTGCACTTTTACCATTATTGCGTTTCATCTCTTGGGGTTGGTTGCGGCATACGTTATCAAAGCTTCAAAGCTTAAAAAACATCTCTTTATTGCGCTTCTGTTTTTTGGAAGTTACACACTTTCCTATCTTGAGGCTAGTTTTATGCTCTCTATGCTCTATCCTTTTACTATCTCGTACTATAATGTGGTCGTGTTCACGGTACTTAGCAAAGAGCAAAATATAGCTAAGCTATCGTTTATGATGGTGTTTGTCGGTTGGATTGCTTCTGGTGCCGGACTTATGCTGGCACTCTCAAAATTACTACATTAAAGGAAAAAAATGAAAAAGATATTGTTATTAGCGTTGTTAAGCCTTGGGCTTTTTGGAGCTGAGTTGCATCTCAAAAACGGCTCTGTTGCGGCTCACACGGAGATGCTGATGGATAAAACGATTGACCCGTTCAACAACGCTCTGCAAGCCGCTATTACCATGCAAAACGGCGATATTACGACTATGCAGGGAAAGTTTTGGGTAGAGATGTCGCTTTTTAAGAGTGACAAAAGCGATAGAGATGAACACATGTACAAAGAGGTAGATACGCTTAAGTACAAACTCGCAACCTATACCATCTCAAGTGTGACAAAAGTACAAGACAATCTCTACACCATTAAAGGAAAACTTGATTTTCATGGAGTAAGCAGAGAGCTGGAAGCAAAAGCAAAGATAACTGCCGTAAACTCTAATGTTACAATGGATGCAACCTCAATGATTTTGGTAAGTGAATATGGCATAAAGATGCCTTGTATGGTTTTTATGTGTGTTCGTGACCAAGTTGACTTGAGTGTCAAAGCCTCTTTTGAGATAAGGTAAGTATAATTTCACATCAATTTTTCAAGGATACAGATGTTTAAGTTTATAGTGGGTATGTTTTTTCTTCTACTTCAAGTAGAAGCCAACACGGATGAAGCACTCAAAGCGTTTAAGGCGCAGCAGTATCAAAAGGCGTTTGAACTGTACCAAAAGAGTGCATTAGAGGGTGATGCAAAAGCGCAAAGCGCACTTAGCTATCTTTATGCAAATGGCTTAGGGACTCAAAAAGATATTAAAAAATCTATAGAGTGGCTTGAAAAATCAGCAAACAACGCAAATGTAAATGCACAGTACGATTTGGGAATGTTTTATCTCAATGGAAATAATGTCACGCAGGACAGCAAAAAAGCACTTGAATTTCTGACAAAAGCATCCGAGCAAAATCATGCGGATGCACAGTACAACTTGGGGCAAATGTACTATAAAGGTGATGGAGTTGATCTCAACATCTCAAAAACAGTGGAACTTTTTGAAAAAGCTGCCAACAGCGGACATAAGGGCGCACAGCAAAATATAGGGCATATTTACATGCACTTGTTGAAATTTGATGAAGCTGCACAATGGTTTGAAAAAAGCGCGGCAAAAGGCGATGAGAGCGTTTATTATATACTTGCACAGGTCTATTGCGAGCTTGAGCAATTCAA
The DNA here is from genome assembly GCF_028694605.1 of Sulfurimonas sp. GTDB lineage: Bacteria > Campylobacterota > Campylobacteria > Campylobacterales > Sulfurimonadaceae > Sulfurimonas. Next base: position 12,765 of record NZ_JAQVKP010000019.1, on the reverse strand, counting down.
AAAAGCAAAAGAGTGGGCGCAAAAAGCTATAAAGAGCGGCAACAAAGAAGCCGAACTTCTCTTTAAAAAGTACGACTTGCAGAAGTATTAAAGCGGAATAATTTTATATCCTGAACCATAGATATTATGGATAACTCCCTCTGGGAGTTTTGTACGTAATCTTTTCATAAGAGAAGTTACCGCATGAACAGAAAACTCTTTTTCACCTTTTTCTTTATGCAGATGCTCAAAAATCTCTTTTGTGGAAGCTATCATGTTTGGCTTAGAGAAGAGAAGTTTAAGCAGCATATTTTCCATCTTTCTAAGTTTAATCTCTTTTGTATTTTCCCAAAGCGTGTTGGTATCATAATCCCAAAAAATAGACTCTGTTACATATGTTCGATGAACTTCCGCTCTGATTTGGGCAACGATGTCAAGTAGAGTTGTCTTGAGTTTATCTGTTTTTATGGGCTTGATAAGATAAGATTCCAGATGAAGCTTGATAGCAAGAAGCAGTTTTTCCTGTTCAGAGTGTGCGCTCATTACGATGATTTTGGTCTCTTTGTCGCTCTCTCTTATCTTGCCAATCATCTCTAAACCATCAAGATTGGGCATGCTTATATCTGTTAGAATGATATTTGGCTTTTTTTGCTTATAGATATCATACGCTTCATCTCCGGATGCCGCCGTATAAACTCTGTTAAAAAAAAGTTGCAGATACTCCTGAAGCATCTCTCTGAGTTCGCCCTCATCCTCTGCCAGCAAAACAGATACATCTCTTATCTTTTCACTCTTCATTTTTTACCTTTATAGTAAATTTTGCACCAACTTTCTCATTTTTTTCGTTATAAATATTTTGTACAGTTAAAAAACCTTTCATATTGTCCTCTATAATCATTTTTGCGATATGTAGTCCAAGACCGGTTCCCATTGACTTATGTTTTGTTGTAAAGTAGGGGTTAAATATTTTGCTTAAATTCTCATCTTCTATTCCGCCGCAACTATCCTCTATGGTAAGCGTGGCAAACTCTTCAATTTTTTGTACAGTGATGTTAATAGTAGTTTGTGGCAGGTTTTTTATTCTAACCAAATCATTGATGTTAGATAGGATAGAGACGATAACTTGCACGTATTCATTTATTAAAGCAAAAATTTTCACTGTACTGTTGAACTGGGTATCTAGTTTGACAACCGTTTCATTAAAATGGATAATCTCCAGTGATTTTTTTACGGCATCATCAATACTGAACCATGACTTCTCTTTTCCGGGGCTATAGTAGCTCATAAAATCTTCAATCGTTTCAGATAGATAGGCAATACGTTTTTCCATCTTTTCAAGCTTATCCGCTATTTCCTCTTTGGTAAGAAGATTTGCTCTGTTTTTCTCTTGAAGGATTGCAAGAGAGGTGTTAATGATGGCAAGTGGTTGCCTCCATTGATGAGCGATGTTACCTATCATTTCGCCTATCTCTGCCCGCTTTGACTGTTCAAAAAGGAGTAAATCTCGCTCCCGTAACTCTGCCTCTTTTCTTTGTAGCTCTTGTATAGTGTCGAGAAGTTCACGGTTGTACTTTTGCTCAATATAGAGACCGCAATCAAGATTTTTCATATCTTCTATAAGTTTTGGGATATACTTTTTCTCTATGATGGAGCCATGTTGAGGTGCGATAAGCTCAATATCAAGTTTTTCGATTTTGCCGAGTGCATAGTTAAAGATATCTTTGCTTGGCATATACTCTTGATGAAAAAGTTTTGCTTTTGCAAAATAGCTCTCATCTGCATAAAAATCCCAAGACTCCTCAATCCCCCCAAAAATATCGCCTGAAAAAAGCACTTTAGAGTTTGATTCATAACTTACAAATGCTCCGGGAGAGTGGCAGTATGGCGTTGTTAAAAAGTCAAGCTTCAAACCAGTCGAAGTTGTAAGGCTGTTTTCGTGCCTGTCGATTTCATAATAGCTTGACTTTATAAGATAGTGTTTGACAAGAAGCGACATCCTTGAGTGCGTAACTATAAGCAAATCATCTCTATTAATGAGTTTTTCTATCTCAGGAACGGCCGCTGCCAAATCAGGGTCTTGATGATGGAGGATAATATACCTGATATCGCTCATGTGGATAAGCGTTTTGATTTTTCTGACAGTTTCATCAAACTCAAGCATAGAACCTGGGTCTATAAGGATGGATTCGTTACCGTTTTTAATGAGATACGGGTGACACTGAAAAGGATCACCTTTTAGATGCATACCAACCCAGTATATACTCGGTGCAATTTCAATTGCTTTGGATGTGTCGAGCGTCTTACTCATTTCCCTCAAACCACTGCAACTGGTCTCTAAGTTCTACAACTCTTCCTACCACGATAAGTGCCGGAGTTGGAACATCCTGTGTTTTTGCGACTATGTTTTCAAGTGTGCCTACAACAACGCTTTGGTTTTTTGTAGTCCCTTTTGAGATGACGGCACATGGATAGTCAAGCGGTTTGCCGATGCCTATAAGCTTTTTTGCTATTTTTGGAAGATTATGCAGACCCATCAAAAAGACGATAGTATCATCGGTCTTAAACGTATCCCAAGGAATTTGAGACTCTTTTTTGTTTGGAGATTCATGCCCTGTTACCACTCTAAAGCTCACAGATACTCCACGGTGCGTTACGGGAATGCCTGCATAAGCAGGTGCACTTATAGCAGATGTAATCCCAGGAATAACTTCAAATGCTATGCCTCTTTCTTGAAGGTAAAGAGCTTCTTCTCCGCCACGTCCAAAAACAAAAGGATCACCGCCTTTGAGACGGACAACATTTTCATGCTTAAGTGCATTTTGGTAGATAACTTCATTGATATCATCTTGAGGAACTATGTGTCTCCCATCTTCTTTGCCGACATACACAAACTCACATCCGCTCTTTGCTTCTTCTAAGATGTCCGGATTTGCAAGACGGTCATAAATGATAACATCTGCCTCTTTGATAACGCGAAGTGCTTTAAGTGTGAGCAGTTCTATATCTCCTGGACCCGCTCCCGTTAGATAGACTTTGCCCATTATTTTGCCTCTTTATAGATAAATACGCCTGATGGCTTGTTGATACCAAACATCTCACGAGCCAGATACCACTCTTTTGTGTTGATAACTGAAATTTTATTTGTATCATTTACTGAAACGTAGAGGTTAGGACGTACATCAGACCATCTCACATGCAGCACTTTTCCGTCAAATTCAAATCTTTTGATAACCTCAAGAGTTTGTGTATCTATGATTTGAACAACAGGAAACTTCTCACCGCTAAAGGTGACCGCCATATATTTTTGGTCAGGACTAAGCGCCGTAAATACAGGCAAACCTTCAACTTCTATGTTTTTAACAAATTTAAAGTCAGATGTATAGACTAAAACCTTATTGTTTCCGACTGCCGGTATAAACACATTTCCATCACTGATGCTCCAAAAACCAAAATGCGGTACTTTTAAAACAGGCTTTCTATCTTCAAGTAAAATATCTATCTTAGAGTATGTCATCGTATCAAGGTCAACTACACCAAAATAGCTGCTTTTGAAAAACCCGGTGATAAAATTGTTGTTTTTAATCATCGCATCAAAAGGCATTACGCCGACATTTTCAAACTCTTTATGTATCTCAAACTCAGGAAGCCCCTTGCCGTTGTTCTTGTCTTTTAAAACGGTAATTTTGTCGTTATCCATCTGCGAAAAGATAAGATAATTTTTATACTTTTTAATACCGACGTTTTTGGAGCCGGTCTCAAAAGAGCGGATAGGATTTAAATCCCTATCTAAAATATCAACACTCTTCTTTGCATAGTTTGCAACGGCGATATAGTTCTTCTCGACAGTAAATCCGATAGCGCTGTCGCTTGTTTTATACTCTTTGAGCACTCTTTCCGTTTCCGGGTTGAATTTTATGATGTAACCATCACGAGAGATTGCATAACCGTCTTTTTCATAAAACTTCACAACGCCATGATTCATGTCGTGCATTCCATCAATATGACCTTTTGTCATGCCTTGTTCTATCACCGCAAGAGACTTGCTCTCTCTTTCAACAACAAAGATTTTCTCGTTTCCTCTCAAATCGGCAAGTACCGGATTCACTCCTTTTGCTTGCAGCGTGCTTAGTAGTGATGCTGCCAAAGAAGCAGCTATAAAAAGTTTTTTGATTTGCATTAATTTTTCCTTCTCTCTTCTTGAGTCAAATAACATGACGGGTCTTCACTCCATAAATCGCCGGTGATAGCATACGCTCTTGATCTTGAGCCGCCGTTACAAATATCTATCTGCTCACATGATGCACAGATACCGCTTATCTGCTTTCTTGGGTGGATGCGCAATTGGTCTAACAACTCACCGCTTTGCCAGATAGTACCAAAATCCTGCTTTATGATATTGCCAACCGTAAAGGGAAAAAACGGGTCAGGGCGTACATCGCCCTCACTGTTGATATTTAGGAGTTTGCGTCCTGCACTGTTGCCACCCCATGAGACGAGGCGTTCTCTCATTTTTGCTTTAAGATTAGGAAACTTTTCTCCAAATTTGTTTAAAAAGAGAATTGCATCCTGCTCCATGTTGCCGGTAACTATCTCTATATCTCTGCCTGTTTCATAGTATTCAAATGCCTTGTCAAGGATAAACTCAACCGATTTTCTTCTCTGCTCCTTAGATAAATCCATCTTAAGGTTGTCCAATCCGCGTCCGGAGTAAACAAGATGCGAAATGTATATCTTTGAAATATTCTCTTTTTCTGCAAGCTCAAAGATATACTCAAGTGAGCCAAGTGTCTCTTTTGTTATGGTAAAGCGAATTCCGACTTTACCGCCTTGTGCATTTGCTAGACGCACTGCTTTTAGTGTCTCGGTAAATGCCCCTTTGAGACCGCGGAAATGGTCATGTGTCGGCTCATCACCATCAATGCTGATGCCAACATAGTTGAAAGTATCAACAATTCTCTTTACATTACTTGATGTAAAATACAGACCGTTGCTTGATAGATAGGTAATAATCCCGTTTTCTTTACAAAAGTCTGCAATTTCAAAAAGGTCTTTCCTTGTAAGTGGCTCACCGCCGGAGAAAATAATAAATTTTACCCCATTTTCTTTCATCTCTAAAATAGTTTTTTTAATTTGTGCAGTGGTAAGTGTATCAATCTCATCCAGTGTTGATTTTGAGTAGCAATGCAGGCATGAGAGGTTACAACGGTTTGTAAAGTTCCAGATAGCTATAGAACCATTAAGAACTCTCTCCGGTTTGTTTTCAACTACGGAGTGAATGAGGTTGGAGAGTCTAAACATCTATTTGCCTTTATAGGAGAGAACATAGCGCGCTATCTCTTCTCTCTCTTGATCTGTTAGTTTGAGTTTTGTCATAACTGTTCGTTTGTATCCAAATGCTTTGTACATTGACTCAGGGTCGATGATGTAAGCTTGAATCTCTTCAAATGTTCTTTTATTTGCGATTTGGGTAAACGGAGGTCCAAACGCTTCGGAGGTTTGATGGTGACAACCCCAACAATACGTTTCAAAAACTTTTTTTCCTGCAGCTTCTTGCGCGCTTAAATGCGAAACAAAAAACAGTGCAATGAGTAATTTTAGGTACATTATTTCTCTTTTTTCAAAGTTGTTATTTGGTTTTTATTGTAGCTAAACTAAGCTTGAATAATGGCTTATAAATGTCAATAAAATCATTTTTTACTATTTAAATGCGGGCTAAAAAAATGGTTTTGGATACATGGGTAAAGAAGTGTTGATTTTCTCCCCCAAAGGGAGAGAAGGTGTACATTATGCACCTGGAATAGTTTGTCTGTGCTCGATAGAGTAAGTAAATGTAGGAGTTGTAAGTCCTTCGATGTACTTCACAAAGTTACCAGTTTTTGCTTCATAGATACCGATACGACCAGCATTCCACTCAGAAATCATAGTCCAGTGACCGTGGTTTGCAGGCTCAGCGTGAAGAATTCTAGGAACTACCGCTTCACCCTTAGCATCTTTTACAGTTGGAACTTTCCACTTGTAAAGTACTTTATGAGTTACAGGATCTGTTACAGTACCTTCTGTTGTACCAACAGTGATGATTCTGTCTAGCTCAAGAGTTTGCTTGTTGATTAAGTGAACTTGATTCCAAACATTGCTTGATCCAAGAACGTTGTCTGCCCAGATAAATGGTGTATGCTCAGATGTACCAACGAATAGACCGCCACCGCCTGTTGGGATATGACGAATAACATCGAAGTGGTCATCCCAGATTGTTACTTGACCTAAGTTCATGTTAACAGTTGCACCAAGTTGCTTACCTAGAGTCTCATTGAACCAAGAAGAACCTTGACCTGGGTGTGGCTTAGATGCTGGACCTGTATAGATTTTAGTTACTAAAGATTTAGTTTTGAAGTCAACAACACCGACTACGTCACTTCCTTGAGAAGCGATGAATAGGTAACGACCAATCTCTTTACCTTCATTCAAGAAACCATCGTGAAGAATATCACCGATGTTTGGAATATCACCAACGATTGGGAACCCTGGCTTAGAGTAATCTACGATATAAACGTGTCCGCCGTCTTTAAGTGCAAATGCGATATAAGGACCGTATGGAGTATCGAAAATACCTGCAACACGAGATGAATCGATGTCACCGTTAGGCTTGATAACACTTGAAGTTGGGTAAACTTTTAACGGCTCTAGTGTCATAGCATCCATAAGGATAGCACCACCCGGAGTATAGTTACCAGCCATTAGGTATTTACCATCTGGAGAAACTGCAAGTCCGCGAGACTCAGATCCAACTTGACACTCAGCAATTTTTTGTTGACCCGGAGTATTTAAGTCGAACATTGTTACTAAACCTGAACGAGAGATTGAGTAAGCATAACGTGGTTGACGCTTGTTTGTAACTGTTACGTGAACCGCAAAACCAGCTGGGTGCTTAGATAAAATTTTACCCGTTGTACCGTCAACGAAAGCAACACGCTCAGCATCACGCTCAGTTACGAAACAGATATCAGTGTTCTTCTTAACATCAGCAGGATTTGGGTACTTTTTGAAGAACTCCATTCTGTCGTTAAGTTTTTTCCAACCACTTTTTACAGTATCAAGTGTAAGTTGGTTGATTTTTCTACCTTTAAAGTGTTGGATATAGTCAACCATTTTATCAGCATCAGCTTTTGAGAACTTCTCTTTAAACGGAGGCATTGCAGTTCCCGCTTTACCGTTTAGGATAGTTGCAGCAAGTTCATAAGCATTTTTCTTTGCTGTTACAGCTGGACGTAAGTCAGAACCAACACCACCCTCGTGGTTAGGACCGTGACAACCTTGACACTCTTTCTCAAATACTTTTTCAACATCCATTGCAGATGTATCTGCCGCTAAACCTGAAGCAACAACCGCGATAGCTGCTACTGACATTGCTAATTTGTTTAATCTCATTTTATTTCTCCTTCTAAAATAGATATACATACAGACTTTTACGTCTGAAACTACACTAAAACCTCAAGGCCCGATGTGGGCCCTGAGAACTTTAGATTTTTTTAGTTGCCCTCTTGCTCAAGACGCGCTTTTTCTTGCTTGTAAATCCAAATCATTGGAAGTACAATTACAGTATGCAAGAAAATCGTTAGTGTTAACGGTCCTTGTGCAAGTGTGCCAAAAAAACTTGGCACTACATCTGTAAATGGTTCAAACATTGCGTTCATCTTATTCTCCTTATCTTACGTGATTAGCAGATTTACCGGTTGTCAATAAATCTTTCGCTAAGAATAGGAAACCTACGAATGTTATAACACCCATGAGAAGTCTCCAAATCATACCTTGTGTTAACCAAGTAGTTGCTTGAGCATCAAAGTAACCTGCCCATGTAGCACCCATTTGTGCACGAGAGATGATAACATCAGAGTATCCTGCAATTGTAAGCGCAACAGTCATACCTACAACACCGCCTACAATCATGCTTGTAGCAAAAATTGTTGATCTTGTGTTGTTAAGAATTTTGATACCGTTTTTGCCTTGTACAGCCATATACATCATACCCACAAGAATAGTTGCATAAGCTCCAAAGAACGCTAAGTGTCCGTGAGCAGATGTGAACTGTGTTCCGTGTGTATAAAGGTTTACTTGTGGTAATGTGTGGAAGAATCCCCAGATACCAGCACCCAAGAAGTTACCAAATGCATTAAGAACGAACCAAGTAAATGCCGGCTTGTTTGTGATAACAGAAATAGCCTGACCTTTCGCATCCTCTTCTCCTTGCATTTTTCCCCAGTCATAAAGAACGTGGATAAACATTGCAACAAGTGGAAGTGGCTCAAGAGCTGAGAACAACGCACCGATTTCCCACCAATACTCAGGTGTACCGATCCAGAAGTAGTGGTGACCAAGACCAAGGATACCAGAACCAAACAACATAGTTACTTCAATCCATAACCACATTTCAACAACTTTACGGTGTGCACCAATCATAGTGATTAGACCATAAGCAGCGATTGAACCAACGAAAACTTCCCAAGTAGCTTCAACCCAAAGGTGAATAACCCACCACCACCAGAATTGGTCGATAGAGATGTTGTCAGTGTAGAACATACCTGTTAAGTATAAACCAGCAAAAGCAATCATGTCTGCCATAAGAACAGTAACGATACCAGAGCGGTTACCCTTCATACCTGTCATGAAAAGGTTTGCAACGAAACCAAGTGCAACAACAGTAATACCTAAGTCAGCCCAACGTGGTGCTTCGATATACTCACGACCTTCGTTAATGAACCAGATAGTTGTCTCATCTGCAGGTCCGACTTGGATGAAGAGATATACGAGAACAACAACAGTTACAGCTGCAGTAAATATCCAGAAAAGGAGTTTACCCATACCGATACCGACAGTTTCAATACCAGTCTCATCAGGTAATAACCAGTAAACAGAACCAAACATCGCAAAAACCATCCATACAACAAGTGCATTGATGTGTAGCATTCTTGATACAGAGAAGTCTAGTAATTCAAACAAGAAACCCGGAATAACATACTGCGCCGCAGCAACAAGTCCAAAAAGCAACTGTGCACCAAAAAGAATCGCTGCAACAGTAAAATACCATGTCGCTAACTTTTTAGATTCAGATTTTAAATAACTATTTGCCATTTACCGCTCCTTGCATTTTTCCAAAGTTTCTTGGGAAACCATTTGAATCGATTGATGCCATGTGTTTTAGGAAAGCAACCAAGCCTTTTGCTTCTTCAGCAGTAATACCAAGATTTGGCATCATACGAGCATGTGTCGGATATTGAGACGGATGTTGTAAGAACTCAGCCATCGCTTCCTCTTTTGTGCTTTTTCCTGTCATAGCTTGCATTGAACCATTAGGTCCCCATGCCGGATCTAACCAAGCTTTTGTTAAGTCCGGAGCATAGTATGCACCGTTTCCAAGCAGTGTATGGCAGTTCATACAGTTTTTAGCCTGTGAACCTAGTTTACCTAAACGAAGTAATTCAGCAGCTTCTGCTTCACTCCAGTCATCTCTACCAAAAAATTTCTCTTTTTCTTGGAAAGCCGAAGTTCCCTCTGCATTCATTCCACCAATAACCGGAATCTCATGCTGACGCTTCTTGTTGAACTCGTAAGTAACCTTGTAATTAATAACTGTAGGTGCCGGAACCCTTTTAGTTACACCATTTTGTATGTCTGCATCAGTACCCATTGAGATTTGAGCACTTGTATCAAATGTCAACCAAATAAGTAGAACTGAAGCAAAACCTGTAATCCACGCTGCTGTGCGTTGCCAGAAGCGATTGTCACTCCATACGGATCTTTTAGCCACTATACCCTCCTATAAATTATGGGTCAATATATATAAATTAATGTTCATTCTCTTCATGAACATGATCTTGCATGTAATAGACTGCATGCGGAAGCAATAACAATCCAATTGCAGCAACTACCAAAGCTTTAGCCGTAAGTTCATTTACATGCATTAAACTTCCCATCAGATACAAACAATAAGCAGTTAACACCCAAAAAATGTATCCAAAAGGCATAGCCCATTTCTTGAGAAGTTTAACTTTTACAGCCGTATATATACCAACATAGAATCCTCCAAATACCAACACAAGCGTAGAAGATACAAATATTGTTAAAAAATCATCCACAAGAATGTCACGTGACATTAAAGCTTCATCAACCATTGCATCTCCCCTTCTCTTATTACATTTTTCAGAATCAAGAGAAGTTTAGTCTGAATTAGTTTAAAAACAGTTGATTTATATCAATTTTTTTAGGTAATTTAAAAATTAAGGTTTGTTTTATTATTTGTGTAACAATACGAAACACACTCAAAATTTACATAATTTTAGGATTAATAAGCAGTGTGTTTCTTTATATAAGGAAAATGTATTAAAAGAAGTGAATCATACTGGAGAGGGTAAATGCAAAGAGCAGTGTCGTAGAAATAACAACAGCGCGCTTGGATTGCTCTTCTATCTGGTGTTTGCTCTCGAGATAATCGCCAAGCCAAATCCCTGGAAAAACAGAAAACATCAACATCGGAACACTCATTACGCCAACTATTACCAAGTCTTGTATGCTCATTTTCCAACTCTTTATTTTTAATTTAAATTTTGTTTTATCTCTATTATTATATCATTGATTCATTAATTTTTTTTAATGTAGAATTAATTTTGAAAAAAATTCATAAAAACAAAAATTGAGGGAGGCGGTTATGAATAAGGTGATATCGGTTGCTGCAATTTCTATAGTAGCGGCAATGTTAACAACGGGATGTAGTGTAAAGAGCAGTGTCTCTAGCGATGCAAATATGGGGGCACACGTGAATGAAGATGCAGGTATATGTAAAACTGCAATTTATATCGGGCATCTTGATTCAAAAAGTGCTTTGGAAGCAATAGGAAAAGCCGGAAAAAAAGAGGGTTGGAGAATGACTGAGTTCAAATCAAACGCTTTAATTGCTGAAAAAGTCATTGATGGTACGATGCGTTCGACAACGGTTTCTATCGCCAAAGAGCATATTACGTGTTCTAAAGATAACATACCTCAAAGTGAGCTGGATGCTTTAAGAGCTGCGATTGTAAAAGAGTTGCAGCATGGTAAAGAAAAGCACTAGTAGCTCTTTGCTTCAAGTTTTGCACAATGTGCTAAACTAAAACTTCTTTTTTGCTCTTGCAAGTTCGACAGCAGTCGGATTACCAAGAGCAGGGAAGACATTTCTTATGGCACTGGCTACTAAGTGTGGATAGATTTTAAAGTTAAATTTCACGCTTACCCAAACTGGATATTTTGTTCCTTTGTCTAGTGCAAGCTTTTTGCTCTTCTCTCTCTTGTTGGTATTCTCGTATCATTAAGAAGAGTTTTATACTTCCAAAATAAAAGCCCAACAGTTTAGAGTTTTCATCGCCGAACATTTTTTGAAAAAGTCTGCTTCCGTCCTCAATGTTTCCGTCGCTTTCGAGTTCGCCGTCTTTGTCTTTTACCTAAATTTCAAGCCATAATTCTCTAAAATCAGCCATGCCGTTTGATTTGATATATAATGTCCTGCGCCTAAAAATAGTGAACTTTTATATAATTTTTACAACTCCGCTATCGGTTGAAGTTCTCTTTAGAAGTACAAATTTATCATCTTTAAGATTTATCATATGACAGTCTGTATAACTTTTGTGTTTTGTTTTGTCGTCCAGATTATTATTTCCCGCTCCTCAAATGTCGGGACAATTTTATGCCATTTTGCGGATGGGATTCATCATGGCATGAAGCGCAATCATTGGTTTTTGGCTCTTTTTGCGTGAGCATTTTTAGCAGTGCGCCGCTATTTTTAAGGTCTCTGTCAAAAGAGTGGCATGTTGCGCAACTTGTTTTGCCGCTCTTTGAGAGATTTGTATCGAAGAAAAGCTCTTCTCCAAGCGTTATCTTCTCCTTCGTCATCGGATTGGAGATATCATCCACAAGGGATATAAGTTCATCCAAGGAGGAGGGCATCGCTTTATGCCCCTTGTTTATAGCCAACTCCCTTAACTCTGCATCGCTATAGTTCGGAACTTTTTTCGGAGGTGTAAAATAAGCGATAGTTATCATAGCACCAACAACGATGATAACCAGAAGCAGAGTATGAAAGAGCAGCATTTTCATCTGCTACAGACTGAAAGTTTCTTTGATTTTTGCTTCAAACTCTTCATCGCTCATGCTCTTTATCATTTTTACCTAAAAATGAACTGATATTTATGATGACATCGCTCTTAGCTTCTCTCATATACGGCAGAACTTCTCTTGAGGTTTTTATAAGTCCGAAAACATTTACATCAAACTGCTTAAACATCTCCTCATCGCTTCCCTCTTCCAAAGTAGCAAGTAACCCAAAACCGGCATTATTTACCAAAACATCTATTTTGCCTTCATTTTTTATTATTTTTGCAACAGCGTCTTTTATACTGCGTATTTGTAACATCTATGTATATATGTTTTAGATTTGAACTTCCCTCTGCAACGGTTGCATCTCTTGAACCTGCATAAACTATGTAACCGTTATCGGATAAAAACTTAGCGCTAAGCTCTCCCATACCTGATGTTGCACCCGCGATAAGAACGACTTTTGACATAAAAAACTCCTATGATTTGATAATTAAATTGTATGAAAAAAGAATCACTATAATCAAGAGTTTTTTAGCAAGAAAAGAATTTAAATGATTGTATAAGTAAAGAAGAAAAATGATCAACTAGGCAGCGACCTACGTTCCCAACCCTGTAAGGGTCAGTATTATCAGCGATGAGAGGCTTAGCTTCCGGGTTCGGAATGGA
>NZ_JAQVKP010000008.1 GCF_028694605.1 Sulfurimonas sp. | reverse complement strand
TTAAGAAAATTGAGTTAATTAGAGCAAAACAACGCGAAAGCAAAATGAGAATGATTTTTTTAAAGTAAAAAATAGCTACAATGAAAAATTAGCTACTTGGTGGGGATTGAATTTGCAAGTGGCTCTTATGATTTTTACAACGTCTTTGGTGGTGAAGATACCTAACGGCTTTTTGTTCTCCACAATCATCACACTGTCTGTTGTGGCATGAAGCATCTTTTTGAGAACATCTGCCGTTGTTGCCTCTTTTTCTATCCACTTGACTCTCTTGCCGAGTTTTAAAAAATCATTGAGACAAAAACTCTTCATCAAAGTATCCGGGTCTATACTGCTTGTGATGTCCGTATGGGTCAAAAGCCCGTAAAGCGTTCCGTCTTCATTGATTGCGCAAATATGCTCTAAGTTACAGTTAAGATACTCGATGGTACTGAGAATGTTTTCATTTTTATATACCGTGGGGATTTTAGTGAGTTCCAAAGAGCCTATCGCTACATCAAGATTATTCATTTCCATCTTTACACTTAAGATATCATTGATACCAAGAAGATAAAAAGAGCATCTGTCTGCCACAATAACGTTTCTATGTCCATACTGACACATCGTCTCAAGTACACCTGTAAGCGTATCTTCTCGTTTGACCATAACAACCTGTGTAGTTGCTATCTCGCCGACTGTTGGAAATTTCATCTGTTTATCCTATATCTCGCTTAACGCTTTTTGTACCTTAAGAGCCTGAACATGCTCAAACACATCATGCACCCGAACTATAGATGCTCCGTTTTTTACCGCTTCAAGATGCAGAGCAATCGTTCCTGAAAGCCTCTGATGCGGCAGAGACGGCGAAATCTTGTCTATCATCGATTTTCTTGAAGCACCGACAAGCAGCGGCTTGCCAAGAGCGAGAAAGTGTTCATGATGCTTGAGTAGCATCAAATTATGCTCCAGCGTCTTTCCAAAACCTATACCCACATCCAAAACAACATTTTCCACCCCAAAGGAAGCGGCTTTTGCTACCCTTTGCTCAAAAAACGAAAAAACATCACTCAAGATATGTTCATACTCCGGTTTGTGTTGCATCGTTTGCGGTGTACCTTGCATATGCATAATCACCGCTTTTGCACCGCTGTGCGCACAAAGCTTACACACCTCATCATCTGCCAATCCCGTTATATCGTTGACGATACTAAAACCTCGATCAAGCGCATACTCAATCACAAGAGGCTCATAACTGTCTATACTAAATTGTACCTCTTTGTAAAGTTTTTCGCCTTGAATCAAATCAAGAATCGGCTTTAAGCGTCGTAGCTCTTCCTCTTTTGTTACTTTTTTGGAGTTTGGAGCAGAAGAGACACCGCCTATGTCGATGATATCCGCACCCTCTTCTATCATCTTTCGCACTCTCTCAATTGCCTCTTTTTCTTGAAACCGAGAGCCTGAATAAAAACTATCGTCATTCGCATTGACGACACCCATCACCTCTACTTTTGAAGGCTTTTTTGAGCGTAAAATATCTTGAAGTTTTTTCGCAACATCTTTGAGTCCAAAAGGCTGTGCCAGCTCTTTTTTGCTAAGAGTTTGAAGCTGTCTTGAAGTTGCAATAAGAAGCGCATCCACAAACGGCGTCTTTGCTACAACCGTCCCGCGAGGCACTGCCAAATCAGCTCCCACACTCAGCGCATCTTGCTTCAAGATATTTGCCGCCCCGACATGCAAATCTCGTAAAAGTATAAGATGATGCGCCGCCTTTGATGTCATAATGGCAACGCCGCCGGCATCTACTTTGAGATTTTTGAGATATTTCTCCACTAAGATATCACGTGATAAAACTTCAATTTCCATTTATAAACCCCATAAGCAAAAGCGCAAAAACACTTTGCGGTCTGGCATTTAGTTCTAAAAGTCTGTATGCCTTGTCAAAATTTTCAAGTTGTGCATTGGAGAGCAGAAGCTTATCCACAACCGTTGCACGGTAGTAAAGCGCCTCCGTTAACTCTTGTGCTTCACTCTTGCTAATCTTTGAAACCATTTTTAAAAAGTCAAAAACATTCTTGTATTCTAACTTGGCAAGAGAAAAAGGGAACTCCTGCAAGATACGCTCTTGCTTTTTTTTGAGTATCGGCAAACGGGAACGAACTGTTGGAAGGAGATTGGAAGTCGTAGGCACTATGATAATAAATTCTATATTTCTAGGAGGCTCTTCGAGTGCTTTTAGAAGTGAGTTTTGCGAAATTGTGTTGAAGTGGTTTGCGCCTAAAATGATGTACTTCGTCTCTGATTCGCTTATGTACGCCTCTGCCACTGCCGCTTTTGCGTGTTCGATTTTAAACTCATCTTCTATAAAACCCACAACTCTTTTTGGTTTGAGTGCGCCTTTAAGCCCTTCAAACTCGGCTTCTATATTTGCAGAGATAATGATGTGGCTCTTTGTAAAATCAAGCTCCGACATCAACCTCTCCAAACATCGCTGCATTGAGAGAAGCATTAAAGAGACGGTAGAGCTGCAAAAGCTTTATATCAAGCAGTTTATCGTAAGATTTGAGGTGAAATGCGTTTAAATACTCTTCATCAAAAATCCAAAAATAACTTGTATCTTTTCTCTTTGCGATATCTGCTCTTTTATCATCGCCTCTGCCGATATACCAAAAAAAGTACTCATCTTTATGTGCCAAAGAAATCATATCCTCCACCACATCAATCATCTCTCCGCCGCTTATATTGTTATAGTGTCTGTAGATGCTATCAATGCTGACAATGGGAAGAAGCGGTCTATCTGTCAATGATGCGTTTAAAAAATCCAGAAGATAGGTCTCAAACCACTTTCTCTTCTCATCAGTAACCAGAATGATTGTTTTGCCGCTTAAAATCTGCTCCAACGCTTGAGAAGTAGTAGTTGTCCAGTCAAAACGCTGTTCTTCTATCCAGCTAAAACAACCGCCTTCTTCTCGTATGGCATCCAGACTCCATTGAGCAAACTCCTGCATAAGGCTACTTATCGAGTTCGTATGCGCTATGTAAAGCTCTTACTGCAAGCTCCGCATATTTTTCTGCAATAATCATAGAGATTTTTATCTCTGATGTTGAAATCATGTTGATATTGATATTTTCAGCCGCCATAGTTGCAAACGCCTTTGCCGCAACACCCGTGTGTGACTTCATACCAACCCCGACGATAGAAACTTTACAGATATTTTCATCATAAGATACCGCATCTACTTCAGACTCTTTTACAAATGACTCTACAACATTTTTTGCGTCATTCAAATCGCCTTTAGGAACAGTAAAGTCCATATTTGCTTTGCCGTCATACCCGATATTTTGAACAATCATATCAATATTGACATTGTTGTTTGAGAGTTTTGTGAAGATATCCGATGCGATTCCCGGTCTATCTTTTACGCCGACCAATGAAACACGTGCTTGATTTTTGTCGAGTGC
The DNA here is from genome assembly GCF_028694605.1 of Sulfurimonas sp. Taxonomy (GTDB): domain Bacteria; phylum Campylobacterota; class Campylobacteria; order Campylobacterales; family Sulfurimonadaceae; genus Sulfurimonas. Next base: position 112,472 of record NZ_JAQVKP010000008.1, on the reverse strand, counting down.
AATTCCGCTAACTAATGGTTTTTCCATAATATTTTCTTCCTTTGTGATTAATGTTCCCTCTTCGTTAGTAAAACTTGTTCTTGTTACTAAGTTTACGTTTAATTTTTTTGCCAGCTCAACAGAGCGGTTTTGAAGCACTTTTGCACCCAAAGAGGCGAGTTCTAGCATCTCGTCATAAGAGATTTCATTAAGCTTTTTCGCCTTTGGCTCTATACGCGGGTCGGTAGTAAAAATCCCGCTCACATCCGTGTATATCTCACATAAGTCCGCCTTGATGGCACCGGCAATAGCAACTGCCGAGAGGTCACTCCCGCCACGCCCCAAAGTAGTAACATTACCGTCTTGAGAAACCCCTTGAAATCCGGCAACCACTATAATCTTGCCCTCTTTAAGCGCTTCATTCATAGCCGTCGGGTCAATCTCTTCTATACGTGCTTTTGTGTGGACATTATCCGTTACAATCCCGGCTTTTCTCCCGCTCATAGAAACAGCAGGAAATCCCATCTCGCTAAGTGCAATCGCCAAAAGCGAGGCAGTAACACGCTCGCCGGAACTTAGCAGCATATCCACCTCGCCGCGTGCAGGGTTTTTTGAGAAATGCTCTGCATACGCCACAAGCTTGTTTGTCTCGCCGCTCATTGCAGAGACAACCACCACCACATCATTTCCGGCTTTTTTTGTCTCACTTACACGATTTGCCACATTCTGGATACGCTCCAAATCACCAACACTCGTTCCGCCAAATTTTTGAACTATCAACATCTACAATAATCCCTCTTTTTTGAAATAACTAATCACGCTCTCATACACATTTTTTTTGAAACTAGCACTCATGCTCAGTGCTTCATCGACACTTACAAACTTATAATCGCAAAATTCCGGATGCTGCGTCTCAATGTTTATAACCGCATCTTCATTCAATTTCACTAAAAAATATCTCTGCTTTTGCCCTATAAAAGGCTTCATGCTCTGGGCAATTTTGGGAGGAAAATCATACGATATCCATTCAGGAAATTCGGCAATCACCTCAACGCTTTGCGTGCCTATCTCCTCTTGAAGTTCACGAAAAAGAGCCTCTAGCACCTCTTCACCCTCATCAATTCCGCCCTGAGGAAACTGCCAAACATCAAGCAAATCGTTACGCTGTGCCAAAAAAATCTCTCTTGAGTTTGGATAATCGCTAGAGACTATCACCATAGCAACATTGGGACGATACAAATCTTTTTGATTCATCATTTCACTTCCTCATTTTGTGGCGCAATTGTACAAAAGATGGGTTTAAAATAAACTAATTTGTTACCAATCCAATTTTTTACATGTTATAATTGCGACATATTCCAAAAAATAGAGATAAACAATGAAAGAGTATGTCTTAAAAAATGATGATTTTTTAGTTTCTCAAACAGACGCAAAAGGAAAGATTCTCTTTGCAAATGATGACTTTTGTAAGGTTGCGGGCTACTCTCTTGAAGAGCTTGTCGGAAAACCGCACAATATCGTACGTCACAGAGATATGCCAAAAGCTGCCTTCAAAGATTTGTGGGAGACCATAAAAAACGGTAAAGTATGGGACGGTTATGTCAAAAACATGACAAAAGACGGCGGTTTTTACTGGGTTTATGCAACAGTTTATCCTATGTATGATGCAACAAGAAAGGAACAGACATACCTGTCTTGCAGAAGAAAACCTTCCCCTGAAGAGATAGCACAGGCACAAGCACTCTACAGTACATTAAACTAGGAATCACACATGAACAACATAACAAAAAATAGTATTATCGCTATAGCTTTTACAGTTCTCCTCGCCTCTATTTTTCTCACTGATTCGGCGGTTATCCACGCAGCAGTAGCATTCCTGACTTTCGCACTTGTTTTTGCACTAAATACTTTTGCAACTTCAAAAGCTGCCTCTAATGTTATTAATCAGAAGAGATTAGAACTTATAGAGGTAATGGAGTTTAAAAGAAACAAAATTAGCCTTAATGAAAACCCTGCAAGTGAAGCTGAAGCAAACTTTAACAAAATTGTAACTGCATATCAAAACTCTGTTTTAGAAGATACAAAAGTTGCGGGAGAGATGGTTCTCTTAACCGATAAAGTCGCAAGAGGTCACTACTCATGCAGAATTTCCTCTAACTCAAAAACACCTTATGTTCACGTACTGCGCAACAGTCTCAACAATATGCTTGATGCTTCAGAGAAAAATCTTGATAATGCCATTTCAACACTTCAAAAATTCTCACAAGGACTTTTTGCAACAAGAAGTCAGGTGCATGTTGAAGCAAAAATGGCCGACTTGCTCAACAATATCAACTCTTTGGGTGAAGCACTTCAGAGCATGGAGCAAAAAAACCATGAAAACCAAGAGACGATAGTCGAATCTTCCAAAAGATTAAATGAGACCATCACAAAGATTACAAACTCAACCATCAAAGAGCTAAAAGAGATGATTAGTGATGCGGTAGAGCGTATCCACAGTGTTGCACAAAAAGAGGACGACATGGTTCAAGGTCTTCAAACCCTTGTTACAAACGCAAACGAAACAAAGACGATTTTGGCAACCATCGGTGACATTGCAGAACAGACAAACCTCTTGGCACTTAACGCTGCTATCGAAGCTGCACGTGCCGGCGAACATGGTCGCGGTTTTGCCGTTGTAGCCGATGAAGTACGCAAACTTGCAGAGAGAACACAAAAAAGTCTGGCAGAAACCTCTGCGACAACAAACATCCTTATACAGTCAATTGCCGAGAGTTCTGATACGCTCAACAGAAATGCAAGGGAAGTAAATGACATTTCAAGCGATGTCAGTCTAATCAGCAACAAAATGGATGAAATCATCGCAACACTTAGCAACCTCTCAAAATAAGAGATGTTGCTCTATATTCACATCCCGTTTTGCGACTCAAAGTGCTACTACTGCTCTTTTAACTCTTACGTTGACAAGTTTCACCTAAAAGAGAAGTACATGGAAGCACTCTTGGTGCAGCTCGACTTTGAGCTAGAGCGCTTTTGTGTTGCTCCAAATTCCATCGAAACACTCTTTATAGGCGGTGGCACGCCCTCGACCGTAGAGCCGAAACTATACAAAAAGCTCTTTGAAAAACTCAAACCCTACCTCAAAAAAGATGCCGAGATAACAAGCGAAGCAAACCCAAACAGTGCAACAAAAGAGTGGCTAAATGGGATGTATGCACTTGGAGTAAATCGCATAAGTTTTGGTGTGCAGAGTTTTAACAAAGAGAAATTGCGCCTACTAAACCGTGCGCACTCCCCTATTCAAGCCAAAAATGCAGTTTTACACGCAAAAGAGGCTGGGTTTGAAAATATCTCGCTTGACCTTATCTATGCTACATTCGGTGACACCAAAGAGCTTTTACAAGAGGACTTAAACACCGCTTTTACACTTCCCATCAACCACCTCAGCGCTTATGCTCTAACCATTGAAGAGGGAACACCGTTTGCGTCAAAACCACACATGTCAAATGAGAGGCTAGAGCTTACAAATTGGCTTTTTGAAAAAATAAAAGCTTTTGGATTTGAGCAGTATGAGATCAGCAACTTTGGCAAATGCAAAAGCAGGCACAATCTCGGATACTGGGAGTACAAAGAGTACATCGGGCTTGGAAGCGGAGCTGTCGGTAAACTCGCAGATGAGAGATTTTACCCAACCTCAGATGTTGAAGCCTACATCAGTAGCCCTTTAAACATCCGCAAAGAGGTGCTTAGCGATGAAGAGAGCAGACTAGAGAAAATCTTTTTAGGATTACGCTCTTGTGTCGGAATCAAGCAAGAGACACTCACTGCGCAAGAGCTTCAAAGAGCCTCTCTTTTAGTAAATGAAAAAAAACTTATATTTCAAAATGGCACTTTTTACAACACAGAGTATCTCTTAGCAGATGAAATTGCCATTTTTATATCGTAGTTTAATTTTTTTTTAGCTAGAATTGCCGCAATTACAACTTGAGGATTTTTTATGTTTGGTATGGGTTTTACAGAGATACTTGTCATTGCAATTATTGCCATTTTGTTCCTTGGTCCCGATAAATTGCCTGAAACAATGGTTCAAATAGCAAAATTTTTTAGAAATACAAAAAACACGATAAACAATATGAAAAGCACCATAGAAGAAGAGATGAATGTCAAAACCATGAAAGAAGAGGCTCTAGCTTACAAAAAAGAGCTTACCGATGTTGGAGACAAAGTTAAAAGCGCTACTGACATAAAGCAGATGGCAGCGAAATTGACAACGCTTGAAGATGATGAATTTAACGGCATTTTTGATGCACCGGAAAAACCGGTCACGCCTCCGGCACAAACCAAACCTGACGAAGTAACACTCCCAAAGAAAAAGAGTGAAGAAACTATAGAGAAAAAAGAAGACAACAAAAATGTTTGATGAGATAAAACCACACCTGATAGAACTTAGAAAAAGGCTTGCCATCTCTGTTGCCAGCTTGATAGTTATGTTTTTTGTTATGTTCGCTTTTCATGAGCCTCTTTTAGCATGGATAGTTGCGCCACTAAATGCGGCCCTTTTAGAAGTAGGCAAAGTCTCTGTTCACGCAGCTGATGGAATGGTTACGACAAACCAAGTAGGCGGAGCATTTTTTGTAGCCCTTAAAGTCTCTTTCTTTGCGGCAATCATCGGTGCGCTTCCTATCATACTTGCTCAAATCTGGGCGTTTGTAGCTCCGGCTCTTTATGCAAATGAAAAAAAGATGGTTATGCCTTTTATATTTGGCGGAACGATTATGTTTGCTATCGGGGTCATGTTTGCCTACTACATCGTCACGCCTTTTGGTTTTGATTTTCTTATCGCTTTTGGTAGTTTCAAGTTTACTCCTCTTATCAATATAGAGGATTATGTAGGCTTTTTTACAAAAATTATGTTTGGTTTTGGTATCGCTTTTGAGCTACCTGTTTTTGCCTATACGCTGGCACTTCTTGGCATGGTTAACGACAGACAGATGATAGAGTTTTTCAGATATGCCATCGTTATCATATTTATCGTAGCGGCTCTGCTTACTCCGCCTGACGTTCTCACACAGCTTCTTATGGCATTTCCTCTTATTCTTCTGTACGGCGTCTCTATCCTTATTGTCAGAGCAGTCAACCCAGCTTCAGCAGAAGATGAGAGTGAAGAAGAAGATGATGATGAAGAGAATGATACAAAAAGGATAGAAAGTTAAAATGAGCAGCAGTGAGCTGCTCACATCCAGCTATGATTTTACTCTCCCAAAAGAGCTAATAGCAACCCACCCTGCCCATCCAAGAGATAGTGCGAGACTTCTTGTTTACAACAGAGCAACAAATGAAGTCTCCCATGTCAATTTTTACGATTTAGAGCGTTTTATCCCACAAAATTGCGCACTTATTTTCAATGATACAAAAGTTATAAAGGCAAGACTCTTTGGCGAAAAAGAGAGTGGCGCAAAACTTGAACTTCTCATCAACAGAGCCTTAAACGCACACGATATCCATGTTTTCATACGAGGAAGAGTAAAAGCCGACACAAAAATCATCTTTGAAAACAGCCTCGTTGCGAATGTCAAAGAGTTGCTTGAAGACGGCAGCAGAGTAGTAAATTTCTACCAAAATGGAAATATTTTACGCTTTGAAGAGCTTCTTCCCATCATAGACAAAATCGGGCACATTCCTCTTCCTCCATATATCCAAAGAGAAGACAACCAAGAAGATACCACGGAGTACCAGAGTGTTTTTGCCAAAGAAGAGGGAGCAGTAGCCGCACCGACGGCATCACTGCACTTTACCAAAGAGCAACACCGGAGAGTTTGTGCAAATTTTACTCACGCCTACATCACGCTTCATGTCGGAAGCGGAACATTTAAACCCGTTGAATGCAAAACTATCACAGACCATCCGATGCACTCGGAATATTATGAGATTTCACCGCAGGCAAAAGAGCTTCTTGATTCAGACAAACCCATACTGAGTATCGGAACAACATCAACAAGAACGATTGAGTATTATGTCAGAAACAAAGATAAGGAGCGTGGAGAGGCAAATCTCTTTTTACACCCAAACAACCAACCCATAAGAGTAAACCATCTTCTTACAAACTTTCACTTGCCAAAATCGACGCTTCTTATGCTTGTCGCCTCTTTCGTGGGGCTTGAAAAAGCAAAAGAGCTATACGCTGCCGCCATAAAAGAGCACTACAGATTTTACTCTTACGGCGATGCTATGCTAATCTTATAGCACCATTAACCACCTCAATTTCACCGCTGAGTTCTGCTTCAAAAACTCTTTGAGGAAATTTTGCGACTGCTTCATCATAAGTTGGATTGGCAGCACAAAAAAGAAGAAACTCATCCTCTTTTTTCTCCATTATTTTCTCGGGATTGCAAAATCTGGCGACAAAAGCATCTATATCATAAATTGCCTCTGCTTTTTTCTCTTTAAGAAGCCTGTTTGTTCCGCAGCTCTCGCCAAGGCGTTGCGGAAGAACAAAAATCTCCTTACCCATCGCAAGCGCAAATTCCACACTTCTCATCGTACCGCTATCTATCTCTGCTTCTCCGACCACTAGCACACTACCGAGTGCCACAACAAGCTCATTGCGAACTACAAAACTCCATGGCGTAGCCGCAAACCCATCCTCAAACTGACTTAACAAAAGTCCGTTTTTCTCTATATCTATAAGCATATTTTTATTGACGGCGGGGTAGCGCACATCAGCACCGCATGGCAGAACTGCTATCGTATCGGTACTTTTTGCTCCCAAATGAGCTGTTGCGTCTATGCCCATAGCGCCGCCGCTTACAACACAAACGCCGCCTTTTGCAAGTTCACCGGAGAGCTTCTCGACCATCATTCTTGAGTATTTTGTAGGTTTGCGGCTTCCTACTATAGAGACTTTTGTTCTTTGTAAAAGTTCAAGATTTCCACGATAAAAAAGCTCTTTTGGATACTTTTTCATGGATGCCAGTTCCGGAATCTCAAACGTTACTCTGCTCATTTTTTAAAGTTTGTCCACCAACACGAGCTCAACCTCTTTGAAAAGCGATTTTGATTCATTTAGTGCGGCGATAGTGTTTGAATGCGGATGTCCGATGGCTATAGCCGTACCATGTTTTTTTGCTATTTGAATCGCTTTTTTGATTTGCGCTACGATATAACTTTTATCCATTTGATGATCCAAAAAGACATCACGCCCTATATACTCCAAATCATACTTTTTACTTACCTTTTGAGCCTTGGAACTACCCGTTGTTCTGCTGTCTATAAATGTGATGTTTTGGCTCTTTAACGCTAAAATAAGCCTATCCATTGCTGCTTCATCCGCTGTAAATTTGCTACCCGTATGGTTATTGATATATTTCACTTTTGGAAATAGCTCTTTTAGCTCTTCTATCCTTTGAAGAATTTTTGCATGCGAATCATCAACTCTGAGCGTCAATGGCTCTTCGGCTTTAAAATTTTGCGCTTCCATAGGCAAATGCACCATATAAAAATCCTCTTTTGCCGCCAATACACTAGAGGAAGGTCTTAATTTGCTTGGTGGCAAAAAGGACATCGTTATGGGGAGATGAAGGCTTTTTATCGCCTGAACATGCGAAGAAACACTGACATCATCAATAATAATTGCCAGTTTTGGCTTACTGAAACTCTTGATAACTTTGCGTTCCGGTGCGGTTGGCAACTGAGCCTCTTCAACTTCATGGGAAGCATTTTCATACTCTTTAGCCTCCTCTTTTAACACAGAGGCTTCTTTTTTAGGAATTTCTTGTACCGCTTGTTCTTGCTGAGTATCTTTTTGAAGAACATCTTTAAGTTTTTGAGTAACACTTTGCTCTTTTTGGCGCTCTAATTTTGCACTCTCTTCCTCAAGTTTTTGCATCATAGAGCGTTTTGCCTCTTCTTTGGAGCGCTCTTTTTCAACAGCCTCCCTTTTTGCCCCATCATGACCGACATAATATCCGGCAACAAAAACAACAGCAAGAATGATGATAAAAGATAACCCCCACGCTATATATTGTAAAAAATTTGAATTTTTTCTGGAGGTAGTTTTTTTTCTTTTTTGCATAGATTCCTCATAAATTTTATGCAAAACTATATCCTAAAGAATATAAATTTTTTATATTTTTAAGCATATTTTCTGTATAATTCCGAGTTCCTTTCTCTTTGTATCAAAGCACTCTTTGATATATATACATCCGAAAGGGAAACAAAAGCCTTGTTTTGAGGCGAAATACCAAAGGGAGACCACTCTATGAGACATTACGAAAACTTAGTAATCGTAAAACCGACACTAACAGCTGAAGAGATTCAAGCAAATATCAGTGCTATTGAAGAAGTTATCACTTCTAACGGCGGCGAAATCGCTGCAAGAGATGCAATGGGGATGAGAAAATTAGCATACCCACTTGGAAAAAATGAGCGTGGTTATTTCCATGTTATCTACTATTCAGTTGCTCCTTCAGCAATTAACGAAATCGAGAGACGTTTCCGTATCAACGAAGACCTTCTTCGCTTTGTGACTATCAAGTATGATACAAACCGTGAAGTAACGGCATGGAATCAACTTGTACAAAAAGCTCAAAAGAAAGCAACACAACCTGCCGGTGAAGCGAAGGTTGAAGAAGTTGTTATTCCTGCAGCACTTGAAGAAGCGGATGAAGACGAAGAATAAGCCAAATCAAACGGCTAAGTGAGTGGCAAACGCCGCAACAAATAAGGAAAATTCATGTATAACAAAGTTATTTTGGTTGGAAACTTAACTAGAGACATAGAACTTAGATACTCTCAAGGCGGCATGGCGATAGCAAACACAGGTTTAGCTACAAGTCGCAAATTCACTGTAAACGGTGAAAAAAAAGAGGAAGTATGTTTTGTTGACATCACTTTTTTTGCAAGAAGTGCAGAAGTTGCCAACCAGTACCTTAGAAAGGGGAGTAAAATCCTCGTAGAAGGCAGACTTAACTTTGATCAATGGGTAGATCAAAACGGACAGAAGCGCTCCAAGCACTCTGTTGTTGTTGAAACTATGCAGATGCTGGACAGTAAAGGCAGTGCGCAAGGAGGCGGTGATGAGTATGCAGCACCGCAGATGGCGCAACCTACTCAAGGCTATCAGCAACAAAGTTATCAACAGCCAAGCTATCAACAACAGCAGCCACAAAGCTATCAAAAGCCAAGTGTACAGCAGCAAATGCCTAGCAACAGTTCTATTCCCGTAATCGACATTGATGAAGATGAAATTCCGTTTTAGACATTAGATAACAAAAAGGAGATACCATGGCAGAAAGAAGAAAATACAAAAAAAGATTTTGTAAATATTGTGAAGCAAAAGTTGACTTCATGGACTATAAAGATGTAGGAGCTCTTCGCTTCTCACTTTCAGAGAGATATAAAATCATGCCTCGCCGTCTTACAGGAAACTGCAAGCGTCACCAAGATATGATTGCAACAGTTATCAAAAGAGCTCGTGCTGCTGCACTTGTTCCTTACACTGTAACTAGAAAAACAGTTGTAACTGCTCCATTTGAAAATTTAAAATAAATTTTCACTGCAATGCCCCTTTGCGGGCATTTTTCAACTTTAAATACACTGCTTTTTTAGGAATGTTTTTTGCTACATAAAATGTAAAAAGTGGCACTATGCATTATTTTATCCTTACTATTTTACTTCTCTCTTCACTTTTTGCAAAAACAGTCCCGTTTTCTCTCATCATAGACAAACCGTTTGAAAATGCTCTTTTTGACGTAACGGAAGATTATGACCGCTCCATCAGTGCGGTTGGTTTCATAAGACCATATAAAAACAGTACAGCTAAAAATGACGGTGTTTATACCAACGCTTTTGACTACCTTGCTTCCGTCTCTAACACTCACGGTGCGGCTCTTCATCTTGTCAAGGTTGATGCTGATGCAGAGATAAGCTTTGAAAAAACGCTGGGTCTCTTACAATTTACCAAAGGAGTCGGTATCGTTAAAACTCCGCAAAATGGCTATATAGTTGGTGGCAATACAATGGATGGTTCGCTTATAGTAGCAAAGCTAGATGCAAATGCGAATCTCCTTTTTCATAAAACCTTTGGAACACCCAAACAAGATACGATGAGCAAAATCCTTCTGCTTCGTGATGGAGGAGTTCTTGTTATAGGCTCCTCTACCACTGCAAAAACCTCAACAAACAACCTTTTTCAAAGCGGTCTTGGACTGAGCGACATCTATGTAGCAAGATTTTCAAGCAACGGCGAGATGCTATGGAGTAAAAAATATGGCACAAGCTATGATGATAGCGGCGTTGATGCACAAGAAGCAGAAGATGGAAGCATCATGTTGCTTGGACAGACAAGCGGTGAAAAATCCAAATATCCGACTCTTTTGCGCATAACAGAAGAGGGAGAGAAGATTTGGCTTCGTGAGATAAAAGGGCAAAGCAGAAGCAGTGCGTATAAAATAGCAAAACTCAGAGATAACAATTTCATTCTGTCTCTCTCCCATTTAAACGATATGGGCAAAGAGCAGATACGGCTTATAAAAGTCGATTTACACCAAAATATCCTTGTTGACAAAACCATCCAAACTACATACGCCTCTGTTTTATATGATATACAAGAGTCACAAGACGGGAAGCTTTTTGGTGTCGGTAAAGTAGTAGATGGCTACAACACAGACGCACTTGCAATGCTTTTAGATGGCAAACTTGCCATGATAAATCAAGAGCATTATGGCTCCGATACCTATGATGCTTTTCATGCACTCACAATCCTGCACAACTCACAAATAGCGGCTGTCGGGGTTCATACAAATACTCCCTCGCAAGAGAGTGATATGTGGGTCGTGAAGCTGGGTCAAGACTTAAAGATGGTAAAAGTATCGAAAAAAGATGTCACTCAAGCAGCAGCAGTCCCAAGTAGCTCAGACCTCTACGCACAACTCCAGCAGCTCTTTAAAGAGGAGATTGACGCAAAAAAAATTGCACTTCATAAAGATTTGGGCATAGATTTTATCGACAAAAGCCTATATTTTAATTTAGGAGAGTTTGTACTCACCGCAAAACAAAAGGAGTTTTTGCAAAAGTTTGGTGCTAAACTTATCCCTTTTTTAGAGAAAAACAAACAACTTATAACAACGCTAGAGGTAAGCGGACATACCTCAAGCGAATGGGGTACGACTGATTTTTCGCAAAGATATCTTAACAATGCAGACCTCTCTATGAAACGCTCTTTTTCTACTATGAGCTATCTCTTTGGCTTGCAAAACCAAGAGAGACAAAAATGGCTAAGCGAAATCTTAAAAGGAAGCGGTCTGAGCTTTTCTAAAAAAGTAACAACCAAAGAGGGCGAAGATAAAGAGAAGTCAAGAAGAGTATCGTTTAAAATACTTCTTCGCTAACTATTCAAAATCCTCTATACTTGAAGCACGGAAAGCAAGACGCACTTTATCTTGCTTAAGTTTTTTGTAGAGTTTAAACTTTGCTTTTTCAAGCTCTTCATCATTGAGTGAAAATTCAGACTTAATCGTCTCATCAGAAACATTTGCGCTATCCATAGCAAAGAGTTTTAGCTCTTTTTTTGTCAATTTTGCCTTAAGAGCATTATAAAGTGCTTTGTCATCTTCGATAAGATCAATTTCACTAAGCCTGCAATATTTTGCTATACACTCTCTAAAACTATTTGTGTCATTATACTGTTTCCAAACGCTATTTTCTAACATGTTATTTTTCCTAATATTTGTGTTAAGTCTTTTGTCTCGACTACTATATTTGCCTCTTTACGCAAAATCTCTTTTGCGCAAAAAGCCACTCTTGTACCCGCATGCGCAAACATTGATAGGTCATTTGCCCCATCGCCGCACACCAGCGTCTCTTCCTCTTTTACTCCAAGCAGTCCTTGCAGACGAATAAGCATATCCCCTTTTGAGTAGTTAAACATCATATCGCCGCCGACAAGACCCGTAAGTATCTGGTTTTTATGATGCAATACATTTGAAAAATCTGCATCATATCCTAAAATATTTTTTGCATATCCAGTCGCACTTCTAAATCCGCCGCTAAAACAGACAACTTTCATGCCCATTTTTTTGAGTTCTGCAATCGTCTCGCGTGCGCCTTTCATATATGGAAGATTATGGCTTATCCTCTCAACAACGCTATACTCTAGTCCTTTGAGAAGCCCTACTCTTTGCTGCAACGATTCAAAAAAATCAAGTTCGCCGTTCATGGCAGCTTCAGTGATTTTACTTACCTGCTCTTTTAGTCCCAGCTCATCTGCAAAAAAATCTATCGTCTCACCGTCCATAAGCGTAGAATCAAAATCAAAAACAGCCAATTTCAACATATATTCGTTCCCTATCTGTTATAATTGCGCAATTATACCCATTTAGGATGCTTTTTGTTTGACCAACTTATAGATAAATTAAAAAACGATACCTACATTACCCTTGAGACAACTCCTGCGCACTCTCCTCTTTTTGCACCTATCGTTGAAAAGATAGCAGAATTAGGGCTAGATAAACTTGTAGATGGCTTTACCACAACCGACAATCCTCTTGCAAAACTCAAGTACAACTCTCTTTTTGCGGCAAAAATGCTTCAAGATAGATTTCATAAACCCGTCATTGCGACTATGAGTATGCGTGACAGAAATAAAATCGCCCTTCAGTCAGACTTGCTTGGAGCAAACGAGGTGGATGTAAGAGCCATTTTAGCACTCACGGGTGACCCTGCAACTATCTCAGACCAACCACACACAAAAGGAGTTTTTGAGTCCGACAGTTCGCTGCTTCTTGACATTATCTCCTGTTTTAACAGCGGTATCAACTATGCAGGAAAACCTTTGGCATACAAACCGCAAGAGATTTATCCTTTTGCCGTGATGAACTCTTATGCAAAAAATCCAAAAACCTTACAAAAAAAGATGCAAAAGAAGATAAAACACGGTGCGCTTGGCATCATCACACAGCCCATTTATGACATAGAGAGTGCAAAGCTTCTGCTTGAACTTAAAGCGGAGCTGAAACAAAACTCAACAGAGCTTATCTTTGGTATCTTCCCAATCACAAAACTAAGAACCGCACAGTTTTTATCTGCCCATGTCCCCGGTATAAACGTACCTGAGAGCTGGATAGATGCTCTTAGAGATGCAAACGACAAAGGAGCGGAAGAGGAGTATCGTGTCGGTTTTGAACTAAGCAGAAATCTCCTTCTAGAGCTAAAAACCCTCCACCCAAAAATTCATCTTATGACGGCAAACCAGTTCCAACTAGCAAAAGATTTGCTTTCCTAGTTATCAAGCTTAAAATTGGTTACATACTCCCTAAATGCCTCTATTTTAAGTGGTTTGCTAAAGTAGTACCCCTGCACTTTGGAGCAGTGAAGAAACTTAAGTGCTTCTATATGCTCTTTTGTTTCAGAACCCTCGGCAATCACATCTTTTCCTAGCGAGTTTGCCATGGCAATTATGGCTGCGACGATAGAGCGGTCATCCGGATTTTTGTCGATATCAAGCACAAAACTACGGTCTATTTTTATGGTTTTTGCGGGCAATTTTTTAAGATAATTTAGCGAAGAGTAACCTGTTCCAAAGTCATCTATAGAGAGAAGAAACCCTCTTTTGTAAAGTTCATTTAAAATTTGCAGTGCTTTGTCCACATTTTTCATAATGTGCGTCTCTGTAATCTCAAGCTCGACAAAGCCTCTATCAAGCCCGATCTCATCTGCAATGACACAAATATCATCTACAAAAGAAGCATCACCAAGCTGTTTGCTTGAAACATTAATGGAAACAACAAGCCTTTTTCCTTCATCATGAAGCATCTTTGTATCATACATAGCCCGCTTTGCCACCCATAGACCCAGAGACAATATCTGACCCGTCTCCTCTGAGATACCGATAAATTCATCCGGTCCAATCAAACCTTTTGTTGTGTGGTTCCAACGAACAAGTGCCTCCATACCATAAACACTCTTTGTTACAATGTTGACTTTTGGCTGATACACTAAAAAGAATTCATCTTTGGCAATCGCGCTTCGCAAATCATTCTCTATATGCATGCGCTGCATTACTTTTTCGTTCATTGTCTGAGTATAGAACTGGTAACCGTTTTTACCTCCCTCTTTAACCTGATACATTGCCGTATCTGCGGCTTTTACAAGCTCTTCATAGTTCTTTGCATCGTCAGGATAGATACTTATACCGACACTAGCTCCCGTATAAAGATTCTTATCGCCTATCTTTATAGGCTTATCAAACGCATCTACAATCTTTTGTGCTATGGATGCGATATCCACGAGTGACTCTACATCTTCGACAGCGATAGTAAATTCATCTCCTCCAAGCCGTGCCAATGTGTCTTGTTCCCGTAACAAAGCATTCATCAACCTTGCTACTTCTATCAAAAATCTGTCTCCCGTAAAGTGTCCGAAAGTATCGTTGATATTTTTGAAATTGTCCATATCGATAAAAAAAAGCGCCATTTTCTTACCGCTTCTCTTAAGCGATGAAATCTTTCTGCTTATGCGCTCTTGGAACAAAGCCCTATTTGGAAGCTCTGTCAGAGAGTCAAAATAGGCAAGATTGTGAATAAGAGTCTCTTTTTGTTTCTTCTCGCTAATATCATTGACGATGGAGATATAGTTTGTAAGTTCGCCCTTTTTGTCATGAATGGCGATGATGCTGAGTTCCGCGGTATAGAGCTCTCCATCTTTTCTCCTATCAATCATTTCACCGTTCCAATATCCATCAGTATTGATGGCATGCCATAGCTCTTCGTAAAACTTTTTATCATGCCAACCGGAACTTACGATGTTAGGCGCTTTACCTATTATCTCTTCTCTTTCATAGCCCGATATCTTGCCAAAAGCGTCATTTACCGTGATGATTTTTTGGTCGGCATCGGTAATCATAACACCGTCATTTATTTTCTTAAAAAGAATTGAGGCTAGAAAAAGCTCACTCTCTGCTATCTTTTTATCTGTTATGTCGTGCACGGTGCCGATAGATCCAAGAGCCGTTCCATCTGCCAAAAACTTATGCTCGCATCTCTCTTCAACAAACCCTATTTCACCGTTTTTACGTACTATGCGATGCTCAATGTGGTAGCCTTTTCTCTCTTGAAGCGACTTTAAATAGGCATCATTAACCATCTCTAGGTCTTCTGGGTGCACATAGCTTAAAAATGCCTCATAAGTCGCATCAAACTCCTGCGACTCAAGTCCAAAGATACGATAGACCTCGTCAGACCAATAGAGCACACCTGTAGCCAAATCAAGCTCCCAATGCCCGATGTTGGCGAGTTTTTGTGCCTCTAAAAAGCCGGAATACAACTTGTTGCAATACTCTTTTTTTGCTAAGACGTCAGTGCCTATCTCAAAATCATTATGGTCTTGCATACATTTATATCCCTCTTTTGCTTTGTGTATTTTATCATAGCAATTACAACGAAATGCTTTATTTTGCTATAATACAAGACTTATTTTTTTAGGACAACTATGATTGATTTAAAACTACTTCAAAAAGATTTTCAAAGTGTAAGCGACAAACTTATGCGTAAAGGTGTGAGTATTGAACTGCTTGATACTTTAAAGAAAAAAAATGAGGAACTCAAAAGCGCAAAAGCTTCCTATGAGACACTTCAAGCAGCGCAAAATGCAATGAGCAAAGAGTTTGGCGTCTATAAAAAAGAGGGTAAAGACGTAAGTGAGCTTAAAGCAAAAGTCGATGCAAATAAAGTCAAAATCAGTGAAGCACTTGAAGTTCAGAGGATAAGACAAGAGGAGCTAGAAGCCCTTGCGATGTCCATCCCAAATATTCCCGATGATGATGTTCCAGAAGGTAAAGACGACAGCCAAAATGTGGAAATAAAAAAAGTTCTCACACCACGCACATTTAGTTTTACTCCCAAAGAGCATTGGGAACTGGCTGAACAAAACGGCTGGATAGATTTTGAGCGAGGCGTAAAACTCGCTACAAGCCGCTTTAGCGTCTCTTTTGGGATGGGTGCAAAACTAGAGCGTGCCCTCATAAACTTTATGCTGAACTTCAACTCAAAAAGAGGCTTTGAAGAGGTAAGCGTGCCATCTTTAGTCAACAGAGCCGCACTTGAAGGAACGGGACAGCTTCCAAAATTTGAAGACGATCTCTACAAGGTTCAAGACCAAGAGCTTTTCTTGATTCCAACGGCGGAAGTTCCTGTTACCAACCTCTACCAAGACGAGATTTTACCATCTGAAAAACTACCCATCAAGATGACTGCTTACACTTCATGTTTTCGTAAAGAAGCTGGTGCTGCGGGGCGAGACACAAGAGGGATGATACGTCAACACCAATTTCACAAGGTAGAACTTGTAAGCATCACAAAACCTGAGGATAGCGATAAAGTTTTTGAGGAGATGGTACAAACTGCTTCAAATTTGCTTAGTGCGCTTGAACTTCCCCACCGTCTTATGACGCTTTGCAGTGGGGATTTGGGATTTGGTGCAGCAAAAACAGTCGATTTGGAAGTGTGGCTTCCGGGGCAAAACTGCTACAGAGAGATAAGTTCGGTATCAAACACCAGAGAGTTTCAAGCAAGACGTGCAAAAATCAGATTTAAAGACGGCGAGAAAAACTCTTTTGTTCACACGCTAAACGGCTCGTCTTTGGCAGTCGGCAGAACACTTGTTGCAATTATGGAGAACTTTCAAAACGAAGACGGAAGCATCACTATACCAAAGGCACTGGAACCATATATTAACTAAGAGTATAATGCTAAAATATCTCAAAAAGTTTACTTTTTTATAGCTTTAGGGGATTGCAAAAAAATCTACTAATTAAAAACATAAATCTAAGGCAACAGATGGCAGGACTAGAAGAAGAGATAATCATCATTGAGGATACTGACGCCGCTACCACCACTGATGGTAGCTCAAAAGAGACTCAAGCAGCACAAGAAAACTCTTCTCCTGCAAATAAAAAAAAGATTTTAGTCATCGTAGCCGGTGTGTCTGCACTGCTTATCGCTATAGCCGTAGGTGCATATTTTTTACTCAAAAAACCACCGCAAGACAGTGAAGGCACCTCTACTAAAAATATCGAAGAGAAGCTTAGCAAACCAACAGAGGAGCCTGTAGAGCCAAGCAAGATAGAAAATCTCATAGCCAAAGCCGACTATCTCTACTCGACAGGCTCTAAAAGCGAAGCACTCTCGCTCTATGAAAAGATAGCACACTACAGCGAGGCTGTCTCCGCCTACAATTTGGGAGTTGCACAAATCAAAGAGGCTCAGTATGCAACAGCTCTGGCATCATTTGCTAAAGCTATACAAAACAATGAAAAGCGATGCGTAAGTGCCATTAATGCGGCGGTTTGTTCACTTCATCTAAATGATGAAAAAAGCTTTCGGTATTACATAGATTTGGCTCATGCCTACCTGCCTCAAGAGAGACAATCGCCGCTTTACTCCTACTATTACACACTTACAAACTATTACAATCAAAACTATTTAGAGGCTCTAAGCTCACTCAACAACCCAACCACAAAAGAGTATGCAAATATCCAAAACTCTCTTAGCGCAAAGATAAACGCTCTTTTTGGAAACAATATCAAAGCCATTGAAAGTCTTGAAAAAAACCACTCACAAAACGACGATTTCAGTCTAGGAATTCTCTATGCAAGAGTTGGGGATCTGCCTCTTGCAAAAAAACACCTGCAAAATGCAATCAAACAAGGTATAGAACCAATGAAAGCGCAACTTGCTATCGGTTATGTCAACCTCAAATCCGGGCAAATACAAGAAGCTGCAAAAGAGATAGAAAATGTAACAGATTTGTTTGCGCAAGAGGTTTATAAGCCCTATCCAATTAAGGTTAAATTGCAAGATTCACTTTTTAAGACAGATGAAGCACAAAAACACTATAGAAATTTTGTAAGCAATAGTGCAGCAACAAACTATCAGAAAATATTTTACTTCTCTCCATATAAAATATTTAATGCAAATCAAACTATAAGCTATATACGCAAAGGAAATGCAACTATTTTTATAGATAATTTAGACGCTGCAAAAGAGTATCTCCAAAAGAGCGCTTCCTCTTCAAATGTAAATTTAGGGATTGTTCAGGCAATTAAAAAAGCACTCTCACACAAACTCAGAGAAGCCAATGAGATGCTTCAAAAACTTGTAGAAATTCAGCCTAAACACTCTGCACTGCATTATAACCTTGGACTTACCTACGCACAAATGGGCAACTTTGTAGAGGCGCATAAACATTTTTTACGCTCTTACAATTTAGATGCAAAAAACTATATCTCCGGTATATATGCAGTTATGTGTGCACAACTTACAGACAAAGAGAGTGCAAAACTTCTCTCCATCATAAAAGATGAGATTGCAAATGAGGCTCCAAGCGAAGAGACAGATCTTTTAAAAACACTTCTATTTGTCGCCGAGGATAATTTTTTTGCGGCATCAGATTGGCTTGAGAAGGATTATCAACAAAGATCTCTTTATCTTGCACTGGATATCATTATTGCACTCAAGCAAAAAAACAGCGGCGTTGCACAAAAATCGGCAAATAAACTAATCGCTCTGCTTCCAAATGAGATATTGCCGCACATGATGTATATTGATGCATTTTTTAATGCCTCTGAAGACAAAAAATATGCGCTTGATGTTATAAACCATCTAAAAATACAAGAGTTTTCATATCAAGACCTCTACTTTGGGGCGCATATAGCAAGATATCTATTTATCCAACAATATCTTATTAGCGGAAAACTCTACTTTCTAAGAGAACAACTCAAAGATGCCTTGGCATCATCAACATCACAAATAGCCGACCTGACAAGTGCATTAGCTTTGGCTTCTCTCTATGATGGAGCATTCGAGGAGTCCTATACACTCTACAATGATCTTATCGACAACCATAAGATAAGAGACTCACACACCCTCTTTCTTGGCGCAGTTGCTTCTATAGCAGCAAACCATCATGAAAACGCAATTGCTCTTTTGGAGCTCTCCAAAATGAAAGATAGTAATTTTTTAGAGAGCCGATATGCACTCGGTCTGCTCTATATGGAAGCAAAAAACAATGAGGGAGCAGTTATTCAGTTATCAAGAATCAATAAAAACAACTTCTTCTCGGAGTACTTTGATTTTACTATCGATACAGATAAGGTAATGTTTGAGAGGAACCAAAGACTAAGCAACGGTAATTGAATCTTTTAAACAATGGCAAGAAGTCATCCTGAGCTTGGCTCAGGATTTAAAATCTATTTTTTCGGCTCACTCGTAAAGTAGCCTATAAGTGTTTCAGAAGCAACAAGCTCACTTCCGATGCTGACGTTTAATCGAAAGTTTTTTGGCAGACAAAGTGTCGTTGTACCATTGACCATAAGTCCATATCTTGTTCCTTGCATCATAGTCTGATTAGCGGTAGCATCGACATTGATTGGAGCAAAACTCTGCTTAAGCCTATGTATAATCCTTAGTTTGTTAAGGGATTTTTTGTCACTAAAAAGAAGTTCTGCCTGTTCATTAAGAGTCTCTGAGAGCGGGCTTAATCCTGAAAGTCTTGCACCTTTTTTGTTTACAACATTCTCAAGTGTCGCAGTAAATGGTGCTCTCAATAGCCCCACATTAAAATAACTGCTCTCAATTACAACTTTATATCCGATATAGCCGTCATCAACAATCTCTTCAATTGATGAAACCGTTCCGTCTATAGGAGCGACAACGCTCTCTTCTTGATAGAGCAAATGTTCTCTCTCCGGATTTCTAAATACAAAAAGAAAAAAAAGTATCGCTAAAAAAGAGAAGAATTCTAAAAAGTCAAAATCTAAAAGCGCAAAAACAACAAACGCTATAACCGAACCGATAACGTAATTCCACCCTTCCTTTGCAATCGGAAGAAGATTATTTTTCATCCAACTCTCCTTTGTCAACTTCTTGAGCCATTGCGGCATCAGTTTTAAGCTCCTCTTCAATATCATCAACGATAGTAACAACTTTTGAAGTCAGTCCGTTATCTTTCTCAAATTTAATGATGATATCCCGCACCTCTTCACCTGTAATATTCTCTTTTTTATAAAGAAGTCTTACTATCTCTTCAATCGCCCCTCTGTACTCTTGAAGTCTCTCTACGACCATCTTGTAGTGCGCTTGAAGTGACGATTTGATAAAGGTATCCATCTCTTGGGCCATTTTATCGCTATACTCTCTCGGTGATTGTCCATATCCACCAAGAAAAGAGTGTCTGCTCTTTTCTAGCACCATAAGACCTGCAACATCACTCATACCATACGTTTGAACCATAGACTTGATGATATCCGTTGCACGCTCAAGGTCATTTCCTGCACCGGTAGATATCTCTTTGATAAAGACTTCTTCAGCCGCACGCCCGCCAAGAAGCACGTCCACCTCTGCCCACAACTCATGCTGCTGCATCATAAACTTATTTTCTTCCGGCGTATTGAGTGTGTATCCAAGTGCTGCAAGTCCACGAGGAACGATAGAAACTTTTGAAACCTTTTTTGCACCGACCGTCGTCTCTGCCAAGAGCGCATGTCCGCTCTCATGGTAAGCAACAATCTTTTTCTCTTTTGGATTGATGCGGCGCGATTTTTTTGCAAGTCCTGCCAAAGCACGCTCGACCGACTCGTAAAGGTCTTTTTGCGTTACTGTTTTTTGGCTCTTTCTTCCTGCCAAAAGTGCTGCTTCATTGACGACATTTGCCAAATCCGCTCCTGCTAGACCTGCCGTCAAGCGTGCAACCTCTTCAAGGTCAACATCATCACCCATCTTCACGCCCTTGACGTGCACTTTAAGGATTTTTATACGCCCCTCAAAGTCCGGTTTATCAACAAGCACTTGTCTATCAAAACGCCCCGGTCTTAAAAGTGCTTGGTCAAGTATCTCGGGTCTGTTTGTTGCTGCCAAAATGATAACCGGAGTATCTGTGCCAAATCCGTCCATCTCCGCTAAAAGCTGATTGAGAGTCTGTTCTCTCTCATCATTACCGCCCATGTTTGCACCGGCTGCACGGCTCTTTCCTATCGCATCAATCTCATCAATAAAGATGATACTTGGCGCATCTTTTTTTGCCTGTTCAAAAAGATCACGCACACGTGCGGCACCAACACCGACAAACATCTCTATAAAACTAGAACCGGTTACCGAGAAAAAAGGAACATCCGCTTCCCCTGCAACTGCTTTTGCCAAAAGAGTTTTTCCGGTTCCCGGACTTCCAACCAACAAAACACCCTTTGGAATCTTTGCACCAATCTCAACATAGCGTCCCGGATACTTCAAGAAATCAACAATCTCTTGAACTTCCTCTTTTGCCTCTTCAACGCCTGCAACATCATCAAACTTTGTTTTTGGCTTTTCAGAGTTTATCATTTTTCTTGAACCACCCATACCCAAAATACCGCTACCCATGCTCTTTTGCATACGCCCGGCAAAAAACATCCATATTGCGATTATGATTAAAAATGGAAAGAGCCAGCCAAACATCTCTGTAAACCAGTTTGTTTCGCTAAAACCGTTATACTCTATCCCTTGTTTGTCAAGCTCTTGAGTAAGTGTTGTATCACTATGAACTATACGCGTTGTATATAGCGTTGCACCGTCCGGTGAATGAGCCTTGATGTAGCTCTGACCAATCTCCACCTTGCTTACATCTTTTGCTTCTATGAGCGATTTTAATTCAGAGTAGCTTATCTGCTTTGCTCTTTTGCTTGTTGACACTACTGCATCAGAGGCGCTGTTTTCACCGATAAGTGCTTTAAATAGCAAGATGATAACAACTGAGAAAATCGCAAAAGTTATAAGCGGATTTTTATTGAAAAAATTATTATCATTATTATTGTTACTGTTTTGCATTTCTATTTTTTACCTTGTTTGAGTATAAGTGTTACCCACTCATCTTGAGCAATTTTTTCAAGAATCTCAAACCCTTGATAAAATTTCAAAACTTTAGCTTCATACTTTTCTAAAATGCCCGATAAAATAAGGATTCCACCCTCTTTTACAACACTTTTCAAATCATTTGCTATGAATATCAAAACATCGGCTACTATGTTGGCAACGACTACATCATACTTACCAGACGCTAAAGCGCAAGAGCCTTCCCATAAATGTTCAAATTTTACTTCGTTTAAATCTGAGTTTAACTGACTATTTTCTACACAAGCGATGTCTGTATCACATGCATCAACAAGTGCACCGACTTTAAGTGCTGCAACACCTAAAATGCCGCTTCCGCAACCGACATCTAAAACCCTGTCGCCTTTTTTCACGTACTTCGAAATTGCTCTGAGCGCTGAAGCGGTGGTCGGGTGATGCCCTGTACCAAATGCAAGTGCCGGATCTATGGCAATATTGACTAATTCCGGATTTGGAGCATCCCATGTGGGGTGAATATAAAACTTATCGATAACAAGAGGCTGTATGCTCTCTTGGTACACTTTTACCCAGTCACTGTTTTTGAGTTTTTCCTGCTTGCACTCAAGCTCTATGTTCTCGCCGGTTGCTTTTTGCAAAGCTTCTCTAAACTGCTCCAGCCCCCACACAATGGTGTCAAGCTCATCTTCACTTCGGATAATAAAACCACCATCCGTCTCCTCAAATCCAACCGGTAAAGTATCTGCTAAAAAATCTGAAAAAAGGTCGTGGTGGGAAGAGACGTTAACGATTAGTTCAAAATAATACTCTTGCATTACACCTCTATACCCATAACAGCACCGAGTTTTTCTTTCAGAACCTGTGGCGTAAATGGCTTGACTATGTAGTTGTTCACACCTGCTTTAAGCGCAGTAATAACTTCCGCTTTCCCGCCTTCTGTTGTTACCATGATGATAGGAAGATCTTTGAAACGCTCATCTGCACGTACTTTTTTTACAAGTTCCAACCCATTCATCTCCGGCATATTCCAGTCGGTAATTAACATATCAATATCAGGATTTGTATTGAGTGTATTCCACCCCTCTACACCATCTCCGCCTTCAAATATATCTTTGTGCCCAAGTCTCTGCAAGGTATTTTTTATAATACGGCGCATAGTAGAGCTATCATCAACAATAAGTAATTTCAAACGAAATCCTTTTCTATAAATATTTGCAATTTTTTAAGCAATAATAATACCTAAATTTTATTTATTTTGACATTAAGCAAAGTTTTAAACATTTTTGCAAGGTCTAATGTTCCCTCATAATAAGCCTTGCCGATAATAACTCCGCCAACTTCATTTGTCTTTATAAGTGCCTCTATATCACTCTCATCTTTAACACCGCCACTTGCAATCGTAGTAATGCCGCTTGCCTGTGCAATATCTAGTGTAAAATCAACATTTACACCGCCAAGAGTTCCATCACGCGAGACATCGGTACAGATAATCGCTTCAACTCCCGCATTGGCAAATTCACGCGCAAGGTCAGTTGCGCGCATTTTGCTAACCTCGCCCCATCCCTCAACGGCGACAAATCCGTCAATGGCATCAATACCGACTGCGATAGGATATTTTGCCGCCATCTCCTTGACAAATGCAGGATTTTTAACTGCTATTGAGCCTAAAATGATACGATTTATGCCGATTTCTAACATTTTTTGGATTGTTGCTTCGTCTCTTATGCCACCGCCAAGCTCAAGCTTTACATTGCAGTTTTCTCTGATTTTAACAATCTGTTCCAAGTTTTTTGGCTCACCGGCAAAAGCACCGTTTAAATCAACAAGGTGTACCCATTCTGCTCCCATCTCTTCAAACTTTTTTACAAGCATCCAAGGCTCATCGGAATAGACTTTTGCACTATCCATAAGCCCTTTTGTAAGTCTAACAGCCTTACCGTCTTTTAAATCAATCGCCGGATATAACGTCATATATTTTTCCTATAGTTTTGTAAAATTTTCAAGTATTTTCAGCCCGTTTTGATGGCTTTTTTCCGGGTGTGGCTGGATGCCCATGATATTTTTATGTGCAACTGCAGAGGTAAACTCATATCCGTAAACAGTTTTACCTATTGCATCCTCTTCATTTGCACATACTGCATGGTAGGAGTGGACAAAATAGAGGTAATGCTCCTCGTCAAGCCCATTAAAAAGCGGGTGTTCTTTGGTAAACATTCTGTTCCACCCCATATGCGGAACTTTTAGTGTTCTATCAAATTTAGAGGTATCAAATGCAACAACCTTGCCTTTTATAAGACCCAAGCCTTCATGCTCGCCAAACTCCTCAGAACTCTCAAAAAGCAGTTGCATTCCAAGACAAATGCCGAGTATGGGCTTAGATGAAGCAGCAAACTCTTTGATAGCCTCTATCATCCCTCTCTCTCTTAGATGCTCCATCGCATCCGGAAAAGCACCGACACCGGGAAGTATAAGTTTGTCATACTCTTTAAATCTCTCAGGGTTGCTCTCTACAACCGTCTGTGCGCCTACTTTGGCAAAAGCATTACGCACGCTTGCCAAATTTCCCATGTTATAATCAACAATTCCTATCATTCTTCAATCTTTAGTTTTGTAAATTTTATATAAATGGCTAACGTCACCAAGAGCATTGAAACTCCTAATATGATATACATGGAGTAGAGTATCTTCTCCGGGTCTGTTATAGCAAACTTAAAGACAAGCATCAAAGCCTCAATGGAGAGCGCTATGATGATAGAACCTAAAAACCGTACCATTGTTTTGTGCGGTCCTGATATACTATGCTCTTTGCTTCTTCCCAAAATCTCCTCTTCTATAAGCGTTTTAGCCAAGTCAAAAATAGCAAGAGAGAGTGTGAGTAAGATAGTCGCTTCAAAGACATCTTTTATCTTAAAATGATCCGGTGAAATCTCATAGAAGAAAAAGCTCTGCGCACCTTTGACAAACAGAAGCACCGCAACAGAGATAAGAGCAAATGCAAAAAATGCGTACGAATATCTAAAAAGAGAGATGAAAAAGCGGTCAAGCATCGTAGAGTGCGAAATTTTTACAACTTCTTCAAGCGGCATATCAAGACATGCTACATACTTTAGTATTCCTTCTTCATCATAAACGGGCTGCGATACCGTAACCGTCAAATCGCCAGTTATTAGCGACGGATACGGATCTGTAATTGTGCATCTTCCCTCTTTTACGGCACGATAGTAGTATGCACGGTCGGCACGTATCCTTCCAGCATCATCATCAATGCGTTTTGTTGCCGTAAACGTTGGAGAAATTTGTACACCGCTGCTGTCAAGCAGATAGACGCCTTCGCATTTTTCAAGTGCCTCTTTTGTTTTTAAAAGCCCAATCATTACCATCTCTTGACTAAGAGAAGGCATCCTGTTTTGAATATTTTTTGAAAAAAGATAGCAGAAATAGGCTCTTGCTTTAGTGCGACCATCGGAGAAGTTTTGAATGTCTGATGCCATCATTTGCTTTGTGCCTTTTATAAAAATGCAGCAATTATACCAAAGTGACAATAACAAATTCCGTAATGTTTGTCAAGGTTTTGAGGTTTTTTTTGAGATTTTATCATACAGAGCGTTTAAAATGCTCTATATGATGTTTTTTTGTAGAAACTAGACAGAAGAAGATTTTATATTTAACAAAACTTTATTTTGAGCATGTATCTCATAAACTATCTGCTTAATTTCGTGAAAGTCTTCAATATCATCTCTAAGATGTTTGACTTCACTTTCTAATTTAGCAAAACGAGAGGTAACATACGCAAAGTATGTGAGGAAAGTAAACAAAAAGCCTAAAATCCCCATGTATAAATCAATCGTCATAGAAGAATTACGCAGTAATTAATCTATTTGAAATGACGAAAGCCTCATCTACGACAACACCGTTGATAGTCATACCGATTAAGACTGCAAAAACGTCTTCCTCAGACTTATTTGCCTTAACTTTGATATTAAGATATGTTTTTTCAGCGGTAGTTGAATTTTTTACCATGATTTGCATATCTTTGTAAGAAGTCTCAACGTCGGAAGCACCGCTAGTAGTCGCTAGACTGTAAACTGCAAACTCTCCATCTAATACTGCACTTGCAAAAGTTGCGGCAACTGTATCGTCGCATGGAAGAGTGATAGAGTGATTTTTTCCGCTAAAACGGTTAATTACTAAACTTTTTGACATTTATTACCCCCTACTAGAATTACCAATTGAATTACAATATTCACACTTAACAGAAGAATTGTAATCTACGTCAAACAAACCAATCGTTTGAGTTCTAATATCATCATCCTTCACAGTTGTTTTACAATGTGGAAGAGTGAAAGCCTTCGAGATAGTTACACCATCAATGTTTTTTTTACCGACGGAAAAACGTCTAAAATTTGGAGTTGCGATGTTAGCAACAGTACCACCAGAAGCGACTTTTATAAATAATTCGCTTACACCAGCCAATAGAGGAGAAAGTAAAGAAAAGTCAGCCGTAGTCATAGCGGCATAAGCAGTTCCGGCACTTTTACCGTTTATCTTTTGCTTTATCATTTGCGATAACCTTTTTTTTTATTCTTTAAGTGATACGTGAAGTAGCTTAAAGTGATGAAAGTATGAAGTTATTTTTTTTATTTCACAGGGTGTGAAGAATTTTTTTTTAATGCACTATTCAACGTGGTTTTAAATGGATAAAGTAAACACTTTTTTAAAGAGTGTGTAATTTATTTTTTTTCAAAACAAACATTACAAATTTTTAACGCATAAAACAATAACCGCCGATAGAAACTAAGACAGCAAAATCTGAATCTGCTAAACAAAAGAAAGCTAAAATCTCCAAAGCGCAACTTTTTTCCGCACCCTACATAGTCAACCTTTGATTATTAAATTTTATTAGCTTACAGTGTCCTTATGGGGGACGAAGTCCCACACAAGGACATTCTAAGCTAAAAAATTTATAAAGTCGGTATGACGATGAAGGGAACGGAAGAAAGCTACGCAATGTAGAAACAGCAGTAGCCTTTTTGACTTTAAAAAAAAACTTAATCCTCAAAAAATGTGCTATTTTTTTTAAAATAGGCTTAAAATTGAACACAGCAAATTTTATTATCTGCTACATCTTCTTTTAAATCATTTAAAAACTTTGCATATTCAAAAACAAGCGTTTGGTAATTATAAGTATGATTATTTATACAGCGATATGAATATGATTTATAATAGAGTGGATTACAACATTTAAAACAACTAACTTCATCATTATCAAGATTAATATCTAAACGTTGAAAAAATAGTTTTGCTTCTGAACGTGTCATTTTTCAACTACTTTTTAAACAGTGAACAATAAACACTATCGACATTTAAGCCAGAAATGTCCATACATTCTTTAATCTTTGCAAAAACATCATCACTTGATTTAGTCAATTTTATATTATGATGAAGAACTTGTTTACTCATTCTAGTTTCATCATTTTTTATAAAGCCTTTGAAAAGTGAATTATAATTCATATCATCAATAGGTATGTTTTCAGTCAAATCTTCATATTCAACTCTTAGTATTTCAGTTACTTTCATAGTCGAAAGCGTGCTGTAAAAATCTAAGGCATGAGAGAGCGACTTAAACTCTGCATGCTCAACGATAGTGCGCTTTCCTTGCTTTAATTGGATTCTGTATTTAGGCATCAGGAGTACTCAAAAAAGTTAGTTTTGGATAAACATAAGACATAAACATATCAAAAGTTAAAGAACATGAAACGTCATAAAAAGTTTCATCAGAAACACAATATATTTTACCTAAATGACCGTTATAGCTATCAAACAACAAACGCAAAAGCGATATAAACTCATCAATATCACAACGAGTAAATACGTAATCAGCATAAAAAGGATGATTTTCAGAATCTCGATAATAAGAATAGCCAAGAACTTGCAAAGAATTAGGTAATTTCCAAAAAGAAGTAACATCTGAAGACAGAACACGAAAAGGAATCTCAACAAAAACTTCTAGCTGATGTACAATAGGATCAAAACCAGGAAAATTACCAATAAAAAAAAGTTGTACATACGAATTACCAAAAGTCATTCCCTTAGGATACAACTGGTCTTCATGCTCAGGTTGATAAATCGACAAATAATCCAAAAGAAAAGATTCACAGCAAAAAAGAGTAGAAATCATTTACAAAACCTCCTCCAAATGCAATGAATCTAAAGTGCCATACAGGGCAAGAACTAAAGCCTGTAAAAGTCTTTGAATATCTCTTAATCTTTTCAACTCTTCAGCTGAAACTTCTTCACAATTTATAGCCATTTTTTCACCTCTTATTTATTATAAACATAGCCTAAGCCATTCAACAAAGTTAAGAACTGCTCGCTAAGACCAGTTACGTGACCAGCGGAATCCGTAACGTACATGAAGTCAGCAACATGATTCAACTCGTCAGCAGTTATAGACGATGCAGTGTCACGTCCTAAAATACGCTTTATCATAGTTTCATCATTTGAAGTAAACGATTTTGTAAACATTTTAAAAAGCAGAGTATCGTTATATCTACTAGCCATCTTATCAGCGACATTCAAATGAAATGATTCACGGTTAACGATATGTTCTTTTTGTCTTATTACACTATCAATAGTGCTACCCTCGTTTTGCGTTAAACGTTCAGCACTAAAATGAGCATTTGCACCGTCCAAAACAAGTTGAGCAGTTGCAACTCTATCAGCATATGATTTTTGAAAGAGTTCAAACTTTTTTAAAAATTTAAAGCCTCGAAAATTCTGCAATTTATTTTTAGTTTTTTGCGCAAAATCCGAAGCTAAAGCAATAACAACTAAACCTTGAGCGAGAGTAAACACTTTTTGAACAAAATCTTCTTGAGACCTAATTAAAAGCATCATTAAACCCATAGTAAGAATGTTCATAGAACTTTCAAGAGCACTTTTAACCGCGTCACTCTCAACATCTTTAACAAGATTTTGAACTTGTGAGCGTGCTTCATTGTAGCCAACCTGGTATGTTAAATCTTCAAAAAACTCACTTACTGAATTTTGACCAATCGCACCGATGCTCAAATAGAACCTCCCAAAGACGAAACAATATCGTTTAAACGAGTTGATTTCTTATCAAACTGAAAGAGCTTTGACAAGTCTAAATCAGGAGTTAAGCTCATATCAAAATCATCATTATCAAACTCTAAATTATTCATATCAGTTCTAAGTCTAGCGTCAGTAGAATTTTTCACTGCTTGAATTTCAACAGGCTTCATTATGGCAACTACATTACCGTCCAAATCTCTAATTTCAGTTTGAGTAATTGCGTATTCATCTTTTTGCGTTCTTGCACTGTATGAACGACCAACGATATCAGAACCGAAAGTCAAAATACCGTCATTTATTAATTTTTGAGAATTTGCCCACTCTTCTAAATATGGTGCTTCTAAAACACTTGCAACAGAACTAACAGAAGAATTACTAGGGATATATTCAGTTAAATTTTCACCGCTCGTAGTTGAACGTATAACAGTTTTATAAGTTATACCACTCGAAAGACCGTTAATATCATCATCAATTTTTTGCTGAGCTGATGATGGAACATTTTGTTGACGCCAACTAATTAAAGCTTTTTTAATATCTGAATAACTCGCACCTTGACTTCTCATAGTTTCAATATAAGCATTTTCAGCTGTTTGTAATCTTGAAACCTCGTCAGCAGAAACGCCAGAACTTGACAACATCTTATAATAGTCAGAAGTATTTATATATGGAGTATCACCAGTGTTTGTTAAATCTTCTTGATAATTTTCTGATACATCTATAAGAGTAGCAGAAATTGAAGCTAACGAAGCACCGATAACAGACAAATTAACATCAAGAGTTCCGAAAACGGAAGCAGTAACTAAGGAACTTGTATTGATAGCGTCAATTAATTTGTCAATACTATCTTTAATGAAAACTTGATTTGTCAACAATGGACTTGCAGAAGAATTATCCAACAGCTGTGTAGTTTTAGTGCGTTGCTCAACTGAGATAGATTCTGCATTCGCAACACCTTTCGTAGTAGATTCTATAGTAGAAGTAGTTGCATCAGACAACATACAAGAAACACCCATAGCAAAATTAGCTAAATTTTGCTTTTTACTTGCAATAGTAGCAGTTTTTGGTTTTGATGTCGGGATAGGATTTATATCAGGTGCGCCTTTTGGATTTACTGAGCGAGTTATATAATTGTTTACAACTTCATAAGCAGCACCAGCGGCTAAAGCCTCAAAAATGGGAACAAGCAGTGGAGCCACCATTAAAAGCCCCTACTACATGAAACTATTTGCAATTTACTATTATAGCCAATAAAGAACCTATGGCAATACCTCGCCACAAGTGAACTGAATTTAAAACTTTTAAAAGCATTTCCATAAAAACAACCTTTATACTTTTTGAACATTCTACACCGCCTACACATATTTTGTCAAGAGTGCTTCTGGAACTGTTAATTTGTAACCGTCGTCAGAAACTAAGTCATAATGCACTGTATAGCCGTTGTCGGAATATAAAGATACAAAACTTCTTGCAACACTATAGACGACGTCACGACCTGCAACTTTGACATTAGTGCCGTCCAGAAACTCACAACCGTTTCCATTAAGCGAAATAAAATTATTAGAAAATAAATATGATTTAATATTTATCAAATCACTTGTATTATTTTCTACTTTAGCTAGCAAATTAAAAATATTTGCATGCAATGATGAAAAACTATTATTTACAACGCTTAGCATACTATTAAAATTATCTAATATTGTTTTCAAATCGACTGAATTACTATCGATTTTTGAACTAACCAAAGACAAATCACAAACCACAGTAGATACAGAATCGCCTACGACATAATCAAGTTCAGTATAATTTGCTTCAACATAATTCTCACTCATAATTCAAACCTAACCAACAATAATCTGATTGACAGTAAAATTTGCTTCCATCTGCTCAATATCACTCTGTATAAAAAACAAAGAATAGCGAAGATTAGAATATGCAGACATATCTAAACTAACAAAATAAGCATCATTTGTAGCGTTTGGCAACAAATCTAAACTAGAAATAAAACTAAAATTTTCATCAAAAAAAACAAGACGACTATTAGCAGTATTTATATTTTGAACACTTGACAAGTCATACATTGTAGCAGTAAAGTCAAACTGCTTAGACTGAACAGTATTAAAATCTAGCATAACAACGCTTTTAAATACTGAATCAAAAGTCTTAATACAAGTAACAGAATCATTATAATTTGATTCACTTAAATTAATTAAGTCAGAACCTGAAAGAACATCTACCATAGGTGAAGAACTAACACTCAATATAATATTAAGAAAATTTTGCAATTTTAAAACTTCCTTAAAATTTGAATCCATTTCGGCATGAGTAAGTACAGAGCCTTTTATTTCTCTTAATGTTAACATTTTTTTTAATCCTCTTTTATTTCATTTCTTTTTTTAATAACAAATCAGCATCATACTTAGACAGCGTGTTATTATCTTTGTTAGCTAGATAACTAGCACCATATTGTATAATCGACAAAACTTCATCATCACTCTTAGATGATGTTGAATTAATGTAACCTCTAATTAAATCAAAAACTAGCGGCATTAACCATTGAAAAGTAAACATTTTTTTTTAAATCCTTTATTTTTAATATAAAAAAGTAACTTTTTGAGGTTTACTTTCATCAATATCAATATGTATAAAATCCTTATCAATACCGATGCGAAAAAAACCACAAAAAAACAAGACATTTAGCAATTTGTAACGGTAATTACTATCTATTGCTCTAATATCAACTGCAAGACCTTTAACATGTGCGGAACTATCCTCAGAGCCAATTTTTCTATTATGCTCTAAACATCTAAAACCGCTATTTATTACGATAGGTTGCTTTAGCAACTCCCTAGCAGTATTTAATCTATCTACTAGTTTTTGACTGATATCAAGACCACCACATCCGCAACCGCATTCAAACTCTTTAGGCTTGAAATATCTTCCAAAATCATAAGCCATTTATATAGAAACACCTCCTTTATTATGAAATAAAGCTCTAGAATCCAATTTTTCTACCAATTCAGGACTATATAGAACATCATAAACGCTATCACTAGCTTTATAAACAGTTGTATATATGCTTCTCTCTAAATCTTGATAGTCAGGAACCGAAACGACGCCGTTAAATCTGCAATAATCTATCTTTTCGAACCAGTCTAGCTGTTTATTAATACAATCTTCTAACAAAGAGATTTCTTTATCTTGATAATTCTTCGAATTACTATCTTTGAATGCTTGAATTAAAGTATCTTGAGATATTGAACCATAATACTTACTCATAGTAGAAAATAAACTTTTAATACTATTTGAAACGTAATCTAAAGAACCTTTTTGCGGTACTTTAAAAGAAGTTGATACACCACTCATTCGATAACCATTCCAAACTTTCATGTCTTCCCAAAAATCAAGAACATTAGCTCTTTGATATATCTTTTGCATAGCATATTTAGTTAATAATTTCTCAGTACCATCTCTCAAAGTACGCTTACCACGAAGAAGATTAAAAACTGTTTTCTCATCTAAATCAAGCAACTTAAAATCAGTCAAAGCCTTATCAAACAGAGCGGGAATATTATTTAAAACTGTTAAGTAATCATCAAAGTTATAACTATCTGCATTTTTTAATTTTTTTAGCTTCTCTCGTCTAAACTGAATTTCAATACGCCAAACAGTTTTATTTTCATCATAATCTAAACAATTTTGCCAAAGATAACTTTTTACAAAAGATTTCTCTTTTTTCTTATCAATCTCTAATGATTTGTTATAAACTCTTAAATGATAATCACCACCACCAAACGTGAAACCGCTAAACGATGTAATACCACCATAGACAGAAGCTTTAGCAAATTCACTAACATCTTCATGCGTTTGTGCTAATCTTGCTCTCGTACGCAATCGATAAAAATCTAGATGTGTAAAGTTGTAACCTTGAATATCACATGCTAAATGTATCTCAGGTATTTTCAAAAGATATGAAGATAACAAATGAATTTTTACAAAATTATTAACTATTGAAATGCACTTAACATAGCCATAACGTGCCAAAAATTCTGCACGATACTCAACTTTCATTAAAGGCGAAGAATTAATTTTATTTTTTGTTTTACGTAAAGCGATAGTAATATCATTATTTACAAGAACAACACTAAAACCAGAAATTGACGTAGGCAAAACTTCAAATTTATGAACGCCAAAATTGACGATAACTTTATCAGAATTGTATTCGTTTGCTCGTTCTTGAGATTGTTTTTTTAAATATATCAAATCATCAACAGTACCTAAATATTTTTTAAAATCTGCATCATCAATATCACTAGAAATATAATAGTGTTCTTTCAACGTGTCAACATGTTGTGAAATAATTTTAACCATCTGAAAACCCCTGATAATCAATTTGCAAAAATGTCCATTTATGCCCCCTTGTTAAACCACGTTTGGGCAAACTAAAAACTAAACAAAAGTTGATTTCTCACCATCAACTTATCAGAACTATTTTTATTTTTTAAGTAATCATTTTTCATAATATCAAACTCTCTAACAGAAATAGCTCTAACAAATTGAGAAATAGAAACGCCTACAAAACATCCGAAAGGAGTTTTGTAGAACTGCTTGAATTCATGCTCAAAAAAATCAACTGTATTCAATGGCTTTGGATAATACGTAACATTGTCAACGTAATATTTGACTTTTGAACCGCCGTCAACAAAATTAATTAAATCTTGCATGAAAGACATTTTTTTTAACTTACAAAATAGTATATTTATGAAAGACAGGAGATATGTTTCCAAACGAAAGACCAAATGAACCTTCAAACAAAACACGCATACCGACATCAAACATCTCATGCCAATCAGATTTTACGTTAATAGACATTTCGCCACCTTCAAAAGCGATAACAACCGTATAATACGGATTCCAATACTGAGGCTTACCATCTTCGTCCAAAATAACCTCACCAGTTTTTTTATCAATTTTTAAACGTGGCTCGCTAACTCTTTTTTCCTTAATCTTTCCAGCAATCAAAATTTTATTTGTATTTAATCTCTCAAGATAAATACGAGTTTGCTCTTGCACATCTGCAATTGTTAGAGGCTTTGAGCCCAAATCTTTTACTTGTTCTGCTTGCGCCATTTGTACATCCTTAGTTTATTTTTTTTTGAGATTTAATCTCATTAGTGAGTTACAGATAACGCACTATGAAACTAATTTATCTAGCCTGTAATAAATACTCTTTCGCTCAACGTTTGCACATTTTGCAACACTTGAAACAGTTATTTTTTTTTTACTTTTGACTAATTGCAAAAAGGCAAAGTATATTTTTTTATCTACTTCTTGCATTGTTTTAGCTCTCTTTTTGTGTAATGCGAGAGCTTAATTACAATAGCTCTCAATATATGTGACATGACAGAAACTAAAGCAACTTTTGCAGGTTTACCTTTGTCTCTAAGTTGAAATATTAATATAAAAAAATAGAAAAAACCTTTTTTTTTCGTCATTTTTTATATTTGGATAACATTATAGAAAATTCCGTAATGTTTGTCAAGGTTTTGAGGTTTTTTTTGAGATTTTATCATACAGAGCGTTTAAAATGCTCTATATGATGTTTTTTTGTAGAAACTAGACAGAAGAAGATTTTATATTTAACAAAACTTTATTTTGAGCATGTATCTCATAAACTATCTGCTTAATTTCGTGAAAGTCTTCAATATCATCTCTAAGATGTTTGACTTCACTTTCTAATTTAGCAAAACGAGAGGTAACATACGCAAAGTATGTGAGGAAAGTAAACAAAAAGCCTAAAATCCCCATGTATAAATCAATCGTCATAGAAGAATTACGCAGTAATTAATCTATTTGAAATGACGAAAGCCTCATCTACGACAACACCGTTGATAGTCATACCGATTAAGACTGCAAAAACGTCTTCCTCAGACTTATTTGCCTTAACTTTGATATTAAGATATGTTTTTTCAGCGGTAGTTGAATTTTTTACCATGATTTGCATATCTTTGTAAGAAGTCTCAACGTCGGAAGCACCGCTAGTAGTCGCTAGACTGTAAACTGCAAACTCTCCATCTAATACTGCACTTGCAAAAGTTGCGGCAACTGTATCGTCGCATGGAAGAGTGATAGAGTGATTTTTTCCGCTAAAACGGTTAATTACTAAACTTTTTGACATTTATTACCCCCTACTAGAATTACCAATTGAATTACAATATTCACACTTAACAGAAGAATTGTAATCTACGTCAAACAAACCAATCGTTTGAGTTCTAATATCATCATCCTTCACAGTTGTTTTACAATGTGGAAGAGTGAAAGCCTTCGAGATAGTTACACCATCAATGTTTTTTTTACCGACGGAAAAACGTCTAAAATTTGGAGTTGCGATGTTAGCAACAGTACCACCAGAAGCGACTTTTATAAATAATTCGCTTACACCAGCCAATAGAGGAGAAAGTAAAGAAAAGTCAGCCGTAGTCATAGCGGCATAAGCAGTTCCGGCACTTTTACCGTTTATCTTTTGCTTTATCATTTGCGATAACCTTTTTTTTTATTCTTTAAGTGATACGTGAAGTAGCTTAAAGTGATGAAAGTATGAAGTTATTTTTTTTATTTCACAGGGTGTGAAGAATTTTTTTTTAATGCACTATTCAACGTGGTTTTAAATGGATAAAGTAAACACTTTTTTAAAGAGTGTGTAATTTATTTTTTTTCAAAACAAACATTACAAATTTTTAACGCATAAAACAATAACCGCCGATAGAAACTAAGACAGCAAAATCTGAATCTGCTAAACAAAAGAAAGCTAAAATCTCCAAAGCGCAACTTTTTTCCGCACCCTACATAGTCAACCTTTGATTATTAAATTTTATTAGCTTACAGTGTCCTTATGGGGGACGAAGTCCCACACAAGGACATTCTAAGCTAAAAAATTTATAAAGTCGGTATGACGATGAAGGGAACGGAAGAAAGCTACGCAATGTAGAAACAGCAGTAGCCTTTTTGACTTTAAAAAAAAACTTAATCCTCAAAAAATGTGCTATTTTTTTTAAAATAGGCTTAAAATTGAACACAGCAAATTTTATTATCTGCTACATCTTCTTTTAAATCATTTAAAAACTTTGCATATTCAAAAACAAGCGTTTGGTAATTATAAGTATGATTATTTATACAGCGATATGAATATGATTTATAATAGAGTGGATTACAACATTTAAAACAACTAACTTCATCATTATCAAGATTAATATCTAAACGTTGAAAAAATAGTTTTGCTTCTGAACGTGTCATTTTTCAACTACTTTTTAAACAGTGAACAATAAACACTATCGACATTTAAGCCAGAAATGTCCATACATTCTTTAATCTTTGCAAAAACATCATCACTTGATTTAGTCAATTTTATATTATGATGAAGAACTTGTTTACTCATTCTAGTTTCATCATTTTTTATAAAGCCTTTGAAAAGTGAATTATAATTCATATCATCAATAGGTATGTTTTCAGTCAAATCTTCATATTCAACTCTTAGTATTTCAGTTACTTTCATAGTCGAAAGCGTGCTGTAAAAATCTAAGGCATGAGAGAGCGACTTAAACTCTGCATGCTCAACGATAGTGCGCTTTCCTTGCTTTAATTGGATTCTGTATTTAGGCATCAGGAGTACTCAAAAAAGTTAGTTTTGGATAAACATAAGACATAAACATATCAAAAGTTAAAGAACATGAAACGTCATAAAAAGTTTCATCAGAAACACAATATATTTTACCTAAATGACCGTTATAGCTATCAAACAACAAACGCAAAAGCGATATAAACTCATCAATATCACAACGAGTAAATACGTAATCAGCATAAAAAGGATGATTTTCAGAATCTCGATAATAAGAATAGCCAAGAACTTGCAAAGAATTAGGTAATTTCCAAAAAGAAGTAACATCTGAAGACAGAACACGAAAAGGAATCTCAACAAAAACTTCTAGCTGATGTACAATAGGATCAAAACCAGGAAAATTACCAATAAAAAAAAGTTGTACATACGAATTACCAAAAGTCATTCCCTTAGGATACAACTGGTCTTCATGCTCAGGTTGATAAATCGACAAATAATCCAAAAGAAAAGATTCACAGCAAAAAAGAGTAGAAATCATTTACAAAACCTCCTCCAAATGCAATGAATCTAAAGTGCCATACAGGGCAAGAACTAAAGCCTGTAAAAGTCTTTGAATATCTCTTAATCTTTTCAACTCTTCAGCTGAAACTTCTTCACAATTTATAGCCATTTTTTCACCTCTTATTTATTATAAACATAGCCTAAGCCATTCAACAAAGTTAAGAACTGCTCGCTAAGACCAGTTACGTGACCAGCGGAATCCGTAACGTACATGAAGTCAGCAACATGATTCAACTCGTCAGCAGTTATAGACGATGCAGTGTCACGTCCTAAAATACGCTTTATCATAGTTTCATCATTTGAAGTAAACGATTTTGTAAACATTTTAAAAAGCAGAGTATCGTTATATCTACTAGCCATCTTATCAGCGACATTCAAATGAAATGATTCACGGTTAACGATATGTTCTTTTTGTCTTATTACACTAT
This sequence comes from Sulfurimonas sp., assembly GCF_028694605.1. Lineage (GTDB taxonomy): Bacteria > Campylobacterota > Campylobacteria > Campylobacterales > Sulfurimonadaceae > Sulfurimonas. Next base: position 74,925 of record NZ_JAQVKP010000008.1, on the reverse strand, counting down.
CAATAGTGCTACCCTCGTTTTGCGTTAAACGTTCAGCACTAAAATGAGCATTTGCACCGTCCAAAACAAGTTGAGCAGTTGCAACTCTATCAGCATATGATTTTTGAAAGAGTTCAAACTTTTTTAAAAATTTAAAGCCTCGAAAATTCTGCAATTTATTTTTAGTTTTTTGCGCAAAATCCGAAGCTAAAGCAATAACAACTAAACCTTGAGCGAGAGTAAACACTTTTTGAACAAAATCTTCTTGAGACCTAATTAAAAGCATCATTAAACCCATAGTAAGAATGTTCATAGAACTTTCAAGAGCACTTTTAACCGCGTCACTCTCAACATCTTTAACAAGATTTTGAACTTGTGAGCGTGCTTCATTGTAGCCAACCTGGTATGTTAAATCTTCAAAAAACTCACTTACTGAATTTTGACCAATCGCACCGATGCTCAAATAGAACCTCCCAAAGACGAAACAATATCGTTTAAACGAGTTGATTTCTTATCAAACTGAAAGAGCTTTGACAAGTCTAAATCAGGAGTTAAGCTCATATCAAAATCATCATTATCAAACTCTAAATTATTCATATCAGTTCTAAGTCTAGCGTCAGTAGAATTTTTCACTGCTTGAATTTCAACAGGCTTCATTATGGCAACTACATTACCGTCCAAATCTCTAATTTCAGTTTGAGTAATTGCGTATTCATCTTTTTGCGTTCTTGCACTGTATGAACGACCAACGATATCAGAACCGAAAGTCAAAATACCGTCATTTATTAATTTTTGAGAATTTGCCCACTCTTCTAAATATGGTGCTTCTAAAACACTTGCAACAGAACTAACAGAAGAATTACTAGGGATATATTCAGTTAAATTTTCACCGCTCGTAGTTGAACGTATAACAGTTTTATAAGTTATACCACTCGAAAGACCGTTAATATCATCATCAATTTTTTGCTGAGCTGATGATGGAACATTTTGTTGACGCCAACTAATTAAAGCTTTTTTAATATCTGAATAACTCGCACCTTGACTTCTCATAGTTTCAATATAAGCATTTTCAGCTGTTTGTAATCTTGAAACCTCGTCAGCAGAAACGCCAGAACTTGACAACATCTTATAATAGTCAGAAGTATTTATATATGGAGTATCACCAGTGTTTGTTAAATCTTCTTGATAATTTTCTGATACATCTATAAGAGTAGCAGAAATTGAAGCTAACGAAGCACCGATAACAGACAAATTAACATCAAGAGTTCCGAAAACGGAAGCAGTAACTAAGGAACTTGTATTGATAGCGTCAATTAATTTGTCAATACTATCTTTAATGAAAACTTGATTTGTCAACAATGGACTTGCAGAAGAATTATCCAACAGCTGTGTAGTTTTAGTGCGTTGCTCAACTGAGATAGATTCTGCATTCGCAACACCTTTCGTAGTAGATTCTATAGTAGAAGTAGTTGCATCAGACAACATACAAGAAACACCCATAGCAAAATTAGCTAAATTTTGCTTTTTACTTGCAATAGTAGCAGTTTTTGGTTTTGATGTCGGGATAGGATTTATATCAGGTGCGCCTTTTGGATTTACTGAGCGAGTTATATAATTGTTTACAACTTCATAAGCAGCACCAGCGGCTAAAGCCTCAAAAATGGGAACAAGCAGTGGAGCCACCATTAAAAGCCCCTACTACATGAAACTATTTGCAATTTACTATTATAGCCAATAAAGAACCTATGGCAATACCTCGCCACAAGTGAACTGAATTTAAAACTTTTAAAAGCATTTCCATAAAAACAACCTTTATACTTTTTGAACATTCTACACCGCCTACACATATTTTGTCAAGAGTGCTTCTGGAACTGTTAATTTGTAACCGTCGTCAGAAACTAAGTCATAATGCACTGTATAGCCGTTGTCGGAATATAAAGATACAAAACTTCTTGCAACACTATAGACGACGTCACGACCTGCAACTTTGACATTAGTGCCGTCCAGAAACTCACAACCGTTTCCATTAAGCGAAATAAAATTATTAGAAAATAAATATGATTTAATATTTATCAAATCACTTGTATTATTTTCTACTTTAGCTAGCAAATTAAAAATATTTGCATGCAATGATGAAAAACTATTATTTACAACGCTTAGCATACTATTAAAATTATCTAATATTGTTTTCAAATCGACTGAATTACTATCGATTTTTGAACTAACCAAAGACAAATCACAAACCACAGTAGATACAGAATCGCCTACGACATAATCAAGTTCAGTATAATTTGCTTCAACATAATTCTCACTCATAATTCAAACCTAACCAACAATAATCTGATTGACAGTAAAATTTGCTTCCATCTGCTCAATATCACTCTGTATAAAAAACAAAGAATAGCGAAGATTAGAATATGCAGACATATCTAAACTAACAAAATAAGCATCATTTGTAGCGTTTGGCAACAAATCTAAACTAGAAATAAAACTAAAATTTTCATCAAAAAAAACAAGACGACTATTAGCAGTATTTATATTTTGAACACTTGACAAGTCATACATTGTAGCAGTAAAGTCAAACTGCTTAGACTGAACAGTATTAAAATCTAGCATAACAACGCTTTTAAATACTGAATCAAAAGTCTTAATACAAGTAACAGAATCATTATAATTTGATTCACTTAAATTAATTAAGTCAGAACCTGAAAGAACATCTACCATAGGTGAAGAACTAACACTCAATATAATATTAAGAAAATTTTGCAATTTTAAAACTTCCTTAAAATTTGAATCCATTTCGGCATGAGTAAGTACAGAGCCTTTTATTTCTCTTAATGTTAACATTTTTTTTAATCCTCTTTTATTTCATTTCTTTTTTTAATAACAAATCAGCATCATACTTAGACAGCGTGTTATTATCTTTGTTAGCTAGATAACTAGCACCATATTGTATAATCGACAAAACTTCATCATCACTCTTAGATGATGTTGAATTAATGTAACCTCTAATTAAATCAAAAACTAGCGGCATTAACCATTGAAAAGTAAACATTTTTTTTTAAATCCTTTATTTTTAATATAAAAAAGTAACTTTTTGAGGTTTACTTTCATCAATATCAATATGTATAAAATCCTTATCAATACCGATGCGAAAAAAACCACAAAAAAACAAGACATTTAGCAATTTGTAACGGTAATTACTATCTATTGCTCTAATATCAACTGCAAGACCTTTAACATGTGCGGAACTATCCTCAGAGCCAATTTTTCTATTATGCTCTAAACATCTAAAACCGCTATTTATTACGATAGGTTGCTTTAGCAACTCCCTAGCAGTATTTAATCTATCTACTAGTTTTTGACTGATATCAAGACCACCACATCCGCAACCGCATTCAAACTCTTTAGGCTTGAAATATCTTCCAAAATCATAAGCCATTTATATAGAAACACCTCCTTTATTATGAAATAAAGCTCTAGAATCCAATTTTTCTACCAATTCAGGACTATATAGAACATCATAAACGCTATCACTAGCTTTATAAACAGTTGTATATATGCTTCTCTCTAAATCTTGATAGTCAGGAACCGAAACGACGCCGTTAAATCTGCAATAATCTATCTTTTCGAACCAGTCTAGCTGTTTATTAATACAATCTTCTAACAAAGAGATTTCTTTATCTTGATAATTCTTCGAATTACTATCTTTGAATGCTTGAATTAAAGTATCTTGAGATATTGAACCATAATACTTACTCATAGTAGAAAATAAACTTTTAATACTATTTGAAACGTAATCTAAAGAACCTTTTTGCGGTACTTTAAAAGAAGTTGATACACCACTCATTCGATAACCATTCCAAACTTTCATGTCTTCCCAAAAATCAAGAACATTAGCTCTTTGATATATCTTTTGCATAGCATATTTAGTTAATAATTTCTCAGTACCATCTCTCAAAGTACGCTTACCACGAAGAAGATTAAAAACTGTTTTCTCATCTAAATCAAGCAACTTAAAATCAGTCAAAGCCTTATCAAACAGAGCGGGAATATTATTTAAAACTGTTAAGTAATCATCAAAGTTATAACTATCTGCATTTTTTAATTTTTTTAGCTTCTCTCGTCTAAACTGAATTTCAATACGCCAAACAGTTTTATTTTCATCATAATCTAAACAATTTTGCCAAAGATAACTTTTTACAAAAGATTTCTCTTTTTTCTTATCAATCTCTAATGATTTGTTATAAACTCTTAAATGATAATCACCACCACCAAACGTGAAACCGCTAAACGATGTAATACCACCATAGACAGAAGCTTTAGCAAATTCACTAACATCTTCATGCGTTTGTGCTAATCTTGCTCTCGTACGCAATCGATAAAAATCTAGATGTGTAAAGTTGTAACCTTGAATATCACATGCTAAATGTATCTCAGGTATTTTCAAAAGATATGAAGATAACAAATGAATTTTTACAAAATTATTAACTATTGAAATGCACTTAACATAGCCATAACGTGCCAAAAATTCTGCACGATACTCAACTTTCATTAAAGGCGAAGAATTAATTTTATTTTTTGTTTTACGTAAAGCGATAGTAATATCATTATTTACAAGAACAACACTAAAACCAGAAATTGACGTAGGCAAAACTTCAAATTTATGAACGCCAAAATTGACGATAACTTTATCAGAATTGTATTCGTTTGCTCGTTCTTGAGATTGTTTTTTTAAATATATCAAATCATCAACAGTACCTAAATATTTTTTAAAATCTGCATCATCAATATCACTAGAAATATAATAGTGTTCTTTCAACGTGTCAACATGTTGTGAAATAATTTTAACCATCTGAAAACCCCTGATAATCAATTTGCAAAAATGTCCATTTATGCCCCCTTGTTAAACCACGTTTGGGCAAACTAAAAACTAAACAAAAGTTGATTTCTCACCATCAACTTATCAGAACTATTTTTATTTTTTAAGTAATCATTTTTCATAATATCAAACTCTCTAACAGAAATAGCTCTAACAAATTGAGAAATAGAAACGCCTACAAAACATCCGAAAGGAGTTTTGTAGAACTGCTTGAATTCATGCTCAAAAAAATCAACTGTATTCAATGGCTTTGGATAATACGTAACATTGTCAACGTAATATTTGACTTTTGAACCGCCGTCAACAAAATTAATTAAATCTTGCATGAAAGACATTTTTTTTAACTTACAAAATAGTATATTTATGAAAGACAGGAGATATGTTTCCAAACGAAAGACCAAATGAACCTTCAAACAAAACACGCATACCGACATCAAACATCTCATGCCAATCAGATTTTACGTTAATAGACATTTCGCCACCTTCAAAAGCGATAACAACCGTATAATACGGATTCCAATACTGAGGCTTACCATCTTCGTCCAAAATAACCTCACCAGTTTTTTTATCAATTTTTAAACGTGGCTCGCTAACTCTTTTTTCCTTAATCTTTCCAGCAATCAAAATTTTATTTGTATTTAATCTCTCAAGATAAATACGAGTTTGCTCTTGCACATCTGCAATTGTTAGAGGCTTTGAGCCCAAATCTTTTACTTGTTCTGCTTGCGCCATTTGTACATCCTTAGTTTATTTTTTTTTGAGATTTAATCTCATTAGTGAGTTACAGATAACGCACTATGAAACTAATTTATCTAGCCTGTAATAAATACTCTTTCGCTCAACGTTTGCACATTTTGCAACACTTGAAACAGTTATTTTTTTTTTACTTTTGACTAATTGCAAAAAGGCAAAGTATATTTTTTTATCTACTTCTTGCATTGTTTTAGCTCTCTTTTTGTGTAATGCGAGAGCTTAATTACAATAGCTCTCAATATATGTGACATGACAGAAACTAAAGCAACTTTTGCAGGTTTACCTTTGTCTCTAAGTCTTGAATATTTATTTTTAAGTATCTCGTTACTTCTTATAGCAGGAACGGCAGACATATACAAAAGTCTTAAGATGTCTCTATCACCTTTCTTAGAAATTTTGTCTTTTTTATGAACAGAAGTCCCACTTTGAAAAGAAACAGGATTAAGACCGAAAAAAGCATTTATTTGTTTTAAAGTAAATTTGTCGAAGTGGTCGTATAGATAAGGTATCAAATGAATTAAAAGCTTATCGCCGACACCAGATATATCTTTCTTAATTTTTTTTGCTTCGGGACAAGTTACATAAAGCAAAGAGATAGCGTTTTTTTCAACTCTATCTCTAGTTATAGTCAAATACTTAACAATGTCTCTCAAATCATGTAATATTTGAGAAGTTTCGGGATAAAGTTCTATAGCGTGGATACTATTTTGAGTTTGTCTTATTTGTTTATCCATTAAATGAAGAGATGACAAAATAGGTTTAAACAATTCACGTGTAGGATAAGACAAATATTCTGATAAATCGCCATCTCTTAAAAAACGAGCAATAACGTAGCTATCTGTTTTATCAGTTTTGCCGTGAACATTAAGTGACTTACGGAAACTAGACACTGAAAGCGGTTTCAAAATGTATGGTTTAACATCGTTGTTATAAAGAAATTTTTCTAACTTTTTGTGATAATTTCCCGTACTTTCAAATCCAAGAGAGAAAACTTTGAAATTATGGTAAAGAAATAAAAGGCTATTAAACCCCTCTATATCGTTGTTAAATTTGTGGTAGTAAGGCTCATTCTGTATGAGTAAACAACAATCAATCGTATCTTTTGAAATATCAACGCCTATTAAATTTGTCATTAGCGAAACCTCTATTTTCTATTTGAGCTTAAAGCACTTAATTCCGTCAAAGGTATATTTCACTAGCCTAATTTGTTATGAAAGTTCAAGACTTTTTTGGCTATTAAGGCTTATTATGCAGTGAAATATTAATATAAAAAAATAGAAAAAACCTTTTTTTTTCGTCATTTTTTATATTTGGATAACATTATAGAAATTGGCTATAATCCGCTTTTAAACTATGGAATGGATTTAGTGATTATGGGATTTAAACTCTTTTTACTTTTAGAAAAAATTTTAATGCTTTTGCCAAACAAGGCAAGAAAAAATTTCTTTACATTTTTAGCCTCCCTCGCATATTATCTCTCGTCACGTTACAGAAATACAGGCTTTGTAAATCTTGATTTTATCTATGGCGATACGCTTTCTCACACACAAAAAAAAGAGATTGTCAAATACAGTTTTAGAAATCTTCTACTTAACTTTTTGCATCTGATGGAGCTAAGACACATAAGCAAAGATGAACTTGCAAAAAAAATTACCATTAAAAACAGAGAAATCGTAGATAATGTACATGCGCAAAATAGAGCCGTTATCTATGTAACATCACACTACTGTGCATGGGAGCTTGGCGGTATCGGGATTGGCACTTTTGTAGAGCCTCTTGCTGCTGTTTTTCGCAAAATGAAAAATAGAGAGTATGAACAGTGGGTTTTAGAATCACGGGAGCGATTTGGAAACAGTTCGCTTGAGAAGAGAAATGTTATGAGAGCGCTTATCTCACTTGTCAAAAAAAAGATGGCAAGCGGTATCCTGATAGACACTGCCATGAATCAAAGAGAGGGTATCGAGGTTGATTTTTTAGGTAAAAAAGTTTACCAAACACCGGCTCCTGCCTATTTGGCGAGAAAATATGATGCTGCTATCATCCCTGTTGTTATGCTAAGCAAAGATGAAGAGAGCTATGAACTTGTGTTCTTTGATGAAATTGTTGTCGAAAAAACAGAAAATGAGCAAGAAGATATCCAAAAAGCAACACAGCTTCAAGCTGACTGGCTAGGTTCTCTCATCTACAACCAACCAAAATGCTGGTTTTGGATTCATAGAAGGTTTAAGGGTGAATACCCGCATATCTACAAACGTTAGCTAATATACCCCTGTGTTCTTGCCTCAAAGAGTTTTAAAATTGCAAGAAAAAAGGCAGTGATGGCAGGTCCAAGAATCATCCCCCAAAACCCAAACACACTGAGTCCCGCAATGATTGCAAAAAAGATGATAAGCTCATTCATCTTTGCATCATCCTCCTTTAAGAGTCTTATGTTTATCTCTTTGATAATAAGCGGCTTAATAAACGTATCGGCAATGAGCGAGATAACAACAACGGTATAAGAAGCGATGAATATGGCATTTGCACTGTTTCCCATGGAAAATTCATAAAGCATAAACGGAAGCCACATAAGCGCTCCGCCAACAACGGGGATAAGCGAAGCAAAACCGTACATAATTCCAAAAAGAAGACCGTTATAGCCCATGTAAGATATTGCGATACCAAATAATACGCCCTGAAACATAGCATTTATGATGATAGAGTAAAAAACAACACTCATAACAGAGGAAAGCTCTCTTGCCAGAAGCGTCGTCTCTTCAACAGACATCTGCACCACTCTTTTGAGCAAATCAACTACAAAACCGCCGTTATACTGCGCAAAAAAGTAAAAAATGATAACTAAAAATGAGTTTTTGAGATATCCTACACTAAGCGAACCGATATTTCCGGTAAACGATAAGACATAAGAAGCTATGGAGTTTACGCTTATCTCTTGCGTGATATCATCCATGTAAGGTTTCAGAAAATTTAGATACGCCGGAGGATTTGCCAAAAAGTTATTTACACTCAACTCTATATTTCTAAAAATCTCAGGCTCTATTGTGTTGAGTTTAAGCGTCAAAGTAACCAAAAAATAACCAAGCGGCGCAAAAAAGAGAAGAGCAAGCAAGGAACTGCTTGCAAGTGCTGCTAAAAATTTTGATTTTAAAAGTCTCTCAAAAAAATTTTGAATATTTGACGTAGAGATTGCTAAAAGTGCTGCGATGACCATCCCCAACAAAAACGGCGCATAGAGAAGATACATCCAGTAAAGCGACGTTGCAAAAAGAATTGCGACAAAATATTGCGGTTTCAAAAAAGGGCTCCATTATCTGATTTTGGCGGAGTGATGTTTAGGGCTTGATAGGTAGCGTCTGTTGCCTTTCTCCCCTTTGCCGTTCGCTCCAGATAACCGTTTGCAATGAGGTAAGGTTCTAAAACATCCTCTACAGTCCCCTCATCCTCACTAAGTGCCGCCGCAATCGTACTTAGCCCAATCGCTCTTCCGTTTGCTCCGGCTAAAATATGCAAAAGCCTAATATCCATCGTATCAAACCCATGAGCGTTGATACCGAGTTCATCAAGTGCATACTGTGTTCTTGCATGCATTATACTGCTCTCATTTGCAACATCGGCAAAATCTCTTACACGACGCAAAAGTCTAAGTGCTATACGGGGCGTTCCACGGCTGCGTTTTGCTATCTCCAAACACGCCTCATGAGCTATATTTTTATTCAGCTTGCCCGAAGCTTGAGAGATAATTTTCGCAAGTTCTTCAGGAGAGTAAAACTGCATACGAAAATTCATACCAAACCTGTCACGAAGCGGATTTGAGAGCATTCCTGCTCTTGTAGTAGCACCCACAAGCGTAAAACGAGGCAAATCAATCTTTACCGTTTGTGCAGCAGGACCGCTTCCTATGATGATGTCGATACGAAAATCTTCCATAGAGGAGTAGAGGATCTCTTCTACAGCGGGCGAGAGGCGGTGAATCTCATCTATAAAGAGTATATCTCCCTCTTGCAGATTTGTCAAAATTGCCGCCAAATCGCCGCTTTTTTCTATCATAGGAGCTGCGGTTACTTTGATATTTGCCTGCATCTCGTTTGCGATAATGAGCGCAAGCGTAGTCTTTCCAAGCCCCGGAGGTCCGTAAAAAAGGACATGGTCAAGCGCCTCTCCCCTCTTTTTGCTCGCCTCTATAAAAACACCGAGATTTTTTTTAATCTGCTCTTGCCCGATGTACTCACTCCATGCACTCGGACGAAGAGAGTTTTCAGCAATCTCTTCACCATCAAACTTCTCAATCTCTACCAATCGTTCCATCTCTGCTCTTTAGTAAGTGTGGATATCTTGGGGAAACTCTTTTGATTTTACATCATCAGCATATTGCCCAACTGCTTTTTTGACTAAAGCTGCACCGTTCATATATTTTTTTACAAATTTTGGCGTAAACTCCTCAAAAAGTCCAAGCATATCAGAAAAGACAAGCACCTGCCCATCCACATCTTTGCCTGCCCCGATACCGATAACGGGGATTGAGACACTTTTGGCAACAACGGCTGCAACATCCGCCTTGACACCCTCAATCACCATACAAAAAGCACCTGCCCTCTCTACTGCCTGCGCATCTTTGATGAGCTGTTCCTCTTCCTCTTTTGTTCTGCCTTTAACTTTATAGCCGCCCTCCGAGCGAAATGCCTGCGGCAAAAGCCCGATATGCCCACATACCGCAATACCGTTGGAGCATAGGTGTTCTATGATGTGTGCCTTATCCTCTCCGCCTTCTATCTTGAGCGCATCAGCCGTAGTCTGTTGAAAAACAGTAATAGCATTTTTCAAAGCTTCCTTTTTATTTACATAGGTTCCAAATGGCATGTCGGTGATGATAAAGCTATTTTTTGCACCCATAGCAACAGCGTTGGTGTGGTATATCATCTGTTCAAGCGTTGCACTCAAAGTATCACTCTTGCCTGCAAAACTCATATTTAAACTGTCACCAACCAAAATCATGTCAGAACTACTCTCCAAAAGCTTTGCAAAAAGTGCATCATAAGCGGTTATCATAACCAAAGGCGTAACACCCTTGCTTTTCTTGATTGAAGTAATTGTCATCTTTTTAGTCATTTCAAACTCTTTTATAAACTCTGTTTATTTAATAAAAAGCATTTTAACGAAAAATTGATATAATTTTAGACTTATAGGAGAAAATATTTTATGGGCATAAGAAGTGATTTAGATTCTAACTTTGATTATGAAATAGTCGATGAATTTTTAGATCACTATTCTATTATGGTTGATTCGATGGAAGTCATGATTCTTGATTTGACAAAGCCAAACATGTACCGGCAGAGCGTTAATGAACTTTTTCGAGTTTTTCATAACATAAAATCTGCTTCAGGTTATTTGAAAATAACATCCATGACAAAGCTTGCAACTTTTGTGGAAGAAGCGCTTGAAGAGATACGCACAAACCATACAAAAGTTAATGAAGAGACACTCAACTGGCTTCTTGGCATTAGCGACATGTTTGCCATATGGAAAGATGATTTAAAATCCGACAACGAACTTACTCATGTCAAATATTCTCTGCTAAAATTACCTGATTTGGAAACACCTTGAAAAAACTTGTAGCATACATCACATCCGGATACCCTGAAAAATCTTTTAGCATTGATTTGGCGCTGGCACTTCATGAAAATGGAGTTGACACTCTTGAGCTTGGCATACCATTCTCTGACCCTGTTGCAGATGGTCCTTTGATAGAAAAAGCAAACCAGAGAGCACTTGAACTAGGATTTAAGTTTGAGCATCTTTTAGAGATTTCAAAAGCAATCGCTCCAAAGGTAGATACACTATGGATGGGCTATTTCAACAGTTTTTATCAACACAATATGCAAAAACTAATCCCTCTGGCAAGAGAAATTGGCGTCAACGGATTTATAATTCCGGATTTGCCTTACGAAGAAAGTCTTGCGTATTCTTCGCTTTTTGACACAAACAATCTGGCAAATATCAGCTTTGTCGCTCCAACAGACAGTGAAGCAAGAATCCACAAGATTGTCAGTGATGCAAAAAAATTTATCTATATGGTTGCTTATACCGGCATTACGGGGTCTGGAGCCGCAGAAGATTTGCAACCGATTCTGAGGACTATCAAAAAATATACACAAACTCCTGTTTATGTAGGCTTTGGAGTTAATGAAAAAACAGCAAAAGAGAAAGTAAGAGGGGCAGACGGAGTTATAGTCGGGAGCGCTTTTGTCTCTATACTCTTAGATGAGAAACTCGGTTATGAAGAGAAAATAAAAAATTGCAGCAAGCTTGCGCAAATAATAAAAAGTGAGATAAACAGCTAAATCTGATTGTTGAATGGATGAAGAGTTTGTAAGTGGTACGCCCGAAGGGATTCGAACCCCTGACCACTGGTACCGCAAACCAGTGCTCTATCCAGCTGAGCTACGGACGCACATTATCTCTATTTAAGAGACCGAAATTATATCACTCTTAACTTATAGAATGATAAAAACTGCGTTAAATTTCTAATGTTTTTGTAATTTCTTCTATTTTTTTTTCCTGAAGATAGAGCTCGTGATTTTTGCGAACATAAGCTTGAAGCAATACTTTTAAATCATTGTTGCCGTCAATATTGAAATCTTTTCTCATCTGTTGCTCCAAAAAAGGAGCAAAACCATCATCTATATCAACATCAAAACGGCGTCCGGCTATATATAACCCAAGCTTTTTGCTCATTACTCTAAGCCATTATACTTTCTAGCTTTTCTACAATAGACTCTATTTCTGAATCTTTGAGTGCATTTTGTTCCGTAAGTTTTTCTATCTCTTGATTTTTGAGTTCATTTTGAGCTTGAAGCTTCACCATCTCTACTCTCAACGCCTCATTCTCTTCTTTTATCATTTTATATTGATCAACCATTGCTGAAACTTTGTCACTTAATCTTGCTAAAGTTGTTTGATTTTGCATAAAAACCCCATCCATCTTATATTAATATAATTCTATCATAATTTAAAAACGAGCCGCTAGCAGAATGCTCTTATGCGGAATCTTATTGTAATGTGAGTTACACTTTTTGGATAAAATCTCATATTTCATCCAAAAAAATATGCTGCCAATCTCCGGACTAGTCATAATCCTCTGAAAATTTACCGCGGGATTTGATTTTTTCTACATGACCATAATCATCTTCATCATCATCCCATCCGCCGTCTAATTCATTTTCAACAATTCTCTCATACCCCATTTTATTGAGCTCATCATCTATCTCTTCTTGGTTAATGCCATTTTTTCTACTAAAGTCTAAAATAGAATCGATGTCTTTTCGCATAACACCATTCAACTCTAACATAAATTCCAAATCTTTCAACGTCATATTTGCCCTCTTAACAAATACCTTTCACTTCTGTGAATGCCTTGCACTGTCGCACAATCACCTTAGGCTTTTAAAGCCACCTAATACTAAATACAACTTTGTTGCATTTAGTATAACTCCCTTATTTATACAAAATTATACTCACAAATAAAAAAAAGTTTGCTAAAAAAAGTCTTAAAAAAACTACCGTATCTTACCTATATTATATGCTATAATCTCCCTAAAATATTGGATTTTTCGATGGTAAAAAAGAGAATTATCGGCAGAGTAGAAGTCATCTCCATTCCAATTTTAGAACTATACAATCTTGATGCAAAAATTGATACAGGTGCGGACTCCAATGCACTACACTGCGATGCCATCTTTGTTGAAAACGACATAGTCCATTTTACACTTGTTGATGAAGTGCACCCAACGTATAACTATAAAAAAATGACTTTGCCTCTTTATAAGATGAAACGCATTAAGAGTTCCAACGGAAAGACGGAAAACAGACCATCTGTACGTGTCAAGGTTAATTTTTTTGGAAAAAGCTATACAACGGTCATATCTCTCACCAATCGCTCTGACATGAAATATCCGATGCTTATAGGAAGAAAGTTTTTAGCAAAAAAATTTTTAGTTGATGTTTCACGAGAATATCTCACACAGCAGACAAAAGAGGAGAAAAAATGAGAATTTACATACTATCAAGAAACAAGGAACTCTACTCTACAAAAAGATTGGTAGAAGCTGCAGAAACTAGAGGGTGGGAAGCACATGTTATCGACTATCTTAAATGCAGTATAGAGATAATGAAAGACGAGCTCAAAATCAACTATGAGGGGCAAGAGCTTCCGACACCGGATGCAATCATCCCAAGAATAGGTGCAAGCAGAACATTTTACGGTACGGCAATGGTACGACACTTTGAGATGATGGATGTCTTTAGTGCAACAGGTTCTTTGGCAATCAAGAGAAGCAGAGATAAACTAAGAAGCCTTCAGATTCTTTCAAAAAACGGTATTGATATGCCAAAAACCGTCTTTGCTTCCAACAAATCAAGCGCGAAAGATGTTATTGCACTCAGTGGTGGTGCACCGCTTGTGCTTAAGATACTTGAGGGAACACAAGGAGTGGGTGTTGTTTTGGTAGAAAGTGAAAAAGCTGCCAAATCTGTACTCGATGCCTTTTACGGGATGGATGTCAACCTCCTTGTTCAAGAATACATAGAAGAAGCAGGCGGTGCGGACATCCGTGCTTTTATCGTGGATGGAAAGGTCGTGGGTGCCATGAAACGTCAAGGAGCGGAGGGAGATTTTCGCTCCAACCTACATCAAGGCGGAAGTGCCGTAGCACATAAACTCACCAAAAAAGAGAAAGAAACCGCACTTGCAGCCGCAAAAGCAATGGGGCTTGGCATCTGTGGAGTTGATATGATTCCATCGTCTCGCGGACCGCTTGTTATGGAAGTAAACTCTTCCCCCGGGCTAGAAGGGATTGAAAAATCAACAAAAATAGACATAGCCGGCAAAATTATGGATTATATAGCACAACATGTTGCTCCAAAATGCAAGACGCACCCAAAAAAAAGAAAAATCAAAAAAGATAGTATCGGGGCATAAGCGTGGAACTATTTTATGATATCCTAAAGCAGCTTATCCGTATTCCCAGTGTCGTGGGAGCGGAACAGCCTTTTTTTATGTTCATCAAAAGAGAGCTTGAAGAACTTGGCATCACTGTTAAATATTACGACGGTGTACTTGTGGCAAAAGGGAGTAGCCCTCAAAGCGGCTATATCTCGGCACACGCCGACAGGCACGGGCTTATCTGCACGGGACACAATGAATTTCAGTATGCGGCGTTTATCGCAAAAAACAAAGCTGATTTGACTGGTGATTCCAACTCGGAACAGCTTTTACGCAACTTTACTGCCAGATTTATGGATGAGAAAGTACAGGCTTACCAACCATGGGCTGGAAGCTACCTTGGGCTAGGCTCTATTAAAGATGCCTTTTTATGCGAAAGAAGAAACAACATTATTTTTAAAATAGACGGTTTTGACTATCTTTTGCCCGGAATCCCTATCGCTTTTATGGATAAACTTGTGATTAACGACGATTTGGTCTCTGCACAGCTTGACAATGTTATCAGTATTGCCATTATCATCTATCTATATTCTCTTGGATATCAGGGAACTGCCTTTTTTACGGCTTCAGAAGAGGCTGGTAGGAGTTGGAGGTTTTTGCTGGAGTGGTTTAGACGTTTTGATATAAAAACGGATGAGCTGCTTGTACTGGACACAAGCCCGTACCCAACGCTAGAAGAGATACGTAACATCGATATTGTCCTTAGACACAGAGACTCCAATGCTATTTTTCGCTCTGCTTTAAAAAACAAAATCAAAAAAATAGCAATAAAAGAGAAAATCAAATTTAATTTTAAAGATACTTATCTTAAAAACAAAATGCGTAAAAACGGAACAGTAAGCTCGCTAGGAACAACCGAACTTGGAAGACTCATCCATGCAACAAAAGGCGAAATTCAAGGAACAACACTCCAAATACCGACTATCGGTTACCATACCGTCAATGAAACGACAACCACAAGAGCTATTGAGAGCATGATAACTGTTTTAAAACAGCTCTACAAAATATAAAGAGGATAAAATGCGAAACTTTATACCAATTCTGTTATTTGTCTCTTTGTTTCTAAATGCACAAAATGTTGACTATCTTGAGAAGGAGAAAAACAGTTGGCTACAAGTCTATAGCAACTCCCTCAAAGCGCAAGCACTTGATGAAGAGATAAAAACACTTGAAAAATCGATAAAAGAGTCATGGGGAAAGAAAAAAACAGAACTTAAACAACTTCTTGAACTGCAACAAAGCAAAAAGAAAATTATTGATGAGCTTCCACAATCTTTTGACACCATTCTTGATAAAATTACACTTGAAAAAGTTGAAGAGATTACTCTCTTGGAGTTTATCTTTACTAACCAAAAAAGCAAATTTAAGATTCAAACACAGCGTCTTAACCTTTTAGAGGATGAATTTATTCAAGCTCTTACATTTTTAGAAAAAGAGCTTGCAACAACCAAAGAGCTAGAGGTTAAGAACGTCACCAAGGAACAACAACTTCAAAAAGCACTTGATTTTTTTGGAAGTGCCGCTGGACTTTTAGATAACAAAAAAGAAGTTTTAAGACGTACAAAACAGAGTTATCTTAACGAACTTGAGACATATAAGCAGACGCAGCTGCCGATTCATGTTGTTAAAATCGCCATTTTGTTTCTCATGTTTTTTCTGTTTCATCTACTAAAGTATTTTATTTCAAAAAAAATCAAAGATGATGACCGCCTCTTTAGAATGAAACGTGTGCTTAACATCACATTTTTCTTTGTTATTTTACTTATGCTTATCATCTTCAATATCAGCAATATTGTCTATGCAGCTACACTCATCGGTGTAATTGGCGCAGCAATGACGATAAGCATGAAAGAGTACATCCAAAGCATGGCTACATGGTTTCATCTATCATTTGGAAACTTTATCAAAGTCGGAGACAGAATTCTTATCCAAATCAATAACAATCAAATCATAGGCGAGATAATCGACATATCCCTCTTTCAAGTTACTCTTTACGAAGGTATCAACAATACAACGGCACTCAATTTAAAACGCTCCGGAAGAACAGTTTTTATACCAAACAACTTTTTTGTGACCAACTATGTCTATAACTATACGCATGATAAGATGAAAACTATCTACGACCTCATAGAGTTTCGTCTCTCTTTTGACGCAGATACAAAAAAGATTGAAGAGCTTGTAAGCGCAGTAGCTTTAGAGGCAACAGAGCGTTATATGGATGTTGCTTCAAAGCAGTTCTCAAGCCTAAAAAATCGCTACGATATGCGCTCTCGTGAGTTTCGACCGCGTGTCCATTTTATTCCGGATGAAAAAAATCCCTGCTTTATACTTTATGTCTGGTATGCAGCACCTTATCATCAGATAATGGAATTAAAATCGCAACTGAGCCAAAAAATCGTCAAAAAACTTCTTGAGAATGGAGTTGAATTTTACAAAAGTCAAAAAGGAAGTGAGATATTCTAAAATAGGTCAACGGTAAAGACCTATCTTAGAAGGAGAAATAGAAAAATCAGATATTAATGAATATCTGTATTTGGGTGGTTGGGCTTGCTAATTGGAGCTTCCGCTTCGTTAGCATCATAATGTACAATATCGTTAGCTTGGAGAGCACCTAGTGTCAATGCGATTAGTAAGATGATTTTTTTCATCGTGTGTCCTTTGGTAAGAGAGCGTTACCCTCTAATATTTTAAATCGGAGAAATTTTATCCGATTTATCTTTTGTCTTTCTTATCTCTTTTTAATTATCTTTTTGTTTTAAGTTTTACCTAAGGAATAAGATGAAATTTCATCGTGTCTATATCGAAACAACAAATATCTGCGGTCTGGCATGCAGCTTTTGCCCTCCAAAACAAGAGCCGTCAAAAACCATGACGCTCCCTTTTTTTGAAAATGTGCTGCAACAGCTTCGCCCATACACAAAGAGTATTGCTCTGCATGTGATGGGTGACCCTTTGACACTCTCAAATCTACATGACTATCTTGATATCGCCCAAAAACACGCTTTTGAAGTGGAGCTTACGACAAGCGGCTACTATCTTCAAAGACATAAAAGCGCTACTCTTTTTCATCCTGCGGTACGCCAGCTCAATATCTCACTTAACAGTTTCAACAAAAACAGCCTGACAATGCCCTTTGGCACCTATATTGATGCAATTTTTCGTCACTGCGCACAAAAACTGGCACACTATCCAAAACCGTTTATCAATCTTCGTCTTTGGAATCTTGATACCTTTGCAAGTGAAGCTTCATATAACACGATGGTTTTTGAAAAGCTCAACACTTTTTTTGGCTCTTCTCTTGATGAAAACAGTGTTTATAAAGAAAAACCTGCATCCATCCGCTTGGCATGCAAAGTGCTTCTTGATTTTGACAACTACTTTGAGTGGCCGTCCATGAGTGCAACGCACAAAAGTGATGGGACATGCCACGGACTCAAATCACACATCGGCATCCTTGCAAACGGAACTGTTGTTCCATGTTGTCTGGATGGGGACGGTGTTATCAACCTAGGCAATCTTAACCAAACAAGCCTCAAAGATATTTTGAGTGCCAAAAGAGCGCAAGATATCATTGATGGTTTTAAAAACAGCATAGCAGTAGAGGAGCTATGCAAAAAATGCACCTACAAAAAGCGGTTTGGTTAACTCTGGTATAATCGCATCCATGAATAAAAAAAACACCTTCCAAGTAGTATCAGACTATGAGCCTGCGGGCGATCAGCCAAAAGCGATAGAGGTTTTGAGCAGCTCTATCCTCAAGGGCAACCGCTATCAAACCCTTGAGGGAGTAACTGGAAGCGGCAAAACACACACGATGGCACGTATCATCGAAAAAGTACAGATGCCGACCATTATCATGACGCACAATAAAACACTTGCGGCACAGCTCTACAGCGAGTTTCGGCAGTTTTTTTCCAAAAACCATGTTGAGTATTTTGTAAGCTATTATGACTACTACCAGCCTGAGGCTTATATACCGCGCCAAGATCTTTTTATAGAAAAAGACAGTGCTATCAATGATGAACTTGAGCGCTTGCGCCTCTCCTCAACAGCTTCTCTGCTCTCTTATGATGATGTTATTGTCGTGGCTTCCGTCTCTGCAAACTACGGTCTGGGAGACCCAGAAGAGTATGAAAACATGGTACAGTCCGTTGCCATCGGCGACACTATTGCACAAAAAAAACTGCTCTACCGTCTTGTGGAGATGGGCTATACAAGAAATGACACCTATTTTGACAGTGGGCACATACGGGTAAACGGCGAGAGTTTGGATGTTTATCCGCCATACTTCGAGCAAGAGGCGGTTCGCATTGAGTTTTTTGGAGATGAGATAGAGGCGATTTATACCTTTGATGTCATAGACAACAAAAAACTTGAGGAGCATAAACAGCTTACTATCTACGCAACCTCCCAGTTTAGCGTCAGGCAAGAAAAAATGGCTATCGCTATCAAACGGATAGAAGATGAGCTGCATGAACGTCTGGCTTACTTTCAAAAAGAGGGAAAGATTGTTGAGTACCAACGCCTCAAACAGAGGGTGGAATTTGACCTTGAGATGCTCCAGACAACAGGCATGTGCAAAGGGATAGAAAACTACTCAAGGCTGCTTACTGAAAAAAAAGCGGGAGAAGCACCATACACACTGCTTGACTACTTTGCGCTGCACCACAAAGAGTATCTAGTCATCGTCGATGAATCACATGTTTCGCTTCCTCAATATCGCGGTATGTATGCGGGTGACAGAGCAAGAAAGGAAGTTTTGGTAGAGTATGGCTTTCGTCTGCCAAGCGCACTTGACAACCGCCCGCTTATGCTTGATGAGTACATCACAAAAGCTCCGCACTACCTTTTTGTCTCGGCTACGCCATCAAAATATGAACGGGAACTCTCAAGCGTAAAAGCAGAGCAAATTATACGACCAACAGGGCTTTTGGACCCCATCTTAGAGGTAAAACCGTCCACTAACCAAGTAGAAGATATCCATGATGAGATAAAAAAAGTGGTAGCAAAAAATGAGCGTGTACTTATAACCGTTCTGACCAAAAAAATGGCAGAAGCACTTACCAGATACCTCGCTGATTTGGGCATAAAAGTACAGTATATGCACTCCGACATCGACACCATAGAGCGCAACCAAATCATAAGAGCATTGCGCCTTGGAGAGTTTGATGTGCTTATCGGCATCAATCTTCTTCGTGAAGGGCTTGACCTGCCAGAAGTAAGCCTTGTTGCGATTTTGGATGCCGACAAAGAGGGCTTTTTAAGAAGCGAAACCTCACTCATACAGACCATCGGACGTGGGGCAAGAAATGCAAACGGCAAAGTTATCCTCTATGCCAACAAGGTAACGCTCTCTATGCAAAAGGCCATCGATACTACCAACGCAAGAAGAGCGATGCAAAATGAATTCAACAAAACACATGGCATCACACCGACAACCACTATCCGAAAACTTGATGAGAATCTCAAAGTAGAGGATTATGGCGCCATTTACCAAAAAAATAAAAAAATAGATAAAATGCCGGCTTCAGAGAGAAAAGCACTTGTTACACAACTCTCTTTAAAGATGAAAGAGGCTGCACGAGAACTTAACTTTGAAGAGGCTGCACGCCTGCGTGATGAGATAGCAAAACTCAAAAAATTATAGGATTAGCATGGAAGATACATTTAGCAACTTAGCCACTTACGGTTACATAGGACTTTTTCTCTACTCGCTTGGCGGAGGATTTGTGGCGATTGTCGCCGCCGGAGTTCTCTCTTATATGGGAAAGATGGATTTGGGACTCTCCATATTTATAGCGTTTATGGCAAATGCACTCGGGAGTTTTATGCTTTTTTATATGGCACGCTACCAAAAAAGTATGATGATGGATGGGCTTCGCAAACATAGAAGAAAACTGGCTCTTGCACATCTTTTGCTCAAAAAAAACGACTCTTGGATTATTGTCGTTCAGAAGTTTATCTATGGCATAAAAACTATTATCCCCATAACCATCGGACTTACAAAATATGATTTTAAAAAGTTTGCATTTTTTAATATTTTCGGAGCCGCTCTCTGGGCTTTAGTTTTTGGATTTGGAAGCTTTTACTCTGGAGGATTTTTGGTAAAAATGGCAGAAGCCGTCGCCGAGAGACCTTGGATAGCGCCAATCATTCTGGTAGTTTTCGGAGTCACCTTGTGGACTTATATGAACTATGCAACAAAAAAGAAGCAAAAGTAGAGAGATCAACCCCCTACTTTTGGTCCTGCAGCAGAGTAGTCAAACTCACTATCTTCTTTTTGGTACTTTTTAAAGTTTTTGATAAACATCTCCGCCAAAGTATCTCTTGTTGCATCAAAAGCCTCTTTGTCGCTCCACGCATTTCTCGGGTTGAGTATCTCAGGGTTGATATCTCCTAGCGTTTTAGGCACATGAAGTCTGAATGTTTTTGTGGTGTCAAACTCACTTTTGTTTATACTGCCATCAAGAATAGCGTTGATACAAGCGCGGGTATCTTTGATGCTCATTCTCTTGCCCACACCATACGCTCCGCCTGTCCATCCTGTATTTACAAGATAAACATGAACATTATGCTCATCAATTTTTTCACCTAAAAGCTTGGCATACACCGTCGGATGAAGCGGTAAAAAAGCCTCTCCAAAACATGCGCTAAATGTAGCAACCGGCTCAGTGATGCCTCTCTCGGTTCCTGCCACTTTAGCAGTATAGCCGCTTAAGAAGTAGTACATTGCCTGATCACGAGTAAGTTTTGAAACCGGAGGAAGAACGCCAAAAGCGTCGGCAGTTAAGAAGATGATATTTTGAGGATGTCCGGCACTTAGCGAGACTTCGTGGTTTTTAATATGCTCTATAGGGTAAGAGACGCGAGTGTTTTCTGTTTTGCTTCCGTCATTGTAGTTTACGATACCATCATCATCAAGGACAACATTTTCAAGCAGTGCGCCTCTTTTGATAGCATTGTAAATCTCAGGCTCGTTGTTTCCGTCAAGGTTAATCACCTTGGCATAACATCCGCCTTCAAAGTTAAAGACACCCTTGTCATCCCAGCCATGCTCATCATCCCCGATAAGTTTTCTGTAAGGGTCGGTTGACAATGTAGTCTTTCCCGTACCGCTTAGTCCGAAGAAAAGTGCTGTATCACCATTCTTTCCGACATTGGCAGAGCAGTGCATGGAAAGCTTATTCTCCAGCGGCAGCCAATAGTTCATCATAGAGAAGATACCCTTTTTCAGTTCTCCGCCATACCAAGTACCACCGATAATCGAAAGATTGTTTTCGATATCAAACAAAACAAAAACTTCTGAGTTTAACCCATGCTCTTTCCACTTCTCATTTACTGCTTTACAAGCATTTAGAACCGTAAACTGTGGCTTAAAACCATCAAGCTCAGTTTCAGTCGGGCGAATGAACATATTTTTTACAAAATGCGCCTGCCACGCTATCTCTGTAACAAAACGGATGGAACGCTTTGAGTCAACACTTGCGCCACTATAAACATCAGTAACATAAAGGTCTTTGCCTGAGAGTTGCTCTCTTGCCACCTCTAAAAGCTCTTTAAAAATTTCTTCACTTACTTTATGATTAACATCACCCCAAGCGATGTATCTGTTGGAAGGGTCTCTATCAACGAAATATTTATCTTTTGGACTGCGCCCTGTAAAAACGCCTGTATCCACGGCGGTAGCGCCCTGTTTTGTAAGCACGCACTCACCATTCTCTATCTCGTGGCGAATTAACTCATCATAACTAAGATTATGATAAATCTTACCAACATTCCTTAAACCTATCTCTTCTAACTCGGTTAAGTTCATAACTTGCCTTATGGTACTTTTTTAATTATAGACGAAATTATACACCTAACATACCTAAATCCAAAGTAAATATACTCCTCAATTTACGAAAATTTAACAACTTTTTCATCAAACAAAATAAAGAGTCTATTTGAAAAATTACTTTAAGTTTTTTTTGGTAAAATTCCACCCTCGCTCGCATAACTCAGTTGGTAGAGTGTTACCTCGACAAGGTAAAAGTCACTGGTTCGAGTCCAGTTGTGAGCACCACTTAGCTTCTATTTATTTCTTTTGCACAGATATATCCACTGCTAAATGCCCATTGGAAGTTGTATCCGCCTAATTCTCCGGTTACATCTACTGCTTCACCTATAAAATAGAGATTTTTCACATCCAATGCTTCCATAGTGTAGGGGTTTAGCTCCTCGCTCAAAACTCCGCCGCGGCTTACTTCGGCTTTGCTAAAACCGAAATTTCCTGCCGGTGCAAACTCGTATGCGTGGATATTTTCTAGCTTTTTTTTGGATTCGTTACTGATTTTTTTGCACTCGGTGTCTTCTACTTCCAGTGCCTCCAATAGCGCTTTTGATAGTCTTTTTGGGAGTGGGATGAGGGAGCTTAAGAGCTTTTTGCTCCCTTTTATAAGCTCTGAAATATTGGCATCAGGGAGAAAATCTATAGCGATGTTGCCCTTTTGCCAGTAGAGCGATGCGCTTAAAACTGAGGGCCCGCTTATACCTTTATGTGTAAAGAGAAGCTCTTCTTTGATAGTTTTTGCACCCACTTTTATGGCAGCCATGCAGCTAAGACCGCTTAACTCTCTCATCCAAAACTGCTCTTTTTGCACCGTAAGCCCTACAAGTGCGGGAGTAAACTCTTTGACTTTGATACCAAAACTCTTGGCTATCTCTAGGGCAATGTCGGTTGCTCCCAAATCCTTGTAGCTCTTCCCGCCCGTTGCAACCACTACTTTTTTGGCTCTTAAACTCTCTTTTTGGGTTTGTACATGAAAAAGTTCACCCTCTTTTTTAACCCACAAGATATTGCTACTCAAGTGCATTGCTACATCTTTTGTCGCTTTTTTGAATATTTCTATAATTTCGCTTGAGGAGTCTTTGCAAAAATAGTAGCGTTTTTTGCGGAGTTCTGGGACAACGCCGTTTTGGCGGAGGTACTCAAGAAGATCATCTCTGGAAAATTGCTCAAAAACATGGAAGATAAAATCTTTATCCCCATCAAAATTCTCTTGACTTAGCTGTGCGTTGGTAATGTTGCATTTGCCGCCGCCCGAAATTTTAAGTTTTTGGGCGATTTTACTGTTGCACTCCACCATGCCTACTTGCAACTTCTTATCAATATTGGAAGCGCACATAAGCCCGCTTGCTCCTGCGCCAAGGATTAAAACATCATATATTTTCATGCCGAAATTATACTTTATGGCACCTTTAGATATAATACAAAAAATATTTAAAAGTAGCATAAATGAGCAACAAACTTCATATCGTATCTTTAGGATGCACAAAAAATCTCGTTGACACTGAAGTGATGATGGGCAGGCTTCAAAATTTTGAGCTTACAGACAACCAAGAGGAGGCGGATGTTATCATCGTAAATACTTGCGGTTTTATCGATGCGGCAAAACAGGAGTCCATCAACACAGTTTTAAATCTTCATGAAGCAAGAAAAGAGGACTCTGTTTTGGTTATGGCGGGGTGTTTGAGCGAGCGGTACAAAGAGGAGTTACGCCAAGATATGCCAGAGGTTGATATCTTTACGGGTGTTGGTGACTATGACAAGATAGATGAGCTGTTGGTGGAGAAAAAGAGCCGTTTTTCGGAAGAAGTTTATCTCATTGACGGTGCTCAGAGGGTAGTGACGGGTTCAACCTATCATGCTTACATCAAGCTCTCAGAAGGGTGTAACCAAGCGTGCAGTTTTTGTGCTATCCCATCTTTCAAAGGAAAACTAAAATCAAGAACGCTGGAGTCCATTGCCAAAGAGGTTGAGGGGCTTGTTGCAAAGGGGTATTGGGATTTTTCATTTGTTTCTCAAGACAGTTCTTCGTTTTTGAGAGACCAAAATGTCAAGGACGGTTTGAGCCTGCTTATTCAGCGTATAGAGCTTATTGATGGGGTGAAGAGTGCGAGGATCCTCTATCTCTACCCATCTACGACAACACTCACGCTTCTTAAAAACATAGCAAAAAGCGAGATTTTTCATAACTACTTTGATATGCCCATCCAACACATCAACAACGATATGTTACGCATCATGAAAAGAGGTTTTGGCACAAAAGAGACACTTGAACTTTTGGAGTTTATGAGAGGACTTCCAAACTCATTTGTACGCACAAGTTTTATCGTCGGGCATCCGCAGGAGAGCGAGGAGATGTTTAAGCAGATGTGCGAGTTTGCGGCAAATTTTGGCTTTGACCGTATCAATGTTTTTGCCTACTCCGATGAAGAGACGACAACTGCACATGAGATGAAAGATAAAATCCCTGCAAAAGTTATCAACAAAAGAGCGGCGATTCTTGGTAAAATCGCCTCTGAGGTTATGGAGAAATCACTTCAAGGCGAAATCGGCAAAGAGGTTCAAATCGTCATTGACGCTCAGAGTGATGAGCATGAGTATCTGCTTAGTGCAAGAGAGCTTCTTTGGGCGCCTGAGATAGACGGTGAAATCTATGTAAACGACCAGACAAATGAGGCACAGCTGGAATTTGGCAAAGCCTATAGAGCAAAAATCACCGGCAGTGTCGGTTCTATCTTGACTGCGACTGTAGAGAATGGTTGAAGAATCTCTCCTCTTTAAGCTTCGGGATAAAAAAAATCTCTTAGCATTCTCGGGCGGAGCAGATTCTACTGCTCTGTTTTTTCTCCTCCTAGAACACAAAATCCCTTTTGATATAGCTATAGTTGACTATGGCATGCGTGAGCAGAGCAAAGAGGAAGTTGCCTATGCACAGGAGCTTGCCAAAACACACAACCTTAAGTGCCATCTGCATACCGCACCAAAGATAGAGAAAAACTTTGAAGCAAAAGCACGAGAGATTCGCTACGCTTTTTTTGAAAAAATCATCAAAAAAGATGGGTATGAAAACCTCCTTACCGCACACCACCTCGGAGATAGGTTTGAGTGGATGCTGATGCAGTTTTGCAAGGGTGCGGGATGTGTGGAGCTTGTAGGGATGCAAAAAGAGCAAAAAAGAGACTATTATACTCTTGTGCGCCCACTGCTGCATCTTGACAAAAAAGAGCTTCTTGCCTATCTTGAGGCGAACAAAAGGGTCTATTTTGAAGATGAGAGCAACATGGATGAGGATATCAAGAGAAACTCATTTAGACACAACTACTCGCTTCCTCTTTTGGAAAAGTATCTTGGCGGTATAAAAAAAAGTTTTGAGTATCTTGACGAGGATAGAACAAATCTCATAGAAGAGATTGTTGTGCATGTGTTGGATGATTTTGCCTATTTTAAACGCTCCAACAATGCAAGAACGGATATTTTTGCCATCGACAAATACCTCAAATCACGGCTTTATATGCTTAGTGCAAAAGAGAGAGAGCTTTTAAAAAACAAGAGTGTTCTTGTAGTGGGCAGAAAGTTTATAGTTGCTTTGGGCAAGGAGTATATCTTTATAACGCCTTTTGAGCAAGAGGCTGTAAAAATGGATGCAAAGTTCAAAGAGGCTTGCAGAATTTTAAAGATAGAGCCTAAACTGCGTCCCTATCTTTACAAAAACAGCAGTGCGTTTTTGAAAGTCAAAGAGCTAGTTGGGCATAACGATACTACTGTTTGAATCTTTTTTGTTATTATAAACCCGCATCGTAAAAGAGGAGTGAATCATCTCTCCCTCTCTTTTAAAATTGATAGGGAAGTTAACCGAAATAATCCAGTCACCTTTACCCAAAGCGTCTAAAAAGTTATAAAAACTCTTCGGCGAACTTATCTCAGAACTCGCATTGACCTCATAGACGCTAAAACCGTCCTCCTCTTCAAGAGATTCTTTTTTAAAAATATGCAAAGAGGTAAAAAAAGCTCTGTGCTGTTTAGTAAAGCGTTCAGGATTAAACTCGGTTTCAAACGCTTTAATCGCATGAAGATTGTCACTCTGTAGTTTCTGAAGAATTACCTCTTTTTGGGCTGCAAAATCACTAAGCTGCTTTAATTCAACGTTTTCATTGGCAAGTTCACCTCTTGTGATGCGGTACTTTTTTCCCTCCGGAATCAAAACCATAAATGAAAAAACCAAAACAAAAACAAGCAAAAAGAAAGAAGATGCCAAAAGATAGATACTTTGTCTTGAAATATTAATCTTCACTGTTTCTCTCCTCCTGTTTTTCAAAATTTCCTGCTTCATCTGTTTGGTCTATATAGTTGGTTGACACAAAGCGCAGCCACCCGTTTTTCTCTGGGTAAAAACTACTGTATGTTCTGTGAAATATGGAACGAAGCGGTGCTTGAAGCATAAAATTATAGACATCTCTATTTGGCGTAATACCGTAGAGTACAAGCCCATCTTGCATAATATTTGCTTCCGTAAGCGTTATCCTACTCGGTACCAAGTCAAAAAGGTTTGTGATGCTCTCTTTAAGCACACTGTTTTTTGTCAAAATTTTCTCTGCCAGGAGACTTTGCTTCTCTACGGTAGCTATCTCTTGGCTCATCTTTGTAATTTTGCCTTCCAGCTCCTTTTTTTGCTGGTCTATCTCTACCAAATCCTGCCCATAACGATAATCTTTAAAAAGCAAAAAGCCATAAGTAGCAAAAAGCATAAAAAGCGTTACGCCAAAAAAAGTAAGCAGAAGCTGTAAATCTTTTGTAAAAACAGTTTTATTTCTGGGTTTTATATAGCTGTAGCGCATCTATACCTCTGCTTTTGCCATATCACAAAGTGAGGCACCAAGGTCTATCCTTCTTATAAAAACGGTCAAAAAAATCTCTTCTTCCAAATAGTTTTTAAAATCAGAACTCACGCCGACACTATCAGCAATATAAATACTCTCAACAAACTGGCTTTTGTATTTTGGGTCTTTATAAAAAGTATTAAGAGCACTCTGAACTAAAACAAACCGTTGATAATCTTCATTGAAAACTCCTGAAGATGGGGTATGCTGCTCTTTTTCATGTACTACTTCATTAGGCACTGCCTCTTCAGAAAATTCATCCATAGTATCATCTGCATCCAAATCTTCTATAACACCAAAATCTTCAAATCCGGAAGCATCATCCTCTATGGCAATATCCTCTAAATCAATCCCGTCTATCATGCCTGCATCCAACTCCTCATCTAAAGAAGAGTCAACCAAAAGAGCATCGCTCCCTTTGCTGTGCTTCATGCTAAGATATTCCCCATAAAGAAGCTTCCCGTTATCAAAAACAGTAAAAGAAAGGGAGTTGCTCTCTACCAACACAAAGATAGAAAGCGTACTATCTATCTTGTCCTTGAAAAAATTTGCCAGAAGCGCAAACGGAGAGAAGATAAAGTCAATGCCGATACTTCGATAATCATGTTTTATAGCCTCTAAATCATACTCCGATGTATAAAATGCCCAGTCATTTGAGTAGCACCGATACTCTGAGGCATTAATATCACAATATTTTCCCATTTCACTTGTCGTACACGTAGGCATAGCACCCTGAGCCAGGGATTTATCTAAAACAGAGATGTAGCAAAAAGGGGATTCTTTGTAAAAGGTACTGATAAACTCATGCATCTGCGCATTCATAGTAGTTGTAGCAAAGTACTTGTGCATACTGCGCTCTACTTTTTTACTAGAGCAAATCTCCACAAAAACCAGACTCTGCGTGTTCTCTACAACAATATTGACAAATACTCTTGCATATAAAGAGGAAAAAAGTTTGCTTATCATGACTCTTTTATCCCGCAAAGCGGATGCGCCATACTGTAATTTTGTTGTTTCAATGCACTGCCCAGCTTTGTGTATATTTGTGTTGTAGCCATAGACGAGTGTCCAAGCAACTCACTTACATCGGCAATCGGCGCATGAGCGTTGAGCAGTTGCGATGCAAAAGAGTGGCGGAGCTGATGCGGAGAGACTTTGAGCCCTACTCTTCTAAAGACTTTTATAACCATATATCTTAGACTGTTTTCGCTTAATTTTTCGCCATTTTTTTCAAAAACAAATTTATTTCGCTTATATTTGCTCAAATACTCATCAAGTAATTTTTTAGAACTATTAAGCAGCGGCACATCTCTTTGTTTATTTCCTTTTCCTATGACACGCACCCACTCCTTCGAGACAGCCTGAATCTCCAAAGAAGAGAGCTCTGAGATACGAAGACCAAGCGTATAGAGCATTGTTACAACTACCCTCTCTTCAAGTTCAGAGCTCAAGAGTGCCTCTACGATATGCTCATGGGCTATTGGTTTTGGCAAGGTTTTTGCGATTTTAATGCTCTCATCTGCCTTTAAAACCACTCTTACCCCATTGTCATTCAGATACTCTGCAAACGAGCGCACGGCACTCAGTTTTTTACTGATTGTTTTAGGGTTTAGCGAAGCTATTTTTATGCGATAAGGCATAAGATTGAGAAGAATATGCCCCTTTTCTTCCATGGCTTCTATGTGCAAAAATGCTTCATTTAAAGAGCCGTCGTAGCTTTTTATAGTAAAGTCGGAATAACCTCTTATCTCTTCAAGAAAGAGAAGAAACTCTTTTTGTTTAGTTTTGAGTAACTTTTTCAAGGAGCTTCTCAAATTTTGCATGATAAGCTGCGGCTTCTTGCACAAGCTCTTTATCGGTTACCACGCTTGGAGCCAGTTTTACATAGGAGCCTACCATTATGTTGCACATCATTTTTATCTTTGCTCTGTCAACATCAGATATCTGTTCATGTTTTGCGATTGCATCGATGCTCTTCATATACTCTTTTGCCTCTTGGATATAAGCGACATACTTAAGTGATATTTGCGACTGCGCCATAATAGTTGCCGCCATTCGATTGTAGAGGTCAATACCAAAGGCCTCTTTTGCGAGATTGTACGCTTCAGTGTACTCGCCTACTTCATAATAATATTTTGCACGAAGGGACTTTTCGTA
Organism: Sulfurimonas sp.; assembly: GCF_028694605.1. Classification (GTDB taxonomy): domain Bacteria; phylum Campylobacterota; class Campylobacteria; order Campylobacterales; family Sulfurimonadaceae; genus Sulfurimonas. The sequence continues at coordinate 45,454 of NZ_JAQVKP010000008.1, read as the reverse complement.
AGACGGGTTGACAATGAAATAAAGAGCCATAACAAAAAGCATTGATGCAGCGATGATAACGACAAACAATCTACTCTTCATCTTTTTTTAACCCCTTTTGAATCATCTCTTTGGCACTCTGCATATCCAACCCACACACATCAATAGGCAACGTAGCATAATAGTTAAGTATGCCAAAAGGCTTTGGAATGGTAAATTTATCCCAGCTCTCCAGTTGCCAAAACTTTGCCGATGTCACCCTCACCAGAACAACCTTGGCTTCTGCTTTCTGTGCCATTGCTATTATACCATCTGCTACCTCATGTCTGGGACCTTTTGGACCATCCGGCGTAATTCCTATATCATAACCATCTTTAAGCGCCCTGATTCCTTGCATCAAAACTCTTGTTGCATTTCTGTTTGTGGAGCCTGCAATGGTTTCAAGTCCGAAATAGGCAATAGTTTTGGAAATCAGCATTCCATCAAAATGGCTTGAGATAAGTACTTTGGCGTGTGGCTTTTTTCTATATACGAAGTAAAGGTATGGAAGCATCAAAAGCTCCCCGTGCCAACAAGCAAAGATAGTCGGCTCATCTGGGATGCTAAGAGGTGCGTAAAAGTTTTTTTTGTTTGTAGCGTAGATAAATCTGATGAACAAAGAGGCTAAAAAAGGAACAACAAGAAGCGCCAATGCTCGAAAAAATTTCTTAGCCAACAACTTCCCCGCTCAAAATTGTTCTGCCTATCGCTGTTATCTTGACATTACGAAATTCGCCCAAAAGCTCATCGGAGCCTTTGACTTTGATAAGAAGATTGTTGTCGCTTCTGCCGCTGACGAAGTAATCCTGATTTAACTCTTCAAAGTAAACACGATACACTTTTCCAAGCTGCATCTTGTTTTTCTCATCCAAAATATCGGTTGCAAGATTTTGCAGAGTTGTAAGTCTCATAGAAGCGACATCTTCATCCACGACATTTGTAAAGTGTTCTGCCTCGGTTTCAGGACGCGGGGAGTACTTAAATGAGAAGATTTGGTCAAACTTAACACGTCGCATCACATCAAGCGTATCTTCAAACTCCTCATCACTCTCGCCTGGGAATGCAACGATAATATCTGTGGAAACACTTACTTCAGGACATAGAGCTTTTAGCTTCTCCACTCTGTTTAAAAACCACTCTTTTGTGTAGCCTCGCTTCATATCTTTGAGAACTTTTGAAGAGCCGCTTTGAAGCGGCATGTGCATCGACTTGCAAATCTTAGGGTTTGATGCAAATTCACTTAAAAACTCATCATCCATGTGAAAGGGATGCGGAGATGTAAACCGAATCCTCTCCAACCCATCAATAGCACTCAATCTTCTTAATAGTTCCGTAAAATTTACCTTCTCATGCTCTCCCGAAAAACGGCGACCGTAGTTGTTTACATTTTGTCCTAAAAGAAAGACCTCTTTTGCCCCGCGCTCAACTGCCTTTTGTGCTTCACGCAAAATAAGCTCTATAGGAATAGAAATCTCTTCTCCGCGTGTTTTTGGAACGATACAGTAGGTACACGCTTTGTCACACCCGATGGAGACATTGATGTAAGCTTTGTATGGAGATGTACGGAAGTCATTGAAAGCAAATTCACTTTCATCGTAGTTTATATCTATCTCAACGGCTTTGTCTTTGTGCAAAACTTCTGTAATTTTAGACACATTTCTCGCACCCAAAACAAAACTCACATAAGGTGCACGTTTGATAATCTCTTCGCCAAGGTGCGATGCAGTACATCCGCAAACACCGATTTTTGCACCCTCTTTTCTCTTTTTGTTAAAAACACCAAGTTCTGAAAAGAGTTTTGCCACAGGCTTTTCTCGGACCGAACAGGTGTTAATGAGAATCAAATCAGCGGTTGTGATATCATCTGTTGTCTCGTAACCCTCTTTTTCATGCAGTTCTGCGATGATATGCTCGCTATCCCGTGAGTTCATAGCACAGCCGAGCGTCTCTAAAAATAGTTTTTTTGACACCGCTGCTTCTTAGTTGATGATATGAACTTGATACATATACTCATTGTCCGAGAGTCCGTATCTTACTTCAGTCATATAAAAGCTCTTTCCCTTTGCTTCAAAATAGTCTTGAAGCTCAAGCAAATCTTTATGTGAATTTTCTCTATCGAAGTAGAAAATCACGCTCTCATCTTTCTCAACAGCAGCCTCAATCTTTGCCAATTCCGCTTTTTTCGGTTTTGCAGTAAGTTCAGTTCTTGCAAATTTTAAATCCATAATTAATCCTCAACTCTAGGGGTGCCCTATATTTTTTTTGCATTATAGTTGAACTCTACTAAAAATCCCATTAATGCTATTTTTATGCAACTTTGCTATAATAACACTCTTCATAAAAAATCCCCACTATTTTTATACACTGTTTTTTTATGATACCAACCAAACAAGGATAATTATGGAAAAAATTTTAGATATCGTTGACGCTATTGCCAATGAAAAAGGGCTAAAACCTGAGAAGGTAACAGAAGCACTTAAAGACGCATTTGTTCAAACTGCAAAAAGAGTTATCAACCCGAAATTTGCTTTCGAAGCAGTGATTAACAACCAAACAAAAACTATCGACATTATTCAAACTATTACAGTTGTAGCAAACAACGATGAAAGGCTCCAAGACCCGGAAGTTGCTCCTGCGTATATCTCCATTAAAGAGGCACGTGGGTATGATGACCAAGTGGAGCTTGATGACCAGCTTCAAATCCCGCACGAACTCGAAGAATACGGCAGAACAGCGGCTTCACAGCTCCATCGTGAGATAGAGTACCACATCCAAAGACTTGTAGAAGATGAAGTTTTCAACAAGTATAAATCCAAAATCGGCACTCTTGTCACAGGCAGGGTAACGCGTGTAGATCACCAAAATGCGACTTACATCGAAATTGATGAAATTCGTGCTGTTCTTCCGATGAAAAACCGTATCAAAGGCGAAGTGTTTAAAGTAGGCGACCACCTCAAAGCAGTGGTTCGCCGTGTTGATATGAACAAAGAAAACGGTATCCAAATAGAACTCTCACGTACTTCTCCAAAATTTTTGGAAGAGCTTTTGGCGCTTGAAGTTCCAGAGATTGCGGATGGAACGGTTATCATAGAAAAAAGTGCACGTATCCCGGGAGAGAGAGCAAAAATCGCTCTTATCAGCACACACTCACAAGTTGACGCTGTCGGCGCAACTGTCGGTGTCAAGGGTGTACGTATCAACGCCGTAAGTCAAGAACTTTTCGGAGAAAATATAGACTGCATCGAATACACAACTATTCCGGAGCTATTTATCTCAAGAATCATGAGTCCCGCTATCATCTCCGCCGTTGAGATTGAAAGAGATGAAAACGGCGTGGCTCAAAAGGCTATTATTACACTTCCATCAGACCAAAAATCAAAAGCAATCGGCAAAAACGGTATCAATATCCGTCTTGCATCTATGCTAAGCGGTATGAACATCGAGCTTGTTGAAAACGATGCAAAAGCACCAAAACGTGCAGAGATGCAAGAGCCGAGAGAGCAAAAAGAGGGTGTTGACGCACTTAAGGCGTTATTTAGCTAAATCTTATCCCCTAGTCATATACGGATTTAATTTTAAAAGGATTAAATCCGCTATCATATTTCCTAGCAGCGTTAAAAATGCAGTAATGATGAGTGTTCCCATGATGATTGGATAGTCACGGCTCATGGCACTCATATAAAAGAGCTGTCCCATTCCCTCTATTCCAAAAATCGACTCCAAAATCACGCTTCCGCCGATAAGCCCCGGCAGAGACAGTCCCAAAAGAGTAACTATCGGGGGCAAAAGATTTGGAAGAATGTAGTAGCGCAGCAGCTCTTTTTTCGCCAAACCGCGCGAGAGTGCGAAGTAGTAGTAGTCACTTTTGAGTATCTCTAACGTAAGAGAGCGGATGTAGATAACCATACTTCCAAGCCCCACAAATATCATAACGCCTATGGGCAAAGCCAGATGCCACGCCATGTCGAGATAATAGGCAAACCCCTCTTTTGGCTCTATGGAGTGCAGACCTGAGATTGGAAAAAGTCCAAGCATCAAAGAAAAAAAGATTATAAAAAGAAGTGCAAGATAAAACGACGGCATAGAAAAAGAGACAAGTGAAATCTGGCGGATAATGTAGTCGCTCTTTTTTTCATAATTCAAAGCTGCCTTGATACCAAGGTAGAGAGACATGATAAAAACTGCTACGAGCGATACAATGTTCACAACAAGCGTTACAGGGAGGCGTTTGAGTATCTCGGCACTTACATCTTGTCCTGAGACAAAAGAGATACCAAAATTGAGCGTCATGATGTTTGTAACCCAATCCGTATATTGCTCCAAAAGCGGCTTATCAAGTCCATAAACGGCTTTGAGCGTGGCTATCGCCTCTTCTGTCATATTTGGGTTAAGTTCGCCTGCTGCAAAAAAGCTGTTTGGTGCGGCATGAATAGCCAAAAAAGAGATGGCTGAGATAAAAAAAAGCATAAAGAAGATATAAAATATTTTTTTTAGTAACTGTTTCATGGGGGAAATTATAGCTAAATATAAGGGGCTAAGTGAGAAATCTTAGCCCCTTCAAGAGAAAAAAGGGAGTAGAGAGAAAAATTAGAAATTGTATGTTAAATAGATTTGGATATCTGTTGTTTTAACATCTTCTACTTCTCTATCGCCATGGATAAGTGCTAAAGATGTGTCAAGCGGTCCAAATTTCTTAGAAGCGACAAGTGCAACTTCTGTCAACTCTTCTTTACTAAAGAGCGTAGAATCTTTAGCGATATCTGCATTATAATAACCTAAGAGGAAATCTACACCTGCAAGTTTTGTCTCGGCAGAGAGTGCGAAAGACTCAGCGCCTACAGCAGAAACATAACCATAGTTCCACCACATCTCAGTGTATAGTTTTGACTGTCCGCCTGCCGTAGCGATAGAGCCTGTTGCAGTGTTTGCCACGCCTAACACACCTTTATCGTCAACATCAGAGTATGCCGCTTTAAATGTTGCAACATCTTTCATCTTATAGCCAACCATTGCTGCCCATGCAGTTGTATCTTCTGTATCAACACCGATAACACCTGTTGTACCGCCAATATTTGCTCTTTTGTCTAGGTCTGTATTTGCATACTGTACACCAACGCTAAGCCCTTCAATTTTTGAGCATTTTGCGTCCGCCTGAAGCCAATATGCCTGTGCGAAGTCAACCATATCGTAGTACCACGCTTGAATAGTTAGCGGCTTGAATGAGTTGTTTACCACACCAAATGCGTATGTTCCCTGTGTACCAAAAGTTGAGAATGTTCCATCTGCCGCAACATAACCTGCCGCTGTTGCGCCAAGGTCATTTAAGTTGCCGACACCGCCCTCGCGTGCACTTGTTCTATCATCGGCAGAGCCGTTTGATTTTCCTATAAAAGTAGCTACTAAAGTTGTACCCGGTAGAGACTGATTTATAAGCACAGCTGCTTCAAAAGTGTTTTTATCAACACCCCAGCTCTCAGTGAACGCTAAAGGTGTGTCAAGTGACTGACGACCGATTTTTAGCGTTGTGTCAAATGCACTTCCCGCCAACCAAACTTCATCAAACCACATAGCGCTGTCAACTTGAGCGCCGCCGACAAATCTTGCACCGGTAGATCCGCTTGCCGTATGTGCATTAGACCAAACACTATCAACAAGATTATGCTCAACACCAAGAGTTGTTACAACTTGTGTACCGACACCCGCAGAGACGCCTTTTGTCAAATCAGTTGTCAAATCAAGGCGTGCCGCAAAGTTTGTATAACCTGACTCTTTTGTAAAAAGATTTGGCGCATTCTCAGCATCCGAATCTTGTGTTCCGTAATATAGTTTAGCATTTCCTGAAACTTTTGTATTTTCAATTGCAAATGCGCTTGAACCAAGCAGTAAAACCGCTATCAAACTTAATTTTGTTACTCTCATTTTTGTTCTCCTAAACTTAACGTTGTCAACATAATGTCATATAGAAGATTAATTTAATATTAATTTATGGATTCTTTTTTATTTTTTCTATAAGTCAACAAAATAATTGTGTATAATTGTGTCATGAGAACATTAATTATGACAATATCTGCAGCTTTGCTGCTTGCTTCTTGTGCAAAAGTGGATGGTGCAAATCCGTCTCAAAACCAAGCATTAAATGCTATTTCAGGAAAAAAAGAGAGTGACAACAGTGGCTTTATGCAACAAAAGCTAGACAGATGGCTCAAAGAAGAATGGTCGCCTATTACAGAAGGAACAACACCGCCAAACGGTGAGACATCAGTAAAAATAGTCCCAAAGGAGAATGGTACTTCTGAACTTATAGATGCAAAAACTGGGGTTCTTTTAAAAAAAATGGATAAAGAGGAGACAAAAAGAGAGCAGGAACTCCAAGCCAAATACCAAGACGAGGAGAGACCTTTTACTCTTCAAGAGTATATAGATAAAATGGAGCGCTACAACAGCAGGGTAAGCTCAGATGAGAAAAACTCACATGTAGGTAAAATAAACGCTATGCCGGTGATTGGCACAGCGACAAAATAGAACTAAAACTTAAAGCCAAGTGTGGCGACGACATTATCTTCGTCTGCACTTGAGTCTGTATCGTGGCTAAAGTCGATATATGCCACGCTTACATCAAACTTCTCAAACGATTTGCCAAGTCCCACCAAGTAGTAATCGCCTATGTTGTTATAACTGCCGTAGGTTGCTTTGAAACCAATCCCGTAAGGCAGAATTGAAGAAGTAATACCGACTTCATAATAATCTTGTGGATTAAGTTCGTTTGTCTCTACTCCTTTATAGTATTTTGCACTCACACCAAACTTATCCCACTCTTTGCTTATGCCGATATACGCTTCGCCAAAGTTGTACTCATCGGACATATTTGGATAAATATACTGAATATAGCCTACATCATAGCCAATTGTAGAGATTTCGCCCTTGTATCCTCCGTACAAATCCGCTTCCATAGAGTTTTTGTCATCTCCAAACTCTACATTTGAGCCCCATACTCCGGCGTATAAGCCTTTGTAGTCCAAATCGATTCCGCCTTGAATGGCAGGTGAGTCTTTTGTCTGTGTCATACCTCTCCATACATAGTTGCTTGTAAATGCCACATTTGCACTCATATTGATGCCTGATTTTTGCTCCTGTGCGGTTGCAAAAGTTGCAAGTAAAGCAGTCACTAGACTTAATTTAAGAAGTTTCATGTTATATCCTTTTATTTTGTTGTAAAATTATTACATAGGAAATTGAGAAGAGGTGCGAGAAAGAGATTAAAAATTAAGCAGTTTTTAGAAGATATTTTGACTTCTCGCAAGAGAAGTCAAACAAAAGTTAAGGTTATGTTTTACTTCACATCCCAAGAGAGAACAGTTTTTCCGTCTCTCTCCTCGGCAGCCGCCATTCCCATTATGTTATATCCTGCATCAACATAGTGAATCTCACCTGTTACACCTGATGCCAAATCACTAAGAAGATACATGGCAGAGTTTCCTACCTGCTCAATCGTGACATTTTTCTTTAGCGGTGCGTTGATTTCATTCCAGTTAAGTATCTGTTTAAAGTCGCCAATCCCCGCTGCTGCAAGAGTACGAATCGGTCCTGCCGAGATAGCATTTACTCTCTGTCCTTTAGCTCCAAGCTCTGCTGCCATATAGCGTACAGTTGACTCTAACGCTGCTTTTGCAACACCCATAACATTATAGTTTACGATATATTTTGGTCCGCCAAGATAAGAGAGCGTTAGGATAGAAGCATCATCCGCAAGTACGCTCTCAAGGCGGTTTGTCAAGTCTATAAGTGAGTAAACAGAGATATCCATTGCGATAGCAAATGCCTGTTTTGTTGTTTTCATAAACGGCTCGCTAAGTGCCTCTTTTGGAGCAAATGCAACAGAGTGTACCAAAAAGTCAATCTTGCCAAAATCTTTTTCAATAAGAGAAGCAATATTTGCCATATGCTCTTCATTTGAAACATCAAGTTCATATACCTTATCGCTTCCAAAAGATGCCGCAAGTGGCTCTACTCTCTTTTTGAGTGCATCATTTAAGTATGTAAACGCCAGTTCTGCACCCTGCTCATGACACGCTTTTGCGATACCGTAAGCGATTGATTTATCATTTGCCAAACCTACTATTAAACCTTTTTTACCCTTCATTACCATCTTTATTTCTCCTTTTTCTTTATTTATCTAATTCTTGCGCATACATACACATTGTACAAAAGTGCTCGGCATACAGTGCTGCACTTCCGACCAAAATCCCATCGACATTTTCAAGCGCCATAACCTCTTTTGCATTGGTTACCTTCACACTTCCGCCATAAAGAAGCGGAGCGCTAGATTTGACTTTTAGCTCTTTATGGATAGAGTCTATCTCCTCAAGCGTTGGTGTCAGCCCCGTTCCTATCGCCCAAACAGGCTCGTAGGCTATGATGAGATTTTCATAAGAAGTATCTATACCCTCATACTGAGCAGATATATACTCCATCATCTTCTCATGCCCTAACTCTCTCACACTCAGAGGCTCTCCGACACAATAGACAATCTTAAATCCAAGATTTTTATAAAAGTTGAACTTTAGAGCAAGTAACTCTTGCGTCTCACCCAAGATATGTCTTCTCTCGCTATGACCAATCAAAATAGTCTTGATACCAAACTCTTCAAGCTGTTCATATCCTATTTCACCGGTAAAAGCACCGTTGATAGCAGGATAGGCGTTTTGTGTTCCAACTACAAGCTGCCCTTTGTGCGAATTTAAGTTTGAGATAGCAGGAAATACCAAAACCTCTTGCGAGACACCGTTTTGCTCTAAAAAATGCTCTACTTCTTGTAGATAGTGAAGCGTTTTTTCTCTTGTAAGGTTGGTTTTAAGGTTTGCCGCAATAATCATCAGCTTACTTTTGAACCATCAAAGAGGCAACACCCGGTAAAACCTTGCCTTCTAAAAGTTCTAGTGAAGCCCCGCCGCCAGTCGAGATAAACGTCATCTCTTCATCCACGCCGATTCTCTGCACCAAGTCCGCCGTGTCACCGCCGCCAACGACTGTCGTTGCATAGCTGTCTGCCACAAAGTGCGCTATTTTGTTAGAGCCTCTTGCAAACTTCTCCATCTCATAAACACCCATCGGTCCGTTCCAGAGAATCGTCTGGGCATCGTTAAGAACTTCTCTATAAAGTCTTACCGTCGCAGGTCCGATATCTAGCCCCATCCAACCAGACGGTATCTCTTGCGATGGAACTATCTTGCTTAGCGTGTCTTCAGAAAATTTCTCAGCCGCCACAACATCAATAGGAAGGTAGAACTTCACGTCAAGTCTCTTTGCCTCTTCCAAGATGCGTCCGGCTTCATCAAGCAAATCATCCTCAACAAGAGAAGCTCCTATGTCGTAGCCTAGGTGCTTTAAAAATGTAAATGCCATTCCTCCGCCTATAAGAATCTTGTCAACTTTAGGAAGAAGATTGATAAGCGCTTCAAGTTTTCCCGAAACTTTACTCCCGCCAACGATTGCAGCAAAAGGACGAACAGGATTTTGGATGATTTTTCCTAAAAACTCTATCTCTTTTTGAAGCAAAAAGCCCGCTGCTTTGTGTTCATTGTCAAAATAGCGTGTGATTCCCTCCACAGAAGCGTGTGCGCGGTGACTTACACCAAAAGCGTCATTGATATAAAACTCAACCATAGATGCGAGTTTTTTTGAAAGCTCTTCATTGTTTTTTGTCTCGCCTGCTTCATAGCGAAGGTTTTCAAGCATTAAAACTTCACCTTCTTTAAGTATGGCTGCCTTTGCAAGAGCATCTTCTCCGACAACATCATTCGCAAGAACAACATCACGCTTGAGAAGCTGCTGGATTCTCTTTGCCACCGGAGCAAGCGAGTATTTTGCAACAACCTGTCCCTCTGGGCGACCAAGGTGTGATGCCAAAATAACTGCACAGTTTTGGTCTAAACAGTAGTGAATTGTCGCAATTGCAGAGCGGATACGGCGATCATCGGAGATATTGCCAAACTCGTCCATCGGTACATTAAAATCACATCTGATAAAAACTTTTTTACCCGCTAAATCTAAATTTTTAATATTTAAAAGTTCCAAATTTGCATCCTATTTGCTGATATAAAGTGCCATGTCTATAAGTCTTGTCGAGTATCCCCACTCGTTGTCATACCATGCCATGATTTTTACCATATCGCCGTCAATTACCTGCGTCAAATCCTCTGCAACGATAGAACTATACTCACATCCTACAAAATCTTGAGAAACACGCATCTCTTTATCCATCAAAATGATGCCTTTGAGTGTTGTTTGCGCAGCTGTGTTAAATGCCGCCGTTACTTCCTCTTTTGTTACTTTTCTCTTTACAATTACATTCAAATCAACCATAGAGACGTTAGGTGTCGGAACACGCACGCTTTGCCCGTGAAGCTTGCCTTTGAGTTGAGGAAGCACCAAGCCGATAGCTTTTGCAGCTCCTGTTGTCGTAGGTATCATGTTGATAGCTCCGGCACGTGCACGGCGCTTGTCTTTTGAGTGTTTGACATCAAGGATATTTTGGTCGTTTGTATAGGAGTGGATAGTTGTCATAAGTCCTTTTTCGATACCAAAAGCATCATCAAGCACTTTTGCGATAGGTCCTAAACAGTTTGTAGTACAAGAAGCGTTTGAAACTATGTTCTGCCCCGCATAGAGATGTTCGTTCACGCCGATAACAAATGTCGGGGTATCATCTTTTGCCGGAGCAGAGAAGAGAACTTTTTTGACACCGTTGTCGATGTGAACCTGTGCATCTTTTTGGCTTAAAAAGACACCTGTACACTCTAAAACCATATCTGCTCCGCATTCTGCAAATTTGAGATTTTTTGGGTCACGGTCACTGAACACTCTGATTTTTTGTCCGTTAATAGCAATATTTTGCTCATCAAGCTGTGTTACTTCAGCGTTAAATGTCCCATGAACAGAATCATTCTTAAGAAGATAGAGCATCATGTCCATACTAGCGGCGTCGTTTATAGCCACCACTTCCACATCATCTCTTGTTGCAGCTATGCGTGCGACACAGCGACCGATTCTACCAAATCCGTTAATTGCTATCTTTAATGCCATATCATGATTCCTAAAAAGTAAAAGTTGGGCAATTTTATCTAAAATTAGTTATAATTCGCTTTAAATATGGATACGATTGCACTTTTTGGCGGCTCTTTTGATCCGCCTCATATCGGACACGAAGCTGTTGTCAGGGCTTTAAAAAATTTTAGAGATATTGACAAAATTATCATCATGCCAACATTTTTAAATCCTTTTAAATCAACTTTTCATGCCCCTGCACACGTAAGGCTGGAGTGGCTTAGAGAGATTTTTAGCGGTGATGAAGATGTTGTCATCTCTGATTATGAAGTTTTACAAAAGAGACAAGTTCCAACGATAGAGACGGTGGAACATCTGCTTGAGAGTTACAAAAAAATCTATCTTGTCATAGGTGCGGACAATCTCGCAAAACTACATCTGTGGAAGAGCTATGAGAGGCTCAAAGAGCTTATAACCTTTGTTGTGGTCTCACGGGAAAATATTGAGATTCCAAAAGAGTTTCTCACGCTTAATGTTGCAGTAGATATCTCCTCAACCGACTTAAGAGAAGAGATGGAGATAACAAAACTGCCAAAAAAATGCGCAACGCAAATATATAACTTTTACAAGGAAAACAATTGCAAAACAGAATAGAAAGAATCACAGAAGTTTTGGATAAAAACAAAGCGGAAAATATAGAGGTTTTTGACCTTAGAAACAAAAACTACTTTGTTGACTATGCCATTATCGCCTCTTCTTTAGGTTCAAAACATACACTTGCTCTTTTGGATCACCTCAAAAGAGATTTAAAACCAGCAGAAAAGTTCAATGCCGTAGATGAGAGCAGTGACTGGATAGTTGTGGATTTGGGCGATATCCTCATCCATATCATGACGCCCGAGTATCGTGTCAAATACGACATGGAGAGTTTTTTAAGCTCTTTAGCCGATGGCAAAGAGGGAATGGCTTTTTAAAGCCTTCTGCTCTATTTTTGAAGCAAGGCTGTCTCGCTGTCAATCTTTTGTAGAATATCTCTATAGTCGTAGATAGCATCTACATAGCGTACCGCTTCGCTTCCTCTTGCATAACCGTGTTTAAGTGTTTTATAGTACTTCTTTTGCGATAGAAGCGGCAGTACCACTTTTAAATCTGTCCAGCTGTTTTGATTGAGTCCGAGCTGCTGTGCCAGCTTTTGAGCATCAAAAACATGTCCAAGCCCTATATTGTAAGCCGCAAGGGCAAATTTAAGGCGCTCTTCTCCCCCCACTTCGGCAGGAATATTTGTGAGCATCTCACGAAGATGTTTCGCCCCTCCAAAAACACTATCTTTAGGGTCGGTTCTATCTTTTACTCCAAGCAAATCTGCCGTATTTTGCGTAAGCATCATCAGCCCTCTTACGCCTGTAAAGCTCACTGCATTGGGATTCCAGTGAGATTCTTGGTAAGAGAGTGCCGCAAGAACTGAATAGGGGATATTGTATTTACCGGAAGCCTCTTTAAAGTAGTGTTCATATTTTGGCAAAAGCGTCTTGATACGCTTATAAAACATTGCAGTATCATAATAATCAAAAAAGAGGACATAACTGTAGTAGTGGTCTTTAAGCCGTGCCATCTCGCCGCTTTGGTTAAAGGAGTTGAGCCACTCGTACATATGCGCTTTTAACATATCTGAATCCGGCGCCAAAATCCACGCCTGCTGTCTTCTGTTTGTTACATCAAAAGCCAGTTCTATATTTTTAAAATAGCGTTGATTAAGAGCATAAATATTGGAATCGACGATTGTGCAATCTATTTCATGAGAATCTACCTGTGCGATAAGTTCATCCGTGGATAGCTCGGGCGAATAGGTTGCATTTATATCAAACCCATCTTGCTTGAGCTGTTCTATCGTCTCGCTGTAGCTTGTATCTTCGCCTACGACTATACTAAGGTTGGAGAGTTTGTCCATGCTGGTCGGAAATCTTCCGTCTTGTGTCAACGACTTATGACATATAAGCTGCTCTTGTGCCTCAAAGTAGGAGGGACCAAAGATATAGGTCTGTTCCCTTTTTGTTGTTTTTGTCAAAGAGGCTGAAGTGATTTGAATATCGGGATTTTTGCTTAGTTCCAGCGCCTCTTTGATGGTATTTGCCGTTGTAACGTTTAGCGTAACGCCAAGATATTTTGCATAAGCATTTAAAAGGTCATATTCAAACCCTTTTGGTCCGTCTGAACCTATATAGTAGGTCGATGGAGAGTTGAGCAGCACAACATTTAAAACTCCATCTTTTTGTATCTTTTTAAGGGTAGAACTTTTGACAATTTTGTGTGCATTCTCATAGAGTACATGCCCCATCCAGCCAAAAAAGAAGAAACTCATCGCAAAAAGCGCAACTGTTCCTTTGTTCATATATTTTTTCATGCTAGTAGTTTATCCTTCAAAACTTATGCAAATATAAAACGATTTGTTCCATTTTCATACTCATGTGCGAGTACTTGTCCATGTGCCTTTAAGATAGAGTCCACAAGATAAAGCCCAAGTCCAAAGCTGTTTTTGGACGGGTTGTCTTTAGTAAAAGGCTCTATGTAGTACTGAAGCGGATGAGCGATGCACTCTCCTTTGCTCTCAAAAACAAGCTCATCGTTTTTGACAAGGACCGCAACATGCGCATCAGTGGAGTACTTGATACCGTTGTCTATCATGTTTTTTATCGCTGTTGTGTAGAGCCTATAGTTTGCGTTTATCTTTTTTGTAGAATCGACATTGATAGCAACACTGCTTGGTTCTACCATCGCCATATCCATAGCACCATCAACAATATCAATAAGGCGGTACTCTTTAAACTCAGCTCTATCTCCGATAGTTGTTACCTCTTCGATAAGCGCAAACTCATTGATAAGGGACTCCAGACGCCCGAAGATGGAAGTAAATCTATCTCGCTGCTTTTGAGATTCCAGCATCTGCGTTGCTATGGTTCCTTTTGCTATGGGTGTTTTAAGTTCATGCATGATATTGCGCAAAAAGAGGGTTCTTGACTCAAGTATGATATTTATCTTCTGGCGTGTGGCTTCAAGCTCATTTGCTACAAGTGCTATCTCATCTTGCCCGTTGGTCTTAAAGGAGACATTCATATCGCCGTTTCCATAGAGGGCAATTTTTTTTCTTAAGCGTATAAGAGGTCTTAACCTGCGTAAAATAAGGATAAAAGAGATAAAAATAATGGAGATGATAAGCAAATAAGGAGAGACTACATTCCAGTATTTATAAGGTTTTAGCTCCTCATCAAGAATGATAACAGAAGCGTTTGGCGAAGCAATTTGAAAGTAGATTTTTTTGTTAAACTCAAGCATTGTTGCACTCAAATCGGTCACTACACGCTGCGTATAAAAGCCGTTTCCTGAAAAAAGAAGTGAGGCGTTAACATTTTGAAAATCTTTTTTCTTGAGTATTTTTGCATTTTTTAGAATAACTGTCGCATCGGCTTTTTGTTTAACAAGTACAAAATTATAAACAGCGAGATTTGCCTCAAGCATAACCTCAGAACCCTCTTGCTGCTGATACTGCTGATAAATTTGCGTGATGATGGCATGTTTGGTAAATATATTGTTGATGTAGTTTTGTCTGTTTAGCTGAAAAAATTTCCAAAAAACCGCACTGACACTCACAAGTGTTACCGTGAGTGCAAAAAGAACGGTGATTAAAACGGCATGTTTGCGCAAAAAAGAGCTACTTTAAGAGTTTATAGCCAACGCCTCGAACAGACTCGATAAGCGCTTTATCTCCGAGTTTATTTCGGATACGACCTACCATAACGTCGATGCTTTTGTTAGAGGAGTCCTCGTTTATGGCGTTGACATTATGAATCAAATCTTCTCTTGAGACAACAAGCCCCTGTTTTGCAATCATGTAGGAAAGTATCCCGAACTCTGCGTTTGTGAGGTCGATATTTCTACCCTTATATGTAATCATCATAGATGATAAATCGCACTTAAAGTCGCTTTTGGACTCCTCTCTTTGCTGCGATTTTGCCTCATAGCGTCTGAGAACCGAGTGGATGCGAGCTTCCAACTCTCGTGGGTCATAAGGTTTTGGGATATAGTCATCAGCACCCAACTCAAGCGCTTTTACTTTGTCCGTAACATCACTTCTGGCAGATGAGATAATAATAGGGATGTCCTGACGCTCACGAATAGCTTCGCAAACTTCCAAACCATCCATTCCCGGAAGCGTCAAGTCCAAAATAACAAGGTCAAACGGCTCTAACTTTAGGATGCTAACCGCTTTAAAAGGGTCATCCTCAGTGATAATCTTAAAATCAAACTGTTCAAGATACTCCGTAAGTATCTCCGCAAGCTCCAAATCGTCTTCAATCATCAATATCTTTTTCATACTCTAGCCTCTATACAAGTGATTTTTTAAGGTCTGCCACAAACTCGGTAATATCGTCATGAAGTGCTTGAAGATCCTCCTCATGCTCTACTTCATCGGCTAGGATTTGCGAAACTATATCGTAAGTAACGATATCTTTGTCCCGTGTCATATCGACAAGCTGCGAATAGATGGAAATAGCACACTGCTCTCCTTTGATGGAGTCTTGCAAGATGCTCACGACATCAAAATCTTTTGGCTCTTCATAACCACAGCGCGAGTGCGTAAACCACTCTTTCGGGTTAAGCAGAGGAGTGCCGCCTAGCTGTATGATTCTATCTGCAACCATTGTCGCATGTCTTAGCTCATCCGCCGCATGCTGGTTAAGTTCCACAATTGCGGCATCTTTCATAATACCTTTGACAACCTTTGCCTCAATAAAGTACTGGTAGTGTGCCAACCACTCATCTGCGTATGCTTTGTTAAGCACCGCAATGATTTCACTTACCTCCAAGCCTTTGATAATAGAATTTCCAAACTTTGCCATAACTAACTCCTTAGGATTTATGTCAATAACTTCGTAACATTGTAAGCAATAAATGCTAACGTATAAGCAACAACAGAGGTAAACGCCAAAAGATAGAAGAAGTATTTGATATGTCCCGCCTCTTTAGTAAAGACGGTTGAAGCCGCCAGACAAGGCAAGTAGGTCATAACTACAAAGATAAACGCCACTGCAGAGGCAAGTGGAATATTGCTAGAGATAATCTCTTTGAGCGAGCTGTTCTCTTCATCCACCTCATCACCCAAAGAGTACAAAACTCCAAGCGTAGAGACAACAACCTCTTTTGCGGCAAGTCCGGTTTGAAGCGCTACGCTCATCTTCCAGTCAAATCCAAGCGGTGCAAAAAGAGGCTCTGAAAACTTCCCGATTTGCCCCAGATAACTCTGCTCCAAATTTGCCTGAGCAAGAGAGTTTGCAAGATCTCTCTTCTCCTCCTCGCTTGAGGCATTTTCTATCTTTTGTGCGTAGCTCTCCTCTAGTGCAAGATTGTGCGGATAGTTGCTAAAAAACCAGATAAGTATGGAAGCAACGGCTATAAATGTTCCCGCTTTTCTAAGATACATTACCGTTTTTGTAACCACCGTGTGCCAGATAAGCTTAAGAGAGGGAAGTCTATACTTTGGCATCTCCATAACAAATGGTTCATCCACACCTTTAAATGCGGTAAGTTTGAGTACCTTTGCAGCGATAAGCCCAAAAGATGCACCGATGATATAGATGGCAAAAAGAACATTTCCTGCCATACTCTCAGAGAAAAAAGCGCCAGCAAAAAGAACATAGACAGGAAGTCTCGCCCCACAGCTCATAAACCCGATAACAAAGAGCGTAAGAAGTCTGTCTCGGTCATTTTTAAGGATGCGCGCAGACATATAAGCTGGAATGGAGCATCCAAAGCCCGTGACAAGCGGAATGAAAGACTGCCCGTGAAGACCAAATTTGTGGAAAAATCCATCAAGCAAAAAGGCAACTCTGGACATATAGCCCGTACTCTCCAAAAGCGCGATACCCAAAAACAAAATGGCGATGTTTGGCACAAATAGCATAACCGCCCCTACTCCGGCGATAACTCCGTCCACCACCAAAGAGCGGACATCCTCGTTTGGTATGGTCGCACCCACAGCGTCCCCAAGCCAAGAAAAAATCCCGTCTATCCACTCCATCGGGATAGAGCCTATCTCAAATGTAAGCTGAAAAAGAGACCACATAAAGAAGAGAAAAATCGGGATGCCAAAGATATTGTGAATCAAAATAGAGTCTATCTTGTCGGTAAGCGTTCTTCGTTTTGGCTCTTTGGCAAAGTGTAGCACTTCGGCAACAACACCTTTGTTAAAAGATGCATACTCTTCAGCAAACGCCTCTTTTATATCATCGCTTCCGTGGTGAAGCTCAATATGCCTCATCGCTTCTACAAGAAGCGGCTGCAACTCTGTCCAGACAGGGTCGTCATGGAGCTTGGTATAAGTTTGCTTCTCTCCTTTGAGCAGATTTATAGCAATGTTTCTATATGAGTTTTCATCTTTAAATCTGTGCTTTGCCAAACTCTCCTCTAAAAGCGCAATTTCCTCTTCCACCGCTTCACTAAAGAGTAGTTTGTTTTGCGAGTGCTTCTTTTCAAACTCTTCTATCACTGCTTCTATAAGCTCTTTTATACCAAGTTTTGTAGCGGCGGAGACCTTTACGCAAGGTACCCCAAGGATAAGCGACATCTGTTTGCTATCTATCTCTATGCCCTCTTTTTGCGCCTCATCGCTCATGTTAAGTGCAATAACCATCTTTTTGCCAAGACTCATAAGTTCGGTAGAGAGTTGCAGATTTTTTTCCAAGTTCGTTGAATCCATAACATTGATGATAAGGTCATAATCTTGGGCTATAAGAAACTGTGTTGTAACCCTCTCCTCCATGGAATACTCGTTCAGAGCATAGGTTCCCGGCAAATCTACAACAGTAAAATGATGTTCCTTATAGTCAAAAAGCACCTCGCTCTTTTCCACCGTCACGCCCGTAAAATTACCCACATGCAAGTGAGCATTAGAGATGGAGTTGATAAGCATGCTCTTGCCGACATTTGGCTGTCCAACGAGAGCCACTTTAATGTGTTTTGCCGTTATGGGGCAACTCTTTGCATTGATTCTCATACTTTTTGCACCTCTATAAGTTCAGCCTCTTGCGCTCTAAGAGCCAGTCTTGTTTTACCAACTTTTATCTCGATAGTGCTTTTTGCGGGAGCATACTCCAAAACTTCTATAACTGCATCTTTCATCACACCAAAGGATATAAGGCGCGCTTTAAGCTCTGCTGTGGCGTGTAACTTCTTTATTTTTACGACACACGCCTTTTTGCATTCGCTTAATTTTTTCGTACTCTCAGACATATTTCTCTTTTCTTTTTCTGTAATGATAATAGATATCATATTAATTAAAAATTATAGGAGAGCAAAACTCTCATATTTTCCCAATTTCCGCCATTGCTATAGCTATGCTCCTTGTCTCTGTCTTTAACATAGACAACCGCCAGCATCAACTCTTTTTGCAGGGTGTATTCACAACCTATATTTTGCTCTATGATGTGCTCTTTTGCTCCAAGAGAGTTTGCATTCCCCTTAAAATCCCCATAGGCATACATCAATTTTAAATTATTATAGTTGTATGTGAAACCGGCTACAACAGCTTTTGCGCCCCTATCCATTGTTATGGCATCTAAAATCATGCTATCCATACTCGTAAAAAGCGCACCGCCGCCAAATCCGCTAAAACTTGCTTTGCCGCTCTCTTTTTGGGAGTTGTTATATGCCGCATTTAGAGTAAAGCCATAAGCCGATACTTCTGCTAATAAGCCATATACAGAAGCTTTGGTACCGCTATTATCAATCTCATTTTCTCTTAAGTATTGAACCGCACCCAAAATAGACAAATCATCACTTATCTCATAGCCAAACTTTGCGTCAAGATATGTTGCATCTGTTAATTTTGAGATATTGTAATACCACGCATTTGCCTCCATTGTATCTTTTGAATATGTAATGCCGCCAAATAGGGTGCCATCTTCACCAGTCTTAACCCAGCCATTATCCAAACCTGCATCAGTGCCTTGCCATTTTTCCAACTTTCCTGCCATAAAATTAAAGTTCAAAGTTTCATAAGTTGCTATATACGCTTCAAATGTATTTTGAATCATTCTTATATCATCGCTGTCCGCCAAAGGCGTATCGATAAGCTGACGGCCTGCACGAAAATTAAAATCATTATAGCTGTAGTTTAGATATGCTTCACTTAGTGTATTGTACTCTCCGTTAGACGAAGAGAGTTCATCATTTTGCTTGCTTCCCCTCTCCCCAGTAGCAAAACCCAAATCATGCGATACTGCAAAAGCAGCAGCCGCACTAAAACCATCTAGCTCAGAGAGCTCATATTTCAGATACCCGCCAAGCGCCGTAGCATAAACATCATCTTCTCCCAACTGCTTTTGATTGTATCCTGCATAAATAGCTCTGATATTTCCTGAAACTTTACCCTCTTCGAACATCTGTGAAACCGTTGAAGCTTTTACTTGTAAATTTTCATCTGCTAAAAGTGCTGCACCGGATGTCAAGGCAGATATAAAAAACAAACTCTTTAGTGAACCGTTCATATTAATCCTTTGTAATTTTGTTTAATTAAGAAATGATAATCACTATCAGCTTATATCTCTCTTAATATTGATAACTGATATCAAATATCTTTTTAAAACGCTATTTGTCTATTAAGACTTCCTGCAAAGCCTAGTTTTCGCTTAATGTTAGCTTTAAAATCCGTTCGTGGTGAGCTTGTCGAACCATGTGCTTTATCCACCCTTCGACAAGCTCAGGGCGAAGGGATGAAGTTTTATTTTAAGGTTATGCAAGAAGTCTATTAAATTTGTTATAATTTCGCACACCTGAACCATATTGGATAATATATGAAATTTTTATACAATCCGTCATCACACTTTAACCTCGCAAACCTTTTTACCTTTGTAAACATCACAGCAGGGCTTTTGGCAACCTACTTCATCACGCAAAACAACTTCTTCATAGCCGTTATTTTGGCGTGGGTAGGCGGAGCGTTTGATATCTTTGACGGCAAAATCGCCAGAAAGTACAAACTCTCCAACGAGTTTGGCATTCAGCTTGACAGCTTTGCGGACTTTTTGAGTTTTGTACTTGTGCCTGTTTTTCTTATCTTTCAAGCCATTTACAGCAGCAGTTTTTCGGGTGTGTGGATGTTTGCGGCGGGAGTTGTGAGCATCTACTATGTTATCTCGGGTCTAAGAAGACTTATCCAGTTCAACATCAACTCTGATGCGGGGGAGGTAGCCAAGCATTTCACAGGCGTACCGACTCCTCTGGGAGCAATTTTACTCTGGCTTGTCTTTTTGGCACAAACCTACGCTTCGCTTCCATCAGCGGCGGTTTTACTCTTTATGGTAGCCATAGGGTGGAGTTTAAACTCAAAAATTAAAGTGCCGCATCCCTAATTATTTCCCATTAAGCGCATACTTCCCGCTTCCAAAAACAAAAATCATAAGCGAAAGTATAAGATAGAGAAACGGGAGTTCAAAAACAGGTGCGCCATGTTTTCCAAGGGCAAAAAGAGAGTTTCCATAGGCTAGAAAGATTACCATTGCCATATTTAGCGCCAAAATAAGGGATGCTGCCCTAGCGTAAGCTCCAAGCAAGATAAAAATAGGCACAACAACCTCACCGACATAAACGCCATAAGCTACAAACTCAGGCAAACCCGCAGCAAGCGTAAGCTCTCTTACTCCGCCAATGCCGTGAATGATTTTGTGCAGACCATGAAAAAGCATCATGATGCCAACCGCGAGCCGTAAAAAAAGTTTTGTTATATCCTGCATTATTTGCTCTCCTCTTTGCGTTTAAATCTGCAACTGCCGACCGTTATCATTTTACCGTTTTTTATCGCCTCTTTTATATAAGCAAGTATGCCTTGCGGGTCTGCGTCGCCGACTTCTTCTGCTATTATCTGCAAAAGATGCTCATCTTTGGTTACTCTCCAACTCTTTTCATAACTATACTGTGTCTCTATCGTCATGCTTCTCCTTTTGCTATATTGTCCATTTTTACTCAATATTACCTTAAATAATTCTAAATATAATTTATTTCAATAAAAAACGGAGTTTATTTGGGTATAATTCGCCAAATATTTTAGGGGAAGGTGCCTTGTCATTAGTGACATGCTTGTATCATCTCCGATTTAAAGGAAAATGATGCAAGAAAATGCACAAGAAAAAGCAATCACATTTGATGATTTGGGTTTAAAAAAAGAGATACTTCAGAGTATCAAGGATGCTGGTTTTACTACCCCAAGTCCGATTCAAGCAGCGGCGATTCCGTTTGTTTTGGCAGGACGAGACATTGTAGGTCAGGCACATACGGGTACAGGTAAAACGGCAGCGTTTTCTCTTCCTGCTCTTAACAACATAGATGTAAGAGACGGCATAGGTCTTTTGGTTATCACTCCTACACGCGAACTTGCAACCCAGGTAAGTGACGAGATTTTCAAATACGGCAGAAACATGGGTGTCAAAACCGTAACAGTTTACGGCGGAAGCTCTTACAACAGACAGATTGACCTTATACAAAGAGGTGCTAGCGTAGTTGTTGCAACTCCGGGCAGACTTTTGGATATCCTTAAAAAGAATCTTGTAAAAGACTTTGCTCCAAGCGTTGTCGTACTTGACGAAGCTGATGAGATGCTTGATATGGGATTTTTGGATGATATCAACGAGATTTTTTCTTATCTTCCCTCAAACCGCCAAACACTTCTCTTCTCGGCTACTATGCCAAAGCCAATTAAGCTTCTTGCAGAGAGAATCCTTGACAATCCGGAGTTTGTAAGTATCACAAAAGGCGAGACGACAAACACGGACATCGACCAAGAGTACTATGTTATCGAGGAGTCGGAGAGAGATGACGCTATCATCCGTCTTATGGATGCGGAAAAAAGCAAAAAATCTATCGTTTTTTGTAGAACAAAAAGCGAAGTTGACAGACTTTCAAACGTTCTCTCAAGTGCGGGCTACCTTGCAAACGGTCTTCATGGAGACATGGAGCAGAGACAAAGAGAGACTGTTATCAAAAACTTCAAAAACAGCGGTGTAAAAGTTCTAGTTGCTACCGATGTTGCTGCTCGCGGTATCCACGTGGACAACATCTCGCATGTCTTCAACTACCATATCCCTTTTGATCCGGAGTCTTATGTACACCGTATCGGAAGAACGGGAAGAGCGGGTATAAAAGGAAAAGCTATCACGCTTCTTACTCCGCTTGAGTTTAAAGAGCTTCAGCGCATCAAGGCAAAAGTAGGAACGACAATGACACATGCATTTGTTCCAAGCAAAAATGACTTAAGAGCATTAAATCTTAAAAATATCGTTGATACCATAGAGGCGCAGCATATATATGATGAGGCACATAAGATTCTTGATATGCTCAAAGAAGATATAGACGAAGAGACAATTATGTTTAAACTTGTCTCTATGATTTTGGACAAACAGACTATCCAAGGACCAAACCATATCGGTATCCCTGCCGACAGACTTGCTGCTATCCTAGAGCGCGCAGACAAAAGAAACGATTCAAGAAATAGGGGTCGTGGCGGTAACTTCCGTGGAAACAGAAGCCGTCCAAGCGGAGACAGAAACCGCTCAGGAAGCAGTGATAGATCTCGCTCAAGCGAAGGCGGAGACAGAAGTTCTCGCCCAAGCGGCGGCGGTTACCGTGGCAACAATGCTAGCGGCGGCGAGAGAGGCCGCTCGGGAAGCAACGATAGAAACCGCGGAAGACACAGAGACTAAAAAACATCTCACAAAAACCCGATTTTTTCGGGTTTACCCCTCTGCCTTTTATATAAATTACCCCTCTGCAAGATATAATAAGACCATTAAAAAAAACCAAAAAAAGAGAACAAATGATTATTTTTGAAAACAGCGATTTTTTTGTAGAAACAGAGGCAAGTTCTATTCCGTGGTTAAAAATTTTCACAAAAGAACCATACAGAGAGCTAGGCGACATGCCCAAAGGGCTAAAGGGCAGACTTTGGGAGCTTTACGACATCATAGAAGAAGAGATGAGAAGCTACTACAATCCAAAAAAGATAAATATGGCATCTTTTGCCAACATGCTTCCCCGTGTTCACATACATGTAATGGCAAGATTTGAAGAGGACAGTCATTTTCCAAATCCGATGTGGGGGGAGAAATTAAGAGAGGGCAAACTCACGCTTCCTAGCGAAGAGGAGTTTTATAGAAGAGTCAAAGAGGCTTTAAAGGGCGTATGAACTACTTTTGAAGCGGAGCAAAGGGAACGAGTGCAGAACCCCATGTCAGTCCGCCTCCAAAAGCGTCAAGAAGCATAAGCTCTCCTGCTTGCAAACGACCGCTCTCATAGATATCGTTTATCGCCATCGGGATAGAAGCGCCGGAAGTGTTACCGTACTTTTCAACCGTCAAAACAACCTGCTCATCACTCATACCAAGTGCTTCGCCTACTGCTTTTATGATTCTTAGATTTGCTTGATGCGGAACAAAGTGTTTAATCTCAGAAGAGTCAATGCTGTTGTCCCTTAAGATGTCAACTACATCTTTTGTCAATGTTTTTACTGCGACTTTAAAAGTCTCGTTCCCTTTCATCTGCATAAAACAGCTTGTTGCTTCTTGTTCCAAAGTATCATGGGCAGAGCCGCTTCCGCCGTTTGGAGACATAAGCAAGTCTGCAAATGTTCCGTCCGCTCCAGTATGTACATCAATAATTGCTTCATTTTTATCCTCAGTAGCACTTACAACTGCCGCACCTGCACCGTCTCCAAAAAGAATACAAGTACCCCTGTCTGTATAATCGGTTATGGCGGAGAGCTTTTCAGCACCAATAACAAGGATATTTTTCTTCATTCCGGACTCTATAAAAGCTTTTGCAATTGACAAGACATAGACAAAGCCGGTACACGCCGCAGAGATGTCAAAAGCAGTTGCATTGGAAATGCCTAGCTTTGTAGAGATGATAGCCGCAGTTGAAGGCATACAGAAGTAATCAGGCGAAATAGTCGCACAGATAATCATATCGATTTTACTTTTATCTATACCGCTTCTCTCTAATGCGATTTGAGCAGCTTTTGCACCCATGTCGCTTGTAAATTCTCCATCCTCTGCAATGCGTCTCTCTTTGATACCCGTCCTCTTAGTAATCCACTCATCAGAAGTATCCACCATCTTTGCGAGATCTTCATTTGAGAGAATTTTGCTTGGAGCGTACGCACCAATAGAGCGAAATGCAGCATATGCCATTACTTTTCCTTATTTTTTAACGCTTCTAGTCTTTCTACTATATGTTCGTTTACGCCCGTATCAACATAGCCAATCGCCTGAAAGATTGCATTTTTTATCGCTTTTGGATTGCTTTTTCCGTGACTTACTATTGCACAACCCTGAATACCGATAAGCGGAGCACCGCCAATTTCAGCATAATCCATCTGTTTTTTAAGAAGCACAAACACTTTGCGCATCAAAAGCGCTCCAGTGATAGCAATCGGGGACTTTCTGATATAATCTTTGATAAGTCCGCTAATAGTGGAAGCAACGCCTTCAGATGCTTTAAGCACAAGATTACCGACAAAACCGTCACAAACGATAACATCACAGCTTCCATTGAAGATATCACTTCCCTCAACATTGCCTTTAAAGCCCTTGTATCCGACCAAGAGTTTAAAAACCGCTTTTGTGAGCTCATTGCCTTTAGAGTCTTCCTCTCCGTTTGCAAGCAGACCTATGGAAGGATTTTGTACTTTGAACATATCCTCCGCATAACATCCGCCCATAACGGCAAACTGTACCAGATGTTCAGGTTTGGAGTCCACATTTGCCCCAACATCAAGAATAACAGATTTTCGTGATGTTTTTGTCGGCATAAGAGCCACAAGTGCGGGTCTTAAAACACCTTTTAGACGTCCTAGTCTTAAAGTAGCCAAAGTCATAGTTGCTCCGCTGTGTCCGGCGGAAACTACGCCATGCGCTTCACCGTTTTTTACAAGCTCAATGGCTTTATAAATTGAACTTTCCGTCCTTTTAAGAGCATCGGTAGCAGCATCATGCATCGATATAACATCATCGGCTTCAACTATAGAAATCTTATCTCTATAACGTTTTGGTAACAGAGGTAAAATTTCTGATTTTTTACCTACAAGTATAGGAATGAAAAGTTTTTGTTTGAGAGCTTGGATACAACCTTCAATGATAGGCTCAGGACCGAAGTCCCCACCCATTGCGTCAATAGCAATCTTAACCATTGACTATTTGTACTCACCGGTTGTTGGATTGATGTGGTGTGGAAGCTTGTATGTTCCATCCTTATCTTTCACTGGACGAGCTAAAGAAATTTTGTAGTGAGTTCTTCTCTTTGCTGAACGCGAGTGAGAGACTCTTCTCTTTGGTACTGCCATAGTATATTCCTTTCTGTTTGAATTAAAGAAGCCTTAAGCTTCACACTACTCTACTGTATAGTCAGAGCCAGCACAATTTCCGCAACTTTTGTAGTCACTCAAAATAAGTTCTATCTCAGAATTCATTATCTCTTGCAAGTCAATCATAGAGTCAAAAGACTCTACAACTTCCAAAAAAAGATCTTGATTCTTAGTATAGAGTCCATCAGAGATGTAGAACTCCACATCTTCATCTATATCGAGCAAAAAATCTTCAGCGCATACATCGCAAGCAGTCTCTATCTTACCACTTAATTTTGCTTTCAGCAAAATTAATTTTGCAGAATCATACTGCAAAAAACCTTTAAAAGTTATTTTATCCTTTTTGATATCAAACTCTAAAGGTGTTTTGCCAATTTTATTTAAAGATATCTTCAAATATTTTACTTATGCAATTTCTCTTTGGGAGAAGAAAAATGCGATTTCAATCGCTGCATTTTCAGCAGAATCACTTCCGTGAACAGCGTTTGCATCAATGTTTTCAGCGAAATCTGCACGGATAGTGCCTGCTTCTGCCTCTTTAGGGTTTGTTGCTCCCATAAGTTGGCGGTTTTTTGCGATTGCATTTTCACCTTCAAGTACTGAGACAACTACAGGACCGCTAATCATAAAATCAACTAAATCACCAAAGAAAGGTCTCTCAGAGTGTACTGCATAAAATGCTTCTGCATCAGCACGTGAAAGTTGCATTTTTCTTGTTGCTGCTATTTTAAGACCATTGCTTTCAAAACGATCTAAAATCTTACCGATAACACCTTTAGCAACGGCATCTGGCTTTATTATTGATAGTGTGCGTTCCATCAAATCTCCTATGAAATGTAAAAATTAGGATGGAATTGTACCCAAAAAATCACTGATTTAAAATTAAAGTTGCATAAGCCAAATAAAAAGAGGTGTTTGAAAGAAAAAAAGGGGACAAAAACCGCAAAGCATTTTTTGCTTCACGGTTTTAAAGAGAGCATTACGCTACAACAGCCTTGCCGATTCCACGCATATCATCAGTAATGTCTGCACGGTGTGCCGGGCTATCGCCTACAGCATCCCAAGTAATACATCCCTCAGTTGGACATGCAGTCGCACATGCAGGCTCATCATGATGACCGACACACTCTACACACTTGTTAGAATATACATAGTAAGTCTCCTCACCAGTCGGGTTATCATCCTCGTCAACGATTGCTTCTACCGGACACTCATCGATACAAGCGCCGCAGTTAATACATGTATCACCAATAATTACTGCCATTAGGATTCTCCTATTTTTAATTTCGTGGTAAGTTTAACAAAACATTTTTAAAGATAGCTAAAAAATCAAACACAAAATCCAAAGAAATCTTTTTTGTTACAAAATCTTTGCTCAAATCCCTATTTTTAGATAATTTTTTATATCACCTACTCTATTTGTCTGCTCCCACGTAAACTCTTCTTCTTCTCGTCCAAAATGCCCATAAGCAGCAGTTTTACGATAAATAGGGCGCAAAAGGTTAAGAGAGTTCATAATACCTCTTGGAGACAAATCAAAAAGTTCTCTCACGCATGCCTCGAT
This sequence comes from Sulfurimonas sp., assembly GCF_028694605.1. Taxonomy (GTDB): domain Bacteria; phylum Campylobacterota; class Campylobacteria; order Campylobacterales; family Sulfurimonadaceae; genus Sulfurimonas. Next base: position 18,425 of record NZ_JAQVKP010000008.1, on the reverse strand, counting down.
TTTATTCTCATCGACAAAAGCGGTTCCGTGCGTATTTACCATGATAGAAGTCGGCTGCACTATGCCTATGGCATAAGAGATTTGTATGGTTACTTTATCGCACGCACCGGCTGCAACGAGATTTTTAGCTACATGTCTTGCCGCATACGCCGCACTTCTATCAACTTTGGTCGGGTCTTTGCCGCTAAATGCGCCGCCGCCGTGAGGGCAGCTTCCGCCGTATGTATCAACGATAATCTTGCGCCCTGTAAGACCTGCATCGCCTTGAGGTCCGCCTATGACAAATTTGCCTGTCGGGTTGATGTGAAAAATGGTATTTTCATGCATCAACTCTGCGGGAATAACTTCACGAATCACCTCGCGTACAACATCTTCATGTATCTTTTCTTGGCTAATCTCGGGAGCGTGCTGTGTTGAGACAACAACCGTCTCTACAAAAACCGGTTTATCATCCACATATTTTATACTGATTTGTGCTTTTCCATCTGGTCTTAAATATGGGATAATCCCCTCTTTGCGCACCTCTGCAAGGCGTCTTGTGAGACGGTGTGCAAGGTAGATGGGAAGCGGCATAAGCACATCGGTTTCCCGACACGCATAACCAAACATAAGTCCTTGATCTCCTGCGCCTATCTCGCCATCTGCAAGACTTACACCTTGGTTGATATCCGGCGATTGTTCTCCGACTGCATTAAGCACTGCGGCGGAGCGGTAGTCAAATCCGTAAGTTGCATCCGTGTAGCCAATCTCTTGGACGACTTTTCGTACAATCTCCTGCATCGGTGCATAGGTTGTTGTTTTGAGTTCACCCGCTATGATACAAAATCCATTGGATACCAAAGTCTCACATGCTACATGTGCAGCGGTATCGCGCTCAATAATATAATCCAAAATTGCATCACTGATTTGGTCAGCCATTTTATCGGGATGCCCCTCTGTTACAGACTCTGAAGTAAATATATACTCTTTTGTCATCGATTTTCCTTATTGAAATATAGAGTCAAGCCCCATAAATCGGCAAAATTATAACTCATAAAATTAAAGATATTATTATGCAAATAATTATCAAATAATAAAAATTATCCTTAAGATATTTTATTACTTTAGCTGACTAGATATTTTCTTACTTTTATTCAGTTAAAATTTCAGTATCAAATTTAAAAAAACAAGGAAATATTATGTTAGTAACAAACCCAGCTCCGGATTTTAGTGCAACAGCAGTTTTAGCGGATGGCTCTATCGTTGAAAATTTCAAATTATCAGAAAATCTTGGTGCAAAAGGGACGGTTCTTTTCTTTTACCCTCTTGACTTTACTTTTGTCTGCCCGTCTGAAATCATTGCATTTTCTCATAGAATAGAGGAGTTCAAAAACCGTGGCGTAAATGTAATAGGTGTCTCTGTCGATAGCCAGTTTTCACACTTTGCTTGGAGAGAAACTCCCGTAAACAGCGGCGGTATCGGCAGAATAAAATACCCGCTTGTGGCAGATTTGACAAAACAAATTTCTAAAGATTATGATGTTTTATTTGGAAATTCAGTGGCGCTTCGCGGTTCATTTTTGATTGACGGCAAAGGTATTGTGCGTCATGCGGTTATCAACGACCTTCCGCTTGGAAGAAACATCGACGAGATGATAAGAATGGTGGATGCGATGCAGTTTACGGACGAGCATGGCGAGGTGTGTGCGGCAGGATGGCAAAAGGGCGATGAGGGTATGAAAGCGACAACTGAGGGTGTTGCAGAATACTTGGCTAAAAACAGCGAAAAACTCTAATATTTTTCTCTACTTGGTAACATGTGAGTTTCACATGTTACTCTTCATAAAATTAATGTAAAATATCTCTATGAAAACACTCCTTTTAGCACTCCTTTTTCTCGTTGCTCTTTATGCTGATGCTCCAAAAGAGTTGCGTGTCGGTATTTACGAAAATGCTCCTAAGATTTTTACGGATGCAAATGGCAATCCTTCCGGTTTTTTTGTGGATATTTTAAATGATATTGCAAAAAAAGAGGGTTGGTCTCTAACATATAAGGCGTGTCAGTGGCAAGAGTGTCTTTTGATGCTTGAGAATGGCGAGTTGGACATTATGCCCGATGTTGCCTACTCTAAAGAGCGGGAGAGGCATTTTTTGTTCAACAAAGAGATTGTCATCTCCAACTGGTCAACGCTATTTTCTAACAAAAAAAGCAAAATCTCTTCTATTTTGGATTTGGATGACAAGCGAATTGCGGTGTTAGAAAACAGTATCCAGCAAGAGCAGATTGAAGAGAGTTTTGCTCTTTTTGGGGTTAAGCCTACTTTGCTTAGTGTAAAGAGTTTTGAAGAGGCTTTTGTACTTACACAAAGCGGTGTGGTCGATGCGGCAATCGTTAACAGACATTTTGGAGCGCAATATTTTGAAAAATATAACCTCATTGAAAGCTCCATACTTCTCAACCCGGCTGCTTTAAAATTTGCTCTCACAAACAAAGCAGAAAATTTTGAGATAGCTCAAAGAGTTGATTATCATCTTGATTTAATCAAAAAAGACAGAAGCTCTATCTACTACACAGCGGAAAGAAAGTGGCTTGAAGTAAAACCAAAGATTGGGCTTCCTGAGTGGTTTTACCCGTTTCTTATCATCGCCTCAACACTGCTTTTGCTGCTTGGCAGTGCGGTACTCTTTTTTCGCTATCTAGTCGGTGTGAAAACTAAAAAAATAGTCCAAAATGCTCACCACCTTCAAGCTATTGAAAACGAAAAAGCACATAACTACAGACAAGTTCTCTACTCGCTTATTGCAATGATAGAACAAAGAGACTCCTACACGGCAGGACACTCTCAGCGCGTGGCACGCTACTGCGGGTTAATCGCCAAAGAGATGGGATATGATGAAGAGGAACAAGCTCTACTCTACAAAGCGGCAATGCTCCACGACATAGGTAAAATCGCCACTCCTGATGCCATCTTGCTCAAGCCTGAAAAGCTTACACAGACAGAGTATGCCATCATTCAAGAGCATGTCAATGTCGGTATCAAAATCCTTCAAGATGTTCCTATGTTTCATGACATCCTAGAGATTATCAAGCATCATCATGAAAAATACGATGGAAGCGGCTATCCGATGGGTGTGGCAAAAGATATGATTCCAAAACTTGCACGTGTTATGATGGTTGCAGACGCCTTTGATGCGATGACTACCAACAGGATTTACAAACACAAAAAAAGCACTGTACATGCGATAGAAGAGATAGTTGAACTAAGTGGCAGATACTATCATCCGGAGGTCATTCAAGCAGCCGTGATAGCGCTTAAAGAGATTGATACTTCAGAAAATGTCAGCCAAACTCCTCGAACAGTTTTAGAGGAACAACGTTTTGTTTACTTCTACAAGGACAGTCTTACAGAGCTTTACAATGCAAAATACTTAGAAGCGACGCTTGTAAACAATGAAAATTTTAGGGCATTTCAAAAGATAGTTCTTATCTCTTTGCATCAGTTTGACAACTACAATAAAAAGCATGGCTGGGAAGATGGGGATAGAGTGCTTAAAGAGTTTGCCGCACTCTTACAAAAACTCTTTCCCGGTAAAGCACTCTTTAGAGTAAGAGCGAATGATTTTATCGTTTTGCTTGGAACACAAGAAACCATAGATGGAAAAAAGGCAGAAATTAGGGAATTTTTGGAAGCCCATAAGCTCTCTTTTGACTGTATCGTAAAAGATGCAGCACAAAATCAAATCAACTCCTACGAAACACTTAAGAAGTTTTTATAGATACTCCCACCGCTCTTTTAACTCCTTTGGAATAACGCTCTCTCTAAAATCATCGGAGAGAATTCTTGCGATTCCAAACAACCCGATAATAGCTCCGTTTACATCTTTGATAGGGTATTTTCTGTTATCAACCCACCCTTTTTTGCCCTCTTTTGTGACAAATGGCTGGTACTCCTGCGCGACATCAACCTTACCGCCAAAGATGGCTTTTTCAAGTTTATAATACTCATCCGCATACTCTTTGCCAAAAACTTCATAGTCGGTAGCGCCGATAAGCTCCTCAACACTTGCGGCGGTGGTAATAGCAAGAAGTGTTTTGCTTGCGGCGGTAAAGAGATGATTTTCATCTTTAAAGTAGATAAAGTCATTGGTTCGCTCAAGCATTGCATTAAAATTATAGAGAGACAGAGCATCACGCATCTCACCGGCAAGTGATTTTGCATCATACATCTCTACTATAAAAGTGCCGTTGTGTTGGCGGATATTTAAACGTACTATCTTGATTTTTCCATCGGCACACACTATGCGAAGAGTTTTTGAGTAGGCAAGAGCGCTATCTTGAAACACATCAAGGTCTGCTTCATAAACAATAGAGAGAAACTCTCTCTCTTTGTGGACAAATGCCTCTGTTTTATAGCCTGTTATCTCAAAGACAGGACCATTTGCATCTATAACATAATGGAGTGCACTATCTTCAAAGACAAAGAGGCACTTCTCTCTTTCATCCGTATTATGCAGTTCGTGAAATACTTCTTGCGCTAAAACGGTTCTGTTTCTCCCTTCCTCTTTTGCCCTGTAAAGCGCTATATCTGCCAACTTATAAATATTTTTATAATTTTTTATCCCCGTATGAATATCTGTATGATAAACCCCTGCACTTACTGTTTTATGAAATACGATGCTTCCTTTGTTAAAAGCATGCTCCGCAACAATACGGCGAATTTTTTGAGCGATAATCATACTCTCCTCAACACTGATACGACTTAGAAGTGCCACAAACTCCTCTCCGCCTGCTCTATAAATCTTATCTTCATGACGGAAATGCTCTTTGAGAAGCTGTGCAAACTCACTCAACACAAAATCCCCTACGTCATGTCCATAGGTATCGTTAACATCTTTAAACCAGTCAATATCAAAGAGAATAACCGCAAACGGAGCTTTATGCTCTTTGTAATGTTTGATGAGCAGATTCATATCCATCTCAAAGGTAAGCCTGTTAAAAAGCCCTGTGAGAGGGTCATGGCTGGCAAGTTTGTTAAGTCGCTCGTTGGCACGTTCAAGGTGGAGCGTACGCAACTCGACCTGATGTCGCAAATCACCCATAAAAAGCTCTTTCTCTCTTGCAAGTTCTACTAACTTGCGCGCCATCGGCTGAAATATAAAAATCATCTCTAAAAGAAGCGCTACAAGCGTCACTCCATAGATAATGTTTTCTGTACGCTGTATCTTGTATAAACCTGCCTCACCCTCTTTTTGGTATTGCGCAACAACTTTGTCCAAATCCACCAAAAGAGCATCCGACTCAGTGTTGAAAAAGACGGCAAGCCTCTCCATATCTTTTAGAGTCTCTGCACGAACAAGCTCTTTTGCGGCGTTGGCATACGCTTCTACACGCTTAGCAATCCGGGCATGACCAAAGTAGAGGTCATTCATCTCACTTGAGAGTGTAAGCTCCTCTGTCAGGCTAAGTTTTCCGCTTGAGAGCATTGCATTTGCACGAAGCATCTCATCGCTTTGTCGCTCCAGTCTTCTTTTTATAATATTTGCAGTTTCAATATCTTTATCTTGATAACGGTGATGAATTCTGTGTGCATCAAGGGCGATATACTGCGAGAGCATACGCTGCTTGCCGGAGAGATTGACAACGTAGGCGATGCTATGTGTATCTTTTAAAACAAGATGAAGCATCGAGAGTGCAAGCGTGGAGAGCAACGCAATAATTGCAAGCGCAATCACGTAACGTTTTGTTATGACTGTTTTTACATAACTTGCCGTCTGATTATTATTCATAAAAATCCCCCTCCGCTACAAACACATTATAACAGAAGAATATCTTAAAATCGGCTTAGTGTGATGTGTCCATAAAATCAAGTGCCTTTGGATGGACAAAAATCTTCTCGTACCACTGCCCTTTTGGTGCGAGAAGTGTGAGGCGCGCAGGCTGCATGGCACGTGAGAGAGCGACATAAAACTGTGATGGTGCAAAAATCTCATTTGTGGCGATAACAAGGTCAAGAATACTCATACCTTGGGACTTGTGGATGGTAATGGCGTAGGCGAGTTTGATGGGGTACTGATAGAGCGTCACGACAGCCTCTTCTACAAGTTCTTTTTTGCCCTCATGGATGCGTTCCGCCCATACCATCTTGCTTTGGGCAACCTGCTCTAGTTTGACAACTTTTGCATCGCTCTTTTTGACATAAACATAGCTTGCATCAATACCGACTATCTCGCCCCGCTCGCCGTTAAAATAGTTCCATGCGTTTTTGCTAAAGAGTACCGGCACACCGACTTTTAGCTCTAAAAGCCTCTCTATGCGTGCATCGTTCATAAAACGCTCTACTTCCGCATCGCTGAGTGTTTTTTTATGCTTGATGATTTGTGCCTCTTTGGTATAAAGCTCGCCATCAAGTTTGCCAAGCTGCTCTTTGTTATGTCGCTGTGCGCTTTGGTTAAGCCCAAAAAGAAAAGTCACATCGTTAAAATCATACGGCAGAGGCTTGATGAAAGCATTTAGCGCATTATGCACCTCTTCATTCGCTTCTCCAAAACGTACCTTATGCAAAAGCTCTATAAAATGAGCATTGGTGGTTCTGTAGATGTGTGTAAGCTCCACACGCTCAAACACAAAAGCACTCCAAGCCTCAGACTCAAAAGCAAAACGAACCTCACCCCCGCGCACAACCGGAGGAAGCTGCAAAAAATCCCCGACTACCAAAAGCGCACCGTCAAATGCACACTGCTCAAGACGCATAGCTACCATTTCAAAAAGGGTATCACTTACCATAGAAATCTCATCAATTACGATAAGTGCGAGTGAAGCGATGAGTTTTTTAAGCCGTTTTGATGGTTCGCCTTTGCCATTACGCACAAGCTCTTCGTGGTTTTGTGCAATTCCAAACTCAAAAAAACTATGCAGTGTCTGACCGCCGATAAGCGTTGCCGCCATCCCTGTAGAGGCAAGTTTTGCGACTTTCTTCGCCTCCTGTTCAAAGTGCTCTATCACTTTTTTTGTCATTGTCGTCTTGCCGACACCTGCTCCGCCGGTTAGAAAAACACTCTCTTTATTATGCAGTTTTTGAGTGATTGCTTCAAAATAATTCATACAAGATTATACTATAATGACGAAATTTTTTTATAAGGAAGCTGTTTATGGAGAGAATATTAATCGTTGAAGACAGCAAAGCTCTAGCAAAAGTGGTAGCGAAAAAGATAAATCTTGAGCTTGGTTTTGAAGTGGATATCGCTTACTCTATGTCCGAAGCAAAACTTTTTTTAAAAAGATATAGCTACTTTTTGGTTCTTACAGACATAAATCTTCCAGATGCTCCAAATGGTGAAATCGTTGATTATGCGCTTGGCAGCGGCAACCATGTTATAGTCCTTAGTGGCAACATCGATAAAACATTTCGCACCTCAATGCTCAAAAAAAACATCATCGACTATGTCAATAAAAGCGGTGTAAATGATATCAACTACATTCTTCAAACCATTGCGAGACTGCAAAAAAACCAAAACCACACTATTTTGGTGGTTGACGACTCTTTGGTTTTTAGAAAACAACTCCAAAGTATGCTTGAAAATATGTTTTTCAAGGTCATTACCGTAGCACACGGTGAGGAAGCGATGGGAATCTTACGCACAAGAAATGACATCAGTCTGGTTTTGACCGACTACCATATGCCTGTAATGAACGGGCTTGAACTCACAAGCGAGATACGCAAGATATACACTAAAAACGACCTTGGTGTCATTACCGTCTCCAATGACGATAAAGAGGACACCACGGCGCTCTTTTTAAAAAGCGGTGCAAATGACTACATCAAAAAACCTTTTTCAAAAGAGGAGTTTTCATGTCGCATCAACAACTCCATAGAAGCCCTTGAAAATATCCACACCATCACCAACCATGCCAACCGTGACTTTTTGACAGGGCTTTATAACCGAAGATACTTTTTTGCAACGATGCAGGGCTACTTTGAAAAAGCACTTCAAGAGAGCGAGAAGCTTGCCATCGCCATGATTGACATCGACCATTTTAAAAAAATCAACGACACATACGGACACGATACGGGCGATAAGGTTATCAATGCAGTAGCAGATACCTTGCGTGCCAACACAAGCCAAGAGGACATGGTGGCACGTTTCGGCGGCGAGGAGTTTTGTGTAGTACTAAAAAATATCGCCCCATCAAAGGCACTGAGCATTTTTGAAGATTTAAGAGCAAAAATAGAACTGTGCAGCATTGCGGTGGCAAACGGCGAAAATATCCACTGCACCGCTTCCATCGGCGTACTTCTTACCCCTGAAGAGACTCTAGAAGAGAGTGTAAACCAAGCCGACATGCTCCTATATAGCGCAAAACAGCAGGGAAGAAATAGAGTGGTTAGTAACTAATCTTCCAAAACTATAACGCTCCCAAAAGGCACATCCCGCTCTTTTGGGGTTATCCATTTTACCTCATACTCCGGTGCAACAAGCGGGAAAACTCCATCCAGATCGCTAAAGTACAAGAGCAGTTTTACATCTTCAAGCTCATTTTCTACCAGCTCAAAGACTGGACGAAAGTCGGTTGCGCCGCCGCCGCTTAGCTCTGCTTCCAATGTGTCGCCGCCGTAAAAAGTTTTGCGCATCCTAATCTTATCATCACACACGAGAAGTTCCAGCTCAAAGTTTGGGATGGTGTGCATAAGGGAGTTTAGCTCACTTAAAAAAGAGTTTAAAAGTGCCTCATCAATAGAACCCGAACTATCCACCGCAACAACGAACCTGAAGCGCTGGCTTATACATGAAGGAAGATAAACTCCCATATAGAGCAGTTTTTTACTTGGCGGCAAGAGCGTGTAGTCGTCTCTGTGAAACCTCTCTAATGCAGCCTTTAGCTCATCACGCCAGTTGATTTTGCCTTTTTTCGGCGTGTGAAAAAAACGCTCTATGGCGTGGATAACCTCGCCGCTTTGCATCTCCTCTTCAAACTTAGCATTGGCGAACTCTTCAAAGAGCTGCTCTTCTAACGCCTCTTCTTGTACGTTTTGATTTTGCACATCATCTGGCGTATCGGCTTCATACTCCAGCTCATCACGCAAAATATCCTCTTTAAGTGCGGCGTAAATCTCCTCTGCATAAAGCCCGTTAAAACGGTGTGAGTAGTGCGCCTCATCGGGACGCGTCAAGCCGTTTTGCACAAGCATATCGTTGATGGCATAGTCTGTCGCAAGCTGCCAAAGCCAACCGCTTCTGCCATTTTTCCTCGCCTCATGCGCCAAAGACGCGTGCATCGCACCGTTGGCAAAAACAAACTCCAACTGCTGCAAGGAGAGTTTTGCCAAAAAATCACTGTTGTACTCAAGCGTGATGCCGTTGCTCTTAAAACTCTCTATATCATCGTTTGCAACGAGTTTGAGCTTGGAAGCAAGCGTACCAAAAAGCGGAAACCTGAGAAGAAGTTTGGCTTTGGCTTCTGAGATTTTTTGCCTCATAGCTAACATGTAAATATCCATTTTTTTAGAGTTATTATATCGAAGCTTATAGCATCAAAGACATTAGAGCTCTTGTATATTTTAATAAATCAAATTTTTAATCTCTTTTAGTTATTATACCAAAAGCATAAATGGAACAGCATTTAAAGATACTGAGTATAGACTGCTTGAATTATTAAGGGTACCTTAAAACCTTAGCTTGTTTTGGAGAAAATTATGACAAAAGCTTATATACTCAATTTTTTAAGAGAACATGAAAAAGAGCTTTATGATAGATTTGGTATCAAAAAAATAGCACTCTTTGGAAGTTATGCAAAAGATGAAGCAAGAGAAGATAGCGACATTGATTTAGCGATAGTTGAGATTGATAAAAAAGATTATTTTAATCGTGTACAAGCAAAATATTTCTTAGAAGAACTACTTCAAAAAAGTGTTGACATAGGGTATCTTAGCAGTATGAGAAATTTTTTAAGAAAAAGAGTAGAAAAAGAGATGATTTATGTCTAGGGTAAAAGAGCTTTTTTTGTTTGATATGCTAATAGCTATTGCAAAGATAGAAGAAACTTGCAAAAACTTTAGTGATGGTGATGCACTAAAACACAACTACATGGCATGGGATAGTGTCATAAGAGAGTTTGAAATCATTGGAGAAGCTACAAAAAACCTTATCAATAGCGAGGTGTTTGATACAAGCAAAAGAGAGATTGTCAATTTTAGAAATGTTTTGATTCATGAATATTTTGGGATAGACGAAGAAGAGGTATTTGATATCGCCCGCAACAAACTAAATGACTTAAAACAGATAGCAATCTCAAAGATAGAAACAATTGAAAAAGAGCTCAAAGAAGAGTTAATAATCGATTTTATAGATGAAAATAGACATTTGAATTTTGTGGTAGATGCTGTTACTAAACTAAGAAAATAAGATGTCAAGAAATACGCCTTAAACTTGTCTTAAATGGTGATTGAAATACATGGTTCAAAATCCACTATGAACGAAAAACCTATTTTAAAAATCACCCCAAAAGATAGGCAAATTTCTTGACCCACTCTTTAAATACGTCGGAGTGTTCCATCTTCACGCCGCTGCGCTGTAAATCCTGCACAATCATCACGGCGAACTCGCTTTTTAGTCCAAAAGTGTAGGTGAGTAGATGTTCAAGCCGCTCATTGCTCGGATTGCCCAAAAAGCTGCCCACAATGCCCGAACTGAGCGCATAAAGCACATCCACCTCGTCACTGTATGCTCCGCTTCCGCTCTCCAAAATCATCTCAATATCGGGGAGTTTGTTCATCACTTTTGCAAATGCCAAAAAGGAGACGCCGACATCTCTACCGAGTGCCGCACCGATAGCTTCAAGCAAAAGAGACGGTTTTAGGTTGGCTTTTAGGATTTTATCGACATACTCCCAACTTCTTGGCGTTGCAAAACTCTTGTTTTCGCTCTTTGCATCAAAAGTGAACAGATGTTCTTTTTTATAGGCGATGTAAGCTATGATGCGCGCATCCACGCTGTTTTCAAACGCCCAGACCCGCCAGTCATCCACATGAACATCCATCTCAAAGTGAACAAATCTGTTTGCCAAAGGGCTTGGCATACGGTAAGTCACGCCACGGTCACCCTCACGGTTTCCGGCAGCGACTATCGCCCATCCTGAGGGAAGTTCGTACTCGCCTACTTTTCTATCAAGTACGAGTTGATACGCTGAGGCTTGAACGCTTGGCGGTGCGGAGTTTAGCTCATCCAGAAACAAAATCCCCTCTCCCTCTTTTGGCAAAAATGCAGGCGGCGCCCAGAGTGCGGTATGGCTCTCTTTGTCATAAAACGGGATGCCTTTTAGGTCGGTTGGATCCATAAGTGCCAAACGCAAATCGATAAAACCGATGTTTTGCTCCTGTGCTATCTGTCTGATGATAGAGGACTTGCCGATCCCCGGTGCACCCCACAAAAATGTAGGCACTTTTTGCGCTAAAAGTGAAGCTATGGTATCTTTAAGCTCCGTAATCGTCATACTATCCATCCTATATTTTCTTGTTGTATATATCTGCCAAAAGCGGGGTTCTCTTTAACTGTGCGTGCAAGTCTTGAGTCAAGTTGCAACTGGTATAAAATCTCAACCGGCGTGCTTTTGTTTTGCGCCAAAGCCTTTAAAACTTCAATGTTACCGGAGTTTGCGAGTGCTTCTAAAATCTCTTGCGGCGTATTTGGGTTAGAGGCAACGGCGGCATGATGCGTTCCCTCTTTGTATGCTTCAAAAAGCAGTGTCGTCGGTGTTGCGCTGTTTTTATATAGCGTCTCTTGCAACTCAAATGTGCCAAAAGAGAGAAGTTTTTCTACCACTGCAAGAGCAATCTTCTCGTTGGAAGCAAGAGAGATATGAACATCGCTTGCATCAAGCCCGACAAGCTGCTCTTGCATCTCTGGAGTGAGTGTCTCATTTTTTGAAAGCGCAAGAGGCACAACCGCTAAAAGTTTTTTAAAAAGCGCATTGTCAAGTTTGATGTAGCGTGCCAAAAGAGGAGCAAATTCCGGCTCTTTTAAAAGCTTTTCAAGCAGCGTTTTTGAGAGGTTTTCATTTTTACAGAGTGCCTCAAGTACACTCGCATCGCCTGAACCGTAAAGTGCCATCTGCATAGCCTCGTCACAATCATAACGCATTGCGATAAGGGTTTTTATCTTTATATTTGCGCTGCTCTTTTTTTGCATCGGTTCAAGCTCCAACATCGCACGCACCAACTCTTGATTGTCTGTTTGCGCCAAAAGATGGATAAATCCGGAAGTCGCATACTGCACATTGTGGTTGCGCTCGATATCTTTGTAAAAACGCAAAATAATCGCCGCGCTCACATCACGGTTGTCATCATTTTCAAAAAAATCCTCGCCGCCCCATACGTACATCTTGAGAAGTTTGAAAAAAAGTGCATCTTCTATCATGGAGTTTTGCAGAAAAGATTTGAGCCGCTCTTTGTTGCGGCTGAGTTTGAGCGACATCAAAAGCGTGTTTGCGTCTATGTACTTTGCGATTTCCTTCTCAAAAACATCGATACCGACAAACTCAAGCCCGCTCCCATGCTCATCATAAAGCGCATTGCTCTCATTTTGCTCATAAGGCGTCATCATCTTGCCCTCAACGACAAGAGCGACATCATCACTGTAGCTGCTTGTGATGATTATCTTATGCACCTGCAACTGCGCACTAAACTCATCCATGCTAAAAGCACGGCTTTTGCCAAAAAGAAGGATTTTTTTGTTTTGTAGGTTTTGTAAATTCATGGGGTGATTGTAACCAAAAAGTTTAAATCATGGCATACGACATGAAGACCACCTGTTTTTTTTAATTAGCTACAATCTTCAAACACAACTTCAACCAAAGGAAAAAAAATGAAGATATATGCGCCGTGGGAGAAAGCTTTTAACAAAATCGCTACTCCTTTTGAACACTTTATCCATGCGCAGACGACAACCGGTATCATCTTGATGAGCATGACTATCGTTGCGCTTGTACTGGCGAACACTCCTCTTTATGATGCTTACATGCACTTTTTTCACACCTCCATTGCGTTAGAAATCGGGGAGTTTAAGCTATCGCACTCTATCCATCATTGGATTAACGATGCACTTATGGCGGTTTTTTTCTTTATCATCGGACTGGAGATAAAACGGGAGATTTTGGTCGGTGAACTATCCAACATCAAAGTGGCGATGCTGCCCATACTTAGTGCCATCGGCGGGATGATATTTCCGGCACTTATCTATAGTGCCCTCAACAGCGGCGGCGAAGGAGCTAACGGCTGGGGTATCCCTATGGCGACAGATATCGCTTTTGCCATCAGTGCGCTTGTGCTTTTGCGAAACAGAGTCTCCACCTCGCTTGTGACATTTTTGGTCGCTCTTGCCATCGTGGACGACCTTGGAGCAGTTATCGTCATTGCACTTTTTTACACAAACGAGATTCATCTCTCATGGCTTATGATGGCGGGAGGCGCATTTTTAGTGATGGTTGTACTCAACCGTTTTGGTATCCATGCGGTGCTTCCATACTTTAGCGTGGGGCTTTTTATGTGGTTTTTTATGCTTGAATCCGGTGTTCATGCGACCATAGCCGGAGTAATTGCGGCACTAAGCATCCCATCCAAACCAAAATACACACCTACCTCTTTTACCACACATACCAAAAACCTCCTTGATGAGTACGACAACTATCCGGTTGCCACAGACCATACTATGCACGAGAGACAAAAAGCGATTTTACAAAATATCAAAGACAAGATAGATGCCGTTGGCTCTCCGTCTGCACGCCTTGAACACTCGCTGCATCTGCCTATAAGTTTAGTAATTATCCCGCTTTTTGCCCTTGCCAATGCAGGAATCGCCATAGATTTCTCATCAATCGGCGCATCCGTCACGCAAAACGTCTCTTTGGGCATCATCATGGGGCTTCTCTTTGGAAAGGCTATCGGAATTGCGGGAGTTGCTTATCTAGCCATCAAACTTAAAATCGCCTCACTGCCGCAAAACAGCACAATGAACCAGATAGTAGGTGTCTCCTTTTTAGGCGGTATCGGCTTTACGATGTCCATTTTCGTCGCTGACTTGGCATTTGCGGGCAATGATGCGCTTATATTTCAAGCAAAGGTTGGGATACTTAGCGCCTCTTTATGTGCCGGACTTTTAGGCTTTTTCTGGCTTCGCTACGTTGCAAAAAGCCCTGTACAAGAGCAGTAATAGTTTTTTAGTGTTATAATAGTTTTAAAAAAAGGAATGCGCCATGAAAAAACTGCTCTTTTTACTCTCTGCCGCAGCTTGGTTACTGGGCAACGACACCGCACACGAATTTGCAAAGAGTGCGGAGTGTCAGGCATGTCATCCGAAGATTTACGAAGAGTATTACGGCTCTATGCACGCCAATGCTACTCCGGACAAAGACCCCATCCATAAAGCCGTCTGGGATAAGCATCCGCATAAAAACAAGTTTGAACAATACTCATGCGGCAAGTGCCACTCACCTGCCGCCGACAACCTAGATGCGATGCTTGCTAAAGGGCAGAAAGCTCTTCATGATTCAAAAAACGAAACGCATCAAGAGGCGGTCGGCTGCGCATACTGCCACCGCATCCAAAGCATAGAACACGGCAAGATGAACAACACCAACATTATCTCCAAAGAAAAACTTAGCTTTTACGGCTCCACAAGAAGCTCTTTAGAGTCGCCTTACCATAAAATCATCACCGAAAAAAACGAACATTTTAGTAACGGCAATGTCTGTATCGGATGCCACTCGCACAACCTCAACGCTCATGGGCTTAACCTCTGTTCCACAAATGTAAACGATGAGATGAGCACTTCTAACTGTGTAAGCTGCCACATGCCAAAAGTTGAGGGAAGTTTCTCCTCTATCATAGAGACGAAAACGCACTCTTTTCATGGTTTTGCAGGGGCGCATGCCAACTCCGACATGCTCAAAAAGTATGTCCAAATCTCACTTTTACGCAATACTGACCACTTTATAGTCAATGTGGACAACCAAACTTCTCATGCACTGTTGCTACACCCAATGCGTCTAGCCGTTCTTAAGATTAGCGTCACAAGGGACGGCAAAACAGAAGCACTTGCAGAAGAGCAGTTTGTGCGTGTTATAGGCAAAGAGAACAAACCTGCCATGCCGTGGGTTGCCGATGCAACGCTAAAAGATAGCATGGTAAAAGCAAACGAGAAAAGAGCCGTGAGACGGGACTTTAAACTCGAAAAAGGCGACAGAGTAGATGTTACGCTGGGGTGGTTTTTAGTGCATCCGCAGTCACTAAAATCACTTGGGCTTGAGAACGAAAAAGCGGCAAAAGAGTTTCATGTCTTTAAGAAAGAGAGTTTTTCGTTTTAGTGGGTGGAGCTATTTTTTATAGCTCCCCTCTCTTGACTTTACGCTCACAACCAAAATAATAAGCCTCTCATCCTCTTTTTTGTAGATAACTCTGTAAGTTCTAAGCTTAAGCCTATAAAGCTCTTCGTCGAAGCCTTTTAGTTTTTTAATCTTCCCGTTTGTTAAAAAATCTTGTTCTAGTTTGTGGGAGAAATTTGTTACAAACTCCAGTATTGAATCTGTTAAATATTTTAAGTGCGATTTATTTATAGATTTAAAATCTTTAATAGCTTTTTTATCATAAACAACGCTGTACATCCTAAAGCCCTAGCTCTTTGAGAAGTTCTTCATGTGTAATTGTCCCCTCACTATTTTTAAGCCTATCCCTAGCCGTTTGAACATCTTGATAATCCATATACATCTCAAGCGCCTCAGAGATAATCGCACTCTTTTTTTTACCAAGTTCATGAGAGAGTGCGTCTAGCTCCTCTAAAAGTGAAAGCGGAAGTGTAAATGTTGTAGGTTTTACTGTTTTGTACATTTTGTGCCCTTTGTGTCTATTATTGTATTTATTATTATATTGTTTATTATATTTATTATCAAGTAGATTTTTTTAGAGGTGCCATTAATTTTTGAAAGTTATTTCACACCCATGAAACTCAAAATCAAGCTCGCTGCATGGCTCTTTATAAAGCAGCGGACTATCCAAATCGACATACTTCACAACATCACGATATGCAAACGCAAGATAAATGGCCATATTGATAGAGCATGGACCCTCAAGCATAGAACCTAGCATACAAGGGACTTTTTGCTCTCTTGCATACTCCAAAATCTCTATAGCCTTGCTCACTCCGCCGCACTTCATAAACTTTATATTTATCATATCCGCACTCTTAGAATTCACCACTTTTTTTACATCTTCAAGAGTAAATGCCGCTTCATCCGCCAAAATAGGGATATGCGAAAACTCGGTAACTTTTCTCAATCCATCCAAATCAGCCGCAATTACGGGCTGTTCTATAAGCTCTATCTTTATATCAAACATATTGGTGACAAAAAACTCCGCATCTTCCACACTCCATGCCTGATTGGCATCTACAAGTATCTTTGCGCACGGAAGCTCTTTTTCTATAGCTCTTACAACACCCACTGCATGCAAAACATCGCTCCCGACTTTTACTTTTAGTATCTCCATACCCTCACTATAAGCTTTTTTAGCATCATAAAGCATCTTGTCGGTCTCATTTAAACTGATAGTAACATCTGTTTTAAGTAAAGACAAATCCGTTGCACCAAAGTAGTCATAAAGCCTCTTTTTTGCCTCTTGAGCTAATAGATGTACAAACGCTATATCAAGTGCGGCTTTTGCACTTGAGCCGATTTTTGCCTTATGAAGAGTTGTTATAGCCTCTTTTGGCGAGAGATTAAAAAACAGCTCTTTAACACTGCCGATAGACTCTAAAATATCCTCTATCCCCTCCCCAGTAATCGCCTTAGTTGCAGGCGCTTCGCCAACCCCTGTAAGACCGTTTTCACACTCTACAAAAACTCTTACAAACTCCGCATGAGCAGCAGTTCTAAGAGCAGTTTTAAACGGAGTTTTTAACTCTATATGTTTCACTTCGGTTATAATTTTTGTTATTTTCATTTTTTATCCGATTCTAGCAGATATTTATACAGTGGTAAAACATACACTTTTTTACCATCGACCTCGATTACGCTCTCTTGCTCTTTTGTGATAAGGTATGCGCTATCCATACCAAAATAATCCATAGCCTCAAGCAGTCCATCGACTTCTCTTTTTCTTGTTTTTTCATTCTCAATCATGTAGCTTACATTTACCAAATGCTCTTTGCCATCAATTCTGGCATAAAAATCAACCTCATGATTTTGCTTGAAGTAGTACAAATCTTTTGTCTGTCTTCGCAAATGCAAAAAGACGATATTTTCATAAAGCTTACTCATATCTTCACCGATAGCATAGTCATATATCTTTTTAAATCCGTTATCTATGGCATATATTTTTTTGGGATTGCGTTGCTCCTCTTTGATGGAGTTTCGATATATGGGCAGTGTAAAGATGGCATAAGCGTCTTCTAGGTGTGAGAGATAGTTAAAAACAGTGTCTTTGCTGAGCTTGAACCCTTGGGATTTAAAATCGTTATAAAGCTTCGTAAAACTTACCAAAGTAGCGATATTTGTAAAACAGTATTTATTTAAACTCTTTAGCAAACTTCTGTTTGTGATGTTGTATCTGTCAACTATATCTTTATAGACGATAAGCTCAAGATAATCGCTCAAAATTTTTCTAGATATAGTTTTGTCTTCATTAATAGTTTCGGCAAAACCGCCGTCAAAGAGGTAATCTTTTTTGACTCTATGGGTATATCATACGCTCTTGGGAGTATATTTTTTATCTCTTTTTCTATAAAGTCCATGATAAGCCGCTTAAACACCTCTCTTATTTTTATCCTTATTTAAAAGGACTATTATAGATATTATTATCCTTGTTGTCAATGCTTAATTAAAATCTATTTTATTAAGGGCACCTCTAAAAACTCTAGCCGTCTTCAGAGGGAATCAAAAAAGATGAGAGGACGCAAAATCTTTTTTGAGCCTTAGCCAACGCTAAGGCGATAAAAAGTTTTGCGGCATATCGCTTTTTTGAACCCTCCCGTAGGGCGATAGAGCCAAGCCCACACTCTGCGTTGCCTCTTTTTGCCTTAGCCTTAGCTAGGGCTGCAAAGAGCCGCCTTGATTGTGAACTTGGCTCTATCGCTGAAGATGGCTAGAGTTTTTAGAGGTGCCCTTAACATTATATCTTGTTGAATTCTTAAATTCCGGGTTCACTTACTATCAATCTTCTACTGCATGAGAAATTTCTTTAATGCCAAAGAGAGTTCATCATCACTTAAATTTCCTTTATCTGTTTTAGAGAAAATTGATATTAGTATAATTTTGTCTTCAAGTTGTTGGTAGATAATAACTCAACTTTCGCACATAGAAAATCCTAAATTTCCTACATTCAAAAGCATAAATAAAGCCCATAAATAGGCACTTTAAAGTATAATTTGTTTACGACAACAGACCAATACAAGGTGCTTTTTTA
>NZ_JAQVKP010000007.1 GCF_028694605.1 Sulfurimonas sp. | reverse complement strand
CTCATAAAAAAGCACCTTGTATTGGTCTGTTGTCGTAAACAAATTATACTTTAAAGTGCCTATTTATGGGCTTTATTTATGCTTTTGAATGTAGGAAATTTAGGATTTTCTATGTGCGAAAGTTGAGAAAATTATGCTTGATTTAGAGAAAGGGAGAGTGGCTTTTTCATATGCAAAAGCTGCATATGAAAAAATA
Source organism: Sulfurimonas sp. (assembly GCF_028694605.1). Taxonomy (GTDB): domain Bacteria; phylum Campylobacterota; class Campylobacteria; order Campylobacterales; family Sulfurimonadaceae; genus Sulfurimonas. The sequence continues at coordinate 118,740 of NZ_JAQVKP010000007.1, read as the reverse complement.
TTTATCGAAGCAGTTTTTTAACGATGCTTCTTGCGGCTTCACGGCCGTCATACGCTGCTGTTACAACCAAGTCCGCGCCTCTGTAGCAGTCGCCGCCTGCATAGATGCCTGCGGTTGTTGTCTCATGGGTCTCTTCGTTGACGATGATGCCGCCCCATTTGTTGGTGCTTATGCCATTTTCCGCCAAGAAAGATGGGACTTCTGGATCAAAACCAAGCGACATGATGATGACATCTGCACTCACTCTGTATTCGCTTCCTTTGACCTCTTCCATTTTTTGACGTCCGCTCTCATCTTTTGCACCAAGTGTTGTCTTGACCACTTCAACAGCAATGGCATTTCCTTTCTCGCTTAAGATAATCTCTTTTGGTGCGGCGAAAAATGTAAAATCAACACCCTCTTCCATGGCGTTTTTATACTCTTTTTGGCTTCCGGGCATGTTGTGTGCATCGCGGCGGTATAGACACATAACGCTTTTTGCACCCTCTCTCTTTGCTGTTCTTAGGCAATCCATTGCCGTATCGCCGCCGCCGATGACTACAACATTTTTATCTTTATAATCAAACTTTTTATCATAGGATAGTTTGAAGTTTTTTCTTTGGATAGCAGTTAGGTAATCCATCGCCTTATAGACGTTTGGTGCCTGCTCCCCGTTGATAGAGGCCTTTTTCGCTTTTGTCGCGCCTACGCCGATAAACATCGCATCATGTTTGTCGGCAATCTCTTCAAAAGTTATATCTTTGCCGACTTCACAGTTAAGAACAAGCTCCATTCCCGCTTCTGCAAGATACTTTACGCGACGCTCAACAATTTTTTTGTCAAGTTTAAAGTTTGGGATTCCGTATGTAAGAAGCCCGCCCGCTCTATCGCTTCTCTCATACATAGTCACGGCAATTCCTGAGCGCAAAAGATATGTTGCACATGAGAGACCAGCCGGACCGCTACCGATGATAGCCACTTTTTTGTCTGTCGTGATGCCTGGGAACTCCGGTTTGTAGCCTGCTTTAAATCCCTCTTCTGTTATGTATGTCTCAACTGAGCCGATTGTAATAGCACCATGCCCGTCATTTAGCGTACAGTCACCCTCGCAAAGTCTGTCATGCGGACAAACTCTTCCCATAACTTCCGGAAATGGCGAAGGCTCGTTTGATAGTTTAAATGCAAACTCCAAATCCTTCTCACTGACGGCTTTGAGCCATTGCGGTACATAGTTGTGCAGTGGACATTTGTTGAGACAAAAAGGGTCTCCGCACTGGATACATCTCTCACTTTGAGTTGCAGCTTCATTGCGGTCAAAAACTTCATAAATTTCATTAAAATCTTTTGTTCTCTCAACGACTAATCTTTTTCTCGCCTCGATTCTTTCAGTATTTAAATACTCTCTCATGATTAATCTCCAATCTCTAAGTTCATAGGTAGTTTTGTTAGGTTTTTAGGTTTTACAAGCCAGAAATTTCTCACCTCTACTCTAAAGTTCTCAAGCAGTGCTTTTGCTTTTTTGCTTCCTGTTTCTGCCAAATAGTCTTTTAAAAGTCTTTTTAGATAGTGTCTCGCCTCATCTCCATCATCCGTATCAATACGTACCGGTTCGACAAGTTCACGGTTGACACTTTCTATAAATGTATGCTCTGCATCATATACAAAACTTATACCGCCTGTCATACCTGCACCAAAGTTGATACCAGTACGCCCTAAGATAACTACAACACCGCCCGTCATATACTCACAAGCATTGTCTCCAGTTCCCTCGACGACCGCAAGTGCACCTGAATTACGTACACCAAATCTCTCGCCGACACTTCCTGAGACATAAAGTTTTCCGCCTGTTGCACCATAGAGACATGTATTGCCACCTGCTGCAAACTTCTCACCCTCATTAGATGATTTGATGATTATTTTACCACCATGCATCCCTTTGCCGATGTAGTCATTTGCTACACCTTCAAGATAGAGAGATACTCCCGGAACCAAAAAGGCACCAAGCGCTTGTCCGGAGATTCCCGTAAGATTGATGCGTACAGTATCGCTTGCAAGTCCTTTGTCTCCATAATACTGTGCTATCTCACCGCTTATAAGTGCTCCAAAACTTCTGTTAACATTTGTAATTTCACGAGTGATACGTACTTGATTTTTTGGATGCTTGATAGAACTTATTGCCTCTTTTAAAACATCTTTCTCAAAACTGTTGTCGTCAAAAGGTGCATTATATGGTTCTTGACATGTATTGACACCTTTTTCTTGGTGTAGAAGAGCACTAAAATCAAATTTTTGTGCAAATGGATCATCAACTACTTTAAAGAGGTCGTTTCTTCCAATCATCTCTTGCATTGTTCTAAAGCCAAGCTCTGCCATAATTGAGCGGACATCTTCTGCTAAAAGTGTGAAGTAGTTCACCAATTGATGCACATGCCCTTTGAAAAACTCTTGACGAAGCTTCTCGTTTTGCGTTGCGATACCTACAGAGCATTTGTTGACATGGCAGATACGAAGCATTTTACAGCCGACAATTGTCAAAACTCCGGTACCAAATGCGTAACTCTCCGCCCCCAAAAGTGCTGCTTTAACGACATCAAGACCTGTTTTTAGTCCACCGTCTGCTTGAACTTCTACTAAACCTCTGAGGTTGTTTGCTTTGAGTGCATTGTGTGCTTCACTAAGTCCAAGCTCCCATGGGTTTCCTGCAAATTTGATAGAAGTAAGAGGTGCAGCACCGGTTCCGCCGTCTCCTCCGGAGATGATGATTTTATCCGCATACGCTTTTGCAACACCGGCTGCAATCGTTCCTACACCCAAAGTTGAGACTAGTTTTACCGCCACTTTTGCTTTTGGATTAACCTGCTTTACATCAAAAATCAACTGTGCCAAATCTTCGATTGAGTAGATATCGTGATGCGGCGGAGGTGATATAAGTGTCACACCCGGAACAGTATGGCGCAGCTTACCGATAAGAGGAGAGACTTTGTGTCCCGGAAGCTGTCCGCCCTCTCCCGGTTTTGCGCCTTGAGCAACTTTAATCTGAATCTCTTCCGCACTTCTTAAGTACGCTGCCGTGACACCAAATCTTCCTGATGCTACCTGCTTAATCTTGGAGTTTCTGTTAGTTCCGAAACGCTCACTGTCCTCTCCGCCCTCTCCGGAGTTGGACTGTGCGCCAATCTGATTCATGGCAAGTGCGATTGTCTCATGCGCTTCTGGAGAAATAGAGCCAAGACTCATAGCAGCCGAAGCAAATCTTTTGAAAATTGCCTCTTTTGGCTCAACTTCTGAGATATCTATGGCTTTTCTATCTGATTTTATCTCAAAGAAATCACGGATAAACTTTAAACCCCTTTGGTTTACAAGGCTTCTTAATTTCTCATAATCTTTTTTTGTTCCGCTCTCTGCTACTGCATGGATAGCTTGGATAACTGCAGGACCAAAGTCGTGGTGTTCCTGATCTGTATAGAATTTGTAGTACCCACCAATGTTTAGAGGGAAAATCTTCTTAAAGCCGTTATCTTCAAATGCTTCTGTATGATACTTTGCAAGTCTCGCATCAATATCTTCATAGTTTAGTCCACTGAGTGCAGCATGAGATGTTGCAAAACAGTCATTTACAACTTCACGGTTAAGACCCATGATGTCAAAAAGACCTGCATTTCTATAAGAGGCGATTGTTGAGATACCCATTTTGGACATAATTTTTAAAATACCGGCGTTAAGAGAGTTGTGTACTGCTTTAAGGGCTGCATTGCAGTCGATTTTTACAGCATTGGATCTGTTTGCATGATCAATTACACTCTCTGCTAAAAGTTTAGGATGAATCGCATTTGCGCCGTATCCTATAAGAACTGCTGCACTATGTGAATCATAAACTTCACCTGTTACAGCTACCATAGACGCCAAATGACGTACTTTTGCTTTTAAAAGAGCGATATTTAAGCACCCAATCACCATCGCCATCGGAATAATTCTTTTTGTCTTGCTAAACTCATAATCATCAAGAATAATAATACGTGTTCCCTCGTTTTTAACAGATGATACAATAGTTTCAACTAAAGCATCAAGTGATTTTTTTAAGTCACTTTCATACGCCGTAGAGAATGTCTTATTGCGGTAAAAATCTTGATAACTTGGAGATTTTTTATCGCCGAATGATTTTAAAATAACGAGCTTTTCATTTGTGATGATTGGCGAGATAGATTTGAGACGATGTGCGTGAAAAGGAACTTCATCTAAAATGTTATGCACCTCTCCAAAGCCTGTGTTCAAGCTCATGACTACTTTTTCTCTAATCGGGTCAATCGGAGGATTTGTAACTTGAGCAAATTTTTGTTTAAAAAAGTCGGTAAATGCTCTTTGTTTTTGAGAAAAACATGCAAGCGGAGTATCATCTCCCATAGAGCCAACAGCCTCTTTGCCTTCAAGCATCATAGGTTCGATAACCTGTTCAACAACTTCATGGGTAATGTTAAAATATCTCTGTCTGGCGATAAGCTCTTGCTTCTCATATTCCGGTTTTGACATATACTGATCTACTACATGTTCTTGTAGGTAAATCATATGCTCATTGAGCCATTTCATATATGGGTTAGAGCTTTTTAGATAGTCGTTAATCTCACTGTTTTTGAAAATTTTCCCAAATTTAAGGTCAAGTCCAATCATTTCGCCTGATTGCAGACGCCCTCTCTCTTTGATTTCTTCTTCAGAAATATCAACAACACCGTACTCACTTGCGATAAGAAGCGTATCATCTTTTGTGATGATATATTTTGAAGGGCGAAGACCGTTTCGATCAAGTACGCATCCGACATATCTTCCATCTGTTACAGAAAATGCTGCAGGACCATCCCACGCTTCAAAAACAGTCGAGTGGTACTCATAAAATGCCCTGAGTTCCGGATCCATGTGTGGAGCATTTTGCCATGCGGCAGGGATGAGGGCACGAACTGCTTTGAAAAAATCCATCCCGTTGACAAGTAAAAACTCAAAAAAGTTATCCGCCGAAGCACTGTCTGAAGATTTTGGCTGCAAAATAGGAAGGATTCTCTGAATCTCTTCATTAGTGAAGACTTCACTTTTGATAGACTCTGATTTTATCTCAACATTGAAGCGATTTCCCTCAACAGAGTTGATTTCGCCGTTGTGCGCTACTGCACGGAAAGGCTGTGCAAGTCTCCACTCGGGAAGTGTGTTTGTTGAAAATCTTTGGTGGAAAAGTGAAAAAGAGATTTTAAAACTCTCATCTTGCAAATCTTTATAAAACTCTTGGATATGCGTAGGCATTACAAGACCTTTATAAGATAGGACTTTAGAACTCATTGAAGCGATATAAAAATCTCTGTCTCCAACCAATTTATGCTCACTCTCTTTGCGTGAAAGATAAAGCAGTGCTTCAAATCTGTTGGTAGCCATAATTGAATTTGGAGTTATGAAGAGCTGTACAATGTTTGGAAGTGAGGCAAGAGCCTGTTCTCCGAGTGCATTAACATCTACGGGAACATCTCTTTTTAAAACCACTTTTAAGTCATTGTTCGCGCAAACTTCTTCTATGGTTGCAAGATGATTTTTATCTTTTGTAAATACACAAGCAACGGCAAATTGTGCAGGAAGCTCAATGCCGCTCTTTGCGGCCTCTTTGCGTAAAAACTCTTCAGGCAAAGAGAGAAGCAAACCGCTTCCGTCTCCGGTTTTTCCATCTGCTGCCACTGCGCCTCTGTGCATCATTCTCTCTAGTGCAGTTACCGCATCGTTGAGAGTTTTGTGTGATGCTCTGTTTTTGATATTTGCAATAAGACCAAAACCACAATTATCTTTGAATGATCTTAATAAATCGTGATATGCAACCATATAAACTCCTAAATATACAAATTTTTGTAATTTCTTTACAAATTTAATCTATTTTTAAACTAACTTGTTTTATTTAAAGATTAAGTCCTGCATTATACATTTTAAAGGTTTAAAAATTTATAATATAAGCATATTTTTTTAGAAAATATAGAGAAATTGTGTACAAAAGAAGCGCATTATGCAGGGTTTTATAGTTAATCTTAACAGGGTCAAAGATGAAGATCTTATAGTCACAATCATATCAAGAGAAAACTTAGATACGCTTTATAGGTTTTACGGTGCACGTCATGGAGTTATCAATCTTGGATTTAAAATAGACTATGAAAAAGACAGTTCTTCAAAAGCAACGATTCATAGATTGAAAGATGTTATTCATATAGGATTCAGGTGGATTGGTGACTATAAGCTCCTACGCCTTTGGCAGGATTTTTGTTCTCTTTTTTATAAACATCTTAAAGATACCGATACGCTTGATACTTTTTATTTTGACCTTTTAGAAAATGCTTCACAAAATTGGAATAGACAAAACCCAAAAAGAGTTGCCATAGAGTCCTATATAAAACTGCTTGAGCATGAAGGAAGACTTCACAAAGAGTTTGAGTGTTTTTTATGTTCTGAGACCATTGAACAAGAAGAAGTTGCTTTCATCCGTGCATATTTGCCGACGCACAAGCATTGCTCTTACGCTTATGGATTTCATAAAGTCGCAATTGCAGAGCTTTTTGAAAAACACTCTTCACTTTTTTTAAGTGATACAGAGGTTGATAGGCTCTGGACAACCCTTTTAGAAGGAATTTAAAATTATTTTGTTAGAATCCCGACATGTTTAAACTCTAATGTAAGGATTTTATTTTGAAAGCAATCTTTGATATATTTGCTACTGTTAAATCGCGTGTTCTTGTAACTATCTTGCTCTTTGGTGTTCTTGCGGTTGGTTTTATGTATATCTATACCTCTTATGCATTCAACGATTTTTCAAATAAAACTGCAAAAAAATCTCTTGATATGTTGAGCCAATCTATCTTTCAAACTGTTACGCAAAGTATGCTTGCCGGCGATCCGGCTGTAGTACAAACGACGATAGAGAGTGCGAAAAAGATTCATGGAATCGAGAAGCTTGATGTCATAAAATCTCAACTTGTTCTTGACCTCTACTCGGGTGGCAGAAAATATTTCTCTAGTGAAACGGTAGTAGATGAAGTTTTTTCAACAAAAAAATCAAAAACAATCGAAAAAGAGGAAAAGAATCATCATACTATTCAGCTTGTAAATCCAATGAAAGCTGAAGCAAACTGTCTTGCATGTCACTCTAATGCTAAAGAAGGTGATGTTTTAGGTGTTATGAATCTTATTATATCGCTTGATGACAATGACAAAGAGATTCAAATGGCAAAAAATACTCTTCTCGCCACGCTTGGTTTTGTCTTTTTTCTTTTTATGGCAATTATGAACATATTTTTCAAAAAAGAGGTTATAAAACCTATCGATGAGTTGCGCAGCCGAATCCGCGCTCTTGTGGATGGCGATAGAGATTTGACAAAACGCATCGAAGTAGTGCGTAAAAATGAGTTTGCCGCATCGGCTTATGCTATCAACGATTTTGTAAGCAACATTCAAAGTACCGTAAACGAGGTTAAGTATTTGGGAAGAGAAAATGTATTTATTGCAAATACTATTACCAAATCTTCTTCTTTGATTCACAGTAGCGTTAATGAAGAGGGTCATATTGTACTTGAGACGACACAAAAAGGCAAGACTATCAAAGAGATTCTTGATAACTCTATTTTTATTGCACGAGAGACACAACAGAAAGTCTCTCAGGCAAATAGTAATTTAGAATCTTCACATAAGGTTTTAAATGAACTTGTAGGTGAGCTCAACAACTTTATTGAGATAGAAAACGAACTCTCAGGACAACTTCTTGGTCTTAAACAAGATGCAGATGAAGTTAAGAATGTCTTGTATGTCATCAAAGATATTGCGGAGCAGACAAATCTTTTGGCACTCAATGCAGCGATTGAGGCAGCGCGTGCGGGTGAACATGGAAGAGGCTTTGCGGTAGTTGCAGATGAAGTTCGTAAGCTTGCAGAACGAACGCAGCGCTCGCTTGGAGAGATTGAGATAAGCGTGAACACTATTGTTCAATCTATAAATGATATAAGCGATAAAATGCATACAAATGTGCAGGGAATGGAAAACCTGACAAATATCTCTCAAGATGTCGAGGAGAAAATCAATAACACTTCATTCGAGATGAAAAATTCTATTGAAGTAGCAAGAAAATCCGTGCAGGATTCAGAAACAATGACAAAACAGACAGATGAAATTATTGAAAAAATCAATAAAATAAGCACACACTCCCTTTCAAACAAAGAGAGAGCGCTCAGCATTGAAGAAGAGTCAAGCCGTCTGCTTCAAGTTGCGAACTCGCTTGAATCACGCCTAAATGAGTTTAAAAGCTAAGAAGGAGATTATGCCTTCTTAGCTACCAATGAGGCAACTTTTATCTTTTCTCCTCGCAAGTTAATGTCAACTCTCTCTTCATAATAGACAATATCCAACCCAATAAAAGAGTGCAGTAGTTCATTTTTGCGTAAAAGATAGTCAAGATTTGTAGTAGGCATATTAAAATCGCCGTGTGCTACGATAAATGTCTCGAACATCAAAACTCCGCCGCTCTTGAGTGCATCTTTCATTTGAGAAACAAGGCGACGATTGAGATAATTTACATTGACTATAAGATCATATTGATTTGGCGTAAGATTGTATTTATCCAAATCTGCATCTATTTTCTTAATCATCGCACTTTTTTTTACTTTATTAAGTGCGTAATCAGAGATATCAACCGCATCAACCATAAATCCCAAATCTGCCAAATAGTGCGAATTACGCCCTGTTCCGCATGCCACATCAATCGCCTGCCCTACTTTTGCGTAAGATATGTACTTTGCAACCAAGGGAGATACTTCTTGAGGCATAGGATTATCCAAATATCTCTCGTTCCATCTTTGTTTATCTTCTAGCATAAAAATCTCCTTTTTTTGTGTTTAAAAAGATACAAAACTATCTTGCGTAAGCAGTATTAATGGGGGTGTTCTCATTGAAATTGAGTATCTTTAATATTGTTTTTTTATTCATTTTGCGCGCAAAGTCCATAACGCTTATCCCTTTTATATCTACAGCGTTTGCGTTTGCACCTTGTTCTAGTAAAAACTTCACCATCTCAACTCTGCCATAGCAAACAGCTGCCATTAGCGGTGTAAAACGGCTTCTTCTTTTAGTGTCGTCAACTTTAAAACCTCTGGATAAAAGGTACTTGACAATCTCTAAGTTGTCATAAGTGACTGCCATATCAAAAATCGTAACGCCCTCTTCGTCAAAGTCAAATATATCCGCACCGCTTTCAATCAAAAGCATAATTAAGTCAGTGTCGCATCTGTATCTGAGTGATGATGCTAAAACAGACTCTCCGTTCTCACTTGATTCATTGATATCAGCACCACTGCCGATATGTTTTTTAATACCCAAAAAGTCGTTATTTTTTAAAAGTTCAATCCATTTATTCATCTCAAAAGTATATACTAAATGTAATAATGTTTAAGTATAATTCAAAAAATAAATTACACAGAAGCGAGAATCCATGGAAATTATTCAAACAGCAGATGCTTTTAAGGCATTGATTCAAGATATAAAAACAACGACAAATGGGTATAAAGATCCTTTGGCGTTTGGTATTTGTAGAGTAGATTTAGGACAGTTAAATCTCTCAAAAACTCTTCAAGCTACCTATCCTGTAGTTAACTGGAATGAAAATTTCGGAAGTGCGGCGATTTTTATCAAAGCACTTGCAGAACAAGGTGTGGAAGTAGATTTTATGCAAAGTGAAGTTGTCTGTAATGTTAATGCCGCATTTTTAAAAAGTGCTCTTAACGCATTTACTCCTTATGCAGAGGAGGCTTATGGGGATGCACACAAAAATATTCAAGTTGTCTCGGCGCTCTACAATCAGCTTGTAACAAGCGGTGCAAGGGAGGGAGAGTTTAAAGTGGTTTTCCTTTTTGCAGATGAGCCGCTTAAGAGTGTTGAAGCGGCATATCTCAAACTCTATGCCCTCTCTTTGGCTAAAGTCGCTATCAGAAGCATCAACCTCAACGGGGCTTTTGGCACACTTCCAAATGTTGCATGGTCAGCGGGTAAACCAATCGAACTTGAGTACCTACGAGAGTACGAGATAGAGCTTAAACTCTCCGGTGAGTATCCTCATATTGATTTTGTAGATAAATTCCCAAGATTCTTGCAACATATCATTCCCTCAGACAATACTCGTATCCTCGATACATCAAAAGTACGTTTCGGTGCGCAGCTTGCGGCAGGAACAACAGTTATGCCTGGAGCTTCTTACATCAACTTCAATGCAGGAACAACCGGTCCTGTTATGGTTGAGGGAAGAATTTCAAGTTCGGCGGTTGTGGGTGCAGGAAGTGATGTGGGCGGTGGCGCTTCCATCCTTGGTGTACTTAGCGGAACAGACGGCAATCCTATCACTATCGGCAAGAACACGCTTTTGGGAGCAAACTCAACTTGCGGTATTCCTCTTGGAGACGGATGTATCCTTGATGGCGGTTTGGCGATTTTTGCAGGAACAAAGTTTCATATCAACAATGAAGAGATAACTGAGATACAAGCAGTAAATCCTGATGCAAAAATTGACACTATTATGAAAGGAAAAGAGCTTGCGGGACTGAATGGACTTCATTTTAGACAAAACTCTCTCACAGGAGAATATGTAGTTCAAAGAAGTACGAGAGAAGTAAAACTAAACGCTGAACTGCACTAAATTTGATTTTGAAAAAAAAGGGAGAGTATGAAAAATTTTGGTATTGATATTTGGGGAAATAAGAACTTCATTATTGAAGATGGTCAGATAAAACTTAACTATAAGTGCATGCCATCACTTTTACAGATAGTGGAGGATATCCGCTCGGAAGATGTGAGAGGACCGATTTTACTCCGTTTTCCGCATCTTATCAAAAGTCAGATTCGTACGCTCTACTCCTATTTTGACAAAGCTATCGAACAAAACAGCTATCAGGGAAGTTTTAATGCGGTCTTTCCTCTTAAAGTAAACCAGTTTCCCCATGCAGTAGAAGCCGTAACATCGCAAGGTGCGCAGTATAACTATGGTCTTGAGGCAGGTTCTAAGGCTGAGCTTATTTTGGCGATGAGTAAAACGCCTAGCGGTGCAAATATTACGGTCAACGGCTTTAAAGATAAAGAGATGATTACGCTTGGCTTTATTGCGGCGCAAAGCGGACATAATATTACTATTACGATTGAGGGCTTGGGCGAACTTGAGACTATTATTGAAGTCGCAAAAGAGTGTGATTTGAAAGTGCCAAATATCGGGATACGCGTGAGACTTCACAGTGCCGGAAGCGGTATCTGGGCAAAAAGCGGTGGTATGGATGCAAAATTTGGTCTTACTTCCACAGAGATTATTGAGGCTATCACACTGCTTAGAGAAGCGGAGCTTTTGGACTACTTAAGTATGATTCACTTTCACATTGGCTCTCAGATGTCAGATATAGCACCGCTTAAAAAGGCACTTAGAGAAGCGGGAAATATCTATGCAGAGCTTAAAAAAATGGGAGCAAACAAGCTAAATAGCATCAATATCGGCGGTGGTTTGGCAGTAGAGTACGATCAACACACACATTCAAACTCTCGCAACTACTCCATTGATGAGTTCTCAAGCAGCGTTGTTTTCTTGCTCGGCGAGATTATGAATGCAAAAAATGTTGCCCATCCAAATATCTTTACAGAATCCGGCAGGTTTATCGTTGCTTCCCATGCGGTACTTATCACTCCTGTTTTGGAACTTTTTACACAAGATTTTCAAGAAAAACTGCTCAACTTCAAACCTGTCAATCCGCCGCTCATTGAGGAGCTTATAGAACTGAACAAACTTCTCAACAACACAAACTGTATTGAGTATCTTCACGATGCTCTTGACCACATGGAGTCGGTTCTTACGCTCTTTGATTTGGGCTACATTGACCTTCAAGACCGTTCAAATGCGGAGATTTTAGTACACAATATCATCAAAAGAGCGCTCTACCTTAAGTCTGCAAACCCTACGGATGAGCTAGCACAGTTGCAGGTAAAACTTCAAGAGCGTTATCTTATAAACGCTTCCATCTTTCAGAGTTTACCGGACTATTGGGGGCTTGGGCAGCATTTTCCGGTTATGCCTCTGCATCATCTCAACACAACACCGTTGCGTGCGGCTTCACTTTGGGATATCACATGTGATAGTGATGGCGAAATCGGGTTTAATCCTGACAAACCGCTCTATCTACATGATGTAAACCTAGACGAAGAGGAGTACTTTTTGGGCTTTTTCAATGTCGGCGCATATCAAGAGACACTTGGTATGAACCACAACCTCTTTACACATCCTAGCGAATACACCGTCCTCATTGATGAGTATAGCTATGAGATAAAAAATGAGATAGAATCAAAAAGCATTTTAGATATTTTGGACGATCTTGGTTATGATGCTGCACAAGTTTCCAGCAAGCTTAAAGATGATCTCTCAAACTCCACTTTTATAACAGAAAAAGAAAAAAATGATACACTTGCAAAATTAGAGCTGTTTTTACAACAAAATGGCTATTTAAGAACCACTAACTAGGAGTTTATCTTTGGGACTTTTTGCTGAAATCAGGGAAGATTTTTTAAATGCTTACAACAATGATCCGGCACTTAACTCAAAATTTGATTTTCTCTTCAACTACCCCGGTGTCTGGGCGGTTGCGTGGTACAGAGTGGCGCACAGACTTTATAAGGCAAACTTTAAAAGTCTGGCAAGAGTTATCATGGGACTTAACCAGATTCTTACAAACATAGATATCCATCCGGGTGCAGTCATAGGAAAGAGAGTTTTTATAGATCACGGGACCGGTGTGGTTATCGGTCAGACCGCCATCATAGAGGATGATGTCCTTATCTATCAAGGCGTAACGCTTGGCGGTGTGTCACTTACGCAAGGCAAGAGACACCCTACCGTAAAAAAAGGTGCCGTTATAGGTGCAGGAGCAAAAGTGCTTGGCAATATCATCATCGGGGAAAACGCAAAAATTGGCGCAAACTCCGTTGTCGTCAAACCGGTTCCAGACAATGCAACCGCTATTGGCATTCCTGCTCATGTGATAGAGAAAGGGAGATGCAAAGAGCCTCTTATGCACAACTTGCTTCCGGATATCAACAAAGAGATGTTTGAGTATCTGCTTAAGCGTGTTGCGGTACTTGAGCATATCTTGGTTGAAGACAACAAAGAGCTTTTGGAGCAAGATTTGGCACTTGAAAATATTTATGAATCCTTTATCAGAGCAATGAAAAATTAGATTTTTTTTAGTATAATTCGCCCAATATTTCAAAGAAAAAGGGTTCTTATGCTAACAGATCGCGTAAATACACTATCTGAATCAATTACGATTGCTATTTCAACGCTTGCTGGTGAGCTTAAAGCTCAAGGTAAAGACATACTTAGTTTCTCTGCCGGAGAGCCTGATTTTGATACACCTCAAGTTATCAAAGATGCTGCTATTGCCGCAATTAATGAAGGCTTTACAAAATATACTGCCGTTGAGGGTATTCCTGCGCTTAAGGCTGCCATAGCAAATAAGCTCAAAAGAGACAACGGCTTGACATACGCTCCAAATCAAATCATCACAAACAACGGTGCAAAGCACTCTTTGTTTAACCTTTTTGCGGCAGTAGTTCAAGAAGGCGACGAGGTAATTATCCCGTCTCCATACTGGGTAACATACCCTGAACTTGTTTTGTATCACGGCGGAACGGTTGTAGAGATTGAGACGAATGACGAAAGCTCGTTTAAAATCACTCCTGAACAGTTAAAAAATGCGCTTACTTCAAAAACAAAGATGATAGTACTTACAAGCCCGTCAAACCCGACAGGTTCTGTTTACTCAAAAGAAGAACTTACTGCTCTTGGCAAAGTTTTAGAGGGAACGGATGTTTTGGTTGCAAGCGATGAGATGTACGAAAAACTTATCTATGACGGTGAGTTTACATCCGCTGCGGCTGTTAGTGAAGATATGTATAAAAGAACCATTACCATCAACGGTCTTAGCAAATCTGTTGCGATGACGGGTTGGAGATTTGGCTATATGGCTGCTCACCAAACAGAGATTATCCAAGCGACTAAAAAACTTCAAAGCCAAAGCACTTCAAACATCAACTCTATCACTCAAAAAGCGGCAATTGTGGGCTTAAACGGTGATGCGGATGCGGATATCGAGAAGATGAGAGTGGCATTTAAAGAGCGCCGTGATGAAGCCGTAAAGCTTATCAACGCAATTGAGGGTTTAAGTGTTTATAAACCTGACGGTGCGTTTTACCTCTTTATCAACATCAAAAAAGTATCTAACGACTCTATGGATTTTTGTAAGCAGCTTTTAGAGAGAAAAGGTGTAGCTTTAGTTCCGGGTGTCGGTTTTGGAAGCGAGGGTTACGTAAGATTTAGTTTTGCTACCGATATAGAGAGCATCCGCAAAGGCATCAAGAGAATCGAAGAGTTTGTAAAAGAGTTACGCTCTTAATATTTTCATACGCTATGGCGTATGGAGATTAAAATCTTTCGCATAGATAATATTTACCCCCTGCCCTGTCTCTTTTATATCAACATCTACACGTAGAGACTTGCTTAAGCTATACTGCAAAATAAGACTTGAAATCGTATCATTTTTATATATTATGCGGATTCTTTTGTTTAGGCGTGCGCCTATTTCATACCCTAATGTTCCCTCTTTGTTTGTTAGGATGTTGAGTGTATCAAAATTCACACTTGTGGATTCGTTTAGCATTTTTTTGAGCCCAGTGCCCAGCAAAAGTGTGTTAAGCGATGTTTTGGATGTGCCTTCTGCCGTAAAAACAGATGAAGCACTCTCTCCAAAAAGGATATAGGAGAGGATATCGTTTTGGTTCATAGCGGGTTTTGATGCAAAAAGTATGACGGGCGAACTCATTTTGTTTGTGATGTAAATCTCTATATCGATATAATCAAGTGTATAATAGTGCAGATTTAGGTTTAGATGCGGATTTATCTCTTTTCCTCCGTAAAAATAGAGTTCGCTTTCGTCAAACTCAAAAACTTTATCGTTTAAAACAACTTCACCGCTTTTTATAGCGACAATACCGAATATCTCTACAAAAGAGTTCATTTTTTGCTGGATAAATAGATTTGGAACCATAAGAAGTGAAATCTCTTTGGTTTTGTAGGATATAGGTTTGGATGCGGTGACTAGGACATTTATCTCTCTGTTGCTTTTTTGTTCACTCTCTTTGATGTCTTGAATAATGATAATGTCCTCATCGCCGATGCTGTATGTTTTTCTCGGTTTGTACATTACCGTGCCATCAAGTATCTCAACTGCACCGTCAATACGCTGTTTTTGCATATCAAGCGCTATTTGCAAATCAAGTTTCAAAGATAGATTTGCCTCCGGTGATTCGTAAGGAAAATTGTCGCTCTTAAGTGAAAAATCTGCACTCAAATCTGCTGTTTTAACCAACCCTTGCAGCAGTAGTGTGTCAAATATCCAAAACTCTTGCAGTTCAATATCTGAGTTTTCATTGATAAAAATTTTTGATGTTTTGTCGGAGAAAATTTTACGGTTTTGTACATCAAAACTGTATCTTTTAAGCGTGAGTTCATTTGCTTTATAGACAAATTCTGCTGTGCCGTCACCTGAAAAACTGCTTTTTGAGTCGAGTTTGAGCGTATAGAGCGGTACATTCATCTTTGTCATAATCTTTAGTGTGTCTGAAAAATCTATCTCTGATTGTGCTTCTATTTTGGCATCAAAGTAGGTTTGGGATAAGTTTGCGTCAAGCTCTTTTGCAAAAGTCAAAAGAGACTCTATTTTTGTGTCTATAGTAGCGGTTTTGTTTTGAAAATCAATACGATAATCATAAAAAGAGTGACCAAAAGCACCGTAGCCTTTTACTTTTGCTTCATTGCCAAAGAGTGAGAACCATAAGATATCTGATTTGAGAAAGAGTGAAATTTCTTTGTTTTTCTCATGTGCGGTAACAGAAATTTTGGAAAATCTACTTAAATCATACTTTTTGTAGAACAAAAACTCTTTGTTTGGATGGATAGTTGATTCTATAAATGTCTCGTTTTTATCTCGTAAAATCTCCGCATCAAACTTTGCATAGCGGGTGGTGGCATCAACGAAAAACTTTTTAAAATCATTAGTTTTGACATCTGCTTCTATCTCTTTTGCGCTAAAGTGCATATCTGTTGCACCTTTGTCATACTTGATATTCATACTAAATGTATCAAAGGGAAGTTTCTTCTTTGTATCGGCCATTTTTGCTTCGAGTTTGGAGTGCGTCACAAAATCAGCATCTACAAAAACGTCCTGTTTTATTTTTGCCGCATACTCTTCATAGCGTGCATCATAAGTCGCATCAATACTGAAACTCCCCTCTTCTATGAGATAAGAGAAGTGAACTGTGACATCGGCAATAGAAAAATCTGAAAAATCTTTTATCTTGGCATTTTTAAGTGTTGTACGCAAATCAATCTTTTTTGCATCGATAAGAACATCAAGGAGAAGTTTTTTTGGGTTATACTCTAAAAAATCTATATATTTTTCTTCTGTCTCATTAGAGAGCTGTAGAGAAGATTTTCCTCTTAATACATTCTCCTTTACCTCTCCATTAAAAGTTCCGTTGGCATACCTTGTTTTTGCCTTTAGTTTCAGTTTTTCTATATCCAGCATCTCTCTATAGCTAAGATTTGTGGCATCTAAATCAAACAAAAACTTCTCTTCTTTATAATGCAGCGTAGCATTTTTAAGTTCTGCTTTTGAGAGATTAAAAGCAAAAGAAGATGTGCTGGCATCTGTAGAAGCCAAGAGTGTATCTAAGTCAATAAAAACTTCACTACCGCCCAAAAATGCAACTCTTGGCGTTGGCTGCAAAAGAGAGAAAAAACTGTACTTAAGAGTGAATTTTTTTGCTTTTATACTCTCTTTGTAGGCAAAATCAGAAACCTCTACACCATGAAAAAGCGTTCCCTCGATTGAGCTGTATGTGACATCAAACTCTTTAAGATATTTTTGCGCTAAAAAAGGAAGAACATCTTTTTGAAAAAATACAAAAAGAGTAAATAGAATAAGTGCAACAAAAAAGAGCATGCTGCTTTGGAAAAAGAGAAATATTTTTTTTATCAAAACAGTTCTCCGATATGAAAGTGAAATGCATAATGCTCAAGGGGGTCTTCAACGTCACAGCCGATATCAACGGCGATGGGTCCGATGGGTGTTTTATAGCGGATGCCAAATCCTGCGCTATGGTATCCGTTTGCATAATTTGGCGCACTGCTCTCTCCGACATAGCTGTTATCGTTGAAAATAACGCCTCCAAAATCGCCATAAATTTTAAATCTAAGTTCGGCGGTTGCTTCCATAATGGAGTCAAAACCCAGCGGGTCGCCTAAGCTATTTGTGGGACCTATTTCTCTGTACCCGTAACCGCGGTTGCTGTGCATCCCTCCAGCAAAAAAACGATATGATGTCGGAAGTGCGCCATCTGTGAGACTAAGCGTCCCATACTCTGCCCTAAGGGCAAGAATGGTGCCCTCTAAAGAGTAAATTTTACCCCCGCCTACTTTGAACTTATGGTACGTTGCATCTGAAATGGTGCTTTTTTGTGAGGCAGTTATTTCGCCTTTGATAAAATAACCGCTACTAGGGTCTAAAATCTTATCTCTTGTATCGTATGCGTACTCAAGTTTTGGTGAGACTATAAAGAGTTTGTTGAGTGGAAAAAGAGCTTCATCATCGCTTTGGTAGGTATTGATTTGGTCAAAAATAATACTCTCTTTTAAAACGTGTTCACCTCTTTTTTGTTTTAAGTAGAGAGTTGAGAAAAATTTGTACTCTTTGAAGCCTAAAAACCGCTCATTTTCATATCCGGTTTCAAAACCCGTGAAGTTATGGTTGGCAAGTGGCATATCAAAGGCAAGTATTGCGTTTTGCTTGATTTGGGCAACTTTGCCCTTAAGACTTAACGTTTTTAGATTTCCTAAAAAATTTCTATGCAAAAGACCAACCGATGCCGCTGCACCCTCGTCACTGCTTGCACCGATACCAAACTCAAAACGTAGCGGATTTTCGTTTTGGATAATGCTTACTGTTGCATTGACTTGGTTTTCTTTCACGACTTCCGTATCAATAATAGCTTTGGAAACACCCTCGTAAGCATAAAGCTCTTCATAGCTTTTTGTGATACTCTCTGAGGAAAATTCTTCGCCTTTGCGTATCAAAAGCAAAGAGTGTACAATCTCTTTATCTATGTTTTTGGATGGCACAACCTCAATATCGCCAAAATAACACTCTTTGTTTTTGCTAGATTCGTAGTGAAGGTAGGCTTCATTGCGCTCTTTGTCAATCCACGCTTTTGCGTCAACAGATGCATTGCAGTAGCTGTTGTTTGCATAAAAATGTCTTATCTCTTTTTTGCTCTGCGTAAATTTGTTTGAATCGAAAAAATCACCGACCTTAAAGGGGATAACACCGTTAAAATCCAATTCTGCGTGATTTGAGATATGTTTTATAATGACAGGTTCGTTTTCTTTGATGGTGAGAACAATGTTTGAATCCTCTTTTTTTGATGCTATTTCTGCACCAAAAAAGCCTCTTGTTTTGTAGTACTCTTTGAGTGTTTGTATGATAAGTTCAAGAGTTCTTTCATCTATAGATGGTTTTTCTTTATAAAACTCATAAAAAGAGGGCTCTCTTAAATCTAACGACTCATAAAGACTGCTTGACGAGATATGATGATTCCCACTGAAAATAAGCTGGAGTTTTTCTCCAAAAAGAAGCGTCGAAAAGAAAAGAAGCAAATAGAACTTTTTTTTCAATCACGCTTCCATTTGTTACTAAAGCTCTCTAAGAGCCTCAATAACTTCCTCTAAATTTTCAAGCGGAATATGAACCTTCCAATCAGGCTCCTCTGCATCACCGCCCAAAGATATCCCTATACTTGCAATACTATGACTTCCTTTTCCGTAAGGTTCGTCAATCTTTGTTATGGAAATAAGACCTTTTTTTGTCCCGCTAAGTGGTATCGTTTTTGACATTTGCTTATCCTTTTTTTGTTATTTGATAAGTCTAGCGATTTTGCCCTGAAGCTTGAGCCATAGTCTGTGTTCCATCAAAGGGAATCCAGCAAATGTTAAGCCGCTCTCGTTGATGCTTTTGGTTACACCGCTGCGTGCTGCCATAGTTGTAAAAGGGGCAATGCTGAGATGCCCTGCCGTAGCACTCTGTCCGCCCATAACGACATTTCTGCCCATTGTTGTCGAGCCTGATATGCCGGCTTGAGCTACTAAAACAGAGTGTTCTCCGATGATGCAGTTATGCCCGACTTGGACAAGGTTATCGATTCTTACGCCATACTTGATAAGCGTACTTCCAAAAACTGCTCTATCAACGGCACTTGAACTGCCAATCTCTACATTATCCTCTATGACAACATTGCCGTTTTGATAAATCTTTCTATGTTCGCCGAGTTTGTTTGTTGCAAAACCAAAACCGTCACTTCCGATGGTGGTGTTTGCATGGATGATACAATCACTTCCGATTTTGCAATCTCTGTAAACGGTAACGCTTGGATAAAGGATGGTGTTATCTCCTATAACCGCATTTGCACCTACATATACATGTGCCATAACGGTGCAGTTTTTACCTATTATTACCCCTTTTGCAATCTCTGCTTTTGGTGAAACAACACTCCCCTCGCCTATCTTTGGTTCGTTCAAAGAGGCATCTTCAATGGGTGGGGCAAAATATTTTGAGAGTGTTGCCATCTCCCAGTACGGATGCTCTACTACAAGTGCAACAGCGCTTGATGGAACAAACTCAGCCATATCTTTATGTACAATAATGGCACCTGAGTGAGAATTTTGTATCTCTTTTATATATTTTGCGTTTGCAACAAAAGATATTTCGCTTTGTGTGGCATCTTTGAGTGTATTCATTTTGGTTACTTCAAAATTTCTACCATCAAACTCCGCATTGATGATTCTTGCGCACTCTCTTAAATCCATATCTTATCTCTCTAGTGCTACGGCACCGCTTCTTACAATCTCTTTTGGATTGTACTTCATGATGATTTTTAAGAAGTTATCGACCCTTTTTGGCTCATCTGCGACCATAGTTATGATAACGTTTTCGCCTACATTTACAATCTTACCGTTGTATGCCGCACAGAGCGATGCAATATCTGTAATGTTTTCAGAGGCAGGAAACTTTACAAGTGCCATCTCTTTTTCAACCAAATCAGCGTGTTCATATACCTTTAGAACTGGTATGAGCTTATGCAGCTGCTTTGTGATTTGCTCTATCACACGGATAGAGCCGGACGTAACGATAGTAAGTCTTGAATATCTGCTCTCAGGAATCGGTGCTACTGTGAGTGATGTGATGTTGTACCCACGCCCTGAGAAAAGGTCTGTGATACGAGAGAGGACACTTGCTTCGTTTACCACGATAACCGAGATAACTCTTCTTGCGTTTTCTTCTTGCATTATTTTCTCTCCTTCTTCTCTAAAAGCATCATATTAAAAAGTGACCCGCCTGCCGGAACCATCGGCATAACATTTTCCAGTCTCTCAACAACAACATCGATAAAAGTAACCACATTTTTCTCAACTGCCTCTTTAAGTGCTGCATCAAACTCTTCTTTTGTGGTAACTCTATAGCCGATACCGCCAAATGCCTCCGCAAGCTTTACAAAATTCGGTTGAACGCTCAAGTCTGTCTCACTGTGACGCTTATCGTAAAAGAGTGT
The DNA here is from genome assembly GCF_028694605.1 of Sulfurimonas sp. Taxonomy (GTDB): domain Bacteria; phylum Campylobacterota; class Campylobacteria; order Campylobacterales; family Sulfurimonadaceae; genus Sulfurimonas. The sequence goes on along the minus strand of NZ_JAQVKP010000007.1, from coordinate 98,022 downwards.
CTGCCACTGTCTTACCATACCAAGATAGTTGTTGTTTAAGATAATATTAATAACGGGCAATTTCTTCTCTACCGCCGTCATCAACTCTTGACAGTTCATAAGGATAGAACCGTCCCCCGTAAAGTTGATGCTGATTTTTTCAGGCGAAGCAACTTTCACGCCCATAGCCGCCGGAAAACCAAATCCCATTGTTCCAAGTCCGCCTGAGCTTATCCACTGTCTTGGACGAGAAAACGGATAAAACTGTGCTGCCCACATCTGATGCTGTCCAACATCAGTAGAGATGTTTGCGCTATCGCCCAAAAGCTCGCCTACTCTTTGTATAACCCATTGAGGCTTGATGCGCTCGCTGTCTTCATGGTATGTAAGCGGATGGAGTTCGTCAAAATTGCGAATCGTCTCTCTCCATGAACTATAGCGTGAGGGATTGATTAAAGAGACGGACTCAAGCATCTCGTTTACGATATTTTTGACATCACCGACGATAGGATAGTCTGCTTTGACCAATTTTGAGATACTTGCAGGGTCGATGTCCACATGGATAACACCTGCATTTTTAGCAAACTCTGAGAGTTTTCCGGTAACCCTGTCATCAAACCTAGCACCCAAGCCGATAACCAAATCAGTCTCGCTCATAGCCATATTTGCCGCATAGCTTCCGTGCATTCCAAGCATAGAGATAAGCAACTCATCATCATGACTTAGTGTGCCGCGTGCCATAAACGTTTCAACGGCAGGGATACCTGTTTTTTGTACAAGCTCTCTTACTTCATAAGCCGCATTGGAGTTGATGATACCTCCGCCAAGATAAAAGAGAGGGCGTCTCGCTTTTGCTATAGCCTCCATCGCCTTTTTAATCTGGCGAGGATTTCCTTTTGTGTGTGGTTTGTAGGTTTCTAAATCAAGCTCTACCGAGTAGTCAAACTCTGCAATTTGAGCGGTAACATCTTTTGGTATATCTACGTGTACGGGACCCGGTCTGCCGCTTGCCGCTATGTAAAACGCCTCTTTTAAGATGCGTGCCAAATCACGTGCATCTGTTACAAGGTAGTTGTGTTTTGTGCATGAACGGCTGATTCCTACTGCATCTATCTCTTGAAATGCATCTGTACCGATAAGGCTCATCGGAACCTGTCCGCTGATAATAACTAGCGGGATAGAATCCATATAGGCATCCGCAAGTCCCGTAACTGCATTTGTAAATCCCGGACCGCTTGTAATCATCGCAACACCGACTTTGCCGCTTGCTTTTGAATAGCCCTCTGCTGCATGTACGGCAGCTTGTTCATGTCTGGTCAATATATGTTTAAAGCTGGTTTGTTTATAAATTTCATCATAGACATTCATGATTGCTCCGCCTGGGTAACCAAAAACTGTGTCAACCCCTTCAGCAATTAAAGCTTCAATGACCATCTGTGCGCCACTTATCTGCATGAAAAGTCTCCTTTTTAAAAAATTCGCTAATTATAGTTAAAGTGAACTATATTATAAGTTAAATTTTGGTGTAGTTTCTTATTATAATATGGAATTAACTATCATAGATGGTCTCCATCTAAAAATGTCTCCACGTGCTTGCGACTCTATATTGAGCTTTGATTCCGGATATTGTGCTTGAAAGAGAAGAAAAAAGTCTCTTATCTCTTGGTTCAAGCCATAGTATAAAATATAGTTTTTAATTCCGTTTTCTACTGTTTTTTGTTCTGCATGTTGATGGATAGCGTTTTTTAGCTGAGTAATGTGCAAAAGAGAGAAAAGGTCTGCGATATCTGCATTTTTTGATCTTATCTTTATGTAGTTTTGCAAGGTTGTTTTGAGCATCTCTGCATCTGCTTGGAGTGCATAATCATACGCTTTGTCAAAATCTTCTTCCCATGCAGCTTGTAGTTTTTTTCCGTCTTGGGTATTTTGAAGAGCCGGTGAGATATCAAGAAGATTGTATGCCGCAATAATATTTTGAGCCTCTATGGCATGAAAAAATTTATGCTGATTTTCTATATCGGAGATAATCTCTCTTGCTTCTTCTTTAAAATCATCAAAATCGAGCAAAATACGAAAAATCTTTACCGCAGAGTGTGTATCGCCGTTACTTAGAAGAGTTTGCGCTTTCATATAGAGTGAATCGGAGTATTGAATCAGAGCTTTATACTCCGGATACTCTTTTAAAAATGGGTTTTGCTTGACAAGCTCAAAGGAGAGTTTAAACTCCTGCTGAGCGATAGATGTACGAAATCTTCTATAGACATGAATGTTGAGTACAAGCTCTTGAATCATTACTGTTTTTTCGCTTATGCCGCGATAAGGCATCAAAATCTCTTGCGCCATAGAACTCATTTTTGCATCAAGCAGGTATTTTTTTGCAAGCGCAAAACTCTTCTCCCATTGCGCCTCTAACGCTTTGTAAACTTTTGTCTCTTTGTAGATAGGATGCATATTTGCCAAATTGTAGGCTAGAGAGATTTTTTTATTTTTTACAAACATCAAAAACTTATCGTACTCTGCATACTCTTGAACAAGTTTTTGTCCAAACTGTCTTTTAGCGGAGATGGCACTGAAACCATCAAGTACTTTAAGAGCGCTTGCTTTGTCGTTTCTCTCAAGAAACTCTTTTGCGTAACTTAGCGCCTTTTCCCATAGAGCGTCAAAAGCTTTGGAAGCTTTTGTGTATTTTAAAAGAGGGTTTTGCTCTATCTCTTGGAGCATTTGTACATATTTTTTCTCTTTTATAAGTTTTGCAAGTTCATCTTCATTGGCAAAAATATCGTAAAAAAGAAGTTCGCCATTCTCTGTCGCAACTATGAGTTGGTTTGTCTGCTCATCAAAACATAAAGCACTAACTGCATGTTCAAACTTGATATATCTTCTTGATATAAGTTTATACGTATGCAAATCATAAACCAAAATATAGCCGAGTTTAGTTCCTAAAAAGATAAAACCGTTTTGGTGCGCAATGGCGATTTGTGTAACATCATCGTGGATTTCGTGAAGTTTTCCGACCACTTTAAGTGTGCTGATATTCCAAATAAAGCCTTTGCTTTTTTTATCGATGCTCAAAAGATGCTCTTGGTCTAAAAATGCAACTTTGATAACCGGAGCGGAGTGTTGTTTGAGTTTGCCTTTTGGCAGCATCAAGCTAAGGCTAAAAAGAGATATATTTTTGTCGTAACTTGCGGTTGCTGCGATATCGCCATCACTGCTAAATGCTATATCATTGACAATATCGAGATGGCGTGGAAGCGTGAGTGCCAATTTTTTAGTCTGGATATCAACGCCAAAAGTACCGCCGTCATCGCCGCAAGAGAACATATACCTATCTTTTGGGTCGATGCCTACGCATGCGACTTCACCTTGGTGTCTGTCGAGTGAAGCGATATTTTTTCTGCTTTTCGTCTCAAACAGTTTTGCCTCTCTTGCATCGTGGGACAAAGTGGCAAAATAGTCTGCGTCAGAGCTAAAATCTATAACTTTTGTGGCGTATCTTGTATGTAAAATAGCCATTTTAATCTCATCTTTTACTACAAGTTTTTCTTTGTCAAGATGTCTTATGGTCGTAAAAGAGTCTGCTGTTAAAAGTGTTTGAGAGTTAAGAATTTTTAGATAAATAATCGCTTCATCAAAACTGCTTTTTTTTATGGGTGTCATACGTTATATTTTACCCTCTTATATAGTTTTCTTCTTTGAGCACTTTATAAATCATGTTTTGATGCTCTTCGCCTTTTGTTTCAAGATGCACGGTAACATTTGCATCCCCGTAATCAAGCGAGATGGAAGTTCTGTCATACGATATATGTACGATATTTGCATTTAGGTCTTGGAGTATCTGCGTAAAGCGCATAAGTGCCCCCGGTTTATCGACAAGAGTAACGGTAAACTTCATCTTTCTGCCGGATTTGAGCAGACCTTTTTCGATGATAACGGAAAGAAGTGTTACATCCATGTTGCCTCCGCTTAGGACGATAGCCACTTTTTTGCCCTTGAGATGTTCAAGTTTGTTATGCAAAAGTGCTGCAACGCCAACTGCTCCCGCACCCTCAACTACAAGTTTTTGTCTCTCAAGCAAGAACAAAATCGCACTTGCTATCTCTTCATCATCCACGCCGATAAACCTATCGACACTCTCCAACATATAGCCTAAAGTTATAGGCGAGGTATCCCGTACGGCGATTCCGTCTGCGATGGTTCTGACACTTAAACTGTCTATGGGGGTTTTGGCGTCAAAAGAGTTTTTAAGTGCGGGCGCACCTTTTGCGCTTACAGCTATAACTTCTATGTTTGGGTTGATACTCTTGATGGCGCATGCCATTCCTGAGACAAGTCCGCCGCCGCCGGCGGGGATAACAACCGCATCCAAGTCAGCACATTTGTCTAAGATGTCAAGCCCAAGCGTTCCCTGCCCGGCTATGACTTCATCATCCTCAAAAGGGTGAACAAAAGTAAGTGAATGTAATTTGGCGTATTTTATGGCATGTGCATACGCCTCATCATAGTTTGCCCCATGCAAAATGACATCTGCACCATAGTTTTTTACCCCGTTTATCTTAGTAAGCGGTGTTGACTCGGGCATAACGATAATAGCTTTTATGCCAAACATAGAAGCGGAGAGTGCAACGCCTTGAGCATGGTTGCCTGCGCTTGCAGCGATAACACCGCACGCTCTTTGTGCATCATTAAGGGCTGCTATCTTGTTGTAAGCCCCCCTGATTTTAAATGCGCCCGTGACTTGAAGATTCTCTTTTTTTAGGTAAACCTCACATCCTGAGTGTTTGCTTAGATGGGGTGCGTAAGAGAGCGGTGTGTCAACAACGACACTTTTGATGCGCTCTCTTGCTTCATAGATTTTTTTTACATCAAACAAAAAAATCTCCTAAAAAAGTGTGCGATGTTCTACCATCGTACACATATTTTGCACAACACTCATGCCTGCATCTTTTGCTTTTTGTGCCGCTTCGTTGTTGACAATCCCTTTTTGCGCCCAAAAAATCTTTACATCCCCTCTTGCTATACATGCATCCGCCACCAACGGTAAAATATCCGGTTTTCTAAAGATATTTACCATATCAATCTCAAAAGGAACTTCTGCAAGCGAGCGATACACTTTTTCGCCTAAAATAGTCTCCTCTTTCGGATAAATCGGTACTATCTTAAAGCCATGTTCTTGAAGATACTTTGCAACTCTGTGGCTGTCTTTGCTCCCATCAGGCGAGAGTCCCACTACGGCTATAGTTTTTGTGATATTAAAAATTTCCAGTATCTCTTGCTTGTTAGAATTAATTGTCGGAAATTCGCATTCCATAGGACACCCTTTTTTTAAAAATAGTTAGAGATTATAGCAAACTAAAGCATAATACCAAATACATTCGTCAAATAGGTATATAATGGTAAAAAATTAGGACAAAATGAATAAACCAACATTAAACAAAAATATTTTCGGGTTGGGAGCCAACAGCTTTTTTACGGATTTTTCCACAGAGATGATTCTTCCTTTGCTGCCGATTTTTTTGGAACGGTTTTTACATGCGACAAAAACGCAAATCGGTCTCATAGAGGGTTTGGCGGAACTGTCCGTTGCTTTGCTTATAGCTCTCTCGGGGTTCTACTCGGATAGGCTCGGACGAAGAAAGGGAATAGTAGTATTTGGATACGGTCTCTCAAATCTTATAAAACCTCTTGCTTTTTTTGCCCAAAGTGCGACTATGATTATGACCATCCGTATAGGCGACAGGCTTGCCAAAGGGATTCGTGTTGCTCCGCGCGACGCACTTATCAGTGCTTCTACGCCAAAAGGTTCCAGTGGTTTTGTTTTTGGTTTTCACAAAATGATGGACGGCGCGGGGGCATTAGTTGGTTCGCTGAGTGCGTTTGGGCTTTTATGGTGGCTTGGAGAGAGCGAAGATACATTTAGAACAATCTTTGCTCTTAGCATTATCCCCGGGATTATCTCTATGCTTATTCTCGTCTTTATAATCACCGATGTACCTTTTACCCCAACTCCTATGAAGCGTTTTCGTCCAAGTGCGCTTCCTGTGCAGTTTTACTTTCTTGTTGCATTTCAGACACTCTTTAGTCTCTTTGCAATGAACTACTCGTTTATGATTTTAAAAGCAGGAGATAACGGACTTGCATTAGCCGTTATACCGCTTGCATATACGCTTTACAACCTTACACAAGCTCTTTTTGCAATTCCCATAGGCAAACTGGCAGATAAGCTTGGAAAAGCAGCTCTACTATCGTTTGTGTATCTGGCTTTTGGACTGGGAGCAATGGCAATGGCGACAGGCAGCGTTTTGGGAGTATGGATTGGTTTTGGTATCTATGGATTTTTTGCGGGAGGATTTAACTCTTTGGCTAAAGCGATTATTTCAGACACGGCACCGCATGATCTAAAAGCAACGGCATACGGAGTTTATTATACTTCCGTAGGTCTTGCAACGCTTCTCTCCTTGAGTGCTGCGGGATGGATGTGGGACAGTTATGGAAGCACTCTTTTGTTTGTGATCGCGTCATCTTCCGCAGTAGTTTTATCCGTAGCTCTTTTTGTAATGAGAAATCGGCTAGCTCATCCCTAGCGACAATTTCTCCTGTCCGATGCGATAAAGCGCAAAATCGTACTTTAGTGGGTCTTGTGCGTCGAACTCTTTTAGTCTGTTTGTAAGCTCAATTGCGGCTTGTAAATCGTAGCTTTTTCTCTTCAGAAGCCCGAGTTTTTTGGAAACATTGAAAGTGTGGGTGTCAAGCGGGATGATAAGGTCGCCTTTGTCAACTCCGCTCCACAAACCCATGTCGATATTGTCACACCTAACCATCCAGCGCAAGTACATCATCCACCGCTTGAGTGCCCCTGCTCCTTTGGTTTTTGTATTAACTTGCGAGATTAAAAAGTTGTATCCCATGGACGAGTGCGGATAAATATCCTGCAAAGTTTTTATAAGAGAGTTTATGCCCTCTATGACACTTCTTTTTTTATCGTAACCGTTTTTAAAAACCTCTTGGAGCGTTGTTTTTTCGTTTAGGCGTTTTAGAGCGATAAAAAGAGCTATAACATCCTCGCTCTTTTGAAATCTGTAGTAGTGGTTTTTCAGCTCCTCCCTTATGGCATCATCACTTTTTTGCAGAAGCGAAAAATCAAGAGAGTTTAAAAACTTCACTATCTGAGCTACATTTCCGTATGCAAAAAGTGCGCAGATAAGAGAGATGGTCGGGTCTTTGTAGCGATGTGCAACCATGATAGGGTCTAGCCGCTCTTCACAAATCTCACCCTCACAATTGCGTTTTGCGACCTCAACATCTAGTAGTTTTTTTATATTTATATCACTCACTTCTCAAGCCTTAAACTCTCTTCTTTTATATACCCCTCATAGTAGTAAGATTGTTCAATTCCTTTAAAAATCACTTCTCTGTCATCTATTTTGTGGGTTAAATTTTCAAAAAGCAAAGTCCTTATCTCTAGGTCATTAATGGGGCTTCTCTCCATCGCTTGTAAGTACAGCTCTTTTGGTACGAATTGCCAATCTACCACTTGCTTAAGCTCACTTTTTAGCATCGTATCTAGCCATATTCGCATCGTTCTGCCGTTGCCTTCCAAAAATGGATGGGCGATATTCATCTCTACATATTTGGCGATAATGGCTTTGAAACTATCTTGCGGCATCTGCTCTATTTTTGGAAGTATCTCTTTTAGGTACAAACTGTTTGCAAACCTAAACCCCCCTTTTGAGATATTGACTTCTCTAACTTTTCCTGCAAAATCATACAATCCCTCAAAAATATAGCTGTGAATATCTTGCAGCCCTTTTAGAGTACCTACTTCAATGGTATCTATTGTACCGCTATCAAATAATTTATATGCTTTTTCTAGGCTTTTTTTATCGATGTTTTTCATGATACCCCTCTTTATTAATGCAACTGATAAAGCTTTTTTCTCTCGCTTGAACCTGCGATATTTAGCTGTTTTCGGTACTTTGCGATGGTGCGTCTTACCATCTCTACTTTGAACTTGTTTTGTATAAGCTCCAAGAGCTTCATATCGCTTAGCGGTTTTTTTCTGTTTTCATTTTTAACCAGATTTATGACAAACTCTTTTATAGCGGCATTTGAGACATCTTCATCTATGGCGGTTGTAAAAAACTCTTTCATGGCATATATGCCTCTGTTGCAGGCTATGTATTTGTTTGCGATAGCTCTTGAAATCGTTGATGGGTTGTGTCCGAACTCATCGGCAAGTGTTTTAAGCGTAAGGGGCATAATCGCTCCACCCGTAAAAAACTCGTACTGATACTCCACTATCATAAGCCCCACTTTATAGAGCGTTGCTTTTCTCATATCAAGAGCATCAACCAAACCTTTTGCCTCTTTGATTTTTTGTGAGACATACTCATGTGTAACACCGTAGTTTGTGTCGATGTTTATGGTCGGGTAGTAGGCATCATTGAGTTTTACCTCTATAGAGTCGTCATCGTTAAAAAATATCATCAAATCAGGGATTACCTGAGACGACTCTTCTAAGTACTCAATGGCAGGAGGGTTTTTGAAAGTGCCTAAAACACGCATAACTTCCGCAAAATTTTTCTCATCAGAGTAGGCATAGATGTTTTCCAAATCCTTAATTACTTTGGTGGCTAGTGAGTATGCTTCATCGCTTACATCGGAGCTCTCAAGTTGAAATAAGAAAGATTCTTGAAGATTTTTTGCGGCGATTCCGACAGGATCAAGGTGTGCGAAACGCATACGGATTTTTTCAAACTCTTCAAGCGTCATGCCGTTTAATTTGCAAAAAAGCTCGCTTTCTCCCTCATAATAACCGTTTTCATCAAGATTTGCCACAACAAAGTACGCCGCCTCTTTTGATTTTGGTGTGGGAAAAAGGTTTGAGTCTATCTGCTCATCAAGCACATCAAAAAGAGAGCGGTACTGGATGGTGAGCGCTTCTATCTGCTCTGTACGAGAGTTTGCTACAGATGAGGAGATGATTTTTTTGGGTAAGAATCTCTCAAAATCCTCTTCAAATCCGCTAGAGATTTCAACAACCGGATTTGCTTCCACAAAAGGTGCCATGGCTTCGCCCAAATCGCTAAGACTTGAGTGTAAAATCGGCAGCCAATTACGCAGGGTATTTGAGAGTTTGTGCTTGTTTTCTACGCTTTGTGTCTGCCTAAGTTGCGCCATGGTTACTAAGCCCTTTAGAGCCTAAACTCCTCGCCTAGATAGTGTTTACGCACATCGGCATTCTGTCCTATCTCTCTACTTGTTCCGCTAGCTAGAAGCGAGCCGGACTTGATAACATAGGCTCTATCGCAAACATCCAAAGTTTCACGTACGTTGTGGTCGGTTATAAGCACGCCGATGCCGTAAGAGACAAGTTGTTTTATAACCGTTTGGATATCCATCACGGCTATAGGGTCAACCCCCGCAAAAGGCTCATCAAGAAGTAAAAATTTCGGTTTGTTTACCAAAGCACGGGCAATCTCGACACGGCGGCGCTCTCCGCCGCTCAGGCTCACACCTTTGCGATAGCGAATCGGCTCGATGTTGAACATATCAAGTAGCTCTAAAATCCTCTTCTCCTGCTCCTCTTTATCTTTTATCTTTACCTCTGCGGCGATAAGAAGATTGTCCTCAACACTCAAATCCTTAAATATGGAAGCCTCTTGCGGCAGATAGCCGATACCTTTGAGTGCTCTCTCATGGAGCGGTTTGCCTGAGAGATTTTCATCGTCAAAAAACACCTCTCCGCCGCTTGCTTCAACAAGTCCGCAAATCATATAAAATGTAGTGGTCTTTCCCGCTCCGTTTGGTCCTAAAAGCCCCACAACCTCGCCGCTTTTGACTTCAAGGCTTACACCTTTTACTATCTCTAAATCTTTTATTTTTTTCTTTAGGTCAACCGCTTTTAGTATATGCATACGCTGTACTCTCTCTCTTTATCCGAAATTTTTTTTATATCAACACTTATTACATTGATGCCGGCATCTCTTAAGAGTGCCACCAGAGCATCATCACCCCACTCTATGAGATGAAGCCCCTCACGCTCAAGCTCCTCAAGCATCCCTAAAGCCATAAAATGTTCAAGCCCGTGGTTGTAGATATCATAGTGAAAAACTCTGTTTGCATAAGCGTGCTGGAGCGAAAAAGTAGGTGATGTTACATCTTCATTTATCCCAAGATGTGCCACAACGGCTTTGACAAGCGTTGTCTTTCCCGATGCCAAATCACCGCGCAGAATGATTACGCCGTTTTGAAACTGTGATGCAACATCTTTTGCAACTTCGTCTATGTTATCTAAAGAGAGGATATATTTTTTCATAGTTTGTTGGAAATCTCTATAATTTGCTGGAGTTTTGCTTTGGCATTCCCGCTTTTTATAGCATGCCCTGCCATCTCCAAACCATCTTGCATATCTCTTGCCAAACCGTCCACCATAAGCGCAGCCGCCGCATTTATCATCACTATATCTCTTTGCGCATCCGTCGCTCTGCTCTCAAAAATATTATGTAATATCAGTGCGTTTTCTCTGCCGTCTCCACCTACGATAGCTTGAAACGGCGCTCTTTTTATCCCGTACTCTTGCGGGTCGATGACAAACTCACGTACAACTCCGTCTCTTAGTTGTGAAGCATAAGTTACATCACTTATGCTTATCTCATCCATCCCCTCTTCCGAACTTACAACAAGCGTTGAAGTCGCACCGTTTATCTTAAGCGCCTCTGCCATTTTTGGAACAAATGATTTGTGAAACACGCCAAGAAGCGACTTTCTCGCTCCCGCCGGATTTGTAAGCGGTCCCAAGATGTTAAAGATAGTCTTTTCAGAGATAGTTTTGCGCACCGGCATTATAAAGCGCATAGCAGGATGATGATTCCCGGCAAACATAAATGTAAATCCGCTCTCTTCAAGCAGTCTTGCACTCTTGTCTATGTCCAAATCAAGCCTCACGCCAAGAGATTCAAACATATCTGCACTTCCCGATTTTGAGGTAACGGAGCGGCTCCCATGCTTTGCAACCATACTGCCGCATGATGCACAGAGGATGGCAACGGTGGAGGAGATGTTAAAACTCCCTATCTTGTCGCCACCCGTGCCGACGATGTCAATCACTTCTGTGCGTAAATCCTCCGAGATTGGAAGAGGAATCGCAAAAGAGCGCATCACTGCCGCCGCCGCTGCAATCGTCTCTACTGAGGTGCTTGCATCAAGCGTGAGAGAGAGCAAAAACTCCCGCATCTCCTCATCGTTCATCTCGTGTAAAAAGAGTGAAGTGAAAGCTTTTTTTGCCTCTTCGTAACTCATGCAATCTCCTCGATATACTCACTTTGCAAGCTTTTTGGCGTTGATTTGGCTGTCGGGATTTTAAGCACTCTGTACTTTTTTGGTGCTTCAAGGTAGTTGATGGTGATAATTGAGCCAACTTCCACATTTTTGCTGGCTTTTGCAACTGCACCGTTGACGAGTACAACACCATTTTCTATCATATCTTGCGAAACAGAACGCCTTTTGGTGATGTTGACGCTGTTTAAAAATTTATCTACTCTCATAATTACTCGTATAATTTTTTTGTGTATTGTAGGGTATTGAAACTGAAAAGAATGTAATAGTTGGAACATTTTTTGCGTTGGTTGATAAGATAGAGTGAGGTTCTGATATCATTAAAGAGGCGAAGTTTCAACTTCGCCTCTTTCTTAAAACTGCGGTTGCAAGAACGGGATAACTTGCTTTTTACGGCTAAGCACACCGTCAAGCCATGCCTGGTTCTCTTGAAGTTTGATACCAAATGCGCTCTCAACTTTACTAGCGTCATCACTTAGGCAGAGAAGTTGCGAACCCTCTTTCATAATGTCTGTTAAAAGAATAATGATGGTATGAAGTCCGTCTTCCTCCTTCATCAGTTGCATATCTGCAAAAAGTTCCGGGATTCTGCTCTCTAAAACAGAGATATCCACCATCTCAAGCTGTCCTACTCCTACACGAGTGCCGTTCATGTCAAAGGCTTTGTAGTCTCTTGTGTTTAGGTTTCTAGCACTAGCACCCTCAACAGCCGATTTTGCGATAAACATCTCCATCGCAAGAGCTTTGTAGTCCTCGATACCGCAAATCTCTGCGAGCTCTTTTACCGCTTTTGTGTCTGCTTTTGTACATGTCGGAGACTTAAAAATGACGGTATCGCTGAGAATCGCACACATCATCATCCCTGCGATATCTTTTGGAATAGCAACTTTGTGGTAGTCGTACATCTCTTTGATAACAGTATTTGAACATCCTATCGGTCTTATCCAGCACTCAAGCGGCGTATCTGTCGTGATATCGCCTAGTTTATGGTGGTCAACGATACCCAAAATAGTCGCCTCTTTAATGTCGTGAGGAGCTTGTGCAAGGTCTGAAAAATCGACTAAATAGACTTTTTCACCCGCATAAGAAGTTTTAAGTTCAGGCGCAGTCATGCCAAACTTTTCAAGAATAAACTCAGTCTCAGGAGAGATTTCGCCTTGACGCGTAGCGATGCACTCCTCGCCGATTTGGTTTTTAAGATATGCCAAAGAGATAGCACCTACGATAGAATCAGAGTCTGGGTTTGTGTGACCAAAAATATATGTTGCCATAAGAGAAAGCCTTTATTTTTTTTGCAATTATACCAAAGAGTGTTAACAAGATGCTATAATTTTCACATGAACGACGCCATAAACAGCCAAGGTGCAAATCTCCTTTTCTACCATAGTTTTATAGCTTTTGGGGCGCTTCTGAGCCTTGTTATGCTTGTGCATATGCTCTATCATAGACGCTCGCCTAGCGCCATAATAGCGTGGATACTCTCCATCACCATCATCCCTTACATTGCAATGCCTCTTTACTTTATCATCGGGCTTAGAAAGAGAAAAAATAGATACAAAAAGAGTGCGCTCTTTAAAAGCCAGACGTTTACACACCGTATGGGCAATGAAACATTTACGCTTTATACCGATGGAGTTGCATTTTATGAGGCATTTATGGACTGCATCAAAGAGGCGAAACGCTCCATATCCATCAGTGCTTATATCTTTGAATATGACAAAACAACTAAAGAGATTATCAAAGCACTGGTACAAAAAGCGGATGAGGGCGTGGAGATAAAGATACTTCTTGACTCTCTAGGCTCTATTTTCCTCTACTTCACATGGTACAGGCTAAGAGTGCTCAAAAATGCGGGTGTGAAAGTAAAATTTTTTATGCCCATTTTTCAAATGCCTTTGAGAAACTATATCAATCTTCGCAACCATAGAAAAATCTATATTTTTGACAATGAAAAGGTTTTAAGCGGCGGAGCAAATCTCTCGGATGCTTATCTGGGGGCGGTACACACAAAAGAGCGCTGGGAAGATATCATGTTTTTGGTTCAGGGGGTATCGGTAAGAGACTATTTCGACATATTTGCATCCGACTGGTTTTATGCCTCCGGCGAAAAGATGCACTTTACGCATAAAAAGCAGGAAGATTATGGTGAAAATCTTTTACAAGTCATCCCGTCGGGTCCGGATATGAATCAAGATATTTTATATGAGATGCTTCTCTCAAATATCTACCAAGCACATAATAAAATCACTATCATAACGCCCTACTTCATCCCAAACAGCTCTCTTATGGAAGCGCTTATCATCGCACATCACAGAGGGGTGGATGTCAAGCTTATCACACCAAAAGAGGCAAACCACACTATCGTAAACATCGCAAGAAGCTCCTATATGCGAGAGCTTGAAGAGGCAGGGATAAAAATCTATCTCTACAATGGTGCAATGCTCCATGCAAAAGCGATTCTTTTTGACAACGAGAGCGTTTTGCTCGGAAGTGTCAATTTCGACAACAGAAGTCTTTTTCTCAACTACGAAGTTGCAACGTTTGTCTATAGCTCAAAAATCATTCAAGAGATTGAGATTTGGAGTGATGGGCTTATGGCAAACTCATCATTAGGAACCAAAAATGTTTCCGCACTCAAAAGAGTTTTTGAAAATCTTATGCGTATCATCGCACCGCAGCTTTAAAAAATGTTTCGTCCAAGCACTCTTATCAAATCACTCAGGCATCAAGAAAAACATCTTGAAGGAGAGTTCTCGCTTTTATGTTGGAATGTCGCAAAACTGACATTAAAAAGCCACTACAAAGAGTTTTTAAATACGCTTATAGAGCGTTATAAACTCGACATCCTATTGCTTCAAGAAGTTAAAAAAAGCCTCTCTCATGAGCTTGAACTCCATGATTACTCCTATGTTTTATCACCCAATATCCAGACACAAAAGCATCTTTTTGGTGTTTTAAGCGCATTTAAGAGTTCATGTCTGGGCGAACTCTCTTTACTTACAAAGAAGCGTGAACTACGCTATGCGACACACAAAACCACACTCCTCACGCACCACAAAACCTTTAGCGGCGCATCGCTTCTCATAGTAAACCTACACGCCATAAACTTTGTACATAACAGCGATTTTCAAAATGAACTTAGAGAAATTTACGAGGCTATCAAAGAGCATCAAGGAGCGATGATAGTTGCAGGAGATTTCAACACTTGGAACCTAAAGAGGGTACAGTACCTAGACGCATTCAGTAACGATTTGGGTTTAAAAAAGGTGGAGTTTGAGAGCGAAAAAGAGATAAAAAAGGTTTTTTCAAACTCGCTTGATTATATCTTTTACAGAGGTTTAAGGGTTGCTTTTGCAACCGTGGTTGACAGCAAAAAGATTTCAGACCACAATCCTATGATTGTGAGGTTTATGGATTAAAAAAGGAATGTTATTTGCTTATTGGGGTTTATGAAACGCTTATTTAAAAGATTGTTCCGTATTCGCTTACGACACAAAGAATACCTTATCACTAATGTTGCTTTTGGTTTTATAGACTGAGTTTTTGAAGACTTGGTTTGTATGCGGCTTGGTGGATGGGGTAGAGGGATTCGAACCCCCGGGTGACTGGACCAAAACCAGTTGCCTTACCGCTTGGCGATACCCCAATAAGAGGTTGGAATTATAGATATAGTAGCCTTATACCACACTTAATTACTGTATGCTTTAGAGTAAAATCTTCTATTTTTACCCATTAAAAAAAGCTCAAAAAATCATCGCTACAAATAGAAAAAAAAGATGTATTATTCCGCTATTATTCAAAATAAATAGAGGAATTTTATGGGAAGTTTGAGTGTTAACAAACAGAAGCTAAAACGTTTTACCATTGCTACAAAACCTATCATGGAGAGCTATCTCTCAAAACTCAAAACAGACCTTAGTGACTACACCTTTGCCGCAAATTTTATATGGCTTGCCAACAGCAGCGGTTTTTATGCCGTCATAAACAAATGTTTCTGTCTTTTTGTTATGACGGGCGGAGAGCTTACTATGTTGCTTCCGCCTCTTGGAAAGAAAAAAAATACAACCGAGGCAATGATAAAGTGCTTTGAAGTAATGAACGCAAACAACTCTTCGCCTTACTACTCACGGATTGACTATGTGCAAGCTTCAATGCTTGAAGAGTTTGTGCAGTCGGCAGATGATGCCCAGAGTATGTTTCAGATGCTTGAAAAGTACATTGTCGAAAAAAAGCTTGTTGACTATGTTTATGAGGTTGATGCACTTATAGAGCTTCGCGGCAACAGCTACCACACGAAGCGCACTGAAATAAATAAATTTATGAAATCGTATCCTGACTACACCATTGAGCAGCTTGATAGCGTAAAGCATAAGGATGAAATCATGCATCTTTTTAACAAATGGGTCTCCGATCGGGTAAAGTATATGCCAAAAGAGGAAGCGGAGGTGTTTTTGGAGGGGATTCATCAAGAGCGTCATGCGATTAAGCAGATGCTGAAAAATTATGATGCACTCTCTCTTTTAGGTCTTGTTATTTATATAAACGGCGAACTTAAAGGCTTTACGGTTGGCGAGAGAATCTCGCAGGATACGGCTGGCGTTATCATCGAAAAAACAGATTTTGAGATACTTGGATGCGCGCAATTCATATTTAGAGAGTTTTCAAAAATGTTAAAAGAGCATTATGGGGCGCATTATATAAATGTCGGCGATGATATGGGGTTTGAAAATCTGCGCAAGGTAAAGATGTCTTACCGTCCTTATAAGCTTGTGCCAAAATATACGATTTATCAAAAATGATTTTGGAGGATAAAATAATGCTAAGGTTAGCCAACAAGAGTGATATTGAGGCAATTTATAAAATAGAATCAATGATGTTTGATGAATCTATCTATTTTAAATTAAGTAAAAAAGAAATTGAAAAACTTTTAAATAAAAAATCTTCATATTTTTATGTTTATTGTGATGAAAAAAATATACCTATTGGTTATTCTTTGGGGATAATAATAAATAAAAAAGCTATATGGTTTAATTCTTTAGCTGTTTTAAAGGAATATCAGAATAGTAATGTCGCAAAAAAATTATTTGATATTATAGAAGTAACTTCAATTGATTTGAAATTAGATTTAATAATATTAGAAATACGAAAAGATAATAAAGCTTTATTTAGGAGATATAAAAATATGGGATATATAATATGGAAAGAAATTGAACACTATTATCCAGATGGATGCGGAGCGTATAGGTTAATAAAATGTATGAAATAAATAAAGTTAAACTAATTGATTTAAAAAGCAAGTCTTTAGAATTATACCTAGATCCAAATAAAGCAATATTGATAAATGATTTAATATTTGCAAGTGCAATAGTTGAACTTATTGATATGGATACTTCTATTATAGATAAAAAAATATTTATTGAAAAATTTAAAATTTTTAAATTTGATGATTATACAACTAATCAGATAGTTGAATATCTTTTTAGTTTATTTTTATATGTTTTGCATAACGAAGAAATAATAAATAAGCAGATGCCTAAGCCAATATCAAAAATAGATTTTAGTGAGAAATCATTGTTGACTATACAAAACTTGAATATTAGTTATGATTATGACATACCTTATTTGGCTGGATATTCTGCTGATGGCAAAACAATATATATTGATAAAATAGTAGATTTACCAAGAAATAGTTTTGATTTACAAGCATTGTCATTGCATGAATATATAGAAAAATCATTATTTCAATCATTTAAGAATAGAGATAATTTATATTTTAAAACTCATCAAATAGCATTGAGAATAGAAGAATTATTTGTTAGTTCATTGAAAAATAAAATATATTGGGAAGAATATCAATATACTAAAATGAAATATTATATAGATAAAGCTGCAAATAAGTTAGAATATGATTTACCTCAAAAAATTGATGTCACACCTTATAAAGATTGTGGTTTTGAAGATTATTATTTTATAAAAAATGACAGTTTACTTATAGCATTAACACTGCCTGTTTTCATGAGAAATTTTGAAAATAACTACAATAAAATCAGAAAAGAAGAGATTAATGAACACTGCTCATTATTTGGTGATGAATTTAAAATATGTAGCGGTAATTTTTTAGGTTTCAACGATTATTTATCTAAAAGCAAATCAAATGCATTTGGTTATATAAGTAATAATTCTTATTATACAAAAAAAATAAATGATATTAACTTTTCCATAAAAGAAACATTTATATATTATGGATATGGTATTGGATTTTTCGAGATAATTTTAAACTCTTTAGATGCAATTGATTATTCTAAAATAAAATTATCAAAATTAAACAGTAGTTTAATTAATATAAAAGAGGCTGCTTTAAGTAATGATACTTTTGAATTATTAAGTAAATTTAATGAAAAGTTTAAAAATCAAAATACTTATTTAACCACATCATTTTCAATTAGTTATTTTGTTTTATCATCAAGTAAAAATAATTTAGATGAGATGTATAGGATATCTACTGAACTTTGTGGCGAGCATCAATCATCAAAGAATATAGATGAATTTGAAAAGAGTGGAATAGAGAATATATATATAAATCATGGATTTACGGGAAGTGTGTATTATTTTGAAAATTATCAACTTGAAACAAATAAAATTAATTCAATTAAAGCAACAAATCATTTTTTATATTTGATATCAACAGTCATTCCTGAGTTAAATTTTTTAACACAGAACATAATTAAATATTCAACTGTTGTCTCTCAATCAAATAGCTATATTGAAATTGAAAAACATCTTGATATATTAAAAAATATAAGAGAAAAAGTAGATAGTTTAATATTCGATACATATCCTCAAAATGTAAATGAATTTGCTATTGATGCCTCAATTTATGATAAAGCGTTTGAAAGTTGGGAGTTTGAAAAATATATTCTTATTTTAAAAGAGCAAAATAAAAAAATTGAAAATTTAATTCAAGAATTTGATACAAAATTAAAACATATTTCTGATAAAAAATTAAATGTTTTTGTGAAATTGCTAACTGGGTTTTCTGCAACATCTGTTTTTGTGGATACATTTTCACATATTAATTTAAATATTGGTTTTTATTTTTTGATTATTCCGCTTATATTAATTATAATAGGGCTGATTCTATAATTTTTAAAGATATGCTAATTTAGCGAAAATTTTGCAAAACAGGAATATAGTATGAAATTATCGATACAAGAGTTGCTTGAAGCACTTCAAAATATAGACGAAAACGCACATCCCTTTGATATTGCCGAACTTCTTTTAGAGCTTAGAGAACATGACGAGACGCTTTATTTGCAAGAACTTGCAAAGATTCCTCAGGAGCTTCAGGCACTTGTTATGATTGAGCTGCCTCGCCATTGTCATGAGGAGATTGTGGAGTACTTTACTCCCGATGAGCTTGCAGATCTTACAAACACGCTTGACACTGACGATGCGGCGGAGCTTATCCGTAACATAGAAGATGTGGATGAAGATGTTGCCGAGGAGGTTTTGCAAAGCCTTCCAAATGAGGACAGAGAAAACCTTGAGACGCTTATCTCTTATGGCGAGTATGAAGCGGGTGCGTATATGCAAACCGAGCTTTTTTCTGCTTTTTTGGATGAAAGAGTCGGAGATTCGATACTTAGGCTTAAAGAGTTAAAAGCAAAAAAAGAGCTTGACAGCGTCTATCAGGTTTATGTTATCACCAGAGAGATGGACTTTTTAGGCTCTATTGCTCTTGAAGATTTGATTTTGCTTGGACCAAATGTTTACTATAGCGAACTTGTCAAAGAGGGTGTGAATCGTGTGTGCGTCAATGCGCTTGATGATATCCATGATGTTGTTGAGATAGCTTCTAACTACGATATGGGAGTTATCCCTGTTGTGGATGCGAGGGGAAAGCTTGTAGGGCGTATCACATCGGATGATATTTATGACATTATTGAGGAGCGTGATACCGAACAGCTCTATAACCTTGCCGGGGTTAACGATGAAGCGGAGCAGGAAGAGAGTCTTTTTCACATAGGAAAGTACCGAGCTTATTGGCTTGGAATCAATCTTTTTACGGCTATAGCCGCCTCTGTGGTTATCGGTTTTTTTGATACTACCATCCAGTCTCTTGTTGCACTTGCGGTGCTTATGCCCATAGTGGCTTCAATGGGCGGCAATGCGGGAACGCAAACGCTTACGGTTACGGTGCGCCAGATGGCGCTTGGGGAGATTAACAGTGACGATGCGAAAAAAACCATCAAAAAAGAGGTCTATCTCTCACTGATGAACGGGATGATATTTGCGCTTGTTATGGGGATTATCGCTTGGGTTTGGTTTAAGATGCCACTGCTTGGTCTTGTTATAGCTATGTCGATGGTTATCAACCTTCTATCGGCAGGTTTTTTTGGCTCTGTTATCCCGCTTATGTTGCAAAAAGCAGATATCGATCCCGCCGTTGGTTCTTCTGTTTTGCTCACCACGGTAACAGATATCGTCGGTTTTTTCAGCTTTTTAGGGCTTGCAACGATTATTTTGCTTTAAAAAAGAGAACACTTAAAGCCGGAAGCGTTACATGGATGGAGTTTTTGCGTCCGTGTTGCTCTTTTGGTTCGCTTTTGATTTCTGCTTTATTTTTTGGTCCCCAACCTCCAAACTCCTTGCTTTGAGAGTTGAAAATCTCTCTGTAGCTCCCTTTTTTTGGTACGCCCAAAGGATAATTTTCCCTTAGGCAGTCTGAGAAGTTGCAAACGACCAAAAGCTCTTCATCTTTATCTGCTTTTCTTAAAAATGCAATAACATTGGACTCATAGTCTCTCTCGTCTATCCACTCAAATCCGTTGCTGTCGTTGTCAAATATGTGAAGTGAGCGCTCTGCTTTGTAGAGTCGGTTTAGCTCTTTTATGAGCTTTTGCACACCGCTGTGCAGAGGAAAATCCAGAACTTCCCAATCAAGACTTTTTTGGTAGTTCCACTCATTAAATTGTGCGATTTCTCCGCCCATAAAGAGGAGTTTTTTTCCAGGATGCGCAAACATAAAAGCGTACAAGGCTCTTAAATTGGCAAATTTTTGATTGTAGTCCCCTGCCATTTTGTTGATGAGTGAGCCTTTCATATGTACAACTTCATCGTGGCTGAGAGGCAGAATATAGTTTTCGTTGTTCATATAGACAAAACTAAAAGTCAGTTCATGATGGTGATGTTTACGCACTATGGGGTCATTTTTCATGTATTTTAGCGTATCGTGCATCCACCCCATGTTCCATTTATAGCCAAATCCAAGACCTCCGGCATCCACGGGAGCGCTTACCATAGGGTATGCCGTTGCCTCTTCTGCAAACATCATAACATCTTCATGTGTGGCATAAACAAAACTGTTTAAATCCTGTAAAAACTGAATCGCACCAAGGTTTTCATTACCGCCAAATTTGTTTGGTATCCACTCCCCCTCCTCTCTTGCATAGTCAAGGTAGAGCATTGAGGAGACCGCATCAACACGGATACCGTCTATGTGGTACATCTCCAGCCAAAACATCGCCGAACTGATAAGAAAAGAGCGTACCTCCTCTCTCTCATAGTTAAAGATGGCACTGCCCCACTGGGGATGGTAGCCAAGTCGCGGGTCTTTATGCTCATAAAGACAAGTACCGTCAAAATTCATAAGTCCATGCCCATCCATCACAAAGTGGGAAGGTACCCAGTCCAAAATAACCCCGATACCCGCATTGTGCATGATGTTTACAAACTCCATAAACTCTACCGGAGTGCCATAGCGTGCCGTCGGAGCGAAATATCCGCTTACCTGATACCCCCACGAACCATCAAACGGGTATTCTGTGATGGGGAGCAGTTCAATATGCGTAAACTCCATCATAACCAGATACTCCGCAAGCTGATGTGCTGCCTCTTTGTAACTAAGCCCTGCCTTCCAAGAGCCAAGATGCATCTCATAGACAGAAACTGGCGCATGACGGGAGTTGTTATGTTTGCGCTTGTGCATCCACTCTTTGTCGCTCCACTCAAAACCGCTTAAAGAGCAGACTTTTGAAGCCGAAGCAGGTGCGACCTCTGCGTAAAAAGCAAAAGGATCGGCTTTGTCTGGATTTGCGTTTGGCTCTTTTGTGCGGATATGATACTTGTAGGTACTCATCATATGCACCCCCTCTATAAAACCCTCCCAGATACCCGAATCATCGTCTCTCTTTTGAAGCGGATGGGTATGGATAGCGTAATCGTTAAAATCACCTCTCACGCTTACCCCCTCGGCATTTGGAGCCCAAAGAGCAAAGTAAACACCGTCCTTACCCTCTCTATGCGTCAAGTGCGCACCGAAATGGTTATAAAGTTTCGTATGTTTCCCCTCCCTAAAGAGGTAAACATCATACTCGCTAAACTTGCTTATATCGTAAAAAACGCTCATTTTAAGACCTCTTTGAGTGCATATCTATAAACTTCATCATACTCTTTTGCCGCATCATCCCATCCGAAATGTTGCTTCATGGCTCTTTTTTGCATCGCTACAAACGCCTCTTTGTTGTTTTTGTAGGCATCTAACGCCCACATAATTGTGTTGTAGAGAGCTTGAGGTGTAGCATATTCAAACTTAAAGCCCACACCGCTGTTTGCAATAGCGTCAAAGTTTTCTATAGTGTCATCCAAGCCGCCTGTTTTGCGAACGATGGGAAGCGTGCCGTAGCTTAGTGAGTAGATTTGGTTTAGTCCGCATGGCTCAAAGAGTGATGGCATCAAAAAGAGGTCGGCTCCCGCTTCTATCTTGTGTGCCAAATCATCGCTGTAACCTACATGGACGGCAAATTTAGAACCGTAGCGATGGGCAATATGGCTAAAATAGCTCTCAGCCCACCTCTCACCGGCTCCCAACATCACTATTTGCACATCATGTCCCAGCACCCACTCGATTATCTCGGCTATAAGCTCTATCCCTTTTTGTTTGGCAAATCGCCCTACAAAACCCACAAGCGGCACATCATCTCTTTGCTCTAAATGAAAATGTTTTTGAAGCTCTTTTTTGCAAATAAGCTTCCCATCCAGCGTCTCTGCGCTGTAGTTTGCGGCAATTCTTTTGTCATTTTTCGGACTCCACTCCTCATAATCAACTCCGTTGACTATCCCAAAAAGTTTATGGACGTGTGCGTTTATGTGCCGCTCTAAGCCAAAACCAAACTCCGGAGTTTGAATCTCCCATGCATAACGTTTGGAGACGGTCGTTACGGCATCCGCATAGGCAATGCCGCCCTTAAGAAGATTGATATAATCCATACTTTCAAATGCTTCTGGTCTAAAAGGCTCCCATCCGCACTCCAAAAGCTCCATTACGCTTTTGTGAAAAACGCCTTGATGCTCTAGGTTGTGAATCGTTAAAACGGTAGCTGCATTACCAAAATCATGAACAAAGCGTCTCTTTGCCAAAAGCGGCACTGCGGCGGTGTGCCAGTCGTTGGCATGGATGATGTCGGGGTGAAAATCTATCATTTTGGCGAGTGAAAAAACCGCTTTGCTAAAGAAGATAAAGCGCACGGCGTTATCATCGTATGCTTTGCCGTCATGGTCATAAAGCCCGCTCCTTCCAAAAAACAGCTCATAATCTATAAAATAGATAGAAACACTGCTTTTTGGAAGTGTTGTGCGGTAAACTCCCGCCCAAAGTTCGCCCATCACACCCATCGGCACGCCTAAAGCTCCCTCCACATAAGTAAGTTTTGATTTATCTATGGCGTAGTATCTGGGCATAACTACTACAACACTGTGCCCCATCTCACTCAGCGCCTTTGGAAGAGAGAGCGCAACATCCGCCAAACCGCCCGTTTTTGCAAAAGAAGCAACCTCAGAAGCTACAAATAATATGTTCATGTTAAGTCCTTTAGAAGAAGTGCGCCCGTAAGCGGGGCGTTTTTGAGTTTGCTTTTGCAGATTTTAAGATTTTGCAGAGAGTTTGAAAGTGTGTATAGGTTGATATTTTTTAGTATGAGTTCTTCAAGATATGGATTTGCCTCTATGACACCGCCGCCAAGCACTAAAACTTGCGGGTTAAAAAGGGTAAGCGTAGTTCCTGCTGCGACCAAAAGCGCCTCTTCAAACGATGTTGCTATCGCATCTTCGCCTATGGCTTTGAGTGCCTCTAAAGTCGGAGCGCAAATGAGATTTTTTGATGCTATCTGCTTGGCGATACCTGAACCGGAGGCGAAAAGCTCCAAACAGTTGTTGCGTCCGCATCCGCATGTCAGAACCGTTTTTTTGTAGGGGATATGTCCTAGCTCCGTTGCGACATTGTGCGCACCTCTCACAACTCTGCCGTCCTCCACCACTCCAAGCCCAAGCCCTGTTCCGACATAGAGTGCGCATATATTTTGCACTCCAAACTCCTTAGCCTCTGCTAAAACTGCACAGTTTAGGTCGTTTTGTATGTAGAGTTTTACGCCAAATTTTTGCTCGACAACCTCTTTGATATTGTGGCAATCAACTCTTATGTTGGGCGATGAGTGTATGATGCCATCTTCAACCTGCCCTGCATATGAGATACCGACTGTCTGCACCTCGCAAAACTCCAAAAGCAGCTCCTCTATCCAAGCACAAAGCCCTATTTCGGTACTCTTTGCCTCCTTTGAAGCTGCAAGTAGCCCTTTATGCCAAATCTCGGCTCTTAGATGCGTTCCGCCTGCATCAATGGCTAGATTCATGAGAGTAGCTTTTTATAGAGTTTATGGTAGAGAAGTGCACTTTTAGCAAAGGAGAAGTTACAGTTCATATTAAAAGATATCATCTCTTCTTTTTTTGCGTTGTTATTGTAAAGCATAATCGCCCTCTTCACTGCCCCGATAAGTGTTTTTTTGCTCGCTTCTCTCATAACAATCCCATGCGCACATTTGCCTCCCCTTTCATGCACGCTGTCTTTTAAGCCGCCTACTCTGTGGACAACGGGAATAGTTCCATAGCGTGCGGCTATCATCTGGTTTAGCCCGCATGGCTCGTAAAGTGATGGCATAAGCAAAAAGTCGCCTGCTGCGTAGATACGGTGTGAGAGCGGCTCATCGTAGCCGTTACAGAGAAATCTGAAATTTTTATATTTTTTTGTATATGGGAGAAGCGTTTTTTTATAGTTTTCATCTCCGTTTGCAAGAAGCACAAAGTTTACATCCTCCATCAAAAACGCATCAAGCGACTCTATGAGCAAGTCGAATCCTTTTTGATGCACAAGACGGCTAATCATCACAAAAAGCGGTTTTTTTAACCCGCTCAAACCAAACTCCATTTGGAGTGCTTTTTTGTTTTCATACTTTTTTGCAAGAGTTTCAGAGCTGTAGCAAGAGAGAAGTGCGGCATCATTTTGCGGGTTAAAAACGCTCTCGTCTATCCCGTTTAAAATCCCCGTGAGTTTTGCTTTGTAGAGTTGCAAAAGTCCTTCAAGTCCGCATCCAAACTCTTTGGTTTGTATCTCTTTGGCATAAGTGGGGCTTACGGTGGTAAGTGCGTCGCTGTAGATGATGCCCGCTTTTAGAAAGTTCACTCTGCCGTAAAACTCCAAGGCATCCATGTGAAAATAGCTCTCTTCAAGCCCCACCCGTGCAAGCGAGTCTCTCTCAAAAATCCCCTGATAGGCAAGGTTGTGGATGCTAAAGAGCGTTTTTATCTTTAGTTTTGCTCTGCGCACCATAAGCGGTACAAGTGCGCTGTGCCAGTCGTTTGCATGGATGATGTCAGCATTTATGATTTGCGCAAGTTTCACAACGGCGGCACAAAAGAGCGCAAAACGGATATCGTTGTTTGCGTAGTCTCCTTTTGCATCGCCGTACATCTCCTCCGTCGCACTTAGCAGCGGTACATCCACAAAGTATGTTTTGATACCGTCATAAAAAGCTTCATAGATACTTACCTTATAAAAAAGACCGCCGAGATTTATGCTAAAAGAGATGTCTGTTTTTTCAAACTCCTCTTTGGGCATAAAACCGTAAAGCGGCATGACGCTCTGCACTTTTGTATGTCTGCCAAGAGCCTTTACAAGAGAGTACCCGACATCCGCAAGCCCGCCGCTTTTTGCGTAAGGGTAGATTTCGCTTGCACAAAAGAGCGTTTTCATTCTGTCTCTTTGATGTTTAAAAGAGCGGCGCACTCTTCTGGTGCGACTGGGTTTATGGTCATGCCTGTTGCTGTCTCAAATCCGCCTAGCGTGTAGATGCGGGGGATGATGCGGATGGTAAAACGGTAGTTTTTATCCAGATGCGACATGTAAGCCTCGTTTTCAAAGTTTTGGTTGAGCGGGGAAAGCATAAAGTGTATATTATAGTCAAAATCGCCCAGTTGTGCGGCAAGTTTTTCAAAAACACTCCTTATGCAGCGTGCAAGTTCCGTGACATCATCTCTTGAACATCGCTCAAGGCTTTGGATATTTTTTTTGGGTGCTATCATCACTTCAAAAGGATATGCACTTGCAAAAGGACAAAATGCGGCAAAATTTCCATCATTATAGACAACTCTTTTTTTTGCCTCTATCTCATTATGTACGATATCTTCTACTTTTCCCCTGCCGTGACGGCGGTAGTAGCGCATATTTTGCTCTAAAAAAGTTTGTTCGCTCTGTGGTGTTATGGGGAGCGCAAGCAGCTGCGTATGCGGATGCTCCTGTGTTGCGCCTGCATCCACGCCGCTGTTTTTGAAGATGCTTAGATGGATAAGCCGTCTGTCTTTTTTCAAATCATCAATGCGGATAATCATGCTTCTTAGCCAATTTTCTATATCTTCAACCTCAAGCTCCTGCATCTTACATGTATGGCACGGAGTGTCGATAAGTATCTCATGCGCTCCGACCCCCGGGATATACTCAAAAAGTCCGTCTCTTTGAGAGAGATCTTCAAGTTCTACCTGCACGGCTTTGTAGAGGTTGGGAACAACTCTTGTGCGCCATCCTTTAGCATTTGGCTCATTGTGGCGTATGGCAAAAAGCTCTTTTGGAGTAAGTGTCTCATTACCCTCGCAAAATGGGCATTTTATATGTTTTGTCTGCTCTTTGCACGGTTTTTGCGCTCTTGGTCTATGAAGCCTCTCGGGAGCGATGATGACATACTCGTTGTGGATGCGGTCTCTTCGTATCTCAGACATCGCAAACCTCCATTTTTGTTAAAAGTTCAAGGCGTGAAGCAAAAGGGAGACTAAAGAGCAGCGATATCTGCTGTGCGGTACGCTCAAAACCATTCTCGCTTTGTGAAATCGTGTTTAAGATATAGGCGTAGAGCATACACTTTTTATCCAAAGAGATGCGGAGTGCTTTTTGAGTGTAGCTATCTTCTAAAACAAGCGTATCTAC
Source organism: Sulfurimonas sp. (assembly GCF_028694605.1). Lineage (GTDB taxonomy): Bacteria > Campylobacterota > Campylobacteria > Campylobacterales > Sulfurimonadaceae > Sulfurimonas. The sequence goes on along the minus strand of NZ_JAQVKP010000007.1, from coordinate 71,399 downwards.
CCCGACCAAAGATAGCCCATCACCCACTTTTTGCCCGTTTAAAAGCACCTTCGTAGGGTGTGCAAAGTGAAAGTTGAACTCTGCTGCGTAGTGAAGTTCATGGGTATATTCGCTCTGCACCTCTAGCGCAAGCGAGAAACTTTTTGTTTCAAAACCATATTTTTTTATACAAACGGTATCATACTTTTTATCAAGATAAACGCCACCCTCTCGTTTAAACGCCATACGCTGTTCATCAAAAACAAAAGGCTGGTTGGCAAAATCACCCGCTTCGTCAAACGAGGCTCTTTTAAACGCCTCAAACGAAAACGCCTCTGTGCTGATATGGTCGATAAATGAGTATTTTGGATGCCAGTCATAGATAAGGTCACCTTTAAGCGTAGGGTTGATTACCGCCGCATCACTATGGATACTCTCAACGCCATCTTCATACATCTTTTGTGTGTTCCCCTTTGGATGTAAAATCTTCTCATGATAGGCTTCGTGGCGGCGCATCAGCGTATTTTGCCAGTTGAATAGCTTTTCAAGCGACCCAAATTCCATAAGCTGCCCGCCGTAACGAGAGCTAAAAAGCAGACTTAGCTCACTTGTCAAGACTTTAAACTCCTCGTAGCCGTCCATATCAACATCGAAGAAAGAAGTAGCTATTTTTTTCTTTGCAAGTGAACGCTCTATCTCCAAAAGGTATCTATAAGCGTTGTTTCTAAGATTTGGCAGATAAAGCCCGCCAAAGACGCCATGCCATAAAACATCATTGGTTTGGAGCTTGTAGAGTGCTTCTAATGCCACTTTTTTGAGTTCTTTTTGATTTTTGGAGTGGTGCATCATGCGCTTGTGGATATAGTTGCTCTCATGGTACTTGATAAAAAAGTTTTTCCATATCCCGCCCTTTATGAGCGCAACCCCCTCTTTTTGAAAATAGTCACTCCCGACACGCTCTTTAAGTGCTTCAAGCGCCAGACCCTGAGAGCTTTTAAGGCTCCACTCGCCCATCTCAAAGTAGGATGTGTTGTTTAGATACGCCAAACCTTTGGAGCGGTGCGTGCCAAGGTACTCTTTGTAGTGCATCGTCTCTATCTGCTCATTTGCCAAAACTGCTTCTACAAAACTCTTTAGCCACCCTTTTTCATAAACCCACGCATGTGTTTTTGGCCAAAGCCCGAACTTCTCCAAATCATCAAAGATGATGGCTACACTCTCTTCATCATTTGCACGACTTAAAATCGCCTCAACCGAGCGTTCCACGCTAAAAAACGGCAGTGCGTAACGAAGTGCGGCAGAGATGGGAAAGAGTGCGATTTTCTCGCCCCCCGCCTCGCTCTCATAGTACCCGTCCATCGCATCGCTCTCAAACCCGCTGCTTAAAAAATGATAATCATCCACCACCACATACTCCAAACCGCACGCCCTAAGGTTGGAAATAACCGAACTCTCCCAGACCCTCTCGGTGAGCCATGCCCCTTTTGGAGAGGTTTTAAGATTTTTTTGAAGAAAGTTGCTAAGCTTGTTTATCTGCGCCTGCGCATCAAGAGAGCTTATGGCACTCAAAATCGGTTCATAATACCCTGCCCCGACCCACTCGATGGAGCCTTGTTTGGTAAGATAGAGCAAATCTTCAAATACTTTCGGATATTTCGTCTTTATCTCGTCTAAGAGCCATCCGCTGGAGTGCACCGCAAATTTAAAATCGGGATACTCTCTCATCGTAGCAAAAAAAGGAGCATAACAGAGCTTTACAGCCTCATCGACCGCATCACCGAAATTGTCCACAGGCTGGTGCATATGCACCCCAAAAAGCAGTTTTACTTTTTTCATTTTTTTCCCTCGTTTGGTTTGCTCGTCATTTTGCTTTGCCTAATTTCTTTTTTCATGGCTGTTTTTCCAACTTTTTTAAAATCTCTAAAGTACCTATCTCAAACTTAGAAAATGCGAACCATTTTTTACCTAAATCTTTCAAGCTTGCTCCGATGTGATACATCTCTCTTTGGTCAATGATGAGAAATCTATCGTGAGCATTTTTAAACTCTTTTAACTCAACATTTTTGTACTGTGCTTGATATTTTTGGTAGTCAAGGCGAAGCTGTTTTGAGATGATTTGTGTGTAGATTTTGATTTTTAGGTTTGGATATTTGCTAAAGAGTGTAAAAACTGTATCATCTAAGTAGTTATCAACGAGCACTACTTCACTTTTTGCACTTTTTAACAAACTGTTTACAAAAATATAGGCATCATAAACTTGTCCATCAAAAAATATCCCTTCATCCGGTTTTTGAGTTTTGTCTTTCAACGCTTCAAAAAGTCTGTCAAAGTTTTCATCATGTAAGAACAACCTTCGCTCAATTCTTTCAAGTCGTTCATAAGGAATAAAGTTTTGTGATATAAGCCGTCTCATGCCTGAAAAAACTCTTATTAACGACACGGTAACTTGTGATGCTGTCTTGCTTTTTAAGATGGTCGCAAGCATATAGACACCCTGTTCGGTAAATGCTTTTGGGTTTATTCTCGTTTTGGCAAAATTTGCGGTCGAAACTTTCGACCGCAAAATATCAAACTCATCATCATTAAGTTCAAAGTAAAAATCATCTAAAAATTTATCTTGATTATTTTTAACTGCTTCATTGATTCTTTTTGTTTCTACATCATACAACTCTGCCAAGTCTCTATCAAGCATTACTTGAAGTCCACGGACTGTGTAAATTTTGTCCTTCAAATTTTGTTTATCTATCGTTTGTAATTCGCTTGTCATTTTAAGTTCCAAATATTCATTTTGTCTATACTACTAAAATAATTTATTTTCATTGAAAAGTATTTCATTTTGCAATATTTTTTAAACTTTTTTTAGCTTTTTTTCCATCTTCCACAATCAAGCTTGTAAGTTGTCTGTTTAGCTCAAACAAGTGGGCGACTCTTTGTATGTCTGTTTTGAAGAGTGTTTTTGAGTAGAGTTTATCTACTGCACGGTCAAGTGTTTCATGGGCTTTTAGAAGTTTTGGCGGCATGGTTAGAGGGTTGTACAAATCTGCTAGAGAGCTTTGTGCAAATTCGGCTCTTATGTCTAGGATATTTTGTGCCAGTTGTTCGATTTGCTCTTTTTGTTTTTCGGTAACTTCTAAAGGAAAAGGGAAGTTATTGTAAACAATTTCATTGGAATATCTATAATCACTTTTTAATCTTCCGCAAACATACCTGACCCAATCCATGTGCATTTTTGAAGTTAATATTCCGAAATGGTAAAGTGTTGCATTTGGAACAATAGAAGCTGTATTATTAGCAATACTTTCTTTTGTAAAAAACTCCATCGGAATATAATCCCTATTTTCAGATGATGTTAAAGGTATAAAAATATAATCATTTTCTGCTTGTCTGTCCTCCCCAAAAAGTGCAGGAAATTTTGCCAATTTTTGAGTTGCTTCTCTTGTACTCTCACTTCTTAATTTTCTGATATTTTCTACTCGCTCTAAAACTTTAGGCATAGATTTCAGTTCATTTGGCGGACACTCTTTTAGCCATAAACACCATCTTCTTTTACCATTGAGATACTCTTTTGCCGAGATAAGTGGTTTCATATATTTAACTGAATTTGGTTCGGCTTTTAAAAACTCCTCTTTTTCTTCATCTGTAAACAGCAGATTTCCACCATCATTTGGCATACTTCCAAAAACTATTTGAGGAATAAAAGTTTGTATGTGATTTCTTTTTGAAGTTATAAAAAAATCATCCCCATTTACAAGATATGGATTTATGTTTTGCACTTTTATCTCATGTGGTTCTGATTTTACACTTTCGTACTCAAATAGTCTTTTCTCTTTTATATCATAAGAGGCAAAACCTATGATTACGCAGTAAACGGCGGCATTTTTTCTCGCTTCATTGCTCCATTTGAAAGTTTTGTGGGCAAAATGAATCTTTACATGGTAACGGTTAAACATCTCTTGCCACAAAATCCCTACTTGTTCGCCCTGCGTGATGGAGTTTGTGCTTACAAGTGCCACTTTTGTTTTTCTATTTTGAGAGTAGTGAGCAGATTTGATATACCAAGCAGTTACAAAATCAAGTTCTTTGCCATTTTTAATACCTTTGAAAACAAAATCCATATCCTCTTTTTGTTCTTTTTTCATCTCCTGCTTACCCAAAAACGGCGGATTGCCGATGATAAAATCTATCTGAACACCCTCTAAAAGATTTTCCCAATCAACTCTAAGCGCATTTACATGAAAGATATTTGCACTATCTTTTATGGGGATGTTAAAATGCGGTTCTCCAAACATTTGGGCAAAAAGCAGATTCATTTGATGGTCACAAAGGAGCATCGCGGTTTGCGTTATGCGGCTTGGCAACTCTTCTATCTCGAAACCGTAAAATTGGTCTATGTGTACGAGTTGAGTTAAAATTTTGAGTGCCTTTAACACTTCAAACTCTAAAAGTTTAAGTTCACGATATGCGATGACTAGAAAGTTTCCGCTTCCGCATGCGGGGTCTAAAAACTTCAAGTTTGAGATTTTGGCATGAAAGATTTGGAGCTGTTTTTGGTTGTTTTTGATTTTCTCAAACTCTTCACTTAGTTCATCCAAAAAAAGCGGTTTGATAGCTTTTAGTATATTTGTCTCACTCGTGAAATGCGCTCCGAGCTCCCCTCTTTTGCTTACATCCATGGAGGCTTGAAACATCGAGCCAAATATGGAAGGACTTATCAAGCTCCAGTCAAAAGCACAAGCATCAAGGAGCATCTCACGCATAGAGCGGTCAAAATGGGCAGTTTTGAGCTGTTCTGTAAAAATTGAGCCGTTGATATATGGAAACTGAGCAAAGCTCTCATCAAGATTTTTTTGTCTTTTCTCATTTGGAGTGTCAAAAAGCTCAAAAAGATAATTGATTTGCGAACCCAAATCCCGTCCGCTCTCATCAGTTTGATTTTCTATAAATTCACGGAAAGAGTTTTTAGGAAATATGCCCGTATCTTCTGCAAACATACAAAAAAGAAGTCTGGTCAAAAAGAGTTCGAGTTGATGTCCGCTGTAACCGTTTTCAAGCAGTTTATCGTGAAGTTTACCCATAAGTTCGGCGGCAGCTCTGTTTGTCGGCTCTTCTTCTTTGTAGGTTTTTTTCTGATACCCCGCTATAAATATAAAGAGTTCTATGTTTTTTGGTAGCTCGGAGATGACAAATCTATAATCTTGTTTTGTATCCAAATCATGCAGATAAAACTCCACAAAGTCACATGCCAAAATAAACTTCGGCAAATCTCTTTGCTTAAGATTTGGAAGATACTCAAAGGCTTGTTCTTTGGCTTTTTCCAAATCTTTGCCTTTGCTTTTTTGTTCTATGAGAAGTTGTCCTCTCCAAAAAACATCTATGTAGCCTTGAGAACCGTCTATCTTTTTGATGGGATACTCAAACTGCATACTTCTTGGGCTTACATCAAAGATTTTGAAAAAATCTATCCAAAAACTTTGCGCCTGCTGCTTCTCGTTTGTGGCATCTTCCCACTCTTTTGCAAATTTTATACTTCTTTCTCGTATCTCTTTTAGGCTTATCATGTAGCTCTCTTAAATTTTATTTTACGAACAATTTTACTCTATAATTCACATCTTTTTGTATTTCCAAAACAAATATCTCTACACAAACCATCTATCGCTAAAGTCACACTCTGTGTTTATCTCCAGCATGCCAAAGGCAGGGAGGGTTTGGATGACTGCATCTTTTTTTAAAACTTCAAAACGAAAGAGGAGTTTTTTCTCTTTTATCGCCTCTTTTTCCAGCCTTATTTCAAGCCATGTATCGTATGCCGCTTCATAGAGTATATCTCCGTTTTTTGCCGTTATAGAGTTTTTTTCGCTTATGGATATCTCCTCTATAAAACCTATGGGGTCTATGATGATACGTACTTTTTCGCACTCTTTTATCGCTTTTTTGTGCGGTACAAAGGCAAAATAGATATTTTGCTCATCGTAGCCATAAAATATCTTTTTGATGGGGGTTTTTGGCAAATCCATCGTGGATGCGCTTTTGTATTCGTTGATGACGCCGCTGCCTATCCACTCAAAAAATGAGCCGTGTTTGCCGCTGATGCTTGGAGATAAAAAAGATTGCGGTTGGAGCAAAAAGTCGCTACAGCTTCTGTTTTGGATGATGGGTTCTAGCAAATCCTGTGGCGGTGCGACTTGCATGAGAGTGTAGATGGCGATAAGGTGTGAGCGAAAAAGAGTATCAAACTCCAAACCAAACTCCGTAAAATGGTCATCACCGTACCACCAAAACCAGTCCGAACACTCGGCGGCTAAAAAATGCTCCGTAATCTTTGCCTGCGTAGCTGCATCAAGCGGCTCTTTGTGGTGTTCATAGTCTCTTTTTGTGATGTAGAGAAACTCCCACGCTCTTGTTTTTTCCCTGTGTCCTACCCAAGTGTTAAATTCGCCGTTTATCCAGCTTCCCGCCGCCAGATGCTCAAGGGGTTTTTTTGGAAGCTCTAAAACATCCTGCATGTGAAGCGTTTGAACAAAAGAGGCACTTTTTAGCGAACTATAAAGAGCATCAAAAAAATCAAAACCGTTGTTTTTGTAAAACTCCCACGCATTTTCGCCGTCAAGGATGATAAAAACGGTTGCGTCATCATGCCTTTCGTGGATAGTCTGCAAACGAGAGATAAAATCATTGGCGGCATGGCGAGGCTCTAAAAAACGATAGTTAAAACCTATAAGGTCGCTTAAGTCATGGTCTCTAAAAGCGATGGCAAGTCCGTTGTATTCATAAGGTGCGCAAAGAAGCTCTCTTGCTCTTGTGCCGCTTGAGCGAAAGAGTATCTCCTCGTCCGTTGCTATCCACTTTGCGCCGCATTTTTTGAAAAGTGCTACACTTTTGACATCCACCGCACCCTCGGCAGGCCAAAAACCATCAGGTGCAAATCCAAAAGTATCTAAAAAGAGCCTCTGCGCTCTTTTTATTTGCAGCAGCGCATCCTCTTCTAGGCTCATGGCGTATTTTGGGGTGTTTGTGCTTTCATTTGCAATTTTTGCATTTTGCATATCAAGCAGAAGCGGTAAGATGGGGTGGTTGAGAGGGGTAGTAGAGATGGAGATGATGCCTCGCTCCTTAAGTAAAGCGCAGTAGTCAAAAATCCCTCGCACAAAAAGAGTAAGTTCATGAAGCAGAGCATGTTTCTCTTCAAGGCTAAAACTCCCCTCTTTTTGGAGCATCTCTTGAATGACACTGCTATTTTGGCGTAGATACACTCCGCACCATGAGAGCAAAAACCAGACCTGCAAGTCAAAAAACTCTGCGTTTGTGTAGCTCTCTTGCTTGTAAAGCCTCTCATAATTCTCAAATCCCGCAACCATTGTCTCAAAATGCGTACTTTTGCAGATTTTGAGCATCCATTTGTACTCACTTGGGGTATAGCTACCGATATCTCTTAGCCAAAGAGAGAGAAATTTGTCGTTTGCCTCTGGGTTTTTGTAGTAGAGTTTGAGCTGTGCGATAAGCGGCGGAGTGATGTTGAAAGTTGCTTTAAGCGTTCCGTGCCGCTCCAACATCCACGGCATATCGTAGTAGTCTTTTATAGCATGTAAAAAGACCCACGGCATCTGCATAATACCGTCGGTATTTCTGTAATCAGGCTGGTGCATATGCCATATAAATGCTATATTCACTCTTTCTCACCTGCATAGTTTTTGATTTTTTGCGTATAACTCTCTAAAAGTGCCTCGCCGCTTGCTTCATTGCTGGCTTGGATGTAGAGATTGAGATGGTCGTCGTACTGGTCAGGAATCATCAAAATCCAGTCCGTGTCGTTTTCCCAAATTTTCACGCCGTCTTCCGAAGAGGAGCGTTTGCCTTTGGCATCCTCTAAAAACTTGCGCATCATTTTGCCTTTGAGTGACTGAGTGCATGCTATCTTTGCTTGTTTATAGTAAAAATGCGCAATCATCTTTGAAATCTCGGAGAGTTTAAGATGGCTGCAACTTAGCATCTCCATGATTCTGAGGCTTGCAAACATCGCATCTCTGTAAACGCCAAAATCGCTAAAAGCAAAGTTCCCGTCCACTGTGGCGATAAGCGCATACTCCCGCAACTGTGCGGCTTTAAAGTTTGCATATTTGCCTCTTTGAATCTCAAGGTTTTTAAATGAGATGATATCTGGCGCCCAAGTAGGCAAAAAGACCTTTTTCTTTGTCTTGCTTGAGTACATGTCAAGAAGATGCAGCACCGCCAAAAGCCCCTTGACCATATCAAGCACCTCTCCATCATCAGTGACTAGAGAGATACTCTGCGCATTTGGATAAATCATCACGCCCATGTTGTAATCAAGAGTAGAGACGATTTTGCTTATATTCTCCTCGGAGCGTTTTTTCAGCGCTGTAAAGTTGGAAAGTTTATGTTCGTCATGATAAGCGTTTAAGATGATATTTTCAACACCGATATCGTTTAATATGTTTGGAAAGATGTCTGCCGTTGAGCCGTGCATCAAGTCAACCGCCACTTTAAAAGCGGAACACTTGATGATATTTTGGTCTATCCTGCTCTCAACGGCACTTTTGTAGTTGTGGCACTCATGGTGGTGCATACTCTCTTTTATCTCTCCGATGCGAGAGAAGTCAACCCTGCGAAACTTCTCTGTAAAGAACGCTTTTTCGATGTTTTTTGCACTGTTAGAGTCGATGCGAATCGCTTCATCGTTAAAAAGTGTAATCTCTGACTCTGTGGGGTTAAAGATGCTCTGCTTAAAGTGTGCGCCTCCGGCGATTTTACCGCTGTTTGCTATGGTATAGCGCAAAACGGCAGGCGGTGTGTTTTTGAGATCCAAAACATTCACTCCGGCAGAGAGAAGTCCGCCTAAAAAGGCACGCTTAAGCATACGTGAACTTTTGTTGTAGTCTCTTCCCACAACCACTTTTGAACCGACTGGAAGTTGTGCCGCAAACGCTTCGGCAAGTTTGGTTGCCATCTCGCATGAGAGTTCGACATTGCTCTTGCCGCTGACAGTGCCGTTTTGGAAGATGGAGTTTTTATAGCGGCTTCCCCAGACTATGTTGTGGCTGATGATGGAAGCAGGCTCTATTTTTTTGTCCGGCCAGATGGTAACATCCTGCTCAAATGATGCAAGTTCGCCCACTTCGCACCCCTCGGAGAGGATAACGCCCGCTTTTGCGGTGACATTTTTCTCTATAACATTGTCGTTGCAGATAACAGAGTTATCAAGTTTGACATTTTTTTTGATTTTTACATCACTCCAGATAACCGTATTTGCGATGTTGCACGCCGCACCGATGGAGACATTGTCGCCGATAACGACATTGCTTAGTTTTGTGCCGTCTTTTATCTTTACATTTTTGCCAAGTACGACATTTCCGACTATCTTTATGGAGTGGTCAAACTCGTACGCTTCTTCACTGTAAAGCACACCGTCTGGATAGTGTTTTACAAAACCGCCGAACTTAAACCCCACTCTGCCGTTTAAGATATCGTCATAAACCTCACGGTAGCTCTCTGGATTGCCCACATCCCGCCAGTAGCCCTCAAGGTTGCAGCCCATAAGGGGGATGCTTTTGCTCATAAGTGATGGAAAGAGGTTTTTTGCAAAGTCAAAGTTCTCGCCTCGTGGTATAAAGTCGAGTATCTCAGGCTCTATGATGTAAATTCCAGTGTTGATGGTATCGCTAAAGACCTCGCCCCAGCTTGGCTTTTCTAAAAATTTCTCTATAACATTCTCTTTGTTGGCGATAACTACGCCAAATTGGAGCGGATTTTCTACCGATGTCAAACCGATGGAGAGTTTTGCCCCCTTTTGCGCATGAAAATCAAAAATCTTTTGAAAATCAAAGTCGGTTACAAGGTCACCGCTGATAACGATAAAATTTTCATCTCCTATATACTCCGAGGCAAGCTTTACCGCTCCCGCCGTGCCGTAGTCATCATCGGGAACGACATAAGTTATCTTGATGCCAAATGCGCTTCCGTCGCCAAAATAGTTTTGAATAATCTCAGGTTTAAAGTAGAGCAAAACGATAAACTCGCTGATACCCAAATCTTTTAGCATCATCATAGTGTGTTCCATCATCGGTCGGTTGACTATGGGGAGCATCGGTTTTGGTCTTGAGTGTGTCAAAGGTTGGATTCGTGTCCCAAATCCGCCCGCCATAACTACGGCTTTCATTTTCAATAATTCCTTTTTATGTAATTTCTAATCTAATCAAGTAAATTCAGAGCATCGAGGTAACGCTTTGGCAGTTGGTATTTGCCGGAGACTACATCTTCTATCTCCATAAGGGCAAATTCGCCTTTTTTATAGACCGCTACTTTGTTTGAGTTTGCATGCTCCATCAAATAATCCACTGCCAAAACAACAAAGTCAAATGCCATAAGTCTGTCATAAACGGTAGGATTGCCGCCCCGCTGGATATGCCCCAAGATACTTACCCGAGTTTCAAGCCCTATCTCTTCTTGAATCCAGTTATAGACCTCTGTCGTTTTTTTTGTCCCCTCTGCAACGATGGCAAGGACATAGTTTCTTCCCTCTTCAACCTCTTTTTTAAGCCGTTTTGCAAGAGAGTCTGAGATAGATGGAGCTTCAGGAATGACACAAACCTCCGCACCGCTTATCATAGCAGAGACGATAGCGAGATAGCCGCAGTCTCTGCCCATCACTTCAACCAAAAAAGCACGGTTAAAAGAGGATGCAGTATCACGAATCTTATCGAGCGCATCACGGATAACATTAAGTGCCGTGTCCACTCCCAAACAGTAGTCCGTTCCGTATATGTCGTTGTCTATGGTTGAGGGAATGCCGACAAAGTTTATATCGAACTCAGAACTAAACCTCTCCATCGCACGAAACGAGCCATCGCCGCCAAGCACTATAAGTTTTGTGATGTCAAACTCTTTAAGGTTGTAGTATGCCTGCATTCTATAGCTATGCTCAAAAAAGCGCTTGGAGCGAGAAGAGCGGATGATTGTTCCACCATCATGCAGTATGCCTGAGACATCAGAATGGGTCGCTCTTTTTATCTTTTTATCTATCAGCCCCTCCAGCCCGTCATAGATAAGGTAGGGAATCTCCCCTTTTTTATAGACATAATCCACAAATTTTTTGATAGCGGGATTCATCCCTGGTGCATCGCCGCCTGAACACATTATCGCAAATGCCATATTTTCTCCTTAAATGTTGAACATTCTCTCATAATACTCAGCCGCCATGCGCCCTGAGTCAAACTCTATCTCCACATCCGTCATCGCATTTCTCATGATGACCACCCACTCTTTTGGTTTGTCGTAGTAGGTCGGGATGATGGTATTTTCCAAAATATCCATCATATTTTTATTGTCGATTCTGTCTTGTTCGTTGTTTGGGAGTTTGTAGTCAAGCGGCGGAATAGTAAAGGCATTTTTACCGTGTTTTGCAAACTCCGGATTCCAGCCGTCATCTATGGAGAAATGGATGGAGCCGTTCATGCTTGCCGTCATTCCGCTTGTTCCGCTTGCTTCACGGGTAATTCTTGGCGTATTTAGCCACACATCGCTTCCCTGTTTGAGCAGTTTTGACAAGGAGAGTTCATACCCGATGAGTACCGCCATATTTTTAAAGTGGTGGCTCATTTGGATAAGTTCATTAAACATCTCTATGGCTCCGTAATCAGTCGGATAAGGTTTCCCTGCCCAGATAACTTGGATAGGTTTTTGCGCATCGGTTATAAGTCTTACAAAGCGTTCATAGTCGTACTTTAAAAGCCCGGGTCTTTTGTACTCCGCAAATCTTCTTGCCCATACGATAGTAAGAACTTCAGGGTCAAACATCTTGCCCGTCTGGTCTGCCACCACATCAAAAAGCACTTTTTTAAGGTGTTTTTTACGTGCCAAAACTTCATAATCCTCATGCTCGTCAAGCGCACGGATAAGCGTTTTGTCCGTCCAGTACTTTTTGTTTTGCGCATTGGTGATAGAGATAATTTCACATCGCCCATTCACACCCGACCACATCTCATTTGCTATCATACCATGTATCTTTGAGACGGCATTTGCTATCTTTGCGCTTCTAAGCGCACCCACTGTAAGGCTAAAATGGTTGTCTTGCTTGTAGCCGCTAAGCATTCTGACATGATGCAAATCCAGACCGTTGAAAAACCCCATCTCATGCAAGAAGCCGATATCATGTGTCTCATTTCCCGCCGCTTCGGGCGTGTGTGTAGTAAAGACGACATGTTTACGTACCTCATTCATATCGCCATATTTGCCATAAAGCTCATAAACAAGCGGAAGCGCATGCCCCTCGTTCATATGGTAGATATCAGGCTTGTGGTTGATGGCTTCAAGCATTTTTGCTCCGCCGATGCCAAGAACTATCTCCTGAGCCACACGGGTACGCTGATTGCCGTCATAAAGTTTGTGGGTAATGGTTCTTGAGAGGTAGTCGTTCTCATCGGTATCTGTTGAGAGCAAGACAACGGGAGCCGTTCCGAAAACTTCAGAACGAAGCAAAAAACCCTTGACGGTAACATCTACGCTATTTATCTTTACTACTACTTTGTGTTCAAGCTCCTCTAAAAAATAGTAGAACTTTCTTGTGTAGTGCGGCTTGAGCGTTCTGTCTTCATTGCGTGACTGGTCATAGTACCCAAAACTCCATAAAATCCCCACTCCCACCACATTTTGTCTAAGGTCATACGCACTGCGCATATGCGAGCCGGCTAAAAAGCCAAGCCCACCCGAGTAGATTTTAAGTGATTGGTCAATGGCAAATTCCATTGAGAAGTAGGCAACACTTTTTTTAAATTTTTCACTTATATCATACGAAAAGAGATTCATCTATTTTTCCTCTTTTTACAACAATTCTACATCCACTATCCTAAGAGCGGCTTGAAAGAAATTTTTCCATACTATTTTTTGCAATTTTAAGATATTGAGATTACAATTACATAATAAGAGAGAGGAGGTAGCGGATGGTACGATTTTACACGCTTCAAGAAAACAGGTTTCAAGTTCATACGCTCGATAAGATAGAGGGCAAAGAGACTCTCAAAGATGTTTTGTGGGTAGATCTTCTCCAGCCGACAAAAGAGGAGATTGAAAGAGTAGAGGCAATGTTTGGTGTGGATGTCCCTGACAAATTCGAGCGAGAAGAGATAGAACTTAGTTCACGTTACTGGGAAAACAACGACACCATCACCATCAACTCCTATTTTTTTATTTCATTCTTTTTTGTCAAGGATGCAAAGGGACACTACAATGAGAGCGTTGGATTTGTTATCAAAGAAAATACTCTTTTTACCATCCGTGATAGTGAACTTAGAACCTTTGATACGGTGCATAAGATGGTAAGCCAGAGCCAAAAAGAGTTTGCAAGCGGTTATGAGATTTTTATGCAGATTTTTGATATACGTATCGACCAAGATGCCGATTTGCTTGAGTACGCTTCAAGAGAGAGTGATGAGATAAGAAAAAAACTGCTCCTAGAATCAGATGTAAAATCTACCGAAACACTTAAAAAAATAGCAACACTGCAAGAGTTTACACTCAAAATCAGACAGGGAGTTTTTGACAAAAGACGCATCCTAACGTCCATGGCAAAATCCTCAAAACCGCCTCAAGCCATCAAAGAAGATCTCTTTATCATGATGAGGGACATCAACTCTTTAGTTGAGTTTATAGCCATGAACGACAGCACGCTTGAAAATCTTCAAAACCTCTTTTTGGCACAAACAGGGATTGAGCAGAACAAAATCATCAAACTCTTTACAGTCGCAAACGTAGTACTCATGCCCCCTACCCTTATAGCAAGCATATATGGTATGAACTTTCATTTTATGCCGGAATTAGGCTGGACGGTAGGATATCCGCTCTCACTGGGTATCATGATGCTCTCAGGAGTTATCCCCCTGCTTTACTTTAAAAACCGTGGGTGGCTTTAGCCAGAATTATATATACTCGTTGACAATAGTATTACAAAATAGTACAATATAAACATATATTAAAGGGCACCTCTAAATTAGGTTGAAAAAATGATTACTATTAGTTCAAGCGACGTCATAAAGAAACCATCCCATGTGACAAATCCTATTGACATAACATTTATAGAAGATGCAAAAAAGCATATCACCAAAAGTGTTGTTTTGCCTTATGCGCTTTATGAAAGACTTAAAGAAAAAATAGAAGATGAAGTTTATATCATGAATAACAAAAAATCTTTATCAGATAGTGCATATAAAGAATTTTTAGATATAGAATCTGTAGTGGAAGATATTTGAGATGAAAAGAGGCGAAATATATTTAGTGAACTTTGGAAAAAAATACAATAGCGAGTTTGGCAAAATCAGACCTGCTCTTATCATCCAAAATGATGTAGCCAATAGAAATATAGATAAAGTTGCATTTAAAGGTGTGACGCTCATACCAATCTCTACCAACTTGGGTGGTGGAGATTTGAGAGTTCGCATAGAAGCAAGAGACAATCTTGAAAAAACAAGTGAGATATGTATAAATGAACTTTGTACTTTGGACATCAGCAGAATACAACTAGACAAACTTTTAACATCTTTGAGGCAAGAAGAGCTAAAAGAGACCGATATAAAATTATCTAAACATTTAGGTTTGTAAAATAAGTTAAAATTTTGATTATTTTCCAGATTTTCTTCTGTTACATTCTCTGCATAGCATTTGACAATTTTCAGAATTGGTTTTTCCGCCGTCATGCCAAGGTGTGATATGGTCAGCTTCCATTTGGCTTAGTTCAAAATGCTCTTTGCATTTGACACAAATACCTTTTTGTTTTCCCTCGTTCCCAAGCTCCAGCTTGGGAACACATACATATAAAATAGCAAAAACAAAGCTAGGTTTATTACGCGCTTTTTAAAATCAAAGGCAGCTCAATTTCGTGCTGGTTTTCTTTTACATTTAAAATCTCGATTGCAACAACTTCATCTCTGTCGTTATAATCAACTATCACATCTCTTAATTTTTCTTCACTTTCAACTATTTTATCTGATGACAATATTACATAAATAGCATCGGTTTCTTTATCATACTTGATTTTCATTTTTACATCCTTTCTTTCTCATATTTCTATCAAAATATGCAGTCACTACTTTTAAATTTGTTGGATTAACGACAACTTTCAAACATCTATTTGAAAATTCATTTATTGTTTTAAAAAAATGCTCCTCAGTATCAGAGATTA
This sequence comes from Sulfurimonas sp., assembly GCF_028694605.1. Taxonomy (GTDB): domain Bacteria; phylum Campylobacterota; class Campylobacteria; order Campylobacterales; family Sulfurimonadaceae; genus Sulfurimonas. The sequence continues at coordinate 56,236 of NZ_JAQVKP010000007.1, read as the reverse complement.
TTTTATGATAAGATGGGAACTCTAAAGCTGATTCAATCCACTCTTTCTGAATGCCTCTTGATAACATTACGTCCATAGCATGTTGTGTTAATTCATATTTCATTCAACTATTATAGCAAAATATAAACAGGTTGTATTAGCTCATAAATACGTTGGAACCAAACTCTTGATTTTTTGGTATATCTTCTTAAAGTCTGTTGAGTAAACTCTGTTTTGTCCTATAGCGGTGATGAAGTTGGTATCTCTCTCCCACCGTGGAACCAGATGCATGTGGATATGTTCGGCTATGCCCGCACCGCCTGCTCTCCCGAGGTTCATGCCTATGTTAACGCCATGCGCACCAAATCCCTCTTTTAAAAGCCGTACCCCTTTTTGCGCCAAATCGCTCATATGCAGCCATGTCTCTTGCGGCAGCTCTTCTAGTTTGTCGGTGTGCAGATGGGGGATAATCATAAAATGCCCCGGAGTGTAGGGGTAGCGGTTCATAACCATAAAACAGTGCTCATCACGGTAGAGTACATGAAGCGTCTCATCCTCTTGGGCATTTTGGCTGATATGGCAAAAGACACACCCGTCCACCTCTTTGCCTGCCACGTACTCACTTCTCCATGGGGCGTATAGTATATCTTTCATCATATCATCCTTTTATTAAAAATTTCTGCCTCGAATGAGGCAATTTAGTGCCATAGCGGCTAGCGTAGCAAGAGGAATTCACTTCCTCTTGCGTTCAAATCTATAGAAATGCAAAAACTAGATTTGGAAACAACATCACCAAGAGAAGCGCCAAAAACTGCAAAGCTATAAAAGGAACGATGCCTTTATAGATTTGCATGGTTGTAACGCTGTCTCCCGCAGCCCCTTTTAAGAAAAAGAGCGAAAGCCCAAAAGGCGGTGTTAAAAACGAGGCTTGCAGGTTGAGTGCGATAAGCACGCCAAACCAAACAGGGTCGATGCCAAAAGCGTGCATAACAGGGACTAAAATGGGAACAACGATAAAACTGATCTCTATAAAATCTATAAAAAATCCAAGAACAAAGATAACCAACATAGAAAATGCGATAAAAAACCAAACATCGCCAATCTCCTGAGAGAAAAACTCCAGTATCAAGTCACTTCCGCCAAGTTCGTTAAAAACAAGCGAAAAAGCGGTCGCTCCGATTAGTATCATAAATATCATACCGCTGAGTTTAACGCTCTCTAAGGTTGCATAGCGAAGCATCTCAAAGCTAAGAGTTTTGTTCATTACCGCAAGCAAAAGTGCGCCGACAACGCCAAATGCAGCTGATTCGGTTGGAGAAGCTACCCCTGCAAAAATGGTTCCAAGAACGGTAAGCATCAAAAGCAGAGGCGGCGTGACTGCCTTTAAAATCTCCACAATCCCAACTTCTTTGACATCTTTTGCAACCGGTGCGACTTCTGGTTTGAGGTAGGAAAAAACAAAAATATATATGACGTAGAGCAAAACCAAAAGAAGTCCCGGCAAAACAGCACCCATAAAAAGCTCGCCGACACTCACGCTCATCACATCGCCTAAAATGATAAGTATGATGGATGGCGGAATGATTTGCCCGAGTGTGCCGCTGGCGGCTATCGTGCCGCTTGATAGGCTTTTGTCATATCCTGCACGAAGCATGAGAGGAAGTGCAATAACGCTCATCATTACAACACTGGCGGAGACTACTCCGGTGGATGCCGCAAGCATCGCCCCAACCAAAACAACACTTACCGCCAAACCGCCTCGAATCGTGCGAAATGCCGAACTCATAGCAACAAGGAGCTTCTCCGCCATAAGAGATTTTTCAAGCACAAGCCCCATAGCGATAAAAAGCGGAACGGCGATAAGCGTGGTGTTGGACATAATGCCGTAGATGCGAAACGGAAGTGTCGCAAAGATATCAAAGCCGATTTCAGGGATAAAAAAAGCAAAAACGACAGAGACAGCCCCAAAAACAAAAGCAACAGGAATCCCCACCATTAAAAGCGCCAAAATCACTACAAACATCAAAATCGCTATCATAGTGACTTCCATTTGACAAAGTTTACCTGCGCCTCTTTTATGCTTTGAAGCACCAAAAATGCAAAAGAGAGCGGCAGAAGCGACTTGACCAAAAAGCGATACTCCAGTCCGCCGGGGTCAGAAGATGCCTCATTTTGCGCAAAGCTCATAGAGACAAAATCAACCCCGATATAGACAAGAAGCAAAGAGAAAGGAAGAACAAAAAACAAAGAGGAGATGATACCAAGCAACGCTTTTGTTTTTTGTGAAAAAGAAGCATAAAAGATATCGACATGCACATGAGAATCTTCCCTAAGCGCATACGCTATCCCAAAGAGGATAACGACATCAAAAAGATGCCATTCAAGCTCCTGCAACGCCACCGAACCCGTAGCAAAAAGATACCTCGCCGTCGCATCATAAACGATAAGCAAAACAAGAAGAGAGAGAACAAAAGCGGTAAAGTACCCGAGGTATTTGATTGCTCTGTCAATAAACTGCATTATATAAAATTCGGAGCATCATTGGCAAAAAGTATGATATCGCCTACTTTTGTCTGTGATATCAAAACTTCTTGGATTTTTGATTTGTCGCTTAGCATGATTTTGTTTTTTACTTTCAGGTTTTTGTCAAAAAGTTCCGCATTGAGCGCACCTGTCACTATGACTATGTCAAAGGTGTTGTTTATGGCATCGATGAGTTTAAGATTTAACTCGTCACTGCTTTCAACCAGTCCCGGCGTGATGATAACTTTTCTGCCGTTATGGAGTGAGCAGAGGCGTATGGCTTCTAGCATTCCGTCTATGTTTCCGTTGTAGCCATCATCTAGGATAAGCTTTCCGCCAGCTTTTATCATTTGAAGTCTGTGTTGTACGGGGGAGAGCTGTGCTACTGCTTCTTTTATCTCTTCATTGCTCATGCCAAAAGTGCGTGCAATACTGACTGCCACGGCGATATTCATCGCTTGGAATGCACCTAAGACATCTGTGTGAAGCGATATTTTTTCCCCGTCAATCTCAAGTTCAAAGTCAGTTCCCTCAAGTGTTGCATCGATATTTTGTATATTATCGCCGAAGAATGTAACCTTTTCATGCGGTTCGTTTGTCACACTTGTGTGGATAAATGCACGTGCCAATCTCGGAGACTTCATAATCTCCAGCTTTGTAGCGATGATGTTTTGCAAGCTTTTAAAATACTCAAGATGCGCCAAACCTACTTTGCCTACAACAACACTCTGAGGCTCTAAAAATGTGGTGATGTCATAGATGTCGCCGCTCTCTCTGGCCCCTGCTTCGCAGACATATATCTGGGTGTCTTGCGGCAAAGATTCGTTGACATCACGCATAATGCCGCCAAGAGTATTCACGCTTCTGGGTGTCGCATAGACTTTGTACTTTTTGCTTAAAATCTGTGCTACAAAATTTTTGATGCTTGTTTTGCCGTAGCTTCCCGTGATAGCGATGATTTGTAAGTTTGGTATGCTTAAGAGCTTTTTTTTTGCCTCTTTTTTAAACGCTTCAAAAAGAAATCTCTCTATCGCCAAGCTTCCTACATACGCCATAAAAAGCGGCATGAAAACACCATAAACTTCACATGCTTCTTTGAGCGTACAGAGCACATTTTGAAAAAGAGTCAAAGATAGAAGCAGTATCAAAAAGCGTTTCACTCTCCATGTTAAAACCAGCTTTTTATCGAGTTTTTTATGCCATAGAAATAGTGAGGGCGCAATGGCAAAGTAAAAAAAGATAGCAAAAAACTTGCCCGTTGTATAGTAAGCGATAAATGGAATGATAAAGTAAAGAGCGTGCCAATGGGGTTTGTGGTGCTTTAAAAACACACGTGAAATTTTGTAGTCATACCACTGAAGATTGGTGATAAGGTACCATCCAAGCGCGGTTACAAACAAAACATTTGTTACAAACGCTAAAAAAATCTCATACTCTTGCATTAGTTATGCTCCAATGTTTTTAAAAATGTTTTTTCTATATTTGCGGCTATATCTTTGGCGTGGTGCATAAAGAAGTAGTGGTCGCCGTCATAGACTACAAGTGTAGCATCTTCTATGAGTTTTTCTATCTTGATAGCACTGCTAAGAGGTGTTGCCGTGTCGTCTCTTCCCCAGCATAAAAGAGCCTTACCTTTATAGGCAAAAAACTCGTCAGAAAAATCCTCATTGACGACATTTTTAAAGGTTTGGTACATCGGTTCACTTAGTTTTTTTGCATCATTTGCGACAAAAAACTCTCGAAATTTCGCCAGCCCAAATAGTTTTAAAAACTTAAAAAGTGCGATTTTTGCTCTTACTTTGGGTGATTTTGAGACGTAAATCCCCGCACTTGAGAGCAAAACAAGCACTTGCGGTTCTAGCAAAAGTGCCACTTTGCCGCCAAAAGAGTGTCCAACAATGATATCTTTTGAAGCGTTTAGATGAATCATCAAAAGCTCTACGATTCTTGCATAGTCTTTTGTAGTGAGTGCGAGGTTGCAAGTTGAACCGCCAAAGCCAGGCAGGTCAATGTAGATATGACGAAAAGTGTCCATATACGGCGCAAATGTGCTTTTCATCAACGCTTTGTTGCTTCCCCAGCCATGTAAAATAATCATATCCACTTTTGCATCGGGATTGAGGATTTCATAGCTTATATCAAGTGTGTGTTGGTGGTACTGAATAGATTTAAGGGGCATTACTTCCCTTTTGCTTTAGAGATGGAGTGGATATACTCATACCCAACTTTTGCTCTTTTGGCATGAGAAAGAGAGTTGATTAGCATCTCCAAAGAGGCGTTAAAATCCTCAAAAAGGTAGTTTGCCATAGAGCCGGGGATAGGGTTGATCTCGTTAAGATAGACTTCGCCGCCCACTACAAAAAAATCACATCTGATGAGTGCGCCTTCAAAAAGATTTTCATACACCTTTTCAAAATTTGCTCTAAGTTTCATTTCAAGCTCTTTTGAAATCTCCGCACTTGCGACATCTCCGCTGCGTGAAAAGTCCATGTACTTCTTCTCAAAATCCAAAAATTCCTCTTTTTGAGGCTCTTCAACGATAGAAAAGTAGAACTTCCCATTCGCTCTAAAACCTGCGAGATTGTACTCTTTAACACCTTCTAAAAAAGGTTCTACTATTACAGAGTCATCATACTCAAAAGCAGTGTCAAGCGCATAGTCAAGCTCGCTCTCTTCCCTTACAATGCTAACCCCGATAGAGCTGCCCAGACGTGAAGGCTTGACGATTAGCGGATAGGCGATTTTAAGATTGCTATGTTCGCTTTTGCTTAGTTCTTGAGACTCTACTGCTTTTATGTCGCGTGCATTGCAGAGCCATTTTGTATATCTTTTGTCATAAGAAAAGACACTTGCATCCATACGCGGACCGATATATTTGATAGCAAAAAAGTCAAGAAGCGCTGCGATACTTCCATCTTCACCATCTGCACCGTGGATAAGGTTTAAAACTGTCCCGCTTACCTCTGTGGAGCCAAAAAGTCCTTTTTGCACAAACGCGCCATGAGAGAGTGAGAGTTTTGGCATCTTTTTGTACTCGCCCTTTGAGAACGTGACGGCTTTCATCTTTTCTGATGGTATAAGATAAAAACTGTGGTCTTGATCGCAAAAAACAAAACTTAGCTCAAATTTTGTAATTTTTTGTTTGAGCGTTATTGCGCTTACTATACTAATCTCATGCTCAAAACTGGCACCGCCAAATAAAATAGTTAATTTCAATATAAATCCTTGTTTTTTTAAATTGTTTGTAAAAATTTGAGTGCTTCTTTTACAAGCGAAGCAGTGTCGCTGCCATTGCACGAACTGAGAGCTTTGAGAATCTTCTCTTTTTTAAAACCTAAAGATTCCAAAGCTTCACATGCCTGCGCTGCTGCCAAACTTTTTGGCTCTGCACTCGGAGCTGCCATCAGTTCAGCATCAAAACCGCTAAGTTCCACCAAAATCCGCCCTGCACTCTTTGGTCCGATTCCGGGGACTCTTTGCACTCCGCTTATGTCTTTGCTGTTGATAACCATCGCAAACTGGGCTGGCGTAAAAGTAGAACAAATCGCCATAGCAACTTTAGGACCAACCCCGTTTATCTTTATAAGCCTCTCAAAAAGCCTCTTCTCGCCCATCTCCAAAAAACCGTAAAGAAGTTGCGCATCCTCACGAATGATATGAGATGTAAAAAGTTTTACCTCATCGCTGCCAAGAGCCGAAAAACTCTGCAGTGATATAAAGACCTCATAAATCACACCGCTTACATCCACATGCACAAACGACGGCTCTTTGTAAACTACCCTACCATTTAAACCTGCTATCACTCTTTCACCGCCCTTATCTCAAACATACCGTCATCCATTTTGACGATAGCAAATATTTTATCCACAGAACCCTCATAAGGTTTGTAGCTCACCTCTATAGGCGGCTCTATTAGTTTGAAGATAAGCTCGTTGTGTCCCACCCATCTATCTCTGTTTATGATTCTTGCGTCAAAAATATTATCTTGCAAAGAGGTGGCTTTTGCATTTAAAAGAGTAAGCTTGTCACTTTTAGTTTGATACTCTTTAGTAATTCCATCCAAGTGTTCCTGTGCCTTGATGTGCTGTTTATATTTATCCACAAAAGAGGCAGGCATTTTTATGTTATTTTGTTTAAAATAGATTAATCTTTTTTTGATTTCATTAAAAGAGTTACTATTGTCTTTAATCATTTTTTTGTACCTGTCTATCTCTTTTTTTATCTCATCTATACTTTTTTCCAACTGATGAATCTCATGTTTTTTCTCATCAAAATCTTCGTTTTTCTCTTTTTGCAAAAGAGGGTCAATAGTAAAAATATTTTCGCTCCCCTGAAGTTTTTTAATCTCTATAAGTCTTGAGGCTGTTGCTTTGACATAAGAGGTGCAATGTTCTATCTCAATATCTTTTGCTCTGATAGTCCCGCCCATAGCCTGTGAAACTTCAACTTTTTTTCCCTCAGCCACACCGTGTTCCAGTCTGTTGATTTTTATACTATCCCCCGTTGCAAACCCTTTATGGATGTTAATGGTCAGATCATTGGCTGCAATATAAGATGTTTTGTGAGTTTGCCCTTCTACGGTAGCTCTGTTGGCATAGACTTTTGAGTTTGGACCAATGTTTCCTTTAATGTCTATCTCGCTAACTTGTACTTCCATGCCTGCACCGATGGCATCTTTTTGGTAGTCATTCTCTTTGACGCTGAGTGATACATCAGAACCTAAACCCGTCAGCACGGAGCCTGTTGTCTTAAAAGAGATTTCACCGACATCCATATCTGACTTTATCTGATATTTTCCCGCTTCAAAACTGATGTATCCGCTTCTTTTGGCACGGTAGATAATATTTTCTTTGTTATCCACTATTTCTATAGTCTCATCAACGCTAAAGTCCGGTGCATACTTCACAAGAGGCTCTGTCGGTTCCATAAACTCACCACGACAATTTCTCCCTGCCTTGCCCTTGCGTGGTTTGATATACTCCAAGAGAGTTTCTCCCTCTAGCACACTGTGAATAAATCCGCGTTTAGAGTAGTCCACTTTTTCATGCTCTTGGACAGGAGCATTCCCTTTCTCATAATGTTTGATTAATGCATCATTGATAGTAGGTGTCGGTTCGTACGCTTCGGCGATAAGAATAGTTTGATTTTTGTCATATTTAATGATACCATCCACTTTTGCCATTGCCGAAGCCCTTGAAACCACGTCAAAGACCATTTCGTCAAACATCCCGACAAAAATCCCGGCACGGATTTTGCTTTTGTTGATATATCTTAAAAACTCGTCCTCAAACTTAGGAACAGTCGCAATTTCGGAGCCTTCTTTTATACTGAGATAGATTTTGCATTTTGTAGCATTTGCACCTACGGCTGCGTGGAAATTTTTAAAAATATCATTCTCATTTTTAGTATAAACTTCTATTTCGTAAGCTTGTTTGATTTGAAAATTTTTATTTAAAATAGCAGTAGCATCATCAAGCTCATGCAGCTCGCCGGCACCTATCTCTTCCCAGTCAGATTCCATTTTCTCTTTGTTTACTCTCGTATATGTTTTAACTTCCAAGATATCAAAATCTAACGAGTTGGGATTTACCTCATTTTTTTTGGCTATCTCCATCAACTCTTTTGCAACGTTTTGAGTTTTCACCACTGTCGGGCGAATCTTCTTTGTTGCTTGTTCTGTAGTGGCACTTGAACTAAATAATCCCATTTTTTTGCCTGAGCTTAATTTTTAAACTCTACATTTTAATCAAAGATTTGTTAAAATTTCGTAAAAATATTATTTTTCTCCAAAAGAAGCCCATGTTTAAAGCCATTTTTACCAACAGTTTTGGTATTTTATTTTCAAGAGTTTTAGGATTTTTAAGAGATATGCTCACCGCCTCTGCACTCGGAGCAAATATCTACAGTGACATTTTTTTTGTCGCTTTTAAACTTCCAAATCTCTTTCGACGTATCTTTGCAGAGGGGGCTTTTACGCAGGTTTTTATCCCTGCCTATGCCCACTCAAAACACAAAGGTGTTTTTGGCGCAAATATCTTTTTGCTCTTTTTGTCCATCATCCTTACGCTCACACTCCTTGTCAACATACTGCCCTCTCTGGCGACGGAAGTCATAGCGGTCGGTTTTGACGCTGCCGCCATAGAACTCGCCGCTCCCTATGTTGCCATCAACTTTTGGTATCTCCCGCTTATCTTTGCGGTGACATTTCTAAGTGCCATGTTGCAGTACAAACGCCATTTTGCCACTACGGCTTTTTCAACCGCACTTCTTAACATCTCACTCATCGCAGCACTCTACCTTTCACAAGATAAGAGCCAGAGCGAAATCGTCTATTATCTTAGTTTTGGGGTGGTCATAGGCGGGATTTTACAGCTTGTCGCCCACCTTGCGGCACTCCATCATTTAGGACTTTTCAAACCTTTGGTCGGGGGATTGAAGTATCTAAGAGGCAAAGCAGTGTATATCAAAAATGAGACACAAAAGTTTAAAAAACAGTTTTTCCCGGCCATGTGGGGAAACTCTACACCTCAGGTCAGTGCTTTTTTGGACACTTTTTTAGCCTCTTTTTTGGCTTCAGGCTCTATCAGCTACCTCTACTACGGCAACCGCATTTTTCAGCTTCCTCTTGCCATTTTTGCCATAGCTACTTCCATCGCGCTCTTTCCAAGCATCGCACGCTACATAAAGAATAACGACGAGCAAAAAGCAAGAGCTTATATGCAGCGTGCTTTTTGGTTTTTGGCATATCTGCTCAGTGCCAGTACTATCGGCGGATATATTCTCTCATATGAAATAATATGGCTGCTTTTTGAGAGAGGCTCATTTGGTGCAAACGACACACTTGTAACCGCATCCGTGCTTCAAATGTATATGATAGGACTGCTTCCTTTGGGTCTTCAAAAACTATTTTTGCTCTGGCTCTATGCAAATGAGCAACAGCTCAGTGCCGCAAAGATAGCGACATACTCGCTTCTCTTTTACACTTTTAGCGCTCTCGCACTCATCACCCCGATGGGAGCAAGCGGTTTAGCACTTGCAGGAACCATCAGCGGCTTTGCAGGTTTTGGCATGACTGTCAAAGCCTTTGGCGTAAAAAACTTTTACGCTATAGTTGCATCCAAAAAAGCACTCTATCTTCTGGGCGGCTTAGTCGTTTTAACGGTTTTACTTCTTCTTTTTAAGGATTTTATAGCAACAATCATCTGAAATTTTTTTCAAATACGTTACAATCATACACATACTTTATGCATACAGGAATAAACATGACAGCACTTTATAATCCATACGCAAAGAAAAAAGCGACCAATTTAAGCATCAATTCCGACCTGCTTCAAAAGGCAAAAGAACTTCATATTAACATCTCAAATTCATTAGAAAAAACACTTATTGAACTTATTAAAGAGCAAGAGATGAAAAAATGGGAGGCACAAAACAAAAATGCTATCAACAGCTATAACGAAAGAGTCGCAAAAGATGGTCTCTTTAGCGATGAAATAAGAAGTTTTTAATGGCTCAATTTGATGTTTATAAAAACAAAAATCCAAAGACAAGCAAAGAGATACCTTTTTTGCTAGATATACAAAACGATATTCTTAAATCCCTTACCACAAGAGTAGTTGTGCCTTTGGTACTAGATATGAAACCTGCAAAGATATTGCATCCGGTTTTTAAAATTGAAGGTTTGGAGGTTACAATGTCAACGGCTGAGTTGGCGGGTATATCCATACAACATTTAGGAGTACCTATCTGTTCGCTTCAAGACAAAAGAGATGAAATTATTGCAGCGGTTGATTTTATGATAACAGGTTTTTAAAATGACAATTTACGATTCAGTACAAAAAACAAAACGGGAGTTTATCCCTCAAGACGGCAACAGGGTTTCACTCTATGTTTGCGGTCCGACGGTTTATGATGATGCTCACTTGGGGCATGCAAAGAGTGCTTTGGTTTTTGACCTTCTCACACGCGTTTTAAAGGCAAACGGTTACGATGTGACTTATGCCAGAAATATTACCGACATAGATGACAAAATCATCAAAAAAGCTATTGAACAGAAGAGAGAAATAAAAGAGATTACAGATTTTTATACGAATGCTTATCACAAAGAGATGGCGCAGTTGGGTATTTCACGTCCTGATATTGAGCCAAAAGCCACAGAATCTCTTGAGGCGATGTTTGCGCTTATACAAAAACTCATAGACTCAAAACACGCTTACGTAACCGTAGATGGAGATGTTTACTTTGATACTGCAAGCGACAACGACTACTTAAGCCTTTCACATAGAGTTCAAGAGGAGAGCGAAAAACAAAACAGGGTTGAGAACTCATCGGAGAAAAAAAACACTGCGGACTTTGCTCTGTGGAAAAGTGTAAAAGACGACACCGTAACTTTCAATTCTCCATTTGGAGCCGGTCGCCCCGGTTGGCATGTGGAGTGTTCTGCCATGATAGAGAAGCATCTGGCTAAGGATGGCGCAAAGTTTGCCGTTGACATTCATGGCGGCGGAGCGGACTTGCTTTTTCCCCATCATGAAAACGAGGCGGCACAGACCAGATGCGCAACCAACCACACACTGGCAAACTACTGGATGCACAACGGTTTTGTCAACATAGACGGCGAAAAGATGTCAAAAAGTCTTGGAAACAGCTTTTTTCTCAAAGATGCACTTAAAGTTTATGACGGCGAGGTTTTAAGATTTTATCTCCTAAGTACGCATTATAGAAGCAATTTTAACTTCAACACCGAAGATTTGGCGGCTTCAAAAAAGCGTTTAGACAAGATTTACAGAGTTAAAAAGCGTCTTTTTGGTTTAGCTTACAAGCCTATTAAAACTGCTTTTCAAGAAGAGCTTTTAGAAACACTTAGCGATGATTTAAACATCTCGGCTTCTTTGGCACTTGTTGATGCCATGATTGCAAAAGCAAACGAATCGCTTGATATGCCGGGAAAACACAAAGAGTTTAAAGCCCAAACACTCTCAAACATCGCCTACATTGGGGAGGTTTTGGGTTTTGGAGCAAAAAATCCATTTGAGTATTTTCAACTAGGTGTAGATGAGGCGACAAAAGAGGAGATTAACGCACTTATCATGCAAAGAGACGAAGCAAAGAGGGCAAAAGATTTTGCAACCTCAGACAAAATCCGTGATGAGATTCTATCTTACGGCGTGAGCATCATGGACACGCCGCAGGGTACTTTTTGGGAGAAGATTTAGAGCGTTTTGGTTCTATTTTTATATCCCGTGTTGAGACGAAGTTTCAGTCCTAAGTAGTAGGCGTATGTGATGGCTTTTTTTAGCACATAGGCGCTGTAGCCCGTTACTTTTAGAGCTCCAAAAAGCTCTCCGCTCGCATACCGTCCGCCAAGGGCGATAAAGACACCAAGAACTTTGGCATCAAAAGGTTTTATCTCTTGCTTGTCTATCTTTTTACGAATGGCTGCTGCCGCATACTCCGCACTTCTTTCGGCAGTTTGGGCAGTCGGAGGCAAGATGCGCCCTGCTGCGTCCCGTATCTCGACACAGTCGCCCACCGCAAAAACATTCTCATAGCCACCAATATTTAGTCGTTCATCCGGCAAAAACTGTAAGATTCTATTTTTTTGCACATCCACCTTCTCGTTCAAATCAGATGCTTTGATGCCGCCCGTAAAAATCATAAAATGATATGCGAGCGTATCGCCGTTTTTGAAGTAGATGTAAGAGTCATCCATTTTTTGGATAAAGGCATCCGTCAAGATATGCACACCAAGCGATACAAGCCGCTTATGCGTACTTTGCACCAAAAATTCGCTCATCCCCGGTAAAATCGTTTTGCTTGCATCTATGAGATGAATCCTGATGCTTGCCACCCTGTTGCCAAGTGTTTTTTTATAGACCGAAACCACATTTGCCATCTCCGCCGCTACCTCTACGCCACTAAGACCCGCCCCTCCGATAGCCAGATTTATCTCTTGTGTATCAGCCTCATTTTGAAGCTTTTTGTATATGATTTTTTCAAATTCAGCACGGAAATTGTGCGCTCTATAAAGGCTTTTTACTCCAAAACTATGCTCTCTAAGCCCCTCTATAAAAGAGAAGAAGTTTGTTTTTGCACCCGTTGCGATGATAAGATAGTCATAAGCAACCTCGCTGCTGCAAAGCTTGACCTTTTGCGATACAAAGTCAATATCCGTTGCATGGTCGTAAATAAAAGTCACTTTTTTCTTAAAACCGTCGCACCAGTCTTGCAAGTCGATAACAACATCATGCAGATCAAATCGACCCGCAATATAGCCATACGCCTCTGTTTGAAGATAGTGGTAAGGATGCGCATCGATGAGTGTTACATCCATATCCGCTTGCAAAGCCAAATGCTCAACGGCACGAAGCCCGCCGTATCCTCCGCCGATAACAACTACTTTTTTCTTCACTTTTTGCCTTTTGCGCTCTAAAATGGTTAGAATTATACAAAAAATTACTTAGGCAAAGAATGACGGTTAAACAACTCAAAGAACTTTTAGAAGAAAATACAAAAGATGCAGGCGAAGAATTTAAAAGGATTTTTCATGGACGAGGCGGACTTTTTGAGGGGTGGAAGCATCTCACAATTGATTCGATAGACACCATCTTAAATGTGGCTCTTTTTATGCAAGACGAAAAAGAGGAAGAACTTCTAGCAATGCTAAAGGAGTTTGTAGCCTCAAGCCGTTTTACAACGCTCGTGATACAAAGACGCTACCTTAAAGGCGCACCAAGCGAGGTTTTGATGGGAGAAGTACCAAAAAACCTTTTTGCGCTTGAAAACGGTATGAAGTTTAAACTCAACCTCCTCTCCAATCAAAACAGCCTCTACTTTCCTGATATGAAAAACGGCAGAGCGTTTGTGAGAGAAAATGCCAAGGACAAAAGAGTGCTAAACCTCTTTAGCTACACATGCGCTTTTAGCGTTGCAGCAAAAATGGGAGGTGCGCAGAGCGTCGTCAATATCGATATGAGCAAAGGTGCGCTCTCAGTGGGCAAAGCAAACCACCACTTAAACGCTATCGATTCAAAAGGGGTAAGTTTTTTGCCCCATAATATCCTCAAATCTTTCTCACGCATCAGAAAAGACGCCCCTTACGACCTTATCATCATCGACCCGCCGACCCTGCAAAGAGGGAGTTTTGAAGCAACAAAAGATTATGAAAAAATCATCAAACGGCTCCATGAGATGAGCATGGAAGGCTCTATGGTTTTGGCATGCCTCAATGCGCCCGAACTTGATAGTAACTTTCTTATCCGCCTCTTTGGCGAATTGGCTTCTGAGTTTACCTTTGTAAAACGGCTTGAAAACGTGCAAGAGTTTGCAAGCCAAGAGGAAGAACGAAGCTTAAAAAACCTTCTCTTTATTCGCAGTAGGTAGCCAAAAGGGCGGATTTTACCTCAAGGTACTTCTTCTCGCCTGAGAGTTTTTTTACGATTTGAAGCCCAAAGCAGATGGCGGTTGCGGGTCCGCGGGAAGTAAGCACATTGCCGTCTTCTACAACCATCCCGCTCTCATCAAAGCCATCTTCTCTTATCTGCTGCTCGATGGTCGGGTAGCATGTGTAATTGTGCTTAAGTACACCGGCACGTTCCAGTGCGAGCGGTGCGGCACAAATCGCTCCTATGAGCTTTCCTTTTTTATCCATCTCTCTAAGGATTCTCTGTACGTTGGCATCATCACATAAAGCCAGTGTTCCACCCCACCCACCGGGTAAAACTACCATATCAAGAGCCTCTGTAGCCACAGCGGTAATCTCCGCTTCGGCCATTACAACTACACCGTGTGCTCCCTTGATTGAACGGTTTTGTCCCAAAGAAGCAGTGATAACCTCAATCCCGCCACGGCGCAAAACATCTATGATAGAGATTGCCTCTATCTCTTCAAACCCATCTGCCAGTGGCACTAAAACTCTGATCATTTGTCACCCCTTTATAAAATATTTACCTAGCTATCACTGTTAAATACATCTCTAGTGTAAACCTTATCTTTTACATCTAGTAAATTTTCACTTAGTCTATTTGCTATTATCACATCTGAGACAGCTTTGAACTCGTCAAGATTTTTGATAACTCTTGAGTTAAAGAAAGTCTCATCGGCAAGAGAGGGTTCGTATATAACTACTTCTATGCCTTTAGCTTTGATTCTTTTCATTATCCCTTGGATAGCACTGCTTCTAAAGTTGTCGCTTCCTGTTTTCATGGTAAGTCTATACACTCCCACTTTTTTTGAAGTGTGGATATTGTTTGGATTTTGAGGTGTTAACTCTAGTTTTTTGATGATACTGTTTGCTATAAAATCTTTTCTGGTGCTGTTTGCATTTACGATGGCTTCTATCATGTTTGAGGGCACATCTCGGTAGTTTGCAAGCAGCTGCTTTGTATCTTTAGGCAAGCAGTAGCCGCCATATCCAAAACTAGGGTTGTTGTAGTGCGTGCCTATTCTTGGATCCAGCCCTACACCTTTGATGATTTGCTCGGTGTTAAGCCCGTGCGCTTCTGCATAAGAGTCAAGCTCGTTGAAGTATGCTACTCTCATAGCAAGGTATGTGTTTGCAAAGAGTTTTATAGCTTCCGCTTCTGTTGAGTCGGCAAAAAGAATATCGATATTTTCTTTTATGGCACCCTCGGCTAAAAGATTTGCAAAAATCTCTGCTCTTTTGCTTTTTTCACCTACTATGATTCTACTTGGATAAAGATTGTCATAGAGCGCTTTCCCCTCTCTTAAAAACTCCGGTGAAAAGATGATATTTTGAGTGTTAAATTTTTCTCGTAAAGACTTAGTGTATCCTACAGGAATAGTGCTTTTTATAACCATCGTTGCATCAGGATTTATACTAAGCACATCTGCTACTACATACTCTATGGACTTAGTGTTAAAATAATTTGTCTCAGGGTCATAATCTGTTGGAGTTGCGATGATTACATAATCTGCATCTTTGTAAGCTTGCTCTTTATCCAGCGTTGCAGTAAAGTTTAAATCGTCTCTTAGCAGATACTCTTCTATCTCTTTATCCTCGATAGGTGATTTTTTATTTTTAAGCATCTCCACTTTTTGTGGAATGATATCAAGTGCTACGACTTGGTTGTGTTGAGCCAGTAAAAGCCCATTACTTAGTCCCACATACCCCGTTCCTGCTATTGCTATTTTATAGGATTTGCTATTCGTCATTAATATATTAGTCGCTTTCATATTAGACTTCCTGTATAATCTAAAAGTTAGATTTTATCGTGTTTGGACTTTGAACTTGATAAATAATTTTTAAAAAATATTATTTTATTTAATGATAGCTTAATGACAAAGTTAAGTTTTATGACCAAAGTGTTATAATCCGCTTAAAAAAGGCTCTTTTTTGGGTGAAATCATCAAACTTTTGCGAGTACATCAATATATAAAAAATCTTTTTATCTTTTTGCCGCTTCTTTTTTCGTTCTCCTTTACAGATACGGAGGTCATTAGAGACACTTTTTTTGTTTTTGTACTTTTTTCACTGCTTGCGAGCAGTGTCTATATTTTCAATGATTTTTTGGATATCAACGAAGACATGGCACATCCTACAAAGAAAAATCGCCCGTTGGCATGCGGAAGCGTTACAAAAAAGAGTGCGATTTTCCTTATATTGGCTCTTAGCTCTGCCTCTCTTGCGCTCTCGTTTTTGCTCAGCAAAACCCTTTTTGGCGTGTTGCTTCTCTACTTTATCCTCAATATTTTTTACAGTATCAAGCTTAAACATATCGCTATCTTAGATATTTTTATCATCGCTTCGGGCTTTGTTTTGCGTCTTTTTGCGGGTTCTAGCGTTACAGATATCTCACTCTCTATGTGGATAATCTCGATGACATTCCTTCTTGCCCTCTTTCTTGCTCTTGCCAAAAGAAGAGACGATGTGCTTCTCTCTTTGGATGGGCAACAGACACGCAAAAACATAGACGGCTATAACCTTGAGTTTGTAAACGCCTCTATGGTTTTGATGGCAGGTGTGGTTATTGTGAGCTACATCATGTACACTATCTCTGCGGAGGTTACGGCAAGGCTTGGCACGGAGTATCTCTTTCTTACCTCTTTTTTCGTTATTTTGGGCATTTTACGCTATATGCAGATAACATTTGTCGAGGAGAATAGCGGAAGTCCTACGAGAGTTGTTATCAAAGATACATTTTTAAAGCTGACTATCTTTTTTTGGCTTCTTAGTTTCGTGGGAATTATAAAACTGACATGATTGCACGATATGTTATCTTCGCACTGCTCTCAACTGCATTAAATCTCTTTTTTCAGTACTTCAGCTTTACGATATACAGCGGTTTTTTATCGCTCTATATTGCGATGCTTGCGGGTACTTTGGCAGGTCTTGTTTTGAAGTATATACTTGACAAAAAATATATCTTTTTTCACACTCCAAAAAGCAGAGCCGATGATGGCAAAAAGTTTTTTCTCTACTCGCTTATGGGAGTTTTCACCACATTTATCTTTTGGGGTTTTGAGATTGGATTTGACATGCTTTTTGAGAGCCAAAATGCAAAATATGCGGGCGCGCTAGTAGGTCTTAGTATCGGTTATATCGTAAAATATTTTCTTGATAAAAAATTTGTGTTTAAGGACGGACTATGAATCTCTTTAGCTGGGGTATGTACCCAAAGATAAAAAGCAATGTGTTTTCACTCAGAGACACGGAGAGTTTGTGTGCGTATGCAGAAAAAACAGAAGAGTTTATCCCTTACGGCAACGGCAGAAGCTACGGTGACAGTGCACTTGCAGACAACATAGTCTATACCAAACCATACAACAATTTTTTAGCTTTTGACGCACAAGAGGGCATACTTGAGTGCCAAGCAGGAGTGCTTTTGAGTGAGATACTTGATACACTTGTAAAGCGCGGTTGGTTTTTAAAAGTAACTCCGGGGACA
The DNA here is from genome assembly GCF_028694605.1 of Sulfurimonas sp. Lineage (GTDB taxonomy): Bacteria > Campylobacterota > Campylobacteria > Campylobacterales > Sulfurimonadaceae > Sulfurimonas. The sequence goes on along the minus strand of NZ_JAQVKP010000007.1, from coordinate 38,828 downwards.
AAACTCATAACCATCGGCGGAGCAATCGCAAGCGATGTTCACGGCAAAAACCACCACACTGAAGGGTGTTTTAGCGAATGTATCGAAGAGATGACGCTTATGTTGCCAGATGGTGAGATAAAGAGCTGTAAAAAGGGGGATGCGCTTTTTCATGCAACTTGCGGAGGGATGGGACTTACCGGCGTTATTCTTAGTGCAAAAATTTCGCTCAAGAAGATAAATTCCAAGCACATAAACCAAACAACCATCAAAACCAAAAACCTAAAAGAGACTTTTGAAGCATTTGAGAAATACAAAGATATGCCCTACTCTGTGGCATGGATAGACTGTTTGGCAAAAGATGAAGAGATTGGCAAATGCTTGCTGATGGTCGGTGATTTTGCAAACGACGGCGATTTGGAGTACAAAAGCAAAAAAAAGCTTACCATTCCGTTTACCTTCCCATCTTTTGCGCTCAACAACCTCAGCGTAAAGGCTTTTAACTGGCTCTACTATGCAAAAGCTCCAAATGGTATCTCCAAACAAAAAGTCGATATAGACACATTTTTCTATCCGCTTGATGCTATCGGGGATTGGAATAAGATCTATGGAAGCGGCGGTTTTACGCAGTATCAGTTTATTTTGCCCAAAGAGAGCAGTTTTGATGGGCTTAAAGAGATACTCGGCAAAATTTCGGCTTCGGGCAAAGGCTCTTTTTTGGCAGTTTTAAAACTATACGGCAAAGCAAACGACAACTATCTCTCTTTTCCCATGGAGGGCTACTCGCTCGCACTTGACTTTAAGATTGAAACGGGACTTTTTGAACTTTTGGATGCACTTGACGAGGTCGTAGTACGCCACGGCGGACGCATCTATCTCACCAAAGATGTGCGTGTGAGTCGTGAAACATTTGAGCAAGGGTATCCGCTTATCGAGACATTTCGTACATTCAGAAAAGAGAACAACATGGATAAAAAACTACAATCACTTCAGTCAAAAAGGGTATGCATATGAGTTATGTTCTTATTATCGGTGCAAAAAGCGACATTGCAAAAGAGGTCGCACGCATCTATGCAAAAAACGGCTACAACCTCTATCTTGCGGCAAGAGAGAGTGCTTCTTTGGAGGAGTTAAAGCAAGATATCGCACTTAGAAGCGGCGTGGAAGTTGTACTTAAAGAGTTTGACATTACTGCTTATGAGACGCATGAGAGCTTTTATAGCTCACTTGAAGAAAAGCCGCTTGGCGCTATCGTAATCTCGGGCTATATGACAGAACAAAAAGAGGCACAAAAAGAGTGGAACAAAACATTAGAGACTATCAATGTAAACTACACGGGAGCAGTGAGCATCTTAAATATCATCGCCAATGATTTTGAAAAAGAGAGACGCGGTTTTATCGTAGGTGTGAGTTCCGTTGCGGGAGATCGCGGCAGAAAAGCAAACTATATCTACGGCAGCGCAAAAGCAGCTTTTTCGGCGTATCTTAGCGGTTTAAGAAACAGACTTTATGAGAGCGGGGTGCAGGTACTTACCGTCAAACCTGGGTTTGTACACACAAAGATGACCGAACATCTCGACCTTCCGCCAAAGCTCACGGCAAGCCCAAGTGAAGTTGCCGAGGATATCTTTAACGCACAGCAAAAAGGGCGCAATGTCCTCTACACAAAGCCTATTTGGATGGTTATCATGCTTATCATCAAGCATATACCGGAATTTTTATTTAAGAAAATGAGTATATGATAGAGCGCTACAGAAGAGAACTTTCTATCCTTGCAGGGATTTTCGCCTTTAAGATTTTGATTCTTTGGCTGCTCCCGCTCACGGGGGATGAGGCATACTTTATAAAATGGGCACACAACCCAAGTATGGGCTACTACGACCACCCGCCGATGGTTGGATGGGTACTCTATGCTATGAGTTTTGTGAGTGATTCGCATCTATTTTTTCGCTCTTTTGCTATCTTGGCCACATTTGTGGCGGCGTTTGTACTCTATAAAATCGCTCTGCTTTACGGTATCCATAAAGAAAAAGCACTTTACACCTCATTTCTCTTTTTAGTCTCGCCTGTTGACTTGTTGCTTGTTCTTATGACCAACGATGTTGCCCTGCTCTTTTTCAGCTCGCTTGGAACGCTCTTTTTGCTCTACTCACTGGAGAAAAAAGAGTGGTTTGGTTATGCACTTTTAGCCGGAGTTTTTTTAGGTGCTGCGTTTTTGAGCAAATATTTTGCAGTTTTTATGCTCTTTTCGCTGCTACTTTTTTCTATTCTTACATACAAGACAAAAGCCCTAAAAACAGTAGCGGTTGTCGCTTTTATCGTCCTGCTTTTTATATCGCAAAATCTCTACTTTAACTATAACAGCTGCTGGAACAATATCCTTTTTAACTTCTTTGCAAGAACTGAAGATAGCGTCTATGGTATAAGCACAGTTTTGGCTTATTTTGGGCTTCTGCTCTACGTAGTCACACCTTGGGGGCTTTACTTTTTGCTCAAATCAAAATTTGAAAAAACAACACTTTTAAGACTGCTTACGCTAATCTTAAGTGTTGCGTTTTTTATCTTTTTTGTAGTCTCTCTCAAAAACAACATCGGATTACACTGGTTTTTGCTTTTTATACCTTACATCTTTTTGCTCTTTAGTTTTATCCAAATGGAGCGTTTGCAAAAACTCTTCAACTATAACGCCATTTTTACATCAATTCATATCATCATTATAGTAACCGCTCTTTTACTTCCGACTTCACTCTTCAAAGAGCATAAAAAATACTCGGATATCGTGATGTACACCAAGCCTCAAGCTATTTGCGAGGAGCTTAAAGAGTTTAATGATGAGAGGATTTTTACGCTCGGCTACTCAAGTGCATCACTGCTCTCGCACTTTTGTAAAAGAGAGTTCAATGTTTTGTTCAACAACTCCAAATATGGTCGTCTTGATGATAAACTCCTTGATGTAAGAGAGCTTGCCAACAGTGATATCACTCTATTTCACAAAAGCCCTATCGATGAAAAACTGCTTACACAAAGCTGTAACTCCTTTTCACTGGATAGCTTCAATGGTAATGGAGCGATTTTTTATACCGCAACTTGCAAAGGTTTTAACTATGAGTTTTACAAAAAGAACTATCTTGATGTGCAAAATGAGAAGTTTTATAACATCCCTTCATGGTTGCCGGTCGGAGCATGCTATTTTAAAGAGAGGTACTACAGATGAATCTCGCACTTTTTGATTTTGACGGAACGCTCAGCTCCAAAGACTCCTTAGGCGAGTTTTTAAAACACGCTTCAAGCAAAAAGTCATATCTCTTCAATATGACAAGATTTCTCCCCTATTTTGCACTCTGGCAATTGCGCATTATCTCAAATTCCGAAGCAAAAGAGCGTCTTTTCTCCCTCTTTTTTAAAGGAACAAATGAAGAGATTTTCAAGCAAAAAGCAAAGGAATTTTCGCTCGAAAAACTTGATACCATCATCAACAAAGAGAGACTGCAAATCCTTAAAACACATCAAACAAAAGGCGACAGAGTGCTTGTAGTCTCTGCATCCATGGAGTGTTGGCTTAAGCCATGGTGCCAAAGAGAGGGAATTGAACTCCTCTCAACTGAACTGGAATTTAAAGACGCAAAATTCAGCGGTAAATTTTTAACCCCAAACTGCCACGGAGCAGAGAAAGCAAAACGTATAAAAGAGCATTTAGATATTAAACAGTATGAAACTATCTATGCCTATGGTGACAGCTCAGGAGACACAGAGATGCTCGCACTTGCGCATAAAAGTGTAAAGTATTAACATAACTTTATCGTTCTTTTTGTATAATCTCCTAATTTTTAGTAAAAGAGAACTATATGTTAGAGTATCAAACCATAAAAAATTGGCTGTTCAAACTTGAGCCGGAGAGTGCGCATATGCTTGCGGAGTGTGTGCTTAGAGCTCCAAATATCTGCCCCATACCTTTCAACTCTTTTCTAGAGTCCCATTTTGTTACCAACCCCATACTTAAACAGGAGCTTTTCGGGCGTACTTTTTATAACCCTATAGGACTTGGTGCAGGATTTGACAAAAATGCAACCATGATTCGTGGAATGCAGATACTTGGATTTGGTTTTACGGAGATTGGCACTGTTACGCCAAAGCCACAGGCGGGAAACCCAAAACCTCGTATGTTTCGCCATATCGAGGAACAGAGCATCCAAAATGCGATGGGATTTAACAATGACGGTCTTTTGAAGGTACAAAAAAGATTAAAAGAGCGCTTCCCTTTTACCACGCCTATCGGGATAAACATCGGCAAAAACAAAGTTACTCCGGAGAACGAAGCGATAAATGATTATACAACTCTCATCAAAGCGCTTCACGAATTAGGCGATTATCTTGTTATAAACATCTCTTCCCCAAACACACCGGGCTTAAGAGATTTGCAAAACGAAGAGTTTATCACAAGGCTTTTTGAGGAAGCAAAAGCGATAACCACAAAACCGATTTTACTAAAAATCGCACCGGACATGAGCGAAGAAGATGCGGTTGCTCTTACGTCTTTAGCGGTTGCAAAAGGAGCTGATGGCATCATTGCTACCAATACTACCATAGACTATTCGCTTGTTAAAAACCCAAAAAGCATAGGCGGTTTAAGCGGTGCGGTACTTAAAGAGAAGAGTTTTGCCATCTTTGAAGCGATTGCAAAAGAGCTTTTTGGCAAAACAGTGCTTATATCTGTCGGCGGTATCGACTCTGCCGCCGAGGTTTACAGACGCATCAAGGCAGGGGCTTCACTTGTAGAGATTTACAGCGGGCTTATCTTTGGCGGTCCGGATATGATAAAAAACATCAACTTGGAGCTTACTGAGCTTATAAAGGCTGACGGATACGCAAACATCACAGAGGCGATAGGCGCGGATAGAAAATAGCATGAAATTTCTCTTTGCACTTACACTTACTTTAGGAATTTTAATGGCATCATCACTACCGAAATATGAGACTAAGACCCTTGAAAACGGGCTTCAAATTGTTGTAATTCCGCTTAAAAACGGCACTGGCGTTATTAGCACCGATATTTTTTATAAAGTCGGAAGCAGAAACGAAGTTATGGGCAAAACCGGCATCGCCCACATGCTAGAACACATGAACTTCAAATCCACAAAAAATCTTGATGCCGGCGAGTTTGATAAAGAGGTAAAAAGCATAGGCGGCATCAACAACGCATCTACAAGTTTTGACTACACGCATTACTACATCAAGTCAAGCACACAAAACCTCGACAAATCGCTTGAACTCTATGCCGAACTTATGCAAAATCTCAAACTCAAAGACAAAGAGTTTCAGCCTGAGCGCGATGTAGTCGCCGAAGAGAGACGCTGGAGAACAGAAAACTCACCGATGGGCTACTTGTATTTTGCGCTTTTCAACAACGCTTATGTCTATCATCCATATCATTGGACACCTATCGGATTTATGAACGACATCAAAACATGGACGACTGATGATATAAAAGAGTTTCACAAAACCTACTATCAACCAAGCAACGCTATCTTGATGGTTACGGGCGATGTTGAGCCTGAGGAAGTTTTCAAAAAAGCGAAGAAAAGGTTTTCTCACATCAAAAACAGTGGAAAAATCCCAGAATTAAAGTTTGTAGAACCTGATCAAGAGGGAGCAAAAAGAGTTACCATCCACAAAGAGAGCGAAGTGGAGATGATTGCCATAGCGTTTCATATCCCAAATTTTCAAAATGAAGACCAAATCGTACTCAGCATGATTTCTGAGATTCTATTTTCCGGAAAAAGTTCACGACTTTACCAAGAGCTAATGGAGAAAAAACACCTTGTCAACAATGTTTATGCTTACAATATGGAAAATATCGACCCGGGGCTTTTTATCTTTTTGGCAACCTGCAACCCCGGTGTTAAAGCCGAGGACGTCGAAAAAGAGCTAGTAAAACAGATAGAGCTTTTAAAGAAGAAAAAAGTAGATGAAAAAGAGATACAAAAAGTAAAAATCAACACAAAAGCAGAGTTTATCTACTCGCTTGAGAGTTCAACATCGGTTGCAAATCTTTTTGGAAGCTACCTTGTCAGAGGCGATTTGACATTGCTTTTAAATTATGAAGAAAATATAGAAAAAATCACGCAAGAAAGAGTTTTAGAAGTAGCACAAAAGTACTTCAATTTTGACAAATCAACAACACTTATTTTAAAAAAAGGAACGAAATGAATATAGTAACCGGTTCTACAACCGCACTCATTACACCGTTTAAAAATGGCAAATTAGATGAGCAAACTTACGCAAAACTAATCCAAAGACAGATAGAAAACGGTATAGACGCTGTCTGTCCGGTAGGAACAACGGGCGAGAGTGCGACACTTACATACGCTGAAGACAAAAGATGTATTGAGATAGCCGTAGAGGTATGCCGCGGCACAAAAACAAAAGTTTTAGCAGGTGCGGGAAGCAACTCAACAGCAGAAGCGATTGAAGCGGCAAAAACAGCTCAAAAATGCGGAGTTGACGCAATCTTTTCAGTTGCACCGTACTATGTAAAACCGTCACAAGAGGGACTTTACCAACACTATAAAGCTATTGCCGAGTCAGTTCCTGAACTTCCATTTATGCTCTACAATGTTCCGGGGCGTACCGTAGTCGATATAAGTGCCGATACCGTTATCAGACTATTTGACGATGTAAAAAATATCTACGGCATTAAAGAAGCAACCGGAAGCTTGGAGCGTACAGTAGAGCTGCTCTCCCGCAGACCCGAACTAAAAGTATTTAGTGGCGACGATGCAATTGACTTTCCCATCCTTGCAAACGGCGGCGCAGGGATTACGTCAGTTACATCAAATCTTCTGCCTGATTTAAAAAGTGCATTGGTTCAAAAGGCTCTAAGCGGTGATTTTAGCGGTGCAAAAGCCATAAATGATATGCTGTTTCCAATCAACAAAGCGCTCTTTTTAGAGTCAAACCCTATCATGATAAAAGCCGCAATGTATGTTGCAGGACTTATTGAGACACTTGAATACAGGCTTCCTCTCGTTGCTCCAAGTGTTGAAAATATGAAAAAACTAGAATCTATTATGAAACATTACAAAATCAAAGGATTATAAATGACAGGCAAAACTCTATTTGTAAGCGGCGGAACACGAGGAATCGGCAAAGCAATCGTTTATGCTTTTGCTCAAAAAGGGTGCAACGTAGCTTTTACGTATGCGACAAAAGCTGATGCCGCAAATGAGATAATCGCTAATGTCGAGGCAAAGTATGGTGTAAAAGCAAGAGCATATAAGCTTGACATTTTAGAACCTGAAACATACAGGGATGTTTACGCAGAGTTTGACAATGATTTTGACAGACTTGACTTTTTTATCTCAAATGCCATCATCTCTGGGCGTGCTGTTGTTGGCGGATTTGGTCCGTTTATGAGACTAAAGCCAAAAGGGTTAAACAATATCTACACGGCAACGGTTGACGCATTTGTCGTAGGTGCGCAAGAGGCAGCAAAGAGGATGGAGAAGGTAGGCGGCGGAAGCATCATCAGCATGAGCTCAACAGGCAACCTAGTTTATACTCCAAACTATGCAGGTCACGGTACAAACAAAGCGGCAGTTGAAGCAATGGTGCGTTATGCAGCAGCAGAGCTTGGCGAGAAAAACATAAGAGTAAATGCAGTAAGCGGCGGACCAATCGACACAGACGCACTAAAAGCATTTCCAAACTATGAAGAGGTAAAAAGCGAAGTAGTAAAACGCTCTCCGCTCTCTCGCATGGGTGAAGCTGAAGATTTGACAGGTGCATGTCTTTTTCTTTGCGGCAATGAATCTTCATGGCTTACAGGGCAGACTATAGTCGTTGATGGCGGCACGACGTTTCAATAACCTCTACACCCATAAATATTTTTCAATTTTTTGAAAAATATTTACTCACATAATGCTATTATCCACTCCATGAAAAATATTGAAAAACTAATTGAACCATTAAATCTTATCTACTATGAGTATGACTACTCTACAAACTCGTTTCTGCTCGACAGAAATTACTCCAATGAGCATATATTTGAAGAACTTATCAAGATAACATATATGTTGAGTAAGCAGAATATTAACTTTTTTGTAGATGAGAATAAATCTTTAGTGCTAAACAGCAAAGATACAATATTTACAAGAATAAAAAGAGTAATAGGCTCATTTATACAGAATTTTAAAAACAACTCACTTCCTATTTATGTACTAAACGACAAAAAAGTCAAATGGGCAAAAAATCTACCGGTCATAAAGATAGAGACTATAAAATGCGATATCGATTTTTCTGCTTATGATGCGATTATTTTTACTTCAAAAAGTGCAATCTATCCGCTCAACTCTTACAATCAAAAGTGGAAATCAAAACCACTATATGTTATTGCACCACAAACCGCAAAAGCAGCGAGCAATCTGGGCGGTAAGATCAAGTTTGTCAGCAAAGAAAAACATGGGAATGAGTTCGCAGACGAGTTAGTTCCACTGCTAAAAAACAAAAAAGTGCTCTATGTCAGAGGCTCAAAAATAGTTTCAACATTAGTAGAAAAACTAAACACAAATGGCGTTATTTGTGATGAAGCAATAGTCTATAAAACAGTATGTGTAGAGTTTAAAAAGAAGATTGTTTTACCAAAAAACTCAGCAATTATCTTCTCGTCACCATCAACAATAGAGTGTTTTTTAAAAAATGCCACATGGGATGAGAGCTACATAGCCATATCCATAGGATATACAACAAAGAACTATTTTCCACCATACATCACTCCCATTATCGCACAGACAACCTCGCTTGATTCATGCGTAAAAAAAGCTATAGAGTTGGTTAACAATAGCTCTGTATAATATTTACAAATATATATCCCAAAGGAACAGCTATGAAAAATATAAAAAATACAGCTCTTGCACTCACTCTACTCTCATGCTCTTTACTCGCAGAACCGACCTTGCCTCCTCCGGTGCAAGATGTGGTAAAAATGGAGAAGTTAGCGGGTCCGGCAGGACCTTTTACCACAAAAGAGAACTTTCCCAAAGATTACTTTTTGATGCCAAAAAATCTTCCTTATCTTGTTGGAATGACGCTTTACGACAGCTCAAGCGCAAATCTCAAACTCTCCAAAGAGCAAATCAACGCAATACTAAAAATAAAAGAGGAGCTTATGAGCAAGGCGGTGGACAAAGCTCTTGTGATTAAAAAGCTTGAACTTGATATGATGCAGCAAATCTCTTTTAAGCACAAAGGTCCAAAAGCGGCAGATTTTTATCCAAAAGTGGATGAGATAGCAAAGCTCAGAGCAGAACTTACAAAGATTCACTTAGAGTGTATAGAAAAGGTAAAAGCGGTATTAACTCAAGAGCAGTTTGAAGAGATGCTTGATTATGGTGTTGTAAACATGTTTTAAAAAGGCGTGGCATTAATGCCACACACCTTCAAGCTTATATCCGCAGTATGGACATGTACCGTCTTCATCTAGTTCATTTGTCACAAATTGCCCGATGTTTCCGCTTCTGTCAACCACTCTTTTTTTACAATTCGGGCAGTAGGTCGATTCATAATCTTCATTGTCAACATTACCGATATAGACATATTTAAGCCCCTCTTCCACTCCTATCTTGTATGCTCTTAAAAGCGTTGATTCGGGAGTGCGTGGAACGTCAAGCATCTTATACATCGGATGAAATGCCGAGAGATGCCAAGGCATAGATGTATCGACAGAAGCTATAAATTTTGCAATTCCTCGTATCTCTTCATCTGAATCATTTTTTCCGGGAATCAAAAGAGTTGTTATCTCTACCCAAATGCCCTTCTCACGAGCATGTTTAACGGCTTCAAGCACGGGTTTTAGTCTGGCACCGCAAATCTCTTTGTAAAACTCATCCGTAAAGCCTTTGATGTCTATATTCATTCCGTCTATATATGGGGCGAGCAAATCTATGGCTTTTCGTGTTTCATAACCGCTTGTGACGTAGATGTTTTTCAGCCCTTTTTCATGCGCTATTTTTGCCGTATCGTAAGTATATTCGAAAAAAACTACCGGCTCATTGTAAGTGTATGCGATTGAGCGGCATCCGTTTTCAATGGAGAGTTCAACTATTTTTTGGGGCAAAAGTTCACGACCTATGATTTTATGGGCATGCTCTTTTGGATATTGAGATATGTCAAAGTTTTGACAAAACTTGCAAGAGAAGTTACATCCAACCGTTCCAAGAGAAAAAGCTTTGCTTGCAGGCAGAAAATTGAACATAGGCTTTTTCTCAACAGGGTCAATATTCACAGCCGCAGCAAGCCCGTAAACAAGCAGCTTTAGCTCACCTTCTTCCACACGTCTGACACCGCATATACCATACTCACCCTCTTCAAGCTTGCAGGCATGGGCACACGCCTCGCATAAAATCTTTCCGCTATCTAGTTTTTTACTTAACCATGCTGTATGTGACATCTTAGCCCCCTTCTAATAAATCAACGGAACAAACGTAAATCCGTAATGTTCAACTCCACCAAGCTCCCCATTTTTTTCTTTTGTCATTTCATAAATCGAATTTTGCACGGGAATGACAATCTTCCCACCGATATTTAACTGCTTTGCCAGTTCGTACGGAAACTCATCTGCTGCCGCAGAGACTAAAATACGGTCAAACTTCCCGCCTCTTAGCCCAAGTTCATCTCCCGCTTCAACAATCTTAGCATTTTTAAACTTATATTTTTTAAGGTTATCACTTCCAAACTTTACAAGTTCGCTTACTCTCTCAACCCCGACAACCAAGCCGTCTTCTCCTACAATATAAGCCAAAAGTGCCGTCGTCCACCCTGAGCCGCTTCCGATGTCCAAAATGCTCTGTCCAACCTGAGGCGAGAGCATCTCCATCATCATGGCAACCGTTCTTGGTTGAGAGATTGTTTGACCATGACCTATGGCAAGAGGATAATCTTCATAAATATCAAAAGTCTCTCTGTTATGCACAAAATCAGCTCTATCAACATTTCTAAAGGCTTCTATAATGCCGCTTGAGCGAAGCGCCCCGACACCTATAAGATAATCAACCAACTCTTGATTTGAATTCATAACCGTCCCTCAATATTAAAAACTGTAAAACCAATCCTTTGATTTTTTTGAAAACGGATTTTGTTCATAAAACTCCTTCTCGTCAAGAGAAAACCTGAAGTTTTTCATATATGCTTCTACGATTTTATATGCCTCGTGAATCTCTCTAAACTTTTTTTCATCTCCGCTTTGCATATCAGGATGATATACTTTTGAGAGTTTTTGATACCTTTTTTTCAGCTCCGTATGTGTTATGCGCGAAGATATATCAAGTATATCAAGAGCCTCTTGGAATTTTTCATAATTCATAAAATGCCCGCCTCTTTTTTTTCCAGACTATCGCTAAAGACACAGTTTACACCCATATCAAAAAGCTCTTTTACCCGTTTGGAATTATTCACAGTATAGACACCCACAAAAAATCCTGCCTCTCTTAACGTCTCCACGCTTTCTCTATCGACAAGTTCATTGTTTAAGCTGTAGCCTTCTACTTTAAGCTCTCTTAGATACTCTAGCAATCTTGGGGGATGTTTGCCCTCTACCAGAGCCGCGGTCGGCACATCACTAAGTTCTGCTTTTATGATTTTAAGATACTCATGCCTAAAAGACGATATTAAAACGCTATCCATCACACCGCTCTTTCTTATCGCATCAACGACCACACCGACAACATCCGCATTGTTAAATTTTTTGTTCATATCTTTTATCTCGATATTTAAAAGTATGCTATTCTCTTTTATAAAGAGGAGTGCATCCTTAAGTGTGAGAAGCGGCTCTGAATGCTTTTTGTCTTTGTAAAACCAGCTTCCATAGTCAAGTTTTTTAAGTTCGCTAAGCGTAAAGTCGCTCACATAGTAGGGTTTGCGGGATGCAAAAGAGGCAATTTGTGCTACATCCGTAGTTCTCTGCAATGTATCGTCATGCATGACTATAGCCTCACCATCTCTGCTTAACTGTACGTCTATCTCGATAAAATCACATCTGCCAACACTTTTTTTTAAAGCCGCAAGCGTGTTTTCAGGTGCGATGGAGCGAGCACCTCTATGAGCAGCAATAAGACCGACATGACTCAACAGTTCCAAAAATTTCATGCACTATTCTAGCATTTATTTTAGCCGTTATGGTAGAATTGATGCCAAATTAAAGCAGAGGTTTTTATGCAAAAAGACAGAAGAACTATCTACTCTTGGGCGCTTTACGACTGGGCAAATTCTGCTTACGCAACTACTGTAATGGCTGGATTTTTTCCCATCTTTTTCAAATCATACTATGCTGCTGACATGGAAGCTACACTAAGCACCGCGCATCTTGGTTTTGTAAATGCGCTCTCAAGTTTTATTATAGTTCTTGTCGCACCTCTTTTAGGAGCCATGGCAGACAGCGCTTCGCTCAAAAAAAGATTTCTTTTTCTCTTTGCCTATCTTGGAATTTTGATGAGTGCGGCTTTGACACTTGTATCTCAAGGAGAGTGGCAATTAGCGGCTTTTATATACATACTCGGCAATATCGGGTTTATGGGTGCAGATATATTTTACGACTCCCTGCTTCCATCCATCTCAAATAACAAAAACGCCGATTATATCTCAGGGCTGGGTTTTGCACTCGGATATCTTGGTGGCGGGATACTCTTTGCTTTCAATGTGGCTTTGGTGCAGAATTTTTCGCTTTTTGGGCTTGAAAATCAAGCAGAAGCAATAAAAGCCTCATTTATAAGCGTTGCGCTCTGGTGGACGCTATTTTCACTTCCGCTCTTTTTATTTGTTGAAGAAAAAAAAGCAGAGGCAAAAACAGCCGCTGCGCTTTTAAAAGATGGTTATCTAAGACTAAAAAACACCTTTAAAAAGATAAGAGAAATTAAGGGCATATTTCTCTTTTTAGCGGCTTACTGGCTCTACATTGACGGAGTTGACACCATTATACGAATGGCGATTGATTATGGGATGGCTCTTGGATTTGACTCTAAAAATCTGATTTTTGCCCTGCTTATCGTTCAGTTTGCAGGTTTTCCAGCAACGCTTCTTTTTGCAAAAATCGCGCAGTCATGGGATACGAAGAAAACAATTTTTCTAGCTATCGGCATATACCTTTTTATTACTCTTTTGGCTGCAATAATGCAAGAGGTGCATGAGTTTTATATGCTGGCAGTTATGATTGCGCTTGTTCAGGGGGCTATTCAATCCCTCAGCCGCTCATACTACTCAAAAATGATTCCAAAAGAGCACGCTGCAGAGTTTTTCGGTTTTTATAACTTTTTGGGCAAATTTGCAGCTATTTTAGGACCTTTATTGGTGGCCTTGGTCGCCCTTCTTACTCAAAACTCCCGTGCTTCGATTGCTTCTGTGGCTATTTTATTTATACTGGGAGCGATTTTACTCTATTTTGTAGATGAAAAAAAGAGCGCAAAAGATGTTCAAAGTGCCTTAGGGTGAGATTTGCCGAGTTCAATCTCTATCATTTCTCTTACTTTTTGCGTTATCTCATCACTGCTGAGTCCATCAGGGGCAATCGGCTTTAGAAATGCAACTCTTATTTTTCTGGGTCTTGGAAATATTTTTCCTGCCTGAAGCGCTTCATAACTACCGTCAATTACGACTGGAACGACGGGAATACCAAAAGTCTTAGAGAGCATCGCAAAAAAAGGACGAAACTCAAGCAGTTTTCTATCTCTGGTTCTTGCCCCCTCAGGAAAAATCACAAGATTGTTTCCCTCTCTTAGGGGCAGTGCGCAATACTGCATAGTATGTTTGAGATTTATATTTGCATCTATCAAAATAGTCTGACCGTGCTTTGAGACAGGTGCCAATAGCGTAGTACCAAACACCTGTTTGTATGCCAAAAAGAAACTCTTTTTTAAAATCTTATACGGAAGTACGGACTCTATCAAAAAACCGTCAAGCATACTTTGATGCGACGGGGCGATTATGCACGGATATGTGGGAATATTTTCCACTCCTGATACCTCAAGCCGAAAATAGAGCCTAAAAAGAGGATAGAGAACGGTTTTGTACAGAGAGATTATAATGGGCGAATACACCAGTTTTTCGTCTATCTTTTGATGTAAAATATCTTCCCAAACTACTGCTGAAGAGTTTGCATATTTTGCATTTTGTTTAACAAAAAGATACAAATCCCCCATCTTCATAACGGATGAAAAAATCGCTTCATCAATTTTAACTCCAAAACTCTCTTCTATAAAAACAAAAAGCTCTACATAATCAAGTGAATCAAGCCCAAGAGTAAGTTCTAAATGTGAAGATGGAGTAATTTTTCCCTTTGTCAGAGTTGATAAATACTCTTTTAAAGTAGCATACACTTTATCATCAGGTTCATCTTCTATGGCAAAATCACTCTTTTTGTCTGATGATATAAGCTCTCTTAGTGCCACTAAATCGACACCGCCAAGCGCTGTTTTTGGCAAAGGGACGGTTAATATTTTATAACCTTTTATCTTCAAAGGCTCTTGGACTTGCATATTGTAAAGCTCTATGGCGTACCATCTGATTTCTTCTTCTATGTTGATTATTCTTGCCTCTTTTAGGGCATTAAAATCAGGGTGGACAACAGCGAACAAAGAGCCGTTATGAACGATGAGAGCAACCTCTTTGATAAATATATGTGACGATAGCTTCTCTTCTATATTATGCAAATCCATTTTATTTTATAAAACTACTGCACGACAATGGATTCTTCTGCTCCAACATACGCTTTTGTCGCCTCTTCAGAAGTGATTTGTAACTTCTGCGCTATATTAGGGCTGATAACATAACTTATCCATGTTGTTTTTATCTCATCCCCTTTTTGAAGTTTAGGTACGCTGTAGAGCACTGTTTTTGCACTCATTGCTTTTAGATTTTGATTGATAAGATAATCTTTTGCCGTATGCGGCATAGAAGGTTTACCCTCGCTATCTTTAAAAGCTATGATAAATGTTGCCTCTTTATCCTCTTGTGGACTCTCTTTGAAATTACTCCAGATAACCTCTCCTTTTCTTGTCACAACCGTTTTTGCAAACTTTAGGCGCATTGGGTGTGTAATGATTGAGTGTCCCATTTTGTTGGCGATAGTAAGTTCAATCATATTATTTTTATAGGCAAGTTCAAGTTTAACGGTTTTTTTTACCATTTCATCTGAGCGGATTCCAAGAAAGTTATGTGTTGTGTACTCGTCTCTTCCTTTTTTGTTGAATTTCTCATTTCCGCCTGCTGCACGTGGCATATGGCATGCTATACAATCACTTCTTTTATCGTACTGATTTTTTGTGTTGCAGACTTCAAAGCCGTGTTCATTCTCTTTGTGTGAGTGGCAACCCATGCAAACTTCGCTATTTTTGTAAATCTCATTATGCTCTGCATGGTGCTTGTCACTTGAATCCGGGTCTTTAAGGTTTCCAAACATTGTTGGTTTTTCATCACCGGATGCGCTTGAAAAGTTAATGTTATAGGCTTTTGCATGATGCACCTTGCTGATTTGATGACAATAAAAACAAGATACTCCATCACTCTGTCTCACATCCGCAGGGTCTGGCTGTTCCTCCCCGCGAATCATTGCTGAGAGATTTTTCGTTGCCGGCATGTGGCACAATGCACATGAATAATTCGACTTGCTTGAAATCTCTTTTACTTTTTTGTGTATCTCATCGCCAAAAATGGATGATTTATGGTGCATAGATTTTGCGTGCTCTGCATAAATATCTTCATGACACTCCTTGCACGACTTGCTATCCAAATATTTTGCTTCAGACGCTGCCAACATAAATAGTAACAGTAAAATAACCTTTTTCATTCAGACTCCGTTTGTTGTTTGAGAAAGATTATACTATAAATTTTTATAATTATTATTTTTTAAAATTATATTTATACTATTTTTTAGCAATAGCCTCATTTTTACCCGTTATAATATTCATACTTGAGATGGTTTTTAGTAGCTCTGCCTCTTTGTCATAGCGGGGCTGTTCTTTTCCAATCCTTAAAGTGCTGAAAATTGGCTTGCCTATAATAATTCTTCCCTCAATGCCGTCTTGCTTCGTCCTAATTCCCCAAACATTATGAAAAACAATAATTTCATCATTATATGTTCCAACATAAAGAACAACATGCCCTTTTTTATAAAGTAGTGTTTGAAAAGGGATGGCGTTTTCTTTAATGGTTTTTATCTTTTCTTCGTCATCTAACTCTTTCAAAGAGATGACTTTCCCAACTCTGCCTTGTTGATACGAATTTCTAGGAAGCCAGATGCCAAATGGCGTAAACATATCTCTTAACGTTGAGGAGCAGTCTCTTTGTTCATACATCCCACCCCAACCGTAGTTCGTCTTTGAAACTTCGTGTATAGCTGTTGCCAGATTATCTGCATTTAAAGGCAGTATCTCTTTTGTAGCAATCTCTTTTTTAATTTTTGCATCTGTCAAAACAGCCTTCTGTCCTTCTGTACCTGATTTTGCGACCGCAACTATATAAGATGTCTCATCTTCGGCAACATAAGGCAACACCATGCCGATTTTTGATGAAAATAGAAAATTTCCATCCATATCATAGATAGCTTCACCCTCTTTTATAATCGCCAACTGTTCCTTGTTTTGCCAAAAATCTTTTTGAGCATCTTCTAAAATAACAAATTCATGCACCCTTACCCAACCCGATGCAAAAGAGGCAAAAACATAAGCCCACTCTCTGTTTTTTGAGTAGTGCGAGATAAAAATCGGCGAATTTGCATGGACAGTACTATTTTGAAGGTAGTCAAACGGAAACCCTTCCCCCGCAAGCGAGGGGTCTCTTAAAAGTGGTCGGATAGTTGGAAAAACCCTCAAATTTAACTCTCTGAGCGTTAAACCTTTTGCATTTAGCGTACCATACTCATCAAAATTTGCATTTTGCAGCATCGTATCAAAAAAATTCTGATCGAGTTTTTGTAGATTTTCTCCATAGCTGCTTGATGGACGATATGTGTTAAACGCCCATTTTATGGATTCTAACTTCTCTTTTGGCTGTTGCATATTCCATACATAAAAATGCATGTTATTATAGTTTTTTTGAATCTCGTAAAGCTCTTTACTATCACTTATATTTTTACAAAAATAGGCTCCATCTTGCGGAATCTGCTCTAAGTCGGCTATCTTTTGTGTGCCATCAAAGCTCTTTTTTGTATCATGAAGCGCACACCCGCTAAAGAAAAACAGCACAAGCAGTAAAATAATTTTAATCTGCATCGACATCAGTCCACGCTTCCAAATCTGCTTATCACTCTTCCGATTACTTCTATCTCATTCGGATTTAATGTTTGAGGCGCATAAACAGGGTTGTCTGAGATAATATCCACTCTTCCATCCAACCTTTTTTGCACTCTTTTTATAAAAAGCCCCGCCTCTGTTCGTATAGTAAAGATACCGCCTCTTGCCAAGTCTGTTTTAGCCCTGTTGATAAAAACGATATCGTTATAACTAAAAGTCGGCTCCATTGAATCACCCGTTACATTGATGGCTTCTATATTTTTAAGTTCTCTCTCGCCGCCAAGCATAGCTACAAACTCTTGCGGGATTTCTAGCATTTGGCTCACCTCTTCATCAGCATTTGCACCTCCGCCGGCTGAGGCGCTAATCTGTCCAAAATATTTCACCATAAAAAATCTGTTTGTAGCTGCAACAAGGCTCTCTGGAGATTGTCCGTAAAGCAGCCAGTTGATAGAGATAGATTTGAGTGCGCAAAAATCCAAAAGTTCTCCAAAAGGAACTTTGTTTCGCTTTTTCATAGTTGCAAAATTCATCTGTGAAATACCCAAAATATCTGCAACATCTTTATCGTATATCTTTTTTCCATTAAACTCTGTAGAAACTATACTTTTAATCTCTTCTACAATATCAACAAAATTTTTCATACAACTCCTTTAATATCTTTCTATGATTATAATACTTTTTTTCTAATTTAGTCAAAAAAATATGACAATTTGCAATATTTTTTACTTACTTGTTAAAAAACATATACTATTTGAAATAAAAAAGGGCACCTCTAAAAACTCTAGCCATCTTCAGCGATAGAGCCAAGTTCACAATCAAGGCGGCTCTTTGCAGCCCTAGCTAAGGCTAAGGCAAAAAGAGGCAACGCAGAGTGTGGGCTTGGCTCTATCGCCCTACGGGAGGGTTCAAAAAAGCGATATGCCGCAAAACTTTTTATCGCCTTAGCGTTGGCTAAGGCTCAAAAAAGATTTTACATCATCTCATCTTTGTTGATTCCCTCTGAAGACGGCTAGAGTTTTTAGAGGCGCCCAAAAGGATTTGATATGCAAATGGTAGTAAAAAACGCAAAAAGTTTATTGGAAAAATTCGAAAATTATCTTGAGAGAGTAGCAGAAATCCTATTTTAGGTTCTCTTGTTCTCTCTCTTTGGCTCTGCGCTCATCCGCTTCTCTTTGCGCTGATTTGTTTTTATGGTACCCGCCAAAAATAAAAATCATAAAAAGCAAAAAAAGAAGTAGCATAACAATGTCGATAAATGTACTCATGGATGTTCCTTAAACAGGGTATAATTTTGCCTTATCGCCTCATAAAGCACTATACCCGTACTTATGGCAAGGTTGAGACTTCTGCCCTCTTTTGTCATAGGGATGGTGATATTTTGCTCTTTGTACCGCTCAAGTATATCTTGCGGTATCCCCGCCGTTTCGCTTCCAAAGAAGATATAGTCCCCATCTTTGAACTCTGCTTCAAAATAGGGTTTATCGGTTTTTGTAGTTGCAAAATGAGCATTGTTTACAATGGTATTGTTTGCAAAAAAATCATCCAAACTCTCCCAAACATGCAAATCAAGCTTATGCCAGTAGTCAAGTCCTGCACGGCGCACTGCTTTTTCATCAATGTCAAAAGCAATGGGCTTAATGATATGCAAAGTAGCCCCCGCATTGACGCAAAGCCGCCCTATAGCACCGGTATTGTTTGGAATTTGCGGATGCACCAAGACAAGATTAAACAACGCTGACCTTAAAAAATAACAGTTTTGTTTGCATAAACAAAGATTCTATCTTCGAGTGCGAGTTTTAGCGCACGGGAGAGAACTACTTTTTCCACATCTTTGCCTGAGCGCTGCATATCTCTCCAGCTGTAGGCATGATTAACGTGGATAACCTCTTGAGCGATAATTGGACCCTCATCAAGGTTGTTGTTTACAAAATGCGATGTTGCACCGATAATCTTTACGCCTCGCTCATACGCTTGTTTGTAAGGGTTTGCACCGATAAATGCAGGTAAAAAGGAGTGGTGAATGTTGATAACTCTGTTTTCATACACTTCGACAAATCTTGGAGTCAAAATCCTCATATACTTTGCAAGCACGATATAGTCTATCTCTTCAAACTCTGCCAGACATGCAAGAATCTTGTTCTCGTGCTCTTCTCTGCTTAAGCCCTCATGCGAAATTTCTACAAACGGGATATCAAACTTTTCAACAAAAGAGCCCAAATCGCCATAGTTAGAGACAACCGCCAAGATATTTGCTTCAAGCTCTCCGGCCTCATGGCGCACAAGTATATCGCCAAGCGCATGCATCTCTTTTGTCGCCATAATGACAATATTTTTCTTTTTTGGAGCAATAACTTCTATATTTGCATCTTGCGGCAGCACACTGCAAAGAAGCTCGTAAAGTTGGTTGAGATCAATCGCACCCTCTACAACACTTCTCATAAAAAATTTATTATTCTCCGCATCAACAAACTCGCTGTTTGATAGGATGTTGAGGTCATTGTGGTAAAAAACACTTGATATTTTGTGAACCAACCCCTTTTCATCATTTGCATCTATGAGTACCCGGTATTGGTTCATTTACGACTTCCTTTCTCTAACTCTTCCATTCTTGAATCAATTGTTACTAAAACATACTCTAAAAAATTAAGCGTCATATCCACTTTGGCTTCTATGTTTGTGTTGTTTGGTGCTTGAAAACCTTCAAAAAGAACAAGTAAGCGCTCCCGCATTGATGCTAAAAAAGCCATCTCGCCGCTTAGTATTGATTCTTGGCTTGGTTGTACCTGTATAAAAGCACCTTCGTCTCTTTTAGGCTGCAAATCGTTTCTGTTTGTTTGAGAGCCAACATCTGGCTTGCTGTCTTCCAGCTCCGCCAAAGTTGAGAGAATAACATCTTTTAGTTCCATAATTTTAACAACCACCTTTCAAATTCATTAAACTCTATATCATCCTGCATCTTCACAAAGTACTCTTTCATCTGAGTATTGACATTTAAAAACTTTTTTCTCATCCCGGAGAGCCTTCGTATGGCAATTTTAGCATCACTATTAGAAGGGTCTTTTTTCAAAATCTCCTTGTAAATTTCAAGGGCTTCTTCTTTTAAGCCTTGCAACTCATAGATATTTGCTAAAGTTAATGTTTTCATTTTGCCGCATAATTAGCGATAATAGAACCCATTTCGCTTGTAGAACAGACCTCTTTTGCGTCATACTGCGCCAAATCTTTTGTTCTGTACCCATCTTTAAGCGCTCTTTTAACGGCATTGTCTATCTTATCGGCCGCTTCATTTTCGCCTAAAGCATATCTAAGCATCATAGAAGCCGAAAGAATTGTTGCAATCGGGTTTGCTATCCCCTGTCCTGCGATGTCCGGCGCTGAGCCGTGGATAGGTTCATAAACGCCTATCTTAGCTCCTACCGACGCTGATGGAAGCAGTCCGATAGAGCCTGAGAGCATGCTTGCCTCATCACTTAGTATATCTCCAAAAATATTTCCCGTAAGCATAACATCGAACTGTCTAGGGTCACGGATAAGCTGCATTGCCGCATTGTCAACATACATGTGAGATAGTTCAACTTCAGGGTACTCGCGTGCAACTTCTGTTACCACTTCTCTCCAAAGCTGCGAAACATCCAAAACATTTGCTTTGTCTATGGAGCAGACTCTTTTGCTCCTTGTCATAGCGATTTTAAATGCCTGATGTGCGATTCTTACAATCTCTTCACGGGTATAAACCATAGTGTTCCATCCCCTGTTCTCGTCACGCCCTTTTGGCTCGCCAAAATAGATACCGCCGATAAGCTCGCGAACCACCATCAAATCAACGCCTTTTACCACTTCAGGTTTGAGTGAAGAAGCATTTATAAGTTCGTCAAAAACAGTTGCAGGACGAAGATTGGCATAAACACCAAGCTCTTTACGAAATCTCAAAAGTCCGCTCTCAGGGCGTTTCTCACGAGGAAGGCTGTCCCATTTTTGTCCGCCGATGGCACCAAAAAGCACCGCATCACTATTTAATGAGATATTGATTGTCTCTTGAGGAAGCGGATCGCCTGTGATATCGTAAGCACAACCGCCCATCAAAGCCTCTTCGTAAGAGAACTCTATATCACAGCATGAAGCCACCGCATCCAAAACCTTTACAGCCTCATCAATAATCTCAGGACCGATTCCATCGCCTTTTATAAGTGCAATTTTATATGTTTTCATTACTTTCCTTTAATTTCGTTTTGTGCATAATTCATAAGCCCGCCGGCATCAATAAGCTCTTGCATAAATGCGGGAATCGGGATAAATTTATATATTTTTCCTGTAGTTTGGTTGGTTACTGTTCCATTATTCATGTCAACGCTTATCTTGTCGCCCTCAGCTATCTCATCACTCTCTTGAAGTTCAAAAATCGGAAGCCCCATATTAAACGCATTGCGATAAAAAATTCTTGCAAATGTAGGAGCGATAACGGCAGCAACACCGGCAGCTTTAAGTGCTATAGGTGCATGTTCGCGAGAACTTCCGCAGCCGAAATTTTCACCTGCAACTATAACATCGCCTCTGCTCATTTTCTTTACAAACTCCGGGTCCGCATCTTCCATAACATGCTTTGCCAGCTCCTCCGGAACCGATGTGTTCAGGTAGCGTGCGGCAATAATCAAATCAGTGTCAATATCTTTTCCAAATCTCCAAACTTTACCGTCAATATTTGCTTTTTGCATAGAAATTCCCAACTTTATTTTAAAATAATTTCGTGATTATAGCTAAAAGGAGATTTTAGTTTTATAAAGAGATAATAATTGAAAGTAAAGAATAGCGTGATATTTATTAGTATCACGCCGCTAAAGAGAGGTTATTATCTTTTAAGATTATTGACTGTTTGAAGCATCTCATCACTTGTTGTAATAACTTTAGAGTTTGAATCATAAGCACGCTGTCCGGTGATAAGGTCCGTAAGTTCAACAACAAGTTCAACATTGCTCAACTCCACAAAACCTTGTCGTAAAACTCCAAGACCGTCTATTCCCGGAGTTCCCTCTACCGGCTGTCCTGAACTGTCAGTCTCTAGGTAGAGATTATCTCCCATTGAGTGAAGACCCGCCGGATTTATAAAGTTGGTAAGTGTAATTTGACCTATTTGCGTTGCCTGTGCTTGTCCCGGTTGAATAACACTTACTGTTCCATCCGTACCGATACTTATATTTGTAGCATCAGGCGGGATAACAACTTCGGGAACAAGTCTGTAGCCGTCACTGTTTACGATTGAGCCGTTTTCATCTACTTTAAATGCACCGTTTCTTGAGTAAACTTCACTTCCGTCAGGCAGCTCAAGTTTAAAAAATCCTCTTCCGGTCACTGCCATATCAAGCTGATTATCCGTCTGCTTTAAGCTCCCCTCGGAAAATATCTTGTTGATGGCAGTAGCACGCACGCCAAGACCGACTTCTATACCGGTAGGACTTTTGGTAACATCGCTTGTGGATGTTCCTGCATACTCCATAACCTTGTACATCAAATCTGCAAACTCTGCACGAGACTTTTTAAATCCTATTGTGTTGACATTGGCAATGTTGTTTGCCGTGGTATCGATTTGTGTCTGCATCCCCAGCATTCCGGTAGAAGCAGTATAGAGTGATTGCATCATGGTTTAAGTCCTTGGTTCTTAAGATTTTCTGGCAATTTTTTCAATTGCGTCACGGTTCATGTCGTTCATCTGTGTATCCATTGCTTTTTGGTACATCCCAACTAAACGATTTGCCTCTATAAGCTGTGTCATCATCTTTACGGCATTGACATTGCTTTTTTCGACAAATCCTTGTTTTACAGCCTCGCTTTCATCAACACTAATAAATTCTGTATCACCTTCATATTTGTAAAGACTATTCCCCTCTTTTTTTAGAAGAGCTACATTGTCAGGCTGTACTATAAAGAGTCTTTGTGCCGCTTCAAGCGTCATACCGCCGCCAGCATTTGTAAAAATCTGCCCATTTTTGTCTATCTCAATAGCACTATCGCCTTGGTTAAGTACAACAGGCTGATTTGTAATAAAGTAGTCGCTTGGCAATACTTCATACCCCTGCTTTGTAATAAGCTTCCCTTCATCATCTTTCGTAAAAGATCCATCTCTTGTTAAACGTACACCGTTAGGAGTTTTTACTAAAAAGAAAAGCCCCTCTTTTGAAAGAGCCATATCTAAGGAGTTGTCGCTTTTTTGCATATTTCCAAGCGAATAGTCCGTAAATGCATCAACAACCTGAGGAGCTTTGTTCATCGCACGATTCAAAAACTGTGCGGCCTCTTTTGTATGGTTTGCATTTGGAAGTTCATCTCTTGCCTCTTTGTAAAGACGCAAGAAATCACCGACAATCAAGCTGTCTTCTTTAAAACCTGCCGTATTGACATTTGCGAGGTTGTTTGCAATGGTATCAAGACGGTTGAACTGTGTCACCATTCCCGCTGCCGAAGAGTAATACCCACTTTGCATCGTGTGCCTTTTTTTGAAATATTGACCACTAGAAGCAAAGTATGTTCCAATATTAAATTTCATGCAAAACTCTCTTAAAAAGCATGTATTAATGTTATTTGGGTATAATCCACCTTTAAAAAATCTTAACCATCCAGACAAGGTGTACCCCAAATATGACAGCAAAAGAACTCAACAAGGCTATTGAAGCATTTTTTGCCAATCAAAAACCAAAAGAGTGTTCCACTTACGAAGCGCTTTTAGAACTTTTTGACAAACAACCGACAGCCGCACAAGCTGCAACTATCCACAAACTTATAGAAAAACATAAAACATGTATCCATACTTCATCCGAGCATGCAAAACTTCTCAACGACAAAGAAGCTGAAGCGAGAAAAAGTGCACAGCGAAAAATGATTGAGAACAATGAGACGGATGAATTTGACATCTTAAAAGAGCACGAGCTCCTAGAATGGTCCCGCTCCGACTCTCCTGTTCGTATGTATCTGCGCGAAATGGGGCAAATCCCACTTTTAACAAAAGAAGAGGAGATAGAAATCTCTAAAAAAATTGAGATGGGTGAGAGCATTATTATCGATGCAATCTGCTCTGTTCCTTATCTTATTGACTTTATTCTTGATTACAGAGAGCCGCTTATCAACCGTGAGAGAAGAGTAAAAGAGCTTTTTAAGAGCTTTGAAGATGAAAAAGATGACGGCGAAGATGCTGATGAGAGCGAAGATGATATTGACGAAAATGATGAAGAAGAAGTTGTCGAAAAAGTGCTTACCGCAAAAGATAAAAGCAGAGTAGAAAAGGTAACTACAAGCTTTAAAGCACTTGAAAAAGCAAAAAAAGAGTGGGTAAAACTGGCAGAAAAGCTTCCGGAAGATGCGGATGGAGAACTTACTCCGGATACTGTTTTGTACTATATGACGGTAACTTTTAAAAAGAAAACTCTCAAAGAAAAACTCTTAGACCTTGGTCCTACTTCTAAGCTTATCAATGAACTTGTAAAAGCAATGGAGACTGCACTCAAAAGTGACGAGGGTTACGATAGAGAACTCAGAAGGCTTGAGTACAAGCTTCCGCTTTTCAATGCAACACTTAAAGCAAACCATAAAATTTTAGTTGACAAAATTTGTGATTTGAACAAAGAGGATATTGCGGCTATGGTTCCTGAAGCAACCATGGTAAGTACCTATATGGAAATCAAAAAGCTTGTACAGACAAAAGAGGCATCAAAAAACAGTTTTGATATGGAGCCTGAAAAACTTGCAGATATTTTAGAACAAATTAAGCGTGGAAAAAATATCTCCGAAGTTTCAAAAACAAAGATGGCTAAATCAAACCTTAGACTTGTTGTCTCTATCGCAAAACGCTATACAAACAGAGGCTTGCCGTTCCTTGACCTTATCCAAGAGGGAAATATCGGTCTCATGAAGGCAGTTGACAAGTTTGAATACCAAAAAGGGTATAAGTTTTCAACCTATGCAACATGGTGGATTCGTCAGGCAATCAGCCGTGCCATAGCCGATCAGGCAAGAACGATTCGTATCCCGATTCACATGATAGAGACCATAAACCGCATTAACAAGATTATGCGCAAACATCTCCAAGAACACGGGAGAGAACCGGATGTTGAGATAATCGCACAAGAGGTCGGTCTCTCTGTTGAGAAAGTAAAAAATGTCATTAAAATCACAAAAGAGCCTATAAGTCTTGAAGCACCTATAGGAAGCGAAGATGACGGAAGATTCGGTGATTTTATCGAAGACAAAATGTCTCTCTCTCCATCAGATGCAATTTTGAAAGATGACTTACGTGTACAAATCGAGCAGGTTCTTGAGCAGCTAAACGAAAGAGAAAAAGCCGTTATCAAACTACGCTTTGGTATCATGGATGATGAGTCCGACAGAACGCTTGAAGAGATTGGCAAAGAGCTTAATGTAACACGTGAAAGAGTCCGCCAAATAGAGTCAAGCGCTATCAAAAAGCTCAAACACCCTAAAGTCGGAAGAAAACTTAAAAATTATATAGAAGAGTAGTAAGAACGATGACTTTTGAGCAGCAATGGATAGAGTATGACTACAACCCTTTCATACTCTTTAGCGCAGCCGGAAAAATCATCTCTTTAAACGCCGAAGCACAGTTCTTGCTCGGCTCTGCTACAACGGAAGAACTTTTTAACCTTGCTACATCCTACGCCAACATCTCTTTTGGATTTAAAACTACATTTTTGGAGTTGGAGTTTGGGCGTTATAAATTTTTTGCTATTACCGTGGGTTATGAGAGCGATGAAGCAATCGGTATCAAACTTTACCAAGCGCCCTCTTTCAAGATAAACAAACCAAAACCAATCGGAGAATCGACAAATATCTACGCACTGGTGGATTTGTGTATCCTCTCTTACTCTATAAACTCAAAAATAGTTTTTGAAAAAGATTTTGACCCTACTATTCCCGATATCATTATCGACTCAAACAACTTTATCAAACTGCTCAATAAAGTTTATGCCTGTTATGAAAAAAATGAAAATATAGTAACAAAGATATTTTACAGAATCGGCGAGCATATCAAATTTGAAGAGAAGAAATACTCACTTTTTTCTATTGAAGTGTCTGCAAAAAATGCAGATGAAGAGAAACTTAACGAGTTAAAGGTTTTAGTTGCAAACACAAACTTCTACATTGATATCCAAAAAAAGATTACTATCAATATCCCTATGATTCTCTCATAGTAACATACCCGGCAACGATACCTAAAAAAAGTGATGGAAGATAGACTGCTATATCCAGCAGTTCGTTGTTTTTTAGTGCTATAAAAGCGATAATCAAAAAAAGATAAGGAACTAGCCTATAAGCTGAAAAAGAGGCGCTTGAGCCTTTTTTGATATCGCTTAGATTAAGGAGTTTTATCTTTTTTTTCTCCTCTTTAACGATTGCCTTTAGATCAAGTTCATCTATAGGTTTTTCGCTGATGGGCGCATTATCATCTAGTTCGTACGGGTCAAGCACCCTGTCTAACTCATCTCTTTGCTCTTCTATCTCTTCGTTTTGTATCTTTGTTTTTATCATGTTTTTGTAAGCATGCATTGAACCTACAATGATAAAAAAACTGCTTAAAAATGCAACTTGCAGGTTTATAAAAAAGGAAAAAGAGAAAAATGCGCTTAGCAAAATAGAGAGTTCAAGCGCGAGAAGAGACTTAACGGTTTTTTTCACCATAATCCTCTTCGTCATCTTCATCGTCTTGAAGCTCTTTTTTGATGGCATAGCGTGGCTGTTTTGCAAGCTCTTCGTAGCTTTTATACTGCTTAGAGTATGCTTTATAGACATTTAACACTGCCGCTGCGACACCTATAAAAACACCTATCCAAAGTGTCCAAAAAACACCTGTCATATTTTTTAGTATGAAGCCGATTCCGACACCCATAAGCACAGCCACAACCATAGAAATTCCAAGAGACAGACTGTCTGCCGCTTCGATGATAGGCTTGATTCTAGGAGCTTTTTGCTCCTCTTTGTTCTCAGCCATTTGTAAGCGCCTTGAAAACTCTGCCACTTGCTTTTATGGTCTCTTCAATCATCTCATCCGTTGTTGCAGTGGAGATAAAACCGGTCTCATAAAGTGAACATGCGAAGTAAAAGCCCTCTTGCAGCATCATAGCGTGGAATTTTGCAAAAAGTGCCTCATCTGATTTGCAAGCATCCGCAAAGTTTTTAACAGGGTTTTGGTTAAAGAAAAAGCCAAACATACTCCCTCTTGTATCTATCTGCATAGCTATACCGCATGCAGCTGCCTCTTTTTGCATTCCCTCAACGAGTCTTTTTGCTCTCTCATCCAAAACAGAGATAACTTGCGGATTGTTTTTAAGCTTTGAGATAGCTGCAAGTCCTGCCGCCATAGCTACAGGGTTTCCGCTTAGTGTTCCTGCTTGATAAACAGGCCCCTCAGGAGATAGTTTTGCCATAATCTCTGCTCTTGCTCCAAAAGCGCCCACAGGCATACCGCCACCGATAACTTTGCCCAGTGTTACGATGTCCGGTTTAACTCCCGTAATCGACTCTGCACCATGAAGCGTTGCACGAAAACCGCTCATAACTTCATCAAATATAAGCAGGGTGCCATTTGCATCGCAAAGCGCTCTTAGCTCATGCAAAAACTCTTTATCAGCCGGAACTAGCCCCATATTGCCTGCAATTGGCTCTATGATAACACAAGCAATCTCTTTAGAATCCGCAAAGCATTTCTTTACACTCTCGATATTGTTGTACTCAGCCAAAAGTGTATGTTTTGTAAAATCAGCCGGAACTCCCGGAGAGCTTGGGTTGCCAAAAGTTGCCGCACCGCTTCCTGCTTGAACCAAAAGCGAATCACTGTGCCCATGATAGCATCCGGTAAACTTTACGATATCATCACGCCTAGTAAACCCGCGAGCAAGGCGGATAGCACTCATGACTGCTTCTGTTCCGCTGCTTACAAAACGAACCTTCTCGATGGAGTCAAACATAGAGATAACAAGTTTTGCAAGCTCGCTCTCTGCTTGTGTAGGTGCGCCAAAACTAAGACCATGTTTTACAGCCTCAATAACTGCACTTTCAATCGACTCGTCTCTATGTCCAAAAAGAAGCGGACCCCAGCTCTGCACATAGTCCACATATCTGTTGCCGTCAACATCTACAAGATACGCACCCTCGCCTTTTGCAATAAAAAGAGGCGTTCCGCCAACGCTTCTAAATGCTCTAACAGGAGAGTTTACCCCACCTGGGATAAGTTGCTGTGCTTCTTCAAAAGCTTTTAATGAATTGTCTATGCTCATAAAATAACCTTATTTTTTATGTGATTATAGCAAAGTAGTATTAATCTATATGGGTTATAATCCCAAAAAAAATTTCTAACTAAACGGAATCATTTGAATCGCTCTTATTTTGCCCTATTTGTCGCATTTTTGATACATGTTTTAATACTTTTGCTCTTTTGGCTGCTTGGAACTATGGCACCGGAGATAAAAAAAGAGGAAAAAAAAGAAAATAAGATAAAAATTTCTCTCAAAGAGATGCCTAAAAAATTTAAAGATGCGGGCGAAGTAAAGGAAGTTATCCAAAAACAGCCTGATATCGCACCGCCGATGCCAAAGGGAAGCCAGTTAAAAGAGATGCCTCAGAGTGCGCCAAAAGCGCCTGTAAAGTATGAGCCCAAAAAAGCACAATCTCAAAAACCTCCTAAACTAAATGAGACAAAAAAAGAGATACAAAAAGAAGAAGCAAAAGCAGAGCCTATTTTAAAAACAGAACCTCTTCCACCAACCAAACCATTTGTGCCGCTTCATGAAGAGAAAAAAGAACAAAAAAAGGAATCTTTAGATTGGCTTTATGAAGATAAAACAGCACAAGAAGCCAAAGAAGAAAAGGCAAAGCAAAAAAGCGGCAGCAGTGTAGGCAATTCAGATTTGAGAGAGCTTTACGGCGATGAGTTTGGCAAACTAACCAAGGGGCAGCAAAAATATCTTATAGACAACCAAGAGATTATGCGCCGCATCACGCAAGAGATTTTAAACAGGGTTGCGCGCGTCAATATACGCCATGATATGAATGTCAACAAAGTCAATATAGTGGAATTTTATCTTCATCCAAACGGAGATATGACGGACTTTAAATTTTTACAACCAAGCGGTTACCATGTACTTGACCAGACTACACAAGAGACTATCGAGTTTGCATACAGCCGCTATCCAAGACCTGATGAGAAGATACTTGTGCGCTACAATGTTTTTTATAATTTAGCGAGATAAAACTTCTAGCTTTTTTGCTTTTGTAAAAGCGCTAGTGCGCCTTTGTAAATCGGCTCATCGATAAATCCGTACATATCATCTTCAAATCCAGTAATACCCTCTGCTCTTTTGAGTTCAAACAGCTTGATAATGTTTCTTGCTCGTGCTATCTCTTTTTGACTATCTTGAAACATCTCATTTACAAGAAGTACCTGTGAAGGTGAAATGCACCCTTTGGCATCGTAACCGATCTTTTTTTCAAGCTCAAGCCACATCTTAAACTCTTCTGTATTTTTATACTCTTGATAGACAAAAGAGACAGGTTTTACGCCGATAACTCTGCACGTAATCAAAAAATGCGAAAGTATATAGTGCACGGCAGGATTGTCTCTTGTAATGAGCGCTTGAGAAAGACCCATATCTGCAAAAAGATCCAATATGCCAAGATAAAAAGCAGTCACTTTTCTATCTATTTTAAGCTCAGACATAGCTTCCCATCCCTCTTTGGTTTCGATGGAGAGATGCAGTTCCGTTTTGGCATCTAAGAGTTCATATACGGTCTCTACCTCTTTTTTGTTTTTTATCTTTGGCACACGGATAGCGTCCGGCATAAACTGGTTAAGATATGCTATCTCCTCATATCCACCCTCATTTAGCGCATTTACACGGACAACTAGTTTTTTATCACATCTATTGTGATGGGCGAGAAAAAGCGCACACAAAACGAGCCCAAACGGCTTATCCTGCTTGCTAACCCCATCCTCAAGATTTAAAATAATACAATCCGCA
The DNA here is from genome assembly GCF_028694605.1 of Sulfurimonas sp. Taxonomy (GTDB): domain Bacteria; phylum Campylobacterota; class Campylobacteria; order Campylobacterales; family Sulfurimonadaceae; genus Sulfurimonas. The sequence goes on along the minus strand of NZ_JAQVKP010000007.1, from coordinate 8,557 downwards.
TTCAAAGAGTCTATCTTCAAAAGATGGTCAAGATTGTGACATGAGAGCATCAAAGCAGAGCGAAAATCTTTTCTAGGGTTAATCATTCTGTATGTCGGCTCTGCCAAAGCATCCAGTGCTACCAAGTCCCTTTTTTCATAGGCGGCTCTTATTTTTTCTATGTTATTTAACATTTGCATCCTCCTCTTTTTTCTTTTCTTGGAGATAAAAATAGAGCGATTGAATCTCTTTTGGTGTTAAAAAGTATCTAGGCATCCCATTTTTTCTCACATTTAAAGCACGGTAAAAATTGTTGAAATCCATATTGTTGATACGGGAACCAACAAAACTCTTCTGTTCCTTTTTATGTTCATATTTTGCAACTATTTTACCCTCTCCAAACTCCCCGTGACACTTGTGACACCCTATACCTCTCGGATTTTGGTAAAGTGACGAAGCATACTCCATAGGCGTTATAAAACTGCTCTGAGCCAAAAGACAAAACGGCGAAAACAACAACAATACAAACACTTTGCTCATATAAAGCGACCTTTTAATATATAAAGGTATAATAACAAAAAAATTATATTATGAGGTTTAAAGGAAGGACTTTTAATGCAACTTCTTGATGGAAAAGCACTTGCGGCAAAGATAGAAACTACTGTTGTAAATGAAGTAAAAGAGCTAAAAAACAAAACAGGTTTAGTCCCCGGGTTGGCAGTCATTTTAGTAGGACAAGACCCGGCAAGCGCAGCGTATGTCAACATGAAAAAAAAGGCATGCGACAGAGTCGGTTTTTACTCTGTAACGCATGAAATGCCGAGCGACATCTCACAATCTGCCATTGAAAATACTATCAAGATGATGAACAACAACCCAAATATAGACGGTATTCTTATCCAACTTCCTCTTCCAAAACACATCGACACAACCAAACTTTTAGAGCTTGTAGAGCCGAGCAAAGATGTGGACGGTTTTCATCCATACAATGTGGGAAGACTAACAACAGGACTGGAGGGCTTTGTTCCATGCACCCCGCTTGGCGTTATGGAACTTTTAAATGAGTACAACATTGATGTCAAGGGAAAAAACTGTGTTGTTGTGGGTGCTTCAAACATTGTTGGAAAACCGATGGCTTCGCTTCTGCTAAATGCAAATGCAACCGTTGAGATTTGCCATATCTTTACGGATGATTTGAAAAAACATACACTTAACGCTGATATGATTTTTGTAGGTGCAGGTGTAATAAACCTTATCAAAGAGGACATGGTAAAAGATGGCGCTATAATCGTTGATATCGGCATCAACCGAACAGATGACGGCAGACTTGTAGGAGATGTCGATTTTGAAAAAGTTTGTGAAAAATGCTCTTACATCACCCCTGTTCCTGGTGGTGTCGGACCAATGACTATCGCCATGCTTCTTAGCAATACATTAAAAGCGGCAAAAGCCCATGCAAAAGCGAGAGTGTAAATGAAAGAATTTCTACACAAAACATACAAATTTTCCAACTCATGGACGGGAACGATTATCATCGTTCTTTTTGTTATCTTTTTTATTGCTCAGGCTTTCAAGATTCCAAGCGGGTCGATGAAAGACTCGCTGCTTATCGGGGATCATCTTTTTGCCAAAAAGTTTGCTTATGGCATCCCTATGCCGCATATTCCGTTTTTAGAGGTATCTATCATGCCGTGGAGCGACAGACTTCGCCTTATGGACGGAGATACGCCAAAGCGTGGCGATATCGTTATCTTTCGACCGCCGCACAACCCAAAACAGCACTTTGTCAAGCGTTGTGTTGCACTCCCTGGCGATGAACTTTTCATATCTGATAAAAATCTATACCTCCACCATAAAGAGGGCGATGCATGGATAGAAGAGAACTTCAAAGGGCATGAAATCGTTGTTTTTGCAGGAAAACTCTGGGTAAAAAATCCATACACAAAAGAACATCTAGGGATTCACCATGATGAAAAAATAACACAAAATGGTCAGTATCCTTTGCCTATATTCCACTTTGCCCCTATCCGTATAGATGAAAACCACTACTTTATGATGGGTGATAACCGTGACCACTCAAATGACAGCCGTTTTTGGGGTGCGGTGCCTTATGAAAACATCGAAGGAACTCCTTGGTTTGTTTACTTTAGCATAGATGACAACTGGGAGATAAGATGGGATCGCATAGGCAAAACTCCAACTGATTTAGAGGGTGATGTTTATCTGCAAAAAGCTATAGCTGAGAGAAAAAAACAAGATAAAGATGATTATGGAATCTATTGATCTGCTCAAAATTGCGGCTGCCGTTTTAGCGCTTGCGACAGCCATCATCGGGCATGAGATTATGCATGGATGGGTTGCCTACATCTATGGCGATACAACAGCCAAAAATGCAGGCAGACTTACCATCAACCCTATCTCGCATGTCGATTTGGTAGGCACTATCATCGTTCCTGCGACTATGTACTTTTTACCTATGCTCCTTGGGGCTGAGAGCGGTTTTCTCTTTGGCTGGGCGAAACCGGTGCCTATAAATATGTCCACTGTAGCAAGAAATGCGGGTTATAACGGCGCTATGCAGGTGGATTTGGCGGGTATAGTTTATAACTTTACATTGGCGGCTTTTGCTTCTGTGGTTATTGTGATGATGAGTCAGCCTACGACGAGTGATTCGCTCTTTTATGTTTTTGCATATCTTTTTGTTTTGCAAACACTTATCATCAATGTAGTGCTTGGGGTTTTCAACCTCCTGCCTATTCCGCAGTTTGACGGTGCCCATTTTTTAACGCATCTTGCACTCAAACACAGGATAAATTCTGTCGCTGAATTCTTTTACAAATATGAAAGATATGGAATAATTATAGTCTTGATTGTTCTTATGACACCGCTAAAAAATTATCTGCTGCTTCTACCTGTGCAGATGATTTTAAGTCTGTTATTACCATAAAAAAGAGAGGAAAAAATGAAGTTTTATATCGCTACGGATCACGCCGGCTTGGATCTTAAAGACTATACGGTCGAACTGCTTAAACAAAAGGGGCACGATGTTGTTGACTTAGGACCATACTCAAAAGAGAGAGTTGACTATCCGGACTATGCTATCAAGGTTTGCGAGGCTGTTTTGGCAGACAAGGAAGCCCAGGGGATTTTGATTTGCGGCTCGGGTATAGGCATGAGCATGGCTGCAAACCGCCACCACGGTATCCGTGCTGCACTCTGTCATGACGCTTACACCGCAACGGTTGCACGCGGACATAATGACGCAAACGTTCTGTGCTTTGGCGAGAGAATCGTAGGCAAAGGGGTTGCCGAGTCCATCTTGGACGCTTGGATTGCAGGGAGTTTTGAGGGCGGACGCCATGAGGGTCGTGTTGCAAAGATAGAAGCTATAAACAACTAAAAGGAAAAGCGTATGTTTTGGGAATGGTCACTTTTAACACTGCTTGCTATCGTTGCAATTTATCTTTTTGTCAAGATGTTTTACTTCAAAAGCATCACAAACAAAGAGCAAAGAAGCAACGACCTTATGAAGCTCACACTTCAAGAGGCGGAGATACTTATAAGAAAGTATCAGATTCAGCTCCAGCGTGCGCTTGGCAATGTGGATATTTTAAGTGACGAGCTTACAAAACTACGCAACGAACTCAAAGTTTTAAAACAGAGAAACACAAAACACAGACAAGAGACAGACCGTCTCAACAACAAAATCAAAGCACTGGAGAGCCGTATAGACGCTCTTCTTTAAAGGATAGATGATGACACTGAGCAGCTTAGAGAGAAAAATTATAGAGGGTTCTTTGCGTGATGTTAAGGATTTTCCAAAACCGGGAATTATTTTTAAAGATATCACAACGCTTTTAAACAATGCGGAAGCCTTTGGCGTAACCATGAACCACCTCTATCAAAAATACAAAGAGTATAATCTTGACTACATTGCAGGGATTGATGCAAGAGGTTTTATCTTCGGGGCAGCTTTGGCGCAGATGCTAGGTATAGGTTTTGTGCCGATTCGCAAAAAAGGGAAACTTCCATACACAACCATCAGCGAAAAGTACTCTTTGGAGTATGGTTTTGATGAGATAGAGATTCATATCGATGCTTTTAGCGCAAAGCCAAACGCAAGAGTGCTTCTTATAGACGACCTAATCGCAACAGGCGGCACGGCAAATGCCGCTGCCAGACTTATCAACCAAGCGGGTGCTTCTTGTGTGGAGGCTTGCTTTATCATCGCCCTGACTTTTTTAGACGGGCAAAAAAATTTACAAAGCGTAACTCCTGTATATTCTTTAATCGAGGTAGCCTAATGTATATTCCATCAGCTTCAAAATTTGACCCTATTCATGGACACTTTGGGATTTTTGGCGGCAGATATGTTCCTGAAACTCTTATGCCCGCACTCTTAAAGCTGGAAGAGGAGTACAAAAGTATCCGCTTTGACAAAGATTTCTGGGCGGAAGTGGATTACTACCTAAAAGACTATGTCGGTCGCCCTTCTCCGCTCTACTTTGCAAACAACCTCTCAGAGGAGTTAGGTGCAAAAATCTATCTAAAACGAGAAGATTTGAACCACACGGGAGCACACAAAGTCAACAATGTTATAGCCCAAGGGCTTATGGCAAAGAGACTCGGTTATAAAAAAGTCATAGCAGAAACCGGCGCGGGTCAACACGGTGTGGCAACAGCGACTATTAGCGCACTTTTGGGTTTAGAGTGTGAAATATTTATGGGCGCAAAAGATGTGGCACGTCAAGAACTAAACGTTTTTCGCATGAAACTATTAGGCGCAAAAGTAAATAGCGTCGAGAGCGGAAGCAGAACGCTAAAAGATGCCATGAATGACGCTATCCGCCACTGGGTAACCAACGCAAGAGACACTTTTTACATCATCGGAACAGTTGCAGGACCACACCCATACCCCATGATGGTGCGCGATTTTCAGGCGATTATAGGCTATGAAGCAAGAGCACAAATCCTTGAAAAAGAGGGGCGTTTGCCTGACCATGTTATCGCATGTATCGGCGGAGGAAGCAACGCTATCGGTATGTTTCAACACTTTTTAGAGGACGAAGAGGTTGAGTGCATCGGCATAGAAGCAGGTGGCAAAGGCATAGAGACGCATGAGCACGGATGTTCTCTTGAAAAAGGGCGTGCGGGCGTGCTTCACGGGCAGATGAGCTACCTTTTGCAAGATGAGGACGGACAGATTCAAGAAGCATACTCCATCTCAGCGGGACTTGACTACCCGGGTATCGGACCTGAGCATGCATTTCACTATGAAAACAAGAGTGTAAGCTACAACCACGCAACCGACCAAGAGGCGCTTGATGCCTTTGTATGGCTCTCACGCAAAGAGGGTATCATCCCTGCTTTTGAGAGCGCACACGCCGTAGCATACCTAAAAAAGATGCCAAACATAAAAGACAAACTCATCATCGTAAACCTTTCAGGCAGGGGCGACAAAGATATGATACAAGCAAAAAATATACTAAATTTTGACGACTAGGATAAGAGATGAATATTAAACTTATTGAGACAGAGTTAGATGCAGTAACTGCGGATGTGAACGTTGTTTTTATGAAAAAAGATGAGCTGGAGTCATATGAGCATGCTGTGATTTTGCAAAAAGCAGGATTTAAGGCGGAGCAGGACACTACTTGCTTTTTGTATGAAAAAGGAGTTCTTGTCTGCGGTGTTGAGAGCAAAAAGAGCGATGATATACGAAGTGCATGTTCATGTGCTATGAAAACTCTAAAGACATCAAATTTTAAATCTGCAAAAATTGCCATCTTAAGCAAATCGGTTATCAGTGCGCTTGTTGATGGTGTTGTTCTTGGCGGATATGAGTTTAACGACTACAAATCGGAGCCAAAAAAAGCAGCACTTGAAGAGGTTTTTTTAGTTTCAAATGATTTGGACTTTACAAAAGTTGAAGAGATTTTTGCAAACTCCCTAATCATAGCAAATGCAACCAACTTTACTCGCGATATCGTCAACAAAGCGCCGCAAGAGATTAACCCGCAAACTCTATCTCTTGTGGCAAGCAACCTTGCAAAAGAGAACAACCTTGAATGTGCAATACTTCAAGAGGATGATTTGGCAAAAGAGAAGATGGGAGCGATGCTGGCAGTCGGACGTGCTTCTGTGCATGGAAGCACTCTTATACATCTCTCATACAAGCCGCAAAATCCAAAAAAAGTCATTACACTTGTGGGCAAAGGTTTGACATACGACAGCGGCGGACTAAGTCTAAAACAGCCTACTTCTATGGTTACGATGAAGATGGACAAAGCCGGAGCATGTGCCGTGCTTGGCATCTTAAAGGCGGTAAGTGAGCTTAAACTTGATGTTGAGGTGCATGGATTTATCGGTGCGGTTGAAAATATGGTCGGCGGCAATGCTTACAAACCTGACGACGTTTTAATTTCAAGAAGCAAAACAACCATAGAGGTCAGAAACACGGATGCAGAGGGTCGTTTGGTTTTAGCCGATGTGCTTGACTATGCACAAGATAAAGTTGCGGCTGACTATATCTTTGACTTTGCAACGTTAACTGGAGCGTGTATGATTGCTCTTGGGCAATATACGACGGGCTTGATGGGGCACTCGCACAAACTCAAACATGACATAAGCAGAGCAGGAAGCGATGCAGGAGAGATGATAAGCTCACTCCCATTTAACAGACACCTCAAAAAACTACTTAAAAGCGAAATAGCCGACATTAGCAACACTGCTTCAAAGCCTTACGGCGGAGCGATTACGGCGGGAATGTTTTTAGATAAGTTTATAAAAGAGGAGAACAAAAACAAGTGGATGCACTTTGATATCGCAGGAACTGCTTATACGGAGACAGCATGGGACTGTAATGTCTATGGCGGTACGGGTGCTGGTGTGCGCTTGATGTGTGAATTTTTGAGAGAGATAAAATAGCAGACACGCTTGATATAGATGGATTTATACCTGTATGATTTATGTCGATAGGGTGAAACCTACTTTTTTTCTCTTCACGGATGCAAGTGTCTATCCCCAGACAAATATCGGGTACGGCGCATACCTGCTTCTGGCTGAGTATGAACTCGAAGCTCCGCTCTCAAAACTTAAAGTAAAGACAAAAAAGTTTAAAAACACTACTTCGTCTAAACTTGAGCTTCAAACACTTATATGGGCGCTGAGTGAGGTGAAGTTTAAAAAACGCAAGATAATTATCTTTACCGATTGTCAAAATCTCATATCGCTTCAAGATAGAAGAGAGCGAATCATAAAAAATAACTATATGACGAAAAAAAACGAGCTTTTGAGAAACCATGAACTCTATAAAAAGTTTTACGCCTTGGTTAAACATAATGAGTGTGATTTTGTCAAAGTAAAAGGACATAAAAAGACACAAGATAAAGATTTGGTGGACAATCTTTTTACGCTTGTAGATAGAGCTTCACGAGAAGCCTTGCGATACTTTTTGACCAAAAAAACAAGTTAAAATCTCTTACAACTCCTAAAGCACTTTCGGTTTTCCCGTAAAAAAGCCTTGTGAATATTCCACACCCATCGCTTTGATAATATTATATATATTTTCATCGCTTACATATTCCGCAACTACTTTTGCATCTATTTTATGGGCAAAATCAACAATTGTTTCGATAATAATGTCGTTGTTCCTCTTGGTTGCAACATCACGTATAAGTGCGCCGTCTATCTTGATATAGTCAATGTCCAGTCTCAAAATATGCTCAAAGTTGGAGTAACCGCTTCCAAAATCGTCTATAGCTATCTTTGCCCCAAGTGCTTTTACCTGCGTGATAAACTGCTCTACGGCACTGTAGTTTTCTATACCCTCAGACTCCAAAATCTCAAAAACAACACGTGAAGCAGTCTTTGTCTTGATAAGCCTGCTGATAATCTCTTGCACCGTTGCGGAATCTTCAATATCATAAATAGAGAGGTTGATAGAAAATTCCTCGCTTCTGTTTTTGAAAGTCTCACACGCTTGGCGCACAACCGCACGGGTAATTTGTGCATAGAGTTTTGTCTTTTTTGCTATCGGGAGAAAATGTAGCGGCGGCACGATACTTCCATCTTTATTGACAAGGCGTACCAGCGTTTCATACTTTGAAATCTCATTGGTTTTAAAATCGACAATAGGCTGATAATGACAGATGATGCAGTTTTGCAGGAGTGCTTGGTGGATGGTTTTTGCCATAGCGATATTGGTACGATAAACTTCTTCTATATTTGCCTCTTCCTTATAAAGCGCATAGGCAAGCCTCTTCTCTTTAGCATGATGCAGGGCGATATCTGCATGTGTTAAAAGTTTTATGCCTCCGATAGCCACTCCAACGGTCATACGAACAGGTACAGGCTCCTGAGCTATAAAAAAAGAGGTAGCTGCAAAATGTACAAGCCACTCCCTAAGAAGAATCTCAATCTCTTTAAATTCTATGTGTTCGTACAGAAGTGGGCTATATTTACATAAAGGTACAAAATGCGCCACGGTTCTTAAATATAGCTTAATTTAATATATTCTAATTCTTAGAATAGCCTAGAAATAGTTTTTCCTTATATTGATACAACTTTCAACCAAAAA